>NZ_JCALDN010000017.1:0-95630 GCF_059812885.1 Mycobacterium sp. NGS33 | reverse complement strand
CGCCGGCCAAATCCGCGCCCTCGATTACCAAGGCGGCGGCAGGGTCCAAGGGGCTGGATTCGGCCAGGATCCCCCGCCGGAATCCCCAGCGCCCAAAGACGAGCTGCCCCACGGTAAAGACCCGCGCTACTGGATTGACGTCACCAAAATCATCCACGTGGGCCCAGGGGAAATGGCTCCCTACGGGTCGAAGCAGATCGGCCCCGGCCTGTGGTATCCCGAGGACAACTCGCTGTCGGGGCCCCCGCCGGCGAAATATCCACTGGATAACACCATGATTACCCGCCTGGGCCCGCATGAGCTCGGGCCCTACGGGACACAGGAATTGGCGCCGGGGATCTTCGCCCCGGACCCCCGCCAGTCATACGGGCCGCAAACGCCATGGCCGGCGCCCAAGCAGCCGATCGACGTGCGCGACGTTATCCACGTCCCGGAGGGCGCCAAGGCCCCGTACGGGTATTTCGAGTATCTGCCCGGTTGGTTTGCCCCCGTCGTCCCTGGCCCACATTGAGGCGCCGCTCGTGAAATCAATCCTTCGCCGCCATGACGTTCATGGTTGGGCACTTAAATCCCCCTCGTCTACTCGCACACATCGGAGGACCTTGTGATGACTGGCTCATTGCCGCAGCTACTGGCGGACCAGGTTCTGCTGCCTCAAGGAATGCCGGCGCTACCGCCGGCCCGTGATTTCCTGATGTCGGCGGGATTTGGCGGCGCGGGAGCACTTCTGGCCGCCATCATCGTGGCTGCTGTCGTGATCTTTGCCGTGCGCGGCGCGTCCAAGCGGCACGGGTTGCTGGTGGAGCAACAAGAACGCCACCACGGGGAGGTGCGCGAAGATGCGCAACGCGCTGCACGGCTGCAGGAATGCCGCGAAAGGCTTGCCTGGGTCGTAGATAAGGGCGGGATTGAACCTGCCGCTAGCGAGGGCGCCACGGTGGGTTTTGGACCCGAATTGGCCATGGCCGTGCTGCAGGGAATCCAGGCCGACGCCGAGAAACTCGATGATGCCAACTTGGCCAAGGCGGCGGCGGTTCAACTCAGTCAGCTCTCCCGTGTGCTGGCCAGACAAAGCGGTGGCACTGCACAATTCGTGGCCGCGCAGTCAGCGACCCCCACGCAGCCACCCTCAGCTGCCCCACCGGAGTCCAACGGGGACCCAGGAGCGGCGGCGGGCGAAGAGTCGAGCGCGCCCGCGCGTAAGGTCCCTGCAACCGGAAGGCGCCGCCGCCAATGACCTCGCTGATGCAGCAAATCGAGGAGCTCGACGTCGAGGAGTGGGCAGCGCTGACCAAGCAGGCGGCGTTAGCGGCGGTCGCAGCCAACACCCGACTTGGTGTGCCCACTCCACCTGAGGTGGCCGCGGTGGCCAAGATGAGCGAACAAGACCTCATTGACCAGCGGCGGCGTTTCGGTCCTGCGCCTAAGCGCCTTTCGGCAGTGCAGCAGCTCGTGCAAGCCGATCATCGCCGCGTGGTCGCCGAGCGCCAGGCCGAGAAGGCTGATCAAGATCGGCGAGACGCCGAAGCGGCCACCGCCACTGCCCGCGCTGAAGCGCAGCAGTCGGCGGACGTGGCTACCGCCGCGCGCGAGCGGGTCAGGGCGGTCGAAGCTGAAAGTGCGCGCAAAGACGCCGAGCGCGCCGAAGAACGGGCAGCGGCCCAACAACGATTGGATCTGCTGCGCGGCGAACTCCAGCAGGTTCGGGCCAGTGCTGCGGCCGACGCGGCGGCGGCGCGCGAAGCGCTCACCGCTGCTGAAGCGCGCGCCGAAGAGCGCTCAGCTGAGCGAAGCGCCGAGCGGGCAGCCGCGGAAAGAACGATCCAGGAACTGCGCGATGAGCTGGCCAGGGTCCGCGCCGACGCTGAGACGGAGGTGGCGGCCGCGAGGGAGGAAGTTCGGGCGGCAGAAGAACGGGCCGAGCAACGGATGGCCGAGCGCGCCAGCGAACGCCAGGACGCCGAACATCGCGTTCAGCAGGTGCGCGGTGAACTTGACCAGGTGCGTGCCGACGCGGCCGATGCCGTTGCGGCGGCGCGCGGACAGGCCAGCGGAGAAATCGCGGCCGCCCAGGAGACCGCTCAAGTGCAGATCGCCAGGGCCCGCACCGCGGCGCAGGAGGCGATGGCGCGCGCCCAGAGGGAGGTTGAGGAGGTGCGCGCGGAGGCCGCCGCGCACGTCGCCGAGGCCCGCCGGCAAGCCGATGCAGCGATTACGGCGGCGCACCAGGCCGTGCATACCGAGATTGCGCGGGTGCACGCCGAACGCGAGGAGATCCGCCGGGCGGCGGCGGCCAGAGAAGCCGGCGCCGGGGATACGACCTTAAGCATTCCGGTGCCTGCGGCGCAGATCCGCGCGCATACCGGGGCAGTCGAGGACGCCTTGTCCACCGTGCGCCACGTCGATTACGTGCTCGAGGCCGCAGCAGCTCAGGGCGGGGGATCCCCGGGGGCCGCCGCTGATATTGAGCTGGTGCGCAACCTGGTCGGGACGGTGCAAGAACAGGCCCTGGGCCTGTCCGAAGAATTGCGCATCCTTCCCTCGCGTTTCGGCTCGGCCTGGGATGTGCAGGCTGCGCAGAACTATGTCGCCGTCGCCGCCAACGCGTATGGTGCTCTGCTGCAACGCATTGAGGACATCGTCGAGCAGCTACGCGACAACGGATTCGGTGAACTCGTGGACATCGTCACCACGATGCTCGACGAGCATCCTTGGCGCCAAGCGTAATTCACCTCTGGCCGGGCGGCTGGTCGAGCTAGTTCGTGCACACGGTCGTTACGTGTGCACGCCCGAAATTGGCGTCCTATGGATCGCCGCCGCCGTGGTAAGGGCCCGGCGGAAATGGTGCCTGGGCGCCGAAAGTTGTGCATCTGAAGCAATCTGGCGGCCATAGGCTAAAAAGGTCAGCTCCCGTGAGGCCTGGAAAATGTCGGGCCGATCGGGCTCACGCAAGCGGCGGCGGGAAGGTGATCGATGGTTGCCGGAGAATCCACCAAGGAGACGCGTGCGGCAGCGCGGTTCTTCTGGACATGGCTGTTTGTGGCGACTGCTGTCTCGGTCGCTGGGAATGTCGCCCACGCAGTGTTGAAGGCGCCGCCGGGGATGATTCGACTCGCCGCGGTAGCGGCCATTGTGGCTCCGGTGGTGCTGCTGGGTTCCACCCACGGGGTAGGTCTGCTAGTCAAGGCGCGGCGCGTTGGTTTCGCCTATTGGTGCGCGCTGGCCACGACGTTTGGTCTGGCAGCGGTCGCATTCATCCTGTCGTTCGACGCGCTGCGTGACCTGGCGGTGATGCTGGGGATGGCACCTTCTCGGGCGTGGTTATGGCCAGTGGCTATCGACATGTCGATCGCCAATTCCACGCTGTCGCTGTTGTCGCTTTCTCCCCCACGCGCGGTGACGGTGGCCGCGCCGGCGCACGAGCAACTCAGCGACGGCGGTGACGTTATCGCTGCCATTGGTTCCCTCAAGGCGCACCCGGCACAGTCTGAGGATTCCTCACCGCATGAGTCGCGCCCCGCTGCCCAGCCGGCTCCCCCGCCGCCAGCCTCCTCTCCCCCGACTCGGTCCACTGCGGCGGATCGGCCGCGCTCAGAGGCTGTCGAGCGGCCTTTGGCGGCCGTGCACGTCGGGGACGCTACGGCTGAGCGCGTGGACATCAAGCGATGGCGGCCGGCAGCAGATGAGCTAATTCGCGACGGCGTGACCTCGAAGGATCCAGCGATTGTGGCGGCTGTGCTGGCCGAGAACGCTGCTGGAACCGCGCCGAGCACCATCGGGCGCCGCCACAATCTGCATCACAGCACGGTCGGACGGATTGTGGCCAGTGCGCACCGCCGCGGCATGTTTAACCGGTTGATCGCAGGCGCGCCGGTGTTGAGCGGGGTCGACCTGTCGGAATCTCCGGCAGCCTGCTGAGAATCAGTTCCTGCACGCTCGCAAAATTTAGGCGGTGCGCCTCGCGCTCGAGGAGCTCAAGGCGGTCCTCGCGGATCCTGACCCCCCACAACGCGGCCTGCCGGATTAGGCATTCAAAATGGGACTGCAGCTCCTGGCTGCACTTCATACTTGGGTTATGTCTATGGCCGTGGTGCAGGCATGCCTGCAAGGTGAGGCGAATATCCGGCGTGCGCGATCGTTGTTTGCCGATGCCGAAACCACACCAGCACCCGCTGAGGCGGCGCAGTCGTTGGCTTTCGGTGCTGACACGACGCTGGCCGCCGGCCGGCTCACGAGTGGCCTGTCGGGTAAGGCGATCGACGCGCACCACCAGTTCGTCGACGCCTCGATACCGGTGATCACCGCGGCCGCCCGCAATGACCTCACCCTCGGTGCTCACCTTGATGCGGCGGCCGCAATCACCAAGGCCGGTGCTGATCGACTCGACGCAATCGCCCAGCAGGCCCGCGCGACTACCCAGGCCGCAGCGAGCGCGAATACCCCCGCCGCGCAGCGCGCCGTCCTGGCCGCGATGAAAACTCATGTCCAAGCTGCCAACAACGTCGTCGCGACCACCCGAAGTCAAGCGGTGCAGCTCGCCGCGGGAGTAAAAGAGATCGACTACAAACAAACCCCGCCAGGGGGAGGTCGCGACGATTTCGATCTCGACACTCACTACGCTCGCCCGGCGGGCCTCACCGGACCTGTCCCCGAGGGGACGTGGGAAATCACCATTGGTGTCACCGGGCTGGTGACTCAGACCGGCGCGTGGACGATTGCGACCCACTCAAATATGTATGGTTGCGGATCGAAAGGGCAGCATTGCAAGGACTAGTCAACGACAGCTCGGCGGCGTGATGGCAGGTGAAACTTTACGATGTTTGCGAATTGGTTGACCGAGTACTGGTGGATTCTGGCAACGCTGCTGTACGTCATTCTGCTCGTGATTGTGGCCGTGGTTTTAGTCCGCCGGGGGACGTATACAACAACGTGGCCGAAGATCACACTGGCGGTCACCTGCGTCATTGTGCTGTTGATTCCAACGATGCACCCGCCCGGAAGTTACGTCGACGCGCTAATCGTGGTGCTCAACTTGTTGGTCTTGTTCAGGATCTATACCAAGCCCGAGAGACCGTCGAATCCTGTGGATCAGTGAGTCTCCGCACACCCTCGTCATGCTTTTCTCTTCGCAGATGCAGTGTGAGTGACCACGCCACCCCGACGAAATCTTGATTGGGCCTGGGGCTCACTCAGCGATTCCGTGATCCTTCGGTGTTCGCTGGGAGTGGTGGGCGAGTATCCCGATTTCCCTAGCGAGTGGGGCGATTCCAACGCCATCGCGCGGCTGTGGTCGGCCACTGCGGTGCGTGAGGCCGTGCTGCTCGCCAGCCCGGTGCTGGCGGCTCAGATCGACAAGCTGCTGTCGTCCTGGGGTACTGACACATCGGTGAAGAAACGCAAACGCCTGCACAAGGGCTTGCTGAAGTATGCGCTGCGCTTGAGCACCAGATGCACGCCGTTCGGCATGTTCGCGGGTGTGGCGGTGCTGCCGATCGGCGACGGGGAACCGGTGCTCGGGGCCTCCCACATCCGACATGTCCGGGCCGCCGGGGCGGTCACCAGGCGTCTGGCCGAGAAGGCGCGGGCGATGCCGCAGGCTCGGCTGTACCCCAACCCGGCGCTGACCGAACGCGCCGATCGCCTGGTCGTCACCGTCATGCGCGGTATCGACGACACCAACACCCTGGCCTCGATCAGGGCGACCGGGCCTGCCCGGCTGGCCGTCGACACCGCTGCTGGCACCGCGGTGCGACAAGACATCGAGCAGCGGCTCGCCGACGCCTATCCCGCCGCCGGCCCGGCCAAGGTGCACAAGCTGATCGACGACCTGCTGCAGGCCGAGGTACTGCTGTGCGAGGCGGAGCACTCCGCATTCGACGGCGACCCGTTAGCGCGCGTGCCCGACGCCGTCGAGGGTGTGACCGAGATGCGGAATGCCGTCGCGCGGTATTCCAGCTCGGCCGACCCGGTTGATGACCGCAGCCTGGAGGCGCTACTGCAACTGTGCTGGGCGGGCGGGGTCCAACGCGACGTCCACGTCGACCTTGAACTCGAGTCGTCCGGGCACGTGCCGGCGTCTGCCGTCGGCGCGGGCCTCGATGCCATGGCGGCCCTGGCTGCGACAATGGCGCACCTGCCGGCCACTCGCGCGCTAGATGAGTTCGGCGCCAGGTTTTGGGAACGGTACGGCGACACGCTGGTGCCGTTATTGACCGCTGTCGATGAGGATCTCGGGGTCGGCTACCCGCGGGCCTACGAGGTCGTTGCGCCGCAACGTCCATTTGCCGACGAGGACGACGACCCCGCGGCCGCGCGGCGCCGAGACCTGATCGCCCAACTTCTACAGAGGGCGGCATCCGCTGGCGTGGACGCCGTGGAGCTCACCGATGCCGACTTGGCGGGCTTCCCCGAGCCCGACGGCATGCCCAGCAGTTTCGATCTGATTCTTGGGCTTCACCGCGAGCGGTCGGGTCTGAGGGCCACGGTCGCCGGACTCGGTTTTCCCGGCGGGTCCACCGTGGGACGTTTCACCGCCGTCATGCCGCGGGCGCGGGACTACGCGCTGCACTGCGCGGAGTTCGACACCGCCCGGTGGGCCGACCAGACCGCCGGCCGGGGAATCCTCTGTGGAGTCGACTACATCGCCGGAGCGGACTCCATCAACGAGGTCGCCGCTACCGCAGAGCTCTATCCGGTGACACTCGCAGTTAATGCGCGTCCGCACCGCCCGGTCGGCACGGTGCTCACCCTCGCCGACGTTTACCTCGGTTTCGCGGATGGGCGTGTGCGGACCGTCCTGGCCGACGGCACACCAGTGAGCGTGCGTCAGCTCAACATGGCCACGACCCGCGCCTCGGCCAACGTGATCCGGCTGTTGCGGGAGATATCCGACGCCGGGACCCGGGTGCCGTTTTGGTCCTGGGGCCAGGCCGAGGCGAGCTTGAATCACCTTCCCGCGGTCGAATACCGGGGCGTCATCCTGGCCGAGCAGCGGTGGCGCTATCCGGCGACTACGGAGCCCACCCCGACTGCGCTGCGGGACTGGCTTATCGCGGCCGGCGTCAGCCGCCACGTCCGCGTCGGCCCGCACGACAACCGGCTGCACCTCGACACTCAACACCCGGTGCACTTGGACCTGCTGCTTGACGAGATCACCGCCGGCAACCAGTGGGTGTTTCGCGCCCCGCCGCCGGATCAGTTGGGCGTGGTGGGCGACCACCGGGCGGCAGCGCACCCCGCCGAGGTGGTGGTGACTGTTGCTTGCCCGAGCTCACCGGGCGTCGAACCCGACCTAACCAGCCGGCCACTGCACGACCCCGCCGACGACGTGCATCGGCTGCTGATGCCAGGGGGCGCTTGGACATCGTTCGCCATCACTGCCACCGGTAGCTCACATGACCGTACCGTGCGGGCGTTTGCCGACGCGTTCCCTGGGCTCCTCGGCGACTGGTACTTCGTGCGTTACCGAGAAAACGACCGCGACCAACTCCGTTTACGGGTGCGACGCCCGGTTGCCGAGCTCAACGGTGTCTTGGCGTGGCTGGCTGAGGCTCGCATAGCGGGGCGCATCGGCGACTACACGATCCCCGTCTACCACCGCGAACTGGAGCGCTACGGCGGAGCTCGGAGCTTCCCGTGTTATGAACGGCTGTTTTGTCTCGAGACCGCGCATATCGTCGCCAGGTTGCCGGTTATTGAGCCCAACCCGCCGACCCCGGCTACCGCCGCTTGGCTTATCAGGCCAGGTGTCGAGGCCGCTGCCGGGGTCCTGACCCAATGGCTGGACGGTCTCGACCCGAGCCGGGTGAACGCTGGCGAGGTGATCGACGTCGCGGTGGAGCACTACAGTCGGGAGCTGGGCGCGGTCGTGCACAAGATCAAAACCGAGCTGCGCAAACAACATCCGCACATCGACGCGGCCATCGACCTAGCCGCCGCCCTGCGCGAGTTCTGGGCCGATCCGGCCCAGAACAACGCGGTACTAACGCCTTTGGTGCTGCAAAGCGCGAGCCATCTGCTGTGCAACCGGCTTGGCCTGCAGCGCCACGAAGAGTTCGCTGCCATGTGGATGGTTAAGACCGAACGAAACCGCCTCGAGCGGCGCACTACCCGACCCCAATCGAGTGCGACCACACCGGATGCGATGCCAATGATCCCCAGTCCGACCAGCGACAGGTAACCAGAAGACTTCGATGCCCCTGCGTCACTGTGTGTTCCGATTCCAACGTTGCTTGGTTCCCTACTCCGACACCACATACGCGAGCACCACCCGCACTGCGCCAGAACGTAATTCGGTCCGCATCGTTTGCGCCGGGCGCAAAGGATTCGCTAAGCAGAAGAGCTTCGATGACAGGGCCATGCTTGCCTGCCTTAAAACGAGCCAGGAGAGCCAGCCCGTTCCGGGGTCGGCGAGTGTTACGAGGCTTGCGCGACCAGGGTGCGCAGGCTCAATTCGCGCATCAGGTGCGGCAGACTCACGCCCTGGCGGTCGGCTTCTTGCTGCAGCGCTTTGAGGTCCTCTTCGGCGAAGCGCACCAATACCTTGCCGGTTAGCTTGCGCTGTTCGCTGCTACTCACCTTGTCCTCCGGGTACCTCGGCGGGCTTCAAATCACCTCGTCGTGATGTCGTTATTTTAGAGCATAGCTGCCTTAAAATTGGCGCATTGAGTCCTCTACGCCCGGGCCATGTCGCTATTATGGCCTTAATTAGCGGCATGACGCCGTTGCAGACGACGGAGCGAACCGTGCGGCCGGAGTAATCCAGCGATGACTGAGCCGAAGCAGCCACCGCCGGGGGTGGAGACCACGCCCGGCGGTCCTGTCGTGTCGCTATCGGAGGCCGCTAAGCGGCTCAATAAGGATCCGCGCACCATCATCCGCGCCATTAAGACGGGCTCGATTCGCGGCGGAGCCATGCCGAGGCCGGAGCGGCTGCGATGGTATGTCTACGCCGACGAGTTCGCCCCGCCACCGAGTGAGGCTGTCCCGTCGGCGGGTGACGAGGCCGACGCGCTTCGGGCGCAAGTTGTTTCGCTAACGGAGGCCAATCGGCTGCTGATCGCTGCGCAGCAGGATCTGCTTGATGCCGATCGCTCGACCAACGAGGCCGCAGACAAGTATCGTGCGGTGGCACGCAATTACCTTGACGCCCTGGCGCAGTTTATGACACCGGGCAATCTGGGCGAGCTGGCCAGCCGGCTCTAAGCCCTACCCTCGACGAAAGCCGCTTCGCGGTGTCGCCATTTAGCGACAGCGGTGTCGCTGCACGTCGTTTCGTCCGCCCTGGCCCAGCTCGGCGTCCTTTTGTCACGTGACGGTGCGGCGGTTTGGACTACACCGCCGCGGCCGCGTCGGAGAGCACAGCCACCAGAGTCTTGACCCCATCTTCGCCCAGGTGGGTGCGCAGGGCGTCCGCGAGCAGCCGAGGTTTGGATTCGAATTCATTGAGCGCGCTAGCGATGACCCGAGACGGGCTGGAGCGCTTGTCGGGTTCGCCGTGGTGCTTGCCGTCATCGTTCTTTTTGTCTTGTGCGGCCTGCCAGCGTGCGACTTGCTGCTCGAGGGGCACGCGCGCCAAGGTGCGAGCTTCACGGATCGCCAATTCGCCTCGGCGCAACGCGGTTTGCAATTGTGGTGCGAGTTCCAGCAACGCGCGGCGCTGTGATACCCAGGCTTGGGTCTTGCGGAGCCGGTTGGCTGCCTCTACCCCGCTGCCGCACTCCTGTACGAGGGCTTCCACGGCTTTGGCTTCCTCGATGACATCGAAGTCCTGACGATCCACGTTTTCGGCAATCGATGCTGAGATCAGCGTGACGCGGTCGCGGGCGATCTCGTCGTTGACGACAATGGCCAGATCAGTGCGGCCGTACTTGTGTGCGGCAGCCAGACGTCGGCATCCGTTGACCACCACGAAGCGTGTCGTAATCGTGTCTTCGGGATACAACCTCAGATAGGCAGTGGAGGTGACCACGACGGCGGGTTGGAGCTGCATGTCGGCGATGGATTCGAGATCGGAAAGATCGCCGACGTCATCGCGTGGGTTACGCGGATTGGCGGTGAGGTCTGTCAGCAATGCGGTGCGACCGTGCATCGGGGTCATCTGCTCGACCGGTGAGTTGTCTCCCACCCGGTTGGCGAGCGAGGCGAGGTTGGTGCGCTGCCCCCTTGCCATCAGTGCCCACCTCCGACATTGAGCTCCAGCGCAAACTTGTAAAAGTCTTCCCGCGCCTGCAGCGCAACGCGATTCAGTGGATACTCGGTCACCACCTGTCCGTCGGCGCTGGCCCGCGCGTGCAGCTTGTAGTGACGAATCACGGTGTGGGCCAACGGCCAACCGTTAGCCCTGATGAACTCTTTTGTCTCGTTGAGATCGTGCATGCCGTCGCGCGGGTCCCAGTTATTGATCACCACGAGGTAGGGAATCCCCCGGGGCGCAATTACCTTGTTAATGGTGCGGGCGGTCGGGTCGAAACTCAGCGGCTCGGTTTCGATCGGAACAATGACCGAGTCAGCGACGTCGAGGACCACTCGCAGGGCATCGGCTGCCGGACCGCGCCCCAGCGGATCCGCAGTGCCGTTGCCCGACTCCAAGTCGATCCATCCGGGAGTGTCGACGTAGACATGCTGGATACCGGGAAGCTCACCTAGGCGCTTGAGGCCGTCAATATCTTCGTGGGCCTGAACGATATGAAATGGAAGATCGTCGATGCGAGCAGCCCACCACACTGCGGAGCCTTGGGGGTCGACCGAGACCGCCGCGACGGGTGAGCTTGAGTCCGGATCGTCGTCGTGATTGAGGACATCGGCGGTGACCGCGGCTAAATTGACGGCGATCGTGCTCTTCCCGACGCCGCCCTTCTGATTGAGAACGACGTGAACAGCCATAACTGGCCTTCCGTATGCTTCCCCCGCTATGCGGGGTACTTCGGATGAGACAGCGGCAGTCTACGGGGCCGCATCCCATCGTGTCGGGTGGACACGCCGGAACCAATCTCATTGCCCTAGAGGGTCAACGGCCCCTAGTCATCACCCCATCGAGAGCGGACCGCTAAGGGTGCGACCGCAACGATCACGTTCCGGGACTGCGGACTTAACCGCGGTTAAGTCCGCAGTCCCGGTCCCGAGCCCCACACGGCGGTGACGTTCGCTGTGATCTTTGACGCCGAAGCGGCTATGGGCACAACGGGTTCGGCTCTGCAGGAACTCGGGGATGCAGCGGACACTGCTGCAACTCAGGTTCTGCTCGGCCCTCATGCGGTAAACAACACACGGATGTCGTTACCCGGCCGCCCTATGCGTCAGTGAAATACTGACAGGGTGGCCGCCCGACCCAAGGTACACAGACATGAGGTCAGTGCGGCCATTGTGAGGATCGCAAGGAGACGGGCGAAAGTCGAGGACCGGTACCGCGAAAAGCTGCCCGACTCACCGGAATCCGACCCCCGCGAAGTCCTTGACTACCTGCAGCAATACAGCCACCGGGAGATCCCCCGATGGGCTTTACAGGCAGACGTCTGTGACGCCCTGACGCTCAACAACTGGTTGTGGTGGGAGGATCGCCGGCGCGAGCTCCACTTCTTGAAGGCCGGACGCGATCGTGGCATCTTCCTCTCACAGCTCGGATCCCAAGTAGGAGTGGGCAAGCAAGGCGTTCTCGATCGCATCGACCGGCTCGAGTGTCTGCTGCGCTATGACCGTCCCGACGAGAAGATCGCCCGAGACTCGCGCCGCGCGGAACGCGAGCGCCGCGAGCGGTTACCCGTCGAGGCGGCATGGCTGGCCGACCACCACGACGAATTGCGGTCGGTCATCGCTGGCCTCGTCGAGCAAGCCGCGCGCTTCAACGTCGAGGACCGAGACTGGATCGACGAGCTGGCCGTTGATGAACGAAGCGGCTTCACGCCGGCGACCATGGTGATTCTCGCCCTGGCCGCATCCGAGCTGCGGACAGCGCCCGCCGTGCTGAGTTTGGACAGCACCCGCCCATACGCAGTACATACCCTCCTTGCTCGCGCCGATCAGCTGCGCAGCCGGTTCGCCCAGTTGGGCTCCGATGCGGTTGATGGACGGTCCCCTCGGCAGGTCAAGCATGCCCACGAGAGCCATGATCCCGGGCCGAACGCGCCGGCGCGCACCGAGTGTGAGCGGGCGCTCGACCAAGCAGCAGCCTTACGCACAAACATGGCTCAGGCGCTCGATCGAGGCGCTGTCGGAAATTAGTGGCTGCCGTCTTAACCGCGGTTAAGACGGCAGCAGTCTCATACCTCCGCCGGATGTCAGCCGGATTCCTACGCCGGCCGGGCGGTAGGTGCCCAGCCCCTGAGTAGCGAACCGCCGGTCAATCGGCGTTACGTCGCATCGCACCACCATCCCAATGAGCCCAGCGGGCAGCCCGCTCATGCAGCGGCTCAGAGCCAGCAGGCCAAAGCCGATCGAGCACCACTCCCCCATTGTCGACCCGGCGTGCACCGTCACGGCCCCAAGCCGCAGAGTCTGTGGGCACCCCCCGATCTGAGGGCTTTCGTCACGGTGACGCCGATCTTCAGAGGGTGGTCTCGGGGTGCGGCTTATCTGTTCCGTGCGCCTTGGGCGATCCTGCGTCACCGGGTGATCGGGTGACTCGATCACCGCATCGCAATATCACCGGAAGATCAGATCGCAGCGCCGCACCATCATCGAATCACCGTGTCAGTCGATCATTATGTGAGTAAATCACTACCGCACTGAGTGATGCAGCGATCGCGTGATGGAATCACACAGGCACTGAATCGCCCGATCGCCCCATCACGACGCGACTCAATGACCATGCAACCCGATCACTGGTTCGCTTGATCATCCAGTGACACAGTCACCCGGTTTCGGCATCACCACGCAACTCGGTGACTCCGTGATCCGATGATTTCTTCACCGCATCACCGGATGACCGGATGACCGGATGACCGGATGACCGGAAAACGCGATCACCTGGTTGCCACATCACTGGATGACGCCGTCACTTCGTCGCGGGGTCATCCGGTCACGGCATCACGCGGCGATCACATCACGTCGACACGCCATCGCCAGATCACCGGGACACGCGACCACCTTGGTGTAATAGATGAGGCGAATGATAAAGGAGTGATTATCGTGAAAGCGGAAGTGATTGCGATCGCTAATCACAAGGGCGGGGTAGGGAAGTCCTTCACCGCGGTGAACCTTGCCGCCGGCCTGGCACAAGCCGGGTGGCGCACCTTGCTCACCGACTGTGACCCTCAAGGCAATTCGACGTCGATGTTCGACCCCGACGACGACGTCGAGTTCGACATCTATGACTTGATCGGCGAGGGCGCACCGATCGATAAGGTCCGGCGTAAGACGCGGTTGGAGAATCTCGACCTGGTTCCGTCCACCCTTGCTGTCGCCAAATTGGACCAGGAGCTCGTGACGATGCACCGGCGCGAGGAGCAGTTGGCGATGGCCCTTGCGCCGGTGTATCAGGAGTACGACGCGATCGTGCTCGACCTTTCGCCGAACCTGGGCCAACTGGTGATCACCGCGCTCAACGCTGCTGACTGGTTCGTCGTGCCGACCGATGCCAGCAAGTGGGGTAGGCGAGGGGTCAACATGTTCTTGGAGTGGTCTTCTACGCTGCGACAGCATCGAGTTCTGTCGGCAACCTTCCTGGGTGTCCTGCTGACGAAGTACGAGCCGTCCACACTGATCAGTCGGGAAACTCTGCATGCGCTGCGCAATGATGGGCTTCCCATTTTTGCAACGATGATCCCGAAACGTACTGCCGCCGAACGGATGGTCTCCGACCAGGTGGTCCTTGGAGACCTTGAAGCCGATCCGGATCTGGCGCATGCGTACGCGAGTTTCACCGTTGAAGTGATGACCCTCGTTGATGAGGGCCGACGGAATCGAGGAAAGCATCATGCCTAAAAAGGACACTGCCGCCGCCGTACTCGGCATGCTGTCGACCGCTGGGGCCCAGACCCGCAAGACGGCTGAGAGCGCCGATGCCCCTGAGCCGAATGCACCGCCACTCGCCGTCACAGTGACGGAAAGTAGCCCTGTGTCGTCCGCAAGCGCGCTGCCACCAGCTCGTCGACCTTCCGCCGCAACCGAGGTCAAGGCTCCTCGCACACTGAGGCTGCGATCGACCACCGCGGAGCGGCTTCGTCAAGCATGGTTGCACGCTAAACGCGACGACGTGCTACTCACCGCACAGGATTTCGCTTCGGATCTCGTGGAGGATGCACTGGCGCGGCGCAAGCGGATGACCGCGCGTGCCGCAGATTAACCGCGGTTAAGGCTCTCAAGCGGTCTGCACGTCTGCGCGGATCTCGGTCAGCCACCCGTCGCGCTCAAACAACACCCACCGCGATGCGCGCCAGTGAAACGGTATCGACGTTGGATCCCGGTGGGCGTCGATGACATAACCGGACCGTTGCGCAAGGCGTGGTTCCATGCACCTTACGGTGTCTGCGCATGCCACGCAGGCGGCGAACACTTCTGTGGGGGAGAGGTTTTCAGTCAAATCCCGGGTGGGGCAGCGGTTCACGAGACGATCGAAGGTGTAGTGGCAGCCCTCGGTGAAAACCTCACAGCTACCCGAGCTCCGCGCCAGCACTCGCGTCGCCGTCGAGCGCGAGGCGATAGGTGACGCCGGCCTCACTAGCGGCGTATAGGCCGGGGGGTGGTGACTGTTGGTATCGTCATCCAGCGGCGTGCGAGGTTCTGTCGGCTCAGGATCACCGCCGTCGGCGAGCCTGAGATCCTCGGCGATGGCCTCGAGGTAGGGTGCCGCGTCGTCGTGGTGTCCGTCGATCCAGACGCCTGCCCAAACACCCCACGAAGCCTTGCATTTCAATGCCTCTCGAGCACACCACGACCGGACGGGGCACTGAAGGCATTCAGCCAATGCATCGCCGCGGCCCCGCCGGTCAAACCACCGCTCGGGATCGTCCCGGCAGGCGATCTTGGGGTGAATAGGGGAGCGGCTCATCGTGGGTTGTCCCGAAACGGTTGTTCGTAGCGACGACGCAGCGTTCGGTCCCGGATGTCCTCCAAGGCTTTTCGGGCCGCTGCGTGCCCCGGGCCCGACAACGCTTCTCGGCCGGCCTCGCGAGCCTTCCGGTTGGCTTCGCGCGCAGCGAGTTGCGCGGCGATGCGTGCCCGTGCCCGCTCGACCTCTTCTTGCTCTCGAGCGACGTCGTAGGCCGAGGGGCGGTTGGTCAGGTCGCCGTGTGCGGCGATCATGGCCCCGAGTAATCCGATGGGTTTATGCGGGTTGTCGGGTATCCAATGTCCGGTGCCCACCCAGTCTTGGATGAGGGTGTTGAGATCTCGCGGTGTCCAACCGTGCTGGGCGGCCTTGGTCACGATTTTCGCCCAGGGAGTGCCTGTCCGATAGCGACGTGCCCACGGCGGGCTTTGCTCGCTAAGGACCCAATTGTTTGCCAGGGCGAGGCCCCGTGGATCGATGCTGGTGCGCCGCGGAGCGGCGCTGCGACCGGCGGCGTAGCGCCGGTGTTGGGTGGTGAGTGATGATTTAGGGGAGGTTTTTTGGGTTAAAAGAGACCCTCCGGGATGGGATGACAGCGTTTGAATTCGGCAGTCGTGTAAGGCCCACACCGAAGCCCATCCGCGGCCTTTGTCCCCAACCCGCCAGCTTGCGAATCGTTCGGCCTTGGTGCGCTGTCGACCACGCATGACTTCGGTCGCAACTCCCAAGAGCCGCAGTGCGGTTGAGGCGCGCTGTACTGTCCGAACGGAAAGGCGGGTCATTTGCGCCAGCCGTGCGTTGGTGGGTCGACAGTTGCGCCCGGTGCGGTGATCAGCGAAAGAGGCGCGTGCCTCAGCCACGGCGACAAGGGTTTTCAAGCTGACGGGGTTGTTGGGCATGACAGGGCGTACGTGGGTGTTGTAGCGCAGCTTGTACGCCATCGGGACCGTGGTCTGCGCCCACCGTTGGGCCCGCCCACTCCAGCACGGAACGGCCGCCCAGACTACGTCGAGTTCGAGAACGATATTTGGGACACGAGCGAAGCAGTGGCTGCCGGCGCGTTGAATCCACAGCGGCGCGGTTCGGGCGGTGCCGCGGCGCCGGTCGCCAGGGCTACTGCCGCGATACGGATGGGTGACAGTCCTGGTGGATCCACGGGACGCGGTGACTAGACCGTTTTCAGGGTGTGCGCTACCGTGGAATGCGTCTTTCATGACGATTCCCTTCGAGATGGGGATTTTCGCGAGAGCACCCAAATTGGTTCGAGTTGCAGCTCGAACCGGCTACCCTCGGCTTGACGGCCGGGGGTTTTGCCGTTTAGGGGCCTCTTATCTGCGCTCTATTTACTTGGTAATGCGGTGATTTCGGGCGGCCGACTACAGTCGCGGCCAGGTGCGTCCTCTCTCTAGGGGGCGAACTTTCCTCTCCCGGCGGATATCCGCCGGGTATTCGGTGGCGGATATCCGCTCGGCGCTAGCATGCCTCATTTGCACTCCATTCCCTCGGTGACACGCCGCACCATCCGTCACAGCCGTCACTTGGTAGTGCGGCGCGGTTGACATCCCATGACGGGCCCTTACCCACGCTGTTTGAGCATCGGCAGCCAGCGCGATCGTCGCGGCCATGGAGCGCAACACTTTTCACTGTTAGCGATGGATCGCTTCGGCAGCCCATGCTCTTCTGCTCGGGTTAGGGCGCAGCCTGCTGGAGAGTCGAGACGCTTGCGTCCCGGGCCGGCCCACGATAATTGGCCGAGCTGGCCGTGGTGCCTACATCCCCGGCACTTTTGCCCCCTTGGTCGTCTGTCCGGCGCCGCGGTCTGGTGCTGTCTTGGGAAGCATTGGCCTGCATCGCAATTGCTGTGCATGCGTTGCGATCTCTGCTGGCAGTGCCGGGGCGGTAACTAGCACGAACGTGCGACAGCAGTGACGGTGACATCATGGTTTGCGTGGTTGCGCAGGGGATTCCGTTTCGGTTATCGCCGGCCAAATGGCCCTGTTGTGGCCATCGGCATGCCAGGGGCAGGCCTGGCCGCCGTCGCGTAATGGGGCTTCGCAGACTTGCGTGTGATGCCACGGACAGCCGCGGTCGTAACGGCGTACGGCCTCTTGAAGGCTGGGGTGGGCGGGGACGTCCAGTGCGATGGTGCCGGTGATGCCGTGATAGTGCAGCGCGCTGGTGGGGATGCCCAATTCCGCTAATTCACTTGCCAGAGAGGGTAATTCGTTCGGGGGCAGCGCGTTAAGAGGTAAGGTGAGATTGCCGGCACCCCAGTGCACGGCGGGCAGGTCGACGACGATGAGCGGGTTGCCATCGGCGCGGACCGGGACGAAGCGCAAGGTCCGTTCGGTGGTGATGAGTTTGGCGCCACGGCGTTCCACCAGAGCGTCCGAGGGTTGTTTGGTGGCATAAAGCCAGCGCAGCCCGGCGCGCAGCGCCGATTCCAGGGCTGGTGGGGCGGGGGTGAGGATGGCGGTCATGTGGACCTCCTAGGAAGGCCCCGGCGGATGGGTGTCGGGGAACCAAGCCGATTGCGAAGGGTGTGACGGTTGCGCCACGGCGGGGTCGATGCGCGGGCAGCGACACTGGTCGCTGGGTGGCGCCGGTTAGGGGATGGTGGGCTGATCGGCATAGCCGGCGTAAGCGGCCAGCGATTGCAGTTGGCGCAACGCGAACGTGCGCGTGCGACCCTCTTTCGGGACGTGCACCCCGGCCACTAGGCCTTCGATACCCGGGGTGTGCAGGGCTTCCTTCGCGCACAGCCATCGGCGGGGGCACCCTCGGCACAGGGCCTTGAGGGTGGGGTCGTTGCCGCCGTCGGCCCAGCGGTCTGGGTCGGCCACGCAGGGGGTGGCGGTGAGTACGGGCGGTAGTTCCAAAATGACGGTCACGGTCGCTCCTCCCACTGAGCGTTATCACTAGATGGGCGCTAACGTTAGCGCGCTAACGTAAGCACTGCAAGCATAAACATAAGCGGCTGGCCGATTACTTGTAAGCGCTAACGTAAGCGGCAAACGTAATCAGCAATACAGACGTGTCGCTGACCAGCTCTATGGGGCTACGCCAGGCAACCGATACACTGACGCGATGCACGACGACGCGGACACGGTCGGCGTGGCCCGCGCCGGTGCGGCGTTCGCCGCCCGCCGGGGGGAACTGGGCATTTCACAGCGCCAATTGGCAAAGCAAGGCATCATCGGCGCGCCCAATTTGATCGCCTTTGAAAAGGGGCGGTCGTGGCCCCGTGAACGCACCCGAGCCAAGCTCGAGCAGGTTGTCCAGTGGCCGCCCGGCACGCTCGCCAAACTATATGACGGCAGAACCGCCGTCGTAAGCGGCGCTATCGAACCAGCCCGCAACGAGTCCGAGGCTGGCACGGTGATTACGGACGCAGTCACTGTGGCGGTCGAACAAGTACTGGCCGCGGCCGATGCGCTTCCCGACGACCACGAGGAGGCCTTTCCAGAGCGTGTGCGCCGGGTGCTTGCCGACCTACGCACCGTAGAGGCGATCACGGCACGCGCGGTGCGCAGCAGCCAAGGCTCACCAGAGGTGATTAAGGCGTTGCGGCTGCTCCGACAGCGATACGGCGACCTAATGGTGCGGGCGGCCGCGGCCCCAGGCGCCACGCTGGGCCAGCGGCTCTACACCGCGCGGACGGGCGCTGCCCTCAGCGTCGCCGAGGCCGCCGGCGCAATGGATGTCGCACCGGATGTGGTTGTGGCCGCCGAATCCGAACAACCCGTCACCGAGGAGGACGAGCGCCGCATCGAGGCGCTGATCGCCGAACTCACTGCCGAAACCTAGCTAACACTCGGCCCCGGCGCCGGGACTGTGTAGTTGCGGGGCTCCGAGCAGCGCGCGAATACTCTGGGATTTATGAACATGTCGTCGCCGGTGGGTCCCCAGGAAGCTGCTGCGGTGACGAAAGCCGCACTGGGCCTGGCCGGACACAGCGTCGATCCCTTTACTCGGGAACTGACAGACAAGATGGGCCGCGGCGAGCTGACCGCAGATCAGGCGGTCGAGGCGATCCTCAACCGCGTGGCCTCCCAGCCGGCGTAGGTGGACGAATACCGCCGTTGGGAAGACTACTTCTGGCCGGACGCACCTGGCGTTCTGCGTAATAAGCTCGGCATCCGCGACCAACGGATGCTCAGCTTCGTCGAGTCGCAGATTTCGGCGGTGCGGATCTACGAGATCGTTCTTGAAAACCGTAGTGGGACTTTCGATTTCAAGCACTATTGCGACATACATCGACGGTTGTTGGGTGACGTGTACAACTGGGCTGGCATCCCGCGGGCGGTGCCTGCCGGGCCGATGACCAAGCGGGGCCGCGACGTCGTCAATTTTTGGTAAATGACCCCGCCGCACCCACTGTGCAATACCGCTATCGGCCGGGCCCGCAAGTGCGCGACAGCGCCGAGTATGTGTTTGCCCGCTTGCAGGCCGAAGACACCTCATCAAGCTGGCGCCAGATCGATTCATCGAACGGCTGGGCACGTACTGGGGAGCGATCGATTCAGTTCATCCTTTTCGCGACGGGAATTCGAGGACCGAAACGCTGTTCTTCCACCAACTGTGCCGCAATGCTGTCTACGAGCTGGACGCTGAAAAACTGTATGCCAAGCGCGCGGAATTCATCGCAGCGCGTTTTCATGGACATGCCACAGGCGACGGGTACAAGCGGTTAAGGCTTTGCTGGCCGAAACGGTGCAAGTGCGACACTCAGCCGAACTTAGTGAGCGTGAGACTAATTGGGTCCAGCGGCTCTATGAGGATGCGCGGCACAACGCGGACTTGTTGTCCAGACATCAACGCAAGGCTGAACGCGAAGAGGGACCGGGTCTAGAACTGTGAGGCTACGGGCCTGGTCCCTGTTCGGACTCGCCAGGTCTGGCAGCTGCTGCGCTTCGGTCAAGCAAATCGCGCAGCCTGGGAGCATCGGCAGTGTGCTGATAGGGGTCGAGCCAATCGCCGATCCTGTCCACCAGCGGTCGAGGCAGCGACGAGGTGTCACCCGCGGCGGTGAGCAAGGTGACGATCGCGGTGGAGGGATTCCCAGCGCCGATCGCGGCATAAAGCTCTGCTCGGCTGTCCTCGGCGAGGAGGTGACCAAGTGCATCGGCGAGGTCCCAGGCCAAATCGGTTTCCGCCCAATGCTCCATGCACGCATTGTCTCGTAGCGCAGTGGTGCCCGCTGCCCCGCACGGGAAAGCGCATCGGCGGAACTGATCAAAGTCTGCGTAGAACAGCCCGATTCACCGCCCGGGCGGTGCGGTCAAGCAACATGTACAGCTGCGGCGCCGTCTGTCAGGCGGGCGATCCCAATTGTCGAAGAGCGCGTGAACACTATGCAGGTTGGCGTCACTGTTGAAATCACACAGCGTGGTCGACGGCTGCAGGCCTCCTCGCAAGGCCGCGACCAGAAGGGTGTCCGATGGGGCCCAAGTCACAGCGATGCCGGCGTCGTGCAGTGTGGTGTAAGCGGTCTGGTTGGTCTGCGGCTGCGGAAGGCCGCATCGAGGAGCACTTGCACCTTGACGTGGCGTTGACGCTGCGCAGTGATGAGGACTTGCACAACGGCGTGGTCGTTGAGTTAGATCGATCGATCGACCGCCAACCGCACTGAGTGACTTCTCCGGTCGCTGAAGTGACCGGCTTCTTTTACGCTGCGGTGGCAGCGTGTAGGGCCAGTCCAGCCCTAAGTATGTTGCGTGCGGCGTGTTCGTCTGCCGGTGCGGTGTGACCGCAGTGTTGGCAGACGAATTCTGCTTGGCTGACGCGATTCTCGGGCGCTGCGTGACCGCAGCACTCACACCCGTCGGAGGTGTGCCGGGGGTTAACCTCGATCCAGGTTCGCCCAGCGTCTTCCGCTTTGGCGCGCAGTATCGAGACGAACTGGCCCCAGCCAGCGTCACTGATTGATCGGTTGAGCCCGGACTTCGCCCGGGCGCCGTTGGGCAGGAATTGTCCCGGATTGTCCGGGTCAGGTTTGGGCTTCGCCCGGCGCAGCATGTTCGCGATCGCCAGGTCCTCCACTACCAGCAGGTCGTAGCGGGCGACGAGTTCGCGGGCCTGTTTGTGGTGAAAGTCCTTACGCCGGTTGGCGATCTTACGGTGCCGCGCGGCCACCGTCTCCCGGCGAGCCACCCGGTTATTAGAGCCCCGTTTCGCGCGGGCCAGCCGCTGCTGGGCCACCTCCAGCCGTGAGGCCTGCTGGAGTGTCCACCGTGGATTGGCGACCTCGGTACCGTCAGACAGCGTCGCGTAGGTAACCACGCCGACATCAACACCGACTGGCCGACCCGTCGCGGGCAGCGGGTTAGTGGGCACGTCGTCACACGAGAGCACCAGCATCCACTTACGCCCTAGCCGTTTGACTTGGATCGTCTTCACCCGCCCCAGCACCGGGCGGTGCACCGTCACTTTCACCCGGCCCACACCTTGCAGGTACACCCGGTTGTGGTCGGGCAGCCAGCGGGCGCCGTCACCGTCTTTGGGCCATTCCACCGAGTCAAACCGCGACTTGCCTTTGAATCGTGGGTAGCCCGCTTTCTGGCCGGCTTTGACGCGGCGAAAGAACCCGTCGAACGCTTTATTGAGCCGCCGCAGGGTGGCCTGCTGGCTAGAGAACGACCACACCGCCTGATCCGCGCGCACTCTGCGGATCTCCCTCAGCTGCCCGGACTGGTCCTCGTAGAACAGGCGTGTCTTGCTGTGCGACCACGCATCCCGACGTTCCTGCAACGCAGCGTTGTATAACTCGCGATGCGCATCCAAACACGACGCCAAGGCCACATGCTGGCGCGCCGTGGGCCGCAATCGGAACACATACGCCCGTCGCATCACGCCACCCTGCCCGGCGTGCGGCAATAACGACGCTCCGACATACCCCGCACCTTAGGAAACGACACCGACAAAACCCACCACCACACCCTGTTCACCAGGCCCAATTCCCTCGACGGCTCAAGCCGCCGGCCCCCTCGGGCCGCACCGATTATGTCGGTGATCGGTGCGTAGCCGGCGTCCGGTTCTTGAATCAGCCGATAGGTCCCGGTGGTGCTACCTACGACGTGGCCAGATGCGGGTGTGGCGGCGGAGTTGACGCTGCAGCCGACACACAGCGACAACACCTCAGCGGCCGCGGCAACGCCAACCCGGGGCGCTCTCATGTGGTGGATCGTATTGGGGTGCATCGGTATTGCTGTGCGCTAAATTGTGCAGCCGCCGCGTACGCCAGGGCACATATACTGCGCGGGCCTTCGCAGGTCGGTGGTGAAGACGGCTGAAATGGTGCGTGTGGTGGGGTGTGGGGGCGTTGATACTTGATGTGTGTCGATTGAGGCGCTGGTAAGGCACGTGGGCCAGGTGCTGCACCGTGGGCATGCGTTGTTCGGCCAGCCGGGCTTTGGTGGTGGGGTGGCCGCCGGGCACAGTGGTTCAGCGCTGGCCGGTGCTGCGGAGTTGGTGCGCCACAGCCACCACCGCATGTCGGGGTTATCCGGTGCGCTGCCGGCGACCTATCACACCTTCGCCGCCGACGCCGGCCCCGGCTTGGGGACTGTCTCGACCGCCGATAACCGGTTGGGCACCCAGATACACGATGCGGTGCAGGTGGATTGGACGGGTCGAACCAACTCCGGCAATGTCGTCAACGGCGCCGCCAACGACACCACCACGTTGGCCCCGGTCTCGTCCACCCCGGCCGGCCAACGCGCCCTCATCGCCACCCTGCGCGCCCGCGTCGCCCAACAACAACAGATCGTCGAGGAATACATCGCACGTGATGCGCGACTGGCAGCGGTGCTGCGCTCGCTTTCATACGGCCGCGGCCGCGGCCGCGGTCGCGGCGGGATGCCCATGGGCGGAATGCCTCTCGGCGCAGGCGGAGGCGCCCGCGGTGGCGGCGCAGGCGGCGGTGGCGGATTGAGTGGCCTAGGCGGGTTAGTCAGCCCGATCGCCGCACTCGGCCGCCGATCGGATTCACGGCCTGGGACACCCGCGGGGTTGCGGGCGCCGACAGGGCCGGTCGGGACCCCACTGGGTGCGCTGACGCTTAATTCGAGTCCACGCGAGGTGGCATCGGCCATCATTCATGAGGCCCAGCGTCGCGGCTACTCCCCATATCAGACGACGGCGATTTTGGCCGATGCCATGCAGGAAAGCAATTTGAATCCGCGGGCGAAGAGTCCGAATGGTTTGTGGGAAGACATTTTTCAGCAAGACGCATCATATCCAGGTCGGCGTAATCCGAACTTGGCGATCTCGGAGTTTTTCAATCGGCTCGACCATCACGGCGGCCCGCGATCACCCGACATTTGGAAATCGATCTTCTGGCTCCAACAACGGCCCGGAGAGGCATCCGCTCAAGCGGCGTATTCCCATGGCCGACAAGGGTATTTAAGCGAGATTATGCGACAGCACCAAAGAGCCACCGCCATGTATCACGACATCGTCGGTCGCGGCGGCGGAGGAGGAATTATGGTCTGAGCGGCCAAGGGACCGTAGAACCTAAATTCGACGCATTACAACGGTAGGTGCATATATCCGAGGATTCAAGGGTATGAAAGCGCCCGCCGGGTCGGCTTGCGTGACGTGTGTACCCAAAGGGGGAATTGGCCGACCTATCCGCTTCGGACGCGCCGGCGCGCGACTAGATGGACAAGCGAGTAGGCGAGGTAGATTTTGGTGCTGTTGTCGTCGGTAGGCCGGATAATCGTTGTATGTCGCTGGTGCAGACCTGTGTTGCTGTGCAGGCCGTGATCGCGCGGGCCCGCGCGTTATTCGGTCCGGCGATCAGCGTGGGCGATTCCCAGACGTCGACCCTCATCGCCGACGCGGTGCAACTCGCCAGGGCGGGGCGTGACCGTACGCTCGAGATGGCCGGCGGATCAGGACTGCCGTCCTACCGCGACATGGTGGACCGGTCGATCCCACCGCTAATGACCGCGTCGACGAGCGACGCGGGCTTGACCACACGAGTGGTGGACGCCGCCGCGGTGACCAACGCCGGCGCGGAGCGCCTCGATGCGATCGCCGCCCAGACCCGTGCCACCACCCAGGCCGCCGTCGCCGCGCGTACACCCGCCGAGCAGCGTGCCATCCTGAGCGCATTGCGCGGCCAGCTTCAGCAGGCCTCCCAGGTTGTCCAAACCACCCAGCAACAAGGTGGTGCGGTAGCCGCTCAGATCCGCGCACTGAGATACCCCAAGGACGCGCCAGAGGCTCCGATGCCCGGCGAAGGCCCGGGCGACATATGGGACCCGTCGACGGCGTACAGGTTATTCAACTCGATGAACGAATGTGAGGCCTGGATTACGTTCCGCAGAGTCCTGTATCCCTGGCAGCAATGGGAGTGCCACCTGGCGGGGCCCGGGGGAGTAGCGGGCTCGTTCATCGTCGACAAAGCTTAAAAGCGACGCATCGTCGCAGACTGAGGAAGGATCGCCATGGTCGATGAACCCGTCTGGAATTTCCGAGCGATCATCAGCGCAGCTGACGCCGACGTCCGCGACGAAGTCCGTGACCGGCTCTTTCGAACGCCGTTTCACATTCGGTCGTACAACGGTGGGACAGTGACCAGCACCGTCTATAGAGCGGCCGACCAACTTGAGCTCTACAACCCAGATCACGTCGTGGATCTCTTTCAGGCGTTTCACGATGCGGGCGCCTATCAATGGGATGCGAAGACACACACCATGTGCGAGGTGGAAGACCCAGACAGTTACGTGCACCGGGTCAAGCGACCCGCCCACATACCTCTAACGCCGGGGGCGCGTGAGTAACAGTGAAGTTTGAAAAGGTGGTGCGGTGTCGATCTATTTGAAGCGCATTCGATTAGCGCGCAGCGCGGTCGACGACTTCAACGTCTATCCATTCTCGCTGCCGCTGGTCAGGTCTTTGAGCACGGTGGAGTTCGATTCTCAGGTGACCTTCCTCGTCGGCGCCAACGGCGCCGGCAAGTCAACTCTCCTAGAGGCTATTGCCGTGGCGCTGGGCTTCAACGCCGAAGGTGGAAGCCGTCACTTCAACTTCACGACTCGAGCATCCCACTCGAACCTGCACGCCTATCTCGACATTGCACGGGGTACGCGCAAACCCCGCACAGGCTACTTTTTGCGCGCGGAAAGCTTCTTTAATGTTGCGACACAAGTCGATCAGCTTGGCTCCGACATCATCACCGGCGCCTACGGTGGCCGTTCTTTGCATGAACAATCCCATGGTGAATCCTTCCTGACGCTGATGGTCGAGAGATTCACCGCTAATGGCCTGTACCTGCTTGATGAACCGGAAGCAGCGTTATCGCCGACGAGCCAGCTGGCCGCGCTAGCACGCATCCACGATCTCGTTCGCGATGGTTCACAGTTTCTGATAGCGACGCATTCGCCGATCCTCATGGCCTACCCGGGCGCGACCATCTACGCGTGCACAGACAGCGGCATCAGCCCAGTCGCGTATAAGGAGACCGAACACTATCGGATCACCCGGGACTTCCTCGATGCGCCTGAACAATTCCTCCGGGAGTTGCTCGACGTAGAGTTACCGAACTCTGCATGCTGAGCCCGAAAAACGTGCATCTGGTGGGGTGTGGGGGCGTTGATACTTGATGTGTGTCGATTGAGGCGCTGGTAAGGCACGTGGGCCAGGTGCTGCACCGTGGGCATGCGTTGTTCGGCCAGCCGGGCTTTGGTGGTGGGGTGGCCGCCGGGCACAGTGGTTCAGCGCTGGCCGGTGCTGCGGAGTTGGTGCGCCACAGCCACCACCGCATGTCGGGGTTATCCGGTGCGCTGCCGGCGACCTATCACACCTTCGCCGCCGACGCCGGCCCCGGCTTGGGGACTGTCTCGACCGCCGATAACCGGTTGGGCACCCAGATACACGATGCGGTGCAGGTGGATTGGACGGGTCGAACCAACTCCGGCAATGTCGTCAACGGCGCCGCCAACGACACCACCACGTTGGCCCCGGTCTCGTCCACCCCGGCCGGCCAACGCGCCCTCATCGCCACCCTGCGCGCCCGCGTCGCCCAACAACAACAGATCGTCGAGGCGCACAAGGCTCGGGACGCGCAGCTCGCGGCAAGGATCCGGTCGATGCTCTATGCGCGCCGCAGAGGCGGTATGGGCGGCATGCCGATGAGCGGGATGCCCTTTGGCGGCGGGGGTTTTGGCGGCGGCGGGGGCGGGACACCCATGCTGTCTGGTTTATCGGGTTTGGGTGGTTTCGGCGGCCGCGGATCACGCAATCCGCATTCGAGGCTTGTCGACTCATGGAGCGGGGCCAGTAATGTGCCCGGCGAGCCGGGAACGGGGGCGGCCCAGGCGGCGCTAAGTAAACTGGGTCGACCCTACGTGTGGGGCGCGAAGGGCCCCAACAGCTTTGACTGTTCCGGGCTGACGCAGTGGGCATGGCGCCAGGCTGGTGTGCAGCTCGGTGGCGACACGTATGCCCAGATTAAGGAGGGTGTCGCGGTGCCGCCCGGGCAGGTGCGGGCCGGGGATCTGATTTTCCCGCTCGACGCCTTCGGTGAGGGTGGCCGCGGCGGCCCTGGGCATGTGCAGTTGGCGATTTCAGATCACCAGGTGGTGCATGCACCGACCTCTGGTGATGTGGTCAGAGTCGCTCCGCTGCCTGGGCGTTACATCGCTCGTCGGCCAGTGCGAGCGATGACGGCTTGAGCCCCGGAAATTGTGCAGGAGCGGGTCATCTGACGGGGTTAGGCTCAAATCACCTCCACGAAAGGACCGGCGGTGAATTCACGTTTGGAGCAAGAGGCCCAGCAGGTGTTGGGAGTTGTTTCTCACGCTCGGCATGTCTTCGGCGGCGACGTGCCCCCTACGGAGCCGCCGGTGTTCGCGCCGCGCCGCGATCTTGAAGACGACCTTGGCCTTGGCCACTTCTGACGACGGGGACGGGCGATAATTCATGGGCACCAAGCACTTCGGCGACGACACCTCGTGGGGCGTCTGGGACCACAAGGGCGGCGGCGAGGGGTGGTCAGAGCCGGGTTGGGCGATGCCGTCCGATCACACCCACTACATCAGCAAGCATGACCCGTATTGGGCCCGGGTGTTGGATCATGCGCGACAAACGTATGGCGACCCCAACATTCACTACAGCACTGACAACGTCGGTGATGAACGCCATCTGGTATTCGGCGACGGCACGGGGCTGCCCGCCAACGGGACAGTCGTCTATCACGACGCGGGAACCAAACAGAACTGGGCCCAAAATGATGACGGCACAGTTTCTTTGGTAGGCCCGGACGGAAAGCAGGGACCGCCGATCCCGCCCGCGGGCTACCGCAAGTTGGGTGATCACTACGCACCCGTGAACGCCAATGGCCAGCAGATCGGACCACAGCTGGGCGGTGTTCCCAGCAGCGACAACGGTTTCTATAACGACCCCAAGACCGGGTTGTTGACGCCAAAGAACGCCAACGGCGACTACTACACGCTGGACCCGAACGGCAAGAAGGCGTTCTTCGACAAGAACAGTGCAGCGATCAGCGAGGAGCAATTCAACAACGCCAACAAACCGCGCGATCCGGCACCGCATCCCGGCGACGGCGGGCTGGCCACCGATGAGCAGCAGTCAGGCAAGGCCGCTGACGCGGTGAAGAAACTGCAGCAGGAACTGAAGAATCACTACACCAAGATCAGTGACGCCGAGGAGAAACTGTCGGAGGTGCTGCTCAATGCGCACGCCACCACAACCGCGGGTCAGCAGAAACTCAACGACATCCAGAAGAAGATCGTCGAGGCGGTCAACAACCCGACGATGGCCATGGATACGCCGGCCGGCGAGCGGGCGTTTCTGACGTTTCTGCGCAATCAGGTTGGTGCGACGAATGATTTGCTCGCCGCCGGGGGACTGAGCGCTGAGGATCAAAGCAAGGCCGCCCAGGCGCTGGCCGCGTTGTATGCAGCCGACAGTGGTGCCGGCAGCACCGATGATCCGCAAAGCCCTGCTGACCCTGACCCGGGACAATCCACCCCGTCCCCGGCGCCGAGTGCGCCTGCTGAACCCGACCCGGGCCCGGTTGCCGCTGACCCCGGGCCAGTTGGTGCACCGGATATGTCCGATCCCGGGTTGTCGGACATGCTCGGTGGCGGCCCGCTGGGCAGCGACCCGCTATCGTCGCTGGCCTCGATGTTGCCCGCGCTGGGCAGCCTGGGGGGAGCCGGGGGCAGCCCGCTGGATTCCTTGGGTGGGCTGGCCGGTGCGGCAAGTCCCTTGGTGGGCTTGGCATCTGGCCTGGGTGATCAGGGCAATCACGAGCGCCCCTCAGACACCCCGGATAAGACCGGCGATAGCGCCGAGCATGTCAAAGACAGCAAGGACACCAAGGACGGCAAGACGGACACCACGACACCGCCAGACGGTGCGCAGGGCGCCTCTGGGCAACCGGGGCAGCAGGGCCAAAATGCCGGCAACTCCACACCGGGGGATCCGCCCACCGCCGCGACGCCGCCTGCTCCGGCGTCGCCGACGGTCAAGTTGCCCGACGGATCGACGTCGACGGCGCGCAGCCCGCAGTCCGCGCAGGCCATCCGTGACTATCTAGCCGGCAAAACCGTCGATGCGGCCTACCGCCAGAACAACATTCAGCTGCCGCCACCTGGGACACCGGTGACCAACCCGGTCGATCCGAGCCGGCTCACGTGTGGGGACTTGGCCATGTTCAAGGACCACTACGTGCCGGTCTTGAGCTCGGTCAAGGCCTATGTCAACGGGCAGGTGGTTCCCCTGGAATCGGTGTCTTCGAGCCCAGACTTTATGGGGTGGATCGACCCCACCGCCGCGGCTACCAATGCCGTACCCCACGGCGGACCGCCGGCAGCGGCCCAACCGGCACCCGCTATCCCTCCGGTCGCCTCGGCGCCGCCGGGGGGCTCAGCGCCTCCGCTGGCGGCATCGGCGCCGGTACCGGCCAGCGGATAGCTGCAAAGGCCATCCATGATTAGCCGCTAGCAGGGACACTGAAATCATCAAGTTAGGAAAGGAACACACCAGCCATGACCGAGCCGATCCGCACCGATCCCGAGGTGCTGCACGAGGTCGCCAGCAATCACGACGAGGTCGTTCGCATCGTCGAAGCCGCGCGCGAACGCGGCGGCGACATCCATGCCGCTGTGGAAACCCTCGGCCCGATCATGCACGAAGTTAAAGCGGCAGTCAGTGACGTGTTGATCGATCGCGATAATGCGCTGACGGAGCACGCGAGTCGCCATCGCAATGCCGGCGATGAGCTTCGGCGGGCGGCCTCCACTTACACTGTCGTCGACGAGCAGAATTCCCAGCACCTCCGACAGCTGTAAAGCAACTATGACCACCGATGCCGCCGACCGGGAATACACCGCCAACACCCGCGACGAAACGGTGTGGGTGCGCGTGGCGGGATCGGGTCAGGTGTTGGGGGTCCAGCTGGAGCCGCCGGTAATGGATCTGCGCGGCCACGAAATCGCCGAACGCATCCAGGCCTGCGCCGACGTCGCCTACCTCGAGGGGCAGGTGGCGTTGCGCGCCGAGTTCGAACAGCGCGGCACCCCCGCCGACGCGATCGCCTGGATGGCCACGCACGAGGACCTCGAGCAGGCCCGCACTCGGCTCAGAAGTCTCTAGGAACATGCCATGAAGGTCGACGCACCCGGGCTGATTGCCGCTGCGCAGCGCCTGCTCGCCGCGGTGGAAGGCCTGAGCGGAAGTGGAGTACCGCACGCGCCGCTGGCCGCCGACCCGGCATCCCTCGGCGCGGCGACCAGGCTGACCACTGCCGGCACCGAACTGACGGCAGCGCTGGTCGCCCATATCACCGCCCTGGTGGGCACCATTGAGCATCTGACCGGGACGGCGATCACATTCGTCGAAACCGACGCCAACAACGCGACCGCCCTTGCGACCTTGAACAAGGGTGGGGCTACCGCGGCCGGTGTTCCCGGTTCGGCCCCTCCCGCGCCGCCTGTGCCTCCCGATGTGCGAGTACCGATCGGGCCGCCCCCGCCGATGCCCCCAGAGGCCATCTCGGTGGCGGTGCATTCGGGTGATGTCAGCGGCGGGGAACCGTTTATCAGCGCCTGGTCGAGGGTCGCCACCGCGACGCATGACGCCTCTCAGTTGATCCGGGACTCCGTGCACCAGTTGCCGGACACCTTGGAGGGGCCGGTGTCCACGCCGGCGGTCAGCCACCACCTGCTGAAGTTCGCCAAGGGCCTTGAGACCTACAGTAAGCGCGCTCAAACTCTGGTCAAGCAGGCAAATGACCACGCGGACAACCAATTTCAAGTCCGTCAGGCTGTCCCGACTCCGCAGCAGTTCACCACCGCTCAACAACGGGTGCACACGATCGCTGTCGCCAATGCGGCTTCCGGGGGTAAACACGCGACGCAGCTGGCTCAGGCGGTCGCCGATAAGAACAAGCTCGACACTCAAGCGGTGACCAACTATCCGCCCTATCACGTGCGCACCGTCGCCAACACCAGCGGCCAGGACCCGGGCACCCCGCCTACGGATCAGCCGACGGCCGATCCAACGGATCAAGAGCCGACCACGCCTAAGGCCCCGACCGATCCAACGACGAGCGGCCCCGACGACGGGACGGGTCTGGGCCCAGATCCGTCCGCGGATCCGCTGCCGGAGGAAAGCGGCGGTGCGGCGGGCTTGATACCGCAGCTGCTGCCAGCGCTGCTCGGTGGCGCTGGCGAGCTGATCGGCGGTGCATTGGGCGCGGTGACGAAGGGACCGCAGGCTGTCTTACAAGCCGGCGAACAGGCGATCCAGGCGGCGACCCAGGGTTTGTCAGGTCTGGGGGAGCCGAAGATGGATCCCCCGGGATTGGGGAGTGAGTCGGCCCCGGGCGGTGGGGACCCGGCCGGTGGTGGGGGCGGTGATCCCGCTCCGACCACGCCGGCCAGCGGCGCCGGAGAGCTCAGTGTTGCCCCGTCAACCGGCGCGCCGCCAACCCCGGCGGTCACACCGGTGGGTGCCACGGAGGGCTCTGGCCCTGGCGGCGGCGCGTCGGGGGGCGGTGGCCCGATGGGCATGCCGATGGGTGGCATGGGTGGTCTCGGCGGGGCACCTGGTGGTGCCGGTGCCGGCGGCAAAGGTGATAAGGACAGGGAACGTAAAGTCGTTGTGCGCGACATCCCGCACACCGAGGACGTCACTGGGCGCGTCGACACTAGCCGGCTGTCGGTGGCTTCCGCCGCGACCCAGCGGGATCGGAACCCTGAACCGCCCGACGATGACGACCCACCCGAGGTGTCCGGCCCGGTCGTGCGCCGCCTGGTGACCCGCCCGCCCAAGGAGCCGTCGTGACCATCAGCGCCGACGACGAGTTCAACAACCTCGGTGATGCCGAGAAGGTGAAGTTCAACCAGACTGAAACCGCGGCGACCTTAGCGCAGCTCGATAACCTGCTCAACGAGCTCGATAGCCTGCGGGCCGGCGTCGATGACCCTGAGGGACTGGTGTCGCTGACGCTGGGTTTCGATGGGCGCCTACTTGAGGTGCGGATCGCCGACGCGATCGGCAACGTCATGACCAATCTGCAGCTGGAGAAAAAGCTCAACAGCCTTTTCGCCGCCGGCAACAAAGGCGTCGACGAGATGCGCGGCGAAATCCTTTAACTGCACGCACTAGCCCCCGATCTCCGCGTCGCAAAGCGAGCACCCCATCCGTAAAGTAATCCACGCGCACACGAGACCTGTTGGTAGGCAAGAAAAGTTGAAAGGGCTCGGCTGAAGTGGGAGGTCGCCGAGCCCTTTCGGCCCCACTGTGGTGGGGCGTCTCCAACCCTACAGCTCTTGAAATGCCCGCCGTGCACAATCTTTCACACGCTCCAGGCGAATCCCCGTCAGCGACAGGTAATCTGAGTGTGGACCCGCGCACCGGGAGTGAGATCCTGCAGCGAGGGACAGATTTCCCGCCAGGATTGGTGTGTAACCGCATCTAAGATGAGACCGTGAATTGGCAAAACACGCCGGCACTACCGCGACGAAACAGGGCAGTCGGCATCGCCCTCGGCACAGCGATTGCAGCGATGTTCGTCGCTCTCGCCGGGCTCGTCGTCAGCATCATCGGGCTTATGCAGCCGCCAACTGTAGCCGCGCCAGTTATAGGAACGTCTGCGCCGCCATCACAAACACCGGCTGCAGATCCGACTACGGCCAACCACGCGCTCTGTAACGCGATTGCTCCATTGATGACAGAGAGCGACGGAATCTCGAAGGCTTACTCGAATCTTGGCCCAGCCGGCAGTCCGACGTATCGCGCAGGAATTTCAACATTCGTGAGCGATACGAAGAACTGGGTCGGACGCATTCAACCAGTAATTGACGGGCACAATGGTGCCGATCCGTTCCTACGTCGGTCACTGCAGCGATTCGTAGATGATCGCAGGTATCTCGTTGCCGACCTTGAGGAAGGACCTCCACAGCCCTAGGACCAGACCGATTGGAATGACAGCTTATCTGCGTACAACGGCCCATTGACCGTTTGCTGGAACCTTGGCGTGAAGTGGTAGCAATGGCCACGTCGCAGGGCGCCGTAATAGCGCACCGGTGCGACACAGCCCGCTCACGCTAAACAGCAAGCGTTGAGCGCGCTCGTTATGGCATGAGTTTTCCGTGGCCAGCCCTGCTTCCAGCCTTTAAGCTTGAACAATGACGACCACGCATCACGGGCAGCCCGGGACACAAGCAGGGCAGCGGCAGGACCCCGTCCTGCCCGGCGCTCCTTCGATGCCTCAGTCAGCTCCGCCAGGCCCAAATTGGCCGTACCCGCCGGCTCTTCCGCCGCGAAGCGCGAGCGGCAAGGCTTCGGCGATTGCAATCGGAATAGCAATCCTGATCGCTACCGCCGCGCTTGTTGTGGGCATCATCGGCCTCGTGCGGCCCTCAGCTTCGCCGGCGCCAAGCGCAGGAACCCCGTCAGCATCCACACCGCCAGCGCGCTCCAATCCCGTCGACACCACCGCCGCGAACAAGGCGCTGTGCAATGCGATCGTTCCGTTAATGGCGGAGAGCGATCGCATATCGAAGGCACTTTCCAGCCAGGCACCGGCAGGTTCGCCCGGTTGGAACGCGGAGATGCCGAAATTTCTCAGCGCTGAAAAAGACTTACTAGGTCGTTTGCAACCGATTATTGATAGTCACCCGGATGTCGACCCGTACTTCCACCGGACACTGCAGCGCTACGTTGATGACCGGCGGAACTTGGTGTCAGACCTTGAAGCTGGCCCGTGGCAAGCGTACGACCAGAACATCTGGGATGACAGCTTGGGCGCCTACAACGGTCCGCAGGTGACTTGCTGGGACCTCGGCATCAAATGGTAGGGATGAGCGCGCCGGCGGGCATGCCGCATAGGCGGTACTCCGCGGTGATCCTGGGAGGGTCTTGGCCGCACACCGATCCTCAAAGTGTCCAAGCCACTTCTGAGGCGCAACATGGCGAAGGAATCAAGAATCTCGATCTAGCCGATGTCGTACGTGGAGCGTCTAATCGGGTTGCCGCCGAACTTTCGGGCCATGTGGCGGACGGTTTTGTCCAGGCCTGCGGGCGTATCGCCACAATGTACGTCGGACATGCAGATGAGTGGTTCGGGATGTCGCGGGTATCAGAGGAGGTTGGACGGCTCGCCTACGGTTTGCGCGAAGATCTCGATCAGATCGATTTGAAGGCGCACCAAGAGATTGCGCGTTTAGAGGAACAAGCCCGGCTCGGAACTGGCCTGCTGGCGTTGTCGCAGATCGGCCAGGTCATAGCCAAGGCGCGCGGCGAGGCGATGGCCAAGTCTGCGACCGCGACTGCCGCGGTGGGAAAGTTGGCCCCTCAGCTCACTCCGGGCGGCGGTCCCGCGTCCAAGCCGACAAGCGGGCAAAGCGGTGGTGACCCTGTCGATCCAAAAGAGACCGGCGGCGGCCCGGGTGGCGGCAGCACAAAGGTCATGTCGGCCGGATGGGACAAGGTCCCCCAATCGCCGCCACCAGACCCTGGGAGCGGTCCGCGAACAAAGGGAGGCGGTGCCGAAGGAGGCGGTAACACACCAGGTGCTCAACCAAATGGGCCGGGGGAACCGGCGCCGGGCGACGTGACCGGGGCGGGAAATAACGGGCCCGGAGGTCCAAAACCGCGGGTAAAAGCGGGCCAGACCGAAGGAGGGGGAACCGGCCTGCCGCCTATGCCGTTTGGTGGCAGCGGTGGGGGCGGCGGACTCCCGCCGGGTGGTGGCGGTCTTGGGGGCGGAATGCCTGGTGGTGGTGGGTTTAAGTTGCCGGAGACTCCGGGCGGTTTGGGTGGCGGAATCCCTGGCGGCGGTGGTTTGCCGCAGGGTTTGACGCCGACGAATTTTTCTCCGGGGGGTGCGGGAGTGACGCCGCCTTCGGCGGCTCCCACGGATTTCTCCCGCGGTTTAAGCGCGGGTTTTGGTGGTGCTCCTGCCCCAATCGCGCCTCCGGTATCGCAGCCTTCTGCTGTGCCGGCGAGCGGGGCTCCGGCGGGCGCGTATTCGCCGGGGCCGGCCCCTGTCGCTGCGTCGGCGGGTGCACCGGCTGTGTCGTCACCGGTGGCCCCGCCTTCCCCGCCGGGCGGGGGTGGTGTGCCGGCGGGGCCGGTCGGGCCGTTGCCTCCGTTCGGCTCTGACGTCCCACGTACGGCGGTGGCCGCTTCGGCGGGGGCGGCGGTAAGCCCTGCATCGGGTGCGCCGCTTGCTCCATCGGCTTCGGGCGGCTCGTCGGCGTCTGCGCCGGTGGCACCCCTTCCTCCGGGCGTGGTGGGTTCCGGTGTGGGCGCGAGTGCGGGGGCCGCGACCGAGGGGGTTCGCTCATCGCGGCCGGATCCTTTGTTGGAGTCGGCTTCGCAGCTGGTTTATCAGTTGCTGCATGCTTCCCAGAAGAGCAAGTACCTGTTTATGGACTGGTGCGTGGGGGTGTTCCGCACGCAGTCCGGTGTCGAGACCGTGGTGGTGAATAGCGATGGCGCAGGCTACATTCCGGCCGGTGTGTTTGTGCCGCGTTCGGCGCGGATGCTGTTCGCGGATTCAAGTCTGAGTCCGGCGTTTCGGGCGAAGTGGTTTAGCTGGGCCAATCCGGCCGAGACGATGCTGGCCTACGCTGAGCTCGCCACCAAAAACAGCCCGAGCGTGGAGTTGTGGGCGCTGGCTGTCTCGACAAGTTACGGCGGCTCCTCGGTGCCAGCGCGGGCGGCCGGTGTCCCTCATTTTGACGATTGCCCGGTGGATTTGTCGCCCATAAAAGAAACGGATCCACCGATGCCGCTCGACGAGAGCCACATGCATCGACTGGAGACGGTCGATCGCGCCCTGTATGCCCGACTGCTTGGTTTCGGGGATGGTCCATTGCCGGATCCTTCCGAGGCGTGGCGGATGACGCAGGAGGCGGCCGAGGCCGCTCTTGGTCGCGCCGGCGCGGTGCGTGACTTGGCGGTGGCGCCGGTGATTCGGGAAATCATGGGGACCTTGCGCAGCGGCGTACCGGTGAAGCAGGAACGCTGGATTGCGTTGGAGGGCGCCTACTTTGAGTCGGTCGGGATGGGCACGAGTCTGCGGCCGGGCTTGGTTAGCCGCGATGGCGCCTCACCGCATGTCCGTGCCTATTTCGATTTGGCCCGTTTGATTGAGATTTTGCTGCTGTGGAACCTGGATGGCGAGACGGGCGGGCGGGGCATTAAGTATCCCGAGATCGCGTATCTAACCCGCCAGATTGTGGATCACACGAACGGCGAGGGCAGCTGATGGACGGCCGAGTTTTTAGCGAGCTGGTCGACATCGCGGCACTCACCGGCAAGGCTGCAGCGGCGGTGCCTGTAATCCCGCCACTGACGGCGGCCCCGTTGTTGGATGACGCGTGTGCCAAGTTGTTCGAGCACATGGATAGGCAAAGCCGTGAGATGACGGCGGAGTTGACGCGGACCGCGGCGCAGCTTGAAGCGATGGTCTTCGAGGGGAAGATCGGCGTGCACGACGAGATAGGGGAGGGCTGAGATGCCTGCTCAGGTCATTAAGGTAACTCCGCCTACGTTGCTGGAGGCTGCTTCTACGGTGGCGGGAACCTCGGCGAGGACCGCTCCGTCGCCGAGCGCGATTCCGGCCGCGGTTCCGGGATCGCCGTTTGATGTCGCGTGGACGGGGTTGGCGGCCACGATGGGCACCCGTGCCGCGACGATGACCGCCGAGGCCGCCCGTGTGGGCCCGGCGCTGCAGGGGACTTCGCAAACGGCGGTGAGCGCCCTGGAGGCTCAGGACGACCACAATGCGACCCAGATTCAGGGCGTTGGGCAATCCGCCGTCGTGACGGTCTGATCCGAGAGCGGCGTCAAAAGCGCAACTAGGTGCGGGTTTCGCAGGGCCCAGTATGGGCCCGATGGGCGATGTCTGAGGCACGGAATTTAGCGCAGATTTAGACGCGGGCGCAGGTTAGGGTGGTGAAGTGACCACTCATAAATTTGAGCGTCCGGGTGATCCTGTCCGCCCGCCGAAGACTGGTGGCGGCAAGATCAAATTAGAGCCGCCGATCGTGGCGCCGGTCCCTCCGCCGCGAAGCATCTGGGGCATAGTGTTGCCGGTCGTGCTGCTGGTCGGAATCGTGGGCTTGATCGTGGTGATGTACGCCTCTGGGGCGCGCCAATTGGCTGGTGGTTTCGGTCTTTTCGGCGGGATGGCCGCGTTTAGCGCGATCGGCATGGTGGTGCGCAACCGGGGGGCATCACGCAAAATGTCGTGGGGCGAGCTCACGTCTCGGCGGCGCAAGTGGTTCTCGCTGCAAGACGACACTCGCGACATTGTGGATGTCCAGCGCCGACAGCAGTGGGAGCATCGCTGCCATTTCCACTGGGCACCTGAGGATTTGATTTCAGTGGCGGGCTCGGTGCGGATGTGGGATCGCGAGCCGGGAACTGACATGTTCTCGGTGGTGCGCGTCGGTGTCGGCAAGGTGAAGCTGGCGATGACGCTGGAAAAGCCTGAGATCGCCCAGGCCGCCGATCTGGAGCCGGCCACCGGGCATGCGCTGCGTAAGTTCTTGAACGCCCAGGAGTATGTCGATGGCGTCCCCAAAGCGGTATGGCTGCAGCGCTTTCCGGGCATCGGGATCGTGGGGAACCTCGAGCAGGGACGCGCGTTGGTGCGCGCGATGTTATGCCAGCTGGCCGCGTTTCACAGCCCCACCGATCTGGAAATCATTGTGGTGAGTTCCGCGCCAACCCAATGGGATTGGGCGAAGTGGCTTCCCCATCTGCAGCATGCCAGCGTGCGGGATGGCTGCGGTGAGCGCCGGATGCTGTTTTCCTCGCCGGCGGAGTTAGAGGCGTTTTTCGATGAGGATCCCGATGGCTCGCGTGATTCGTGGTCACCACCGTCGAGCGGGATGTCGGCCGGCGTTGGGACGCAACCGCTTCGGGTGATTGTTGATGATCATTGTGAAACGCCGGAGGATTGGGCGGGGCTGACTGGCGCGTTGGGGTATGCCAGTACGTGCTTTATCCGTTTGGCCGAGCGGGTCCCGCCGCGCCCGAGTGGCTCGCTGGGCGGTGGCGCCAAACAGTGGGTGGGGTTCTCGCCCGAGACGACCTACCGCATCGACGGGGGAGTGCTCCGCAAGCAGGTGCCGCTCAGTGAGCAGCAACAGCACGCGGCGGCCATGTATGCCTCGTCGGACACCAGATCCGACGAGCTCGAGGAGGCCTTCTACGCGGTCGCCGATCAGATGGACGTTGATGATGCGGAGCGATTTGCACGCTCACTGGCCCGCTATCGCGCCAAAGGCTCGACCAGCGTCTCGCTGGTCAAAGAGCTCGACGAGCGTGATGTGTTGGACGTGTTGGGGATTCGCGATCCTCGTCACCTGGACACCGATCGGCTGTGGGCGGCCACCCGGTCTCAAGGGCCCGGCTGGATGCGGTTCCCGATCGGGCTCTACGCCGACACCGGGGAAACTGTATGGCTGGATCTGCGTGAGGGTGCGCAGGGCGGCATGGGTATGCACGGTTTGTTCATCGGCACCACCGGCGCCGGAAAGTCTGAAGGCCTGATCACCGAGATCGCCGCGGCCTGCTTGACGCACTCCCCTGAGGTGCTCAACATCGTGTTCACCGACTTCAAGCTGCGCTCGGCGGCCGGCGCGATTAGCCGGTTCCCGCATGTGGTGGCCGCGGTGAGCAACCTGTATGAAGAGCGCCATTTGCTGGGGCGGCTGTATGACACCCTCGATGGTGAGTTGGATCGCCGGGGTGAAATGCTTGCCGCCCTTGATGATTGCCCGGATGTGACGAGCTACAACCGGCGTCGGCTGGTGGATCCCACCTTGCCGCCGATCCCGGTGTTGTGGGTGATCACCGATGAATACAACGAGGTGTTCGCCGACCCGATCTGGGGGCCGAAGTTCCGCAAACTGTATCTGCGGATCGCGCGAGTGGGCCGGTCTTTGCACGTGTTTTTGAAGTTGGTGGGCCAGACCAAGGACACCCAGAATTTGCGGGACATCACCAAGTTGCTCGGCTACAACGTGGCCGCGCGTACCGGCACGGAGGAGGAGTCCAAAGCCGGGATTGGCGATGCCCGGGCCGCCCACATCGCTCCGCGGGGCGAGGAAGGCACCGCCTATCTGCGGGTGGCGCTGCGCGAGGCACGCAAGTTCCGCTATTTCTTCACCTCCGCTGATTTCATCCCCCCGGATGAGTCCGCGGGCAGCGCTCCGGCACCGCAGAGGGCGGCCACCGACTTCGTTCCGCGTTTGTTCACGGTCGACGAAAGTGAGGACATTGACGGCCGTCTGGCACCTGAGCCTGAGCTCGTCGACCAGGCGAGTGCCGATCCTGAACCCCGGCCGACTCCGGGGCACGAGCCGATCAAGATGGTGACGGCGATCGCCGAGTCGTTGCAGGCAGGCCCAGAGCGGCCGCCGCGCCCCATCTGGCTGCCGGTACTGGGCGATCCAATGCCAGCTGATGAGTTGGTGGAGCGCTGGCGGGGTCGCCCGTGGCATGTGGACTACGGCAACAACCCGGGATTGTTCATGCCGGTCGCGTTGGCGGACTACCCCCGCGGGGCCCGTCAAGAGCCGTACTGCATGGATGTGCTGCGCGACAATGTGCTGGTGGTGGGCGCCCCGACGCGCGGGGCGACCACCGCGTTGATGACGATGGTGACTTCTACGGCGCTGTTGTACCGCCCGGAGCGGGTGCAGTTTTACTGCATCGCGGCCAGCGGCCCGCAGTTAGCGCGCGTGGCGGATCTTCCGCATGTGGCCGCGGTGGTGGCCGGCACGGACAGCGAGGGGGTCAACCGCGTCATCGCGACCGTCGAAGCGATCGTCAACGAGCGCGACAAGGCCTTCACCACACAACGTCTCGATATGGACCAGGTCCGGGTGGCGAAATTTGGTGCCGATCAGTATGCCGATGCCACGCCGGTCAGCGACGTTGAGGCGGCACGGTCGGTGGACGGCGGAGACGTCGTCTTGATCATCGACGGATGGAAGAACTTCACCGAGACCTATACGAATCTGGCGCCGCGGGTGGCCGCGCTGATGCGAGCGCGTAACTACGGCGTGCGGGTGATTTATAGCCACACCAGTACCCTGTCGGGGATTTCCACCGGTGTGAAGACCGAGACCGGTCTGACCCTCGAGCTCAAGCTGGTCCAAGAGCATGACACCACCGTCAAGCGTGACCGTGCCGACCCGGAACGCAACCCGGCCCGCGAGGTCCCCGACCGGCCCGGGCGCGGGCTGACCCCAGATGGGCATCACTTGATGGTCGGGTGGCCGGCGTTGGCGCATCCTCCGAGCGAAAGCGGTGCGCCCGAAGTGCCGGGCCGCCGACTCGAGGGCGACGAGCTCAGCGCGGTGGTGCGCCGCGTTGCCGGGGTCGCCAAGACAGCCGCGGTGGCGCGGCTGCCTGAGAAGGTTCTCCTCAAGGACGTGTTCGCCGGGATCACCGAGCCGCTTCCGGCCGGGGTGGTGCCGTTTGGTCTTGCCGAGTCGAATCTGCCGGGCGCACCGCTGGTTCCGGCGACGATCGACTTCTTCGAGCATCCCCATGCGGTGGCCACAGGCATGGCGTTGTGCGGCCTGAGCTCCTGGCTGCGCGCGATGATGCTGGGCATCATGCGCGCATATCGTCCTGAGGACGCGACCATCATTTTGTTGGAGCACAAGCGGGCCAATATCGGAGTGGTACCGCCGAATGAGTGGCTGTCGGCCTATGCGCAGAATCCATCTCATATCGCCGACGTGGTCAAGAGCTTGGCCGCGGTGCTTGAACAGCGCCGGCCGCCGGCAAATGCCACTCCTGAAGATTTGGCTACTAAGCGGTTTTGGGAGGGCCGCGAATTGTTCGTGATCATCGATGGGAGTACGGCGTGGCCTGGGGCCTCTAGTCCATTGATGCCGCTGGCCCAATATGTTCCTGAGGCAGAGGATTTGGGCCTTCATATTGTGACCACCGCTGATATTGCGCAATTCAGTTTTCACGCGCAATCTGGGCAGGGCGTGCTGGGGAAGGTCATGAACATGACGCCACCTGTTGTGGTCATGAACGGGGACCGCAAACACGGGCAGATCATTCCTGGGGTGTTCGCCGAGCCGCAACGGGAGGGCAAAGGCCGGCTGGCCTGGCGCTCGAGCGTCACGAATGTGCTTGTGGGATGGTCCGAACCGCCGTTCGTTGGCCGCCGCCGGTAGTCGACGAGTGCCAAGCCGTTACGCGCAGCGACCTAAAACCCGCCTCCGCCCGGGTGAGCGGGGACGGCCGGCGTTAAGAATCACAGGTCACCGAATGTCGTACGCAACTGGATATCGCAGGTGCATCAGCTCTCGGCGTGGCGGCGAGCGTTTCGGATCGCGATTGCGCGATTACTTCGCGGGCCTAACAAGTTGTCCGGCGGCGATCGGTCTTTCGGACTAATATTCCGTCGTAACTGTGTCCGTGCGGGCCGTAGACTGACACCACGGACCAATTATTTCTCTGGGGAGGCTGGATTATGTCGAGTCCACTGTTGATCGCGGCTCCGGTCTTGGCTGGGGCCTCGGCTGCCGAAGAGGGTGGCGCGGCCACGATGGGCGGGACCATGGCAGGAGCTGCGGGCCCTGTGACCGCGGTTCTGCCGCCGGGAGGCGAAGACGCCTCGGCCCTCGCAGCGGCCGGGTTCGCCGCCCATGGTGCGGCCACGGACGCAATGCTGACCCAGCTGACCCTTGTCCGCTCGTTGTTCGCCCAGACCATCGCCAGCAGCGGCGTGGCCTACACCGCGATGGACGCCGTCAACGAGGCGTCGCTAGTTATCTAGGTAGACCCGGGGGAAGCAGGGGCGATGACCGCATTGGGCGACGCCGGTGCCGTCGCGCCGGAAGTCAATCACACCCTGATGATCGCGGGGGATCTCGGGGCGAGCCTGGTCGAGGCGGCGGCCGGCTACGAATCCGTGGCCGACATGCTGATCGCGGAGCTGACCGCGATGGGGCTGACCACATCAACCACCGCCATGGTGGGCTGGCAGGGGCCCGGCGGCGAAATGATGCAAATGAGCGCCGCCGAATTCATGGAGGTCTGCCTGGCGGCGTCAGCGTGGATCCGTGTGGGCCAGATCCATGCTGCTGAGGTCGCCGCAGCTCACACCGCCGCGGTCGAGCAGATGATCCCCGCCGAAGCTTGTCTGTTGAATCGCACCACTCAGGCAGGCTTGGTCAGTACGAACGCGTTCGGGCAGAACACCCCGGGCATTATTTCGCTGGATGCGCAGTATTACGGGCATTTCTGGGTGACCAACGCCGTGGCCCGCACTCAATACGGCGGGGTGGTGACCACCGCCCTGGGGGCGATATCTGAGCCGTTTCCCCTGTCACCGACGGCCTCCAATCCGCTAGGCCCCGCCCTGGGCGTCGCACAAGATGTGGGTCAGACCGGCGGGCAGAGCGCGTTTCAGGCCGGCGCGAAAACGATGACCACTACGGCTGACGGCCAGTCACAACCAACCTCGATTTTGACGTCGATGGCCGGTCAGGCCGGTGGCCTGTTCGGGGAGATGGGATCGACATTCGGCCAGTTCACGTCAGCCGGTCAACAGTTGCCGTCCATGCTGGGGCAAGCCCCTCAAATGTTCTCCAGCATGTTAGGCCCGCTGACCTCGATGAATGGTCTGAACGGGGCGGCAGCTGGCGGCCTGGGACCCGAAGCTGCTGCGGCGGGGGCTTCGATGGGCGGCTTGGGCGCTGCTGGCGGTGGCGGCGGTGGCTTGTTGACCGGCTCCTCTGCGTTATCGAGCACTTTTGTCCGCCCAGCCAGCAGTTTTAGTACCCCCACCACACCGACGTTGCCCGGTGGTTGGCAGGGTTCGTCGGAGACTGCGGGCGGATCGTCGCCGCGGCCGGCCGGCACGGGCGGCGGACTCTTCGGCGCCCCAGGCGCGCTGGGCGGCCGTGAAGGCGCTGGCGGGGAACCGCAGCGCCCGGGCCGGACCATGCAGGTGACCGAGCGGTCAGGGTCGAGTAGGGGGGAGCGGCAACGCGTCTGAGAAAAAAGCGTCTGAGACCCCCTCGCCGGGCTTTTAGACTCAGAATCACCACCGACGGCACAACACTTTTTGCAAGGAGAATTTAGATGTCACAACCCATTCACGTCGACCAGAGTTCAGTGGTCGCCCTGGCCGGACAGATGGACGAGTTGTCCCACCGGGCACAAGATGTTCTGTCCCGCTATTCCGAGCTGGTGCAGCACGGCAATTCGGCGCAGTATTTGCGCGGTAGTGCCGGGTCGACGAACTTGGTGACCGCCGAGGAAATCCACGAGGCGCAGAACAAGATTCAGACCCGATTCCAGTCGGTCAACGAATTGCTGCGCAGCGGTGCGTCGCAGTACCACAACACCGACTCCGAAGCCCAGCAGCACATCGCGTCGGTGGCGGGCCACCTGCGTTTCACCTGACCCCAATCGGAACAGCTTTTTCGCCACTACAAGCAAAGGAACTCATAATGTCCGAAGGACCCATGATCTACCACCCGGCCGGTCTGGCCGACATGACGGCCAGCATGCACAGCTTCGCCCAGGAGTTGGATTCGATTGGCCAAGAAGCCCACAACTTGCTGGCGTCCTCGCGGGACTTCTTCTCCGGCCCGCACGGTGCAGAGGCCTACGCGCAGGCACAGCAGCTGATCAACGAGGGCATCCAGGACGGCAAGGATGTCATCTTCCGCCACGGCGACACCATCGACGGTGCCTCGCAGGCGTTCCAAGCCGCCGACAGCACCGTGGGGCAGAGCTTCCAGTCGATCTAGGTCAGATTCAACCGTCGGAACCGTACGGAGGGGGGCCAGCTGCGGCGGCCCCCCTCTTGCGTGCCAGCTGATGATGAGGTGATGTTGCCGTGTTGAACACGTCAGTCGAATGCGTGTGGGCGCTACAAGCCCTGCTGGGTGTCGAGCGCATGCCGGTCACGTTGCATCTCAAGCCCTACATCCCCTCGGCGCACTCCGATCTGCTCGTCGACACCGACGCGGGAAAGGTTCCCCTGGCCAACACCGCGCAGTATCACAGCTTGGTGCAGGCGGGCGTGATCGACGAGCATGGCCGGGTCGACGCTGCAGTGCGGGACTGGATGACAGTGCTCGGCCGCGCCGAGCGCGAGGCGGTCCTGACGATTCGCCGACCGGATCAGCCGGCCACGCACGAGTGCCCCGCCACGGTGCATGAGCGAACGATGGTGGTGTGCCGTTACGGTCGTTATTTGGCGATGGCTGCCCGCGATGGCGACGACATGGTGATCGGCGGAGTCGGCGAAAGCGATGAGCCCACTCGCCAAGTGGAGCTCATGTGCCAGATGCTGGTGCCCGCGTTCGGTGAGCACCCGCCCGCCGATATTGAAGGCATCAATGTGCCCAAGGACATGATGCAAATGGCGATCGACGCGGCCGACCAAACACCGGAAGGAATGGCGGCGGCGCTGCGCCGGCTCGGTCTGGGCCCATGGGAAGTCGAAGTAGTGCAGGCGGCGTCGCGTCTGGATCAATCGGCGATGGCGGTGGTAGCCGTCATTGATCATTGCCCCGACGTGCGTCCCCATCCGCGCGTGTTGACGGTGGCCGACACTGAGTACGGGCGGATCAGTTTCACCACGACGACTGGTGCTGACGGCAAGGAATGGATGAGCATTTGGCCCACGACCGCGTCAGGCCTTCGCGACGATCTGGCCAACCTGCTCTCCGCTCCACAGCTGGTGTAATAGACGCGCCGAGCGTTTGTCTGGGGTTGGCCAATTAGCGCAGATTTCGTGTAGAGAGCGCCGGTAAGGTTGCCTCATGGCTTTGAATCTCACGTCGCGATTGCAGGTTACGGCGCACTATTTCTGGAATCGGCGTAACGCGGCCGCATTGAGCCATCACGGTGTACGTCTGGATTATGACCCTGAACAGCGCCGTATATCAGCGCTCGTGCTGGGATATACATTGACCATTGTCATGATCGGGCTGGCCGCTCTCATGGCCTACATCAAGCCTGCGGGACAGGTGGGCAAGTCACAGATCCTGGCCGACCGTGACACCGGGGCAATATATGTCATGGTCGACAACCGTTTACACCCCGCGCTGAATTTAATCAGCGCCCGTCTCATTTCCGGCGAAGACGCCAACCCTACGTTTGTCAAAGCCGCCGAGCTGGCCAAGTACCCGCAAGGCCCGATGGTTGGAATCGTCGGCGCACCAACGCAAATGCCAGTGCGCACCGGCCTGGAATCACAGTGGGCGGTGTGTGACAGCGCCCCCACAGCAACGGCCACCAAGTCCGCGGGCCAAGCACCTGTAGTCACCGCGATCGCGGGGCCACTGACCGGCCGGCGCTCAGCACCACTGACGATGCCCAACGCGGTGCTTGCCCGCCACGGCGATAAAACCGTGGTCATCTGGGACGGGCACCGCTCCGAGATTGATGTCTCCAACAAATCAGTGGCTTTGGCTCTGGGCGTGGATTCCTCAGCACCGCAACCAATTCCAATGTCAAACGCACTCTACGACGCGATCCCGGCTACTGATCCGTTGATCATTCCCGCCATCGCTAACGCCGGACAACCCTCGCCATGGGATCTGGGACGTCCCGCGCCGATTGGTTCGGTGCTGTCGGTGCACGACGTGCAGCAGTCCGGAGATGAGTTATTCGTGTTGCTAACCAACGGGATTCAACACATTTCGCCTTTCGTGGCCTCGCTGCTGCGCTCAGCGAACTCGTTCGGTGACCTGGCCCCGGTGGTGGTCTCTCCTGACCGCCTCGCCGCCATTCCGGTCGTGGAGTCACTGCCGGTGTCCTACTATCCGCCGACCCGGCTGCACTTAGTCGACACCGACATCAACGGAACCACCTGTCTGGCGTGGTCGAAAGGCTCCACCGATAAGTCGGCCAAGGTGCAGGTGCTCTCTGGTCAAGGACTGCCCACTCCGCCAGGGTCGGATGACCGGCTGGTGCACTTGGTCAAAGACGCGCGCGCCGACAGTTCGGCAGTCGAGGCCGACCAGGTTTATATCGCCCCTGACGCAACGAATTTGGTGATGAGCACCAACGCCGATCCGGTATCGGTGAGCCGCGACGCGCTGTGGTGGATCTCCGATCAGGGCGTGCGGTATGGCATCGAGCTCAACGACTCGGCGCTGAAGCCACTGCATATCACCACCGCCTCTGCGCGCCAAGCACCCTGGGTGCTGATACGTACGTTTGCGCCGGGCCCGGCGCTCTCACGTGCTGACGCCCTTACTCAGCACGACACCCTCTCACCGGTGGCGGGGGCGGAGACACTGCCAACAAAAACACCCTGACCAGCAATGATGACGAAAATCCAGGACTACGAAACTAGCGCAGATATCGCGCATACCCGCTGATAGGATCGAAAATATGACCGAGCGCCCCGACCCCGAATTCGGCGAGAACCCGGCAGCGTCGCATCCCCCCTCCGACAGTCCGGGGAGCCCCGCAGAAGGCCCGGGCAGCGGCCCGCATCGCGACACCCCGACTCCGCAGCACGATCAACCGCGGGGTGGCTTTGGCTCAGCGCCCCCGCCCGGTGGGCCCAGTGGGCATTCCCGCTTCGCCTGGCCGGATCGTCCGAACGAGGAACCCACCAATCCGGTTGGGCCCACGTCGACGCCGCCCGGTGTCCATCACGCCGACCCGGCCGGGCCGCCGCCGCGTCCGATGTTTCCCGTACCCGCGCCTAGGGAGAATCCATGGGCGAACCGTGAGGCCCCGGACAGCGACGATGCTGCCGATGAGGTGACATCGGTCGTCGACCTGTCGCAGACCGGCGGGTGGGAGGCACTGCAGCGCCGCCGCGCTGCCTACCCGCCCCCGCTGCCGCCGGTGGGCGGTAACGAGGGACAGGCCCCCGGCGCCCCGCAGTCTGGGCCGATGCATCCCTATCGTCCGCCGCTGCAATATGGTGAGCTGCCGCCGCCGCCGCGCCCCGTCCAATATGGTGAGCTGCCGCCGGCGCCGGGCCGTCCAGGCGACGGCCCACCCCAGCCGCAATGGGAGCCACCCGCCGGCCCACGCGACACCGAAGACGAGGCCTACTCCTGGTCGCAGGCGCAGGGATCTGGCACCAAGTACAACTACGTGGACAACATCCGCAGCAGCGAGTTGGTGCCCTCCAAACGCACCCCGCCGACGCGTGGCTGGCGCAAAGTGGTGTACCGGGGCACGTTCAAGCTGATTAATCTCGGCCGATCCGCGGATGAGCGTGAACAGGACGAGCTGGAAAAGCAGATTCGCTCGCTATTGCGCGGCAAATACAAGATCGGTGTGCTCGGCAAGGGTGGGGTCGGTAAGAGCACCATTTCAGCCAGCGTCGGGTCTGTCTTTGCCCGGCTGCGTAAAGACGACAGGGTTGTCGCCGTCGACGCCGATACAGCCTTCGGGAAACTGGCCAGCCGAATCGATCCCTCGGCCTCCGGCTCGTACTGGGAGTTAGCGGCCGACCAGCACTTGGATACGTTCGCCGACATCCGTGGTCGGTTGGGCAGCAACGAGGCGGGTCTTTATGTCCTTGGCGGGGAGTCCGCGACGGCGCGGCGCAGGGTCCTCGACAGTGCGGTCTATCAGGCGGCGACCTATCAGCTCGACAGGCATTTCACGCTGTCCATCGTCGACTGCGGATCGACTCTGGATTCCCCGGTAACCCGCGCGGTCCTCGACGACCTCGATGCTCTGATCGTGGTGTCTTCGCCGTGGTACGACGGCGCCTCAGCAGCCGGACAGACCTTGGAATGGCTGGCCAATGACGGCTACACCAGCTTGCTCAATCGCACGGTCGTCGTACTCAACGACTCCGACGGCCACTCGCCCAAGCGTGATCGCGCGCTGCTGATGGAACGGTTCAGTCAGGGTGGGCACAAGGTGATCGAGATGCCCTACGACGAACATCTGCGCCCGGGCGGGGTTATCGATCTCGCGGGCGACATCAATCGCCACACACACCGCGCGCTGTTGAAAGTGGCGGCGGCATGCGCTGAGCACTTCGCCGCCACCACCGATGGCCCGACGGCTCGCCGCGCCCACCGACGCCCTGAGGCGAATCAATGACCGCCACCGCCGATAAGCCGACGGCTACCGCGGCGGAGACAACGCTGATTCCCCCCTCGAGCAGGGTGTCACTACTGGTGGGGGATATCCAGCTCGATTTGTTGCTTCCAGCGGCGGTGCCGCTGGCCAAGCTCGTTGAGGCCACCCGCGACACAATCAACCGGAGACTCAACTCGCTTGGGGCCAAAGAGCTTCCGGGCGGCGCGTTCGTGTTCGCCCGCGCAGCGGGGATGACGATGCTGTCGGGGAAGCTGTCGCTGGCGGCGCAAGGAGTCAATGACGGTGAGCTCCTGGCGTTCGTTCCCGCCGCGTCGGCGCAGCGCTATGAACCCAACATTGAAAACGTCAGTGCCGCGATCGCCAAGTGGGCCAAAGAACACTTCCCGGCGGTGAGCGCGCTTGACGCCGCCAGGGTGGCCGTCGCGCTGACCTTGATCGCGTTGAGTGTGGCCGCGGGGCTGCTGTGGCGGCTGCGCTGGGCGAGTTCTGGCGGATGGTTGGTGCCAACGGTTTTCGCGGCCACCGCGCTGGTGCTGGCCGGTGCCGTGCTGCTGGGCGCTCGCATGGGCGCAGACCGGTTTATCACCGCCTCGACCACCTGGGCGGTGGTGCTAGCGCTAGTTGCTGCCGGCGCCACCACCCCGCCCGGCGCCCACCCCGGAGCACCCCACGCCGTGTTGGCAGCAGGCGTAGCGCTGATCACCGCCTCGGCCCTGGGCAAGCTCACCGGCCGCTACTGGGTGGCTGTGACCGCGGTGGTGACGGTGTCGGCGGCCGGGCTCTGCGCTGCGGCCGCACGCATGTTTTTCGCCGTGCCGGGCCAACGCATCGCGGTGGTGGTGCTGGTGGGAGTGTTGACCGTCTCCCTGGCCGCACCGGGAATCGGGCGCCGCTTGGCGCGCGTGCCGCGGCAGAGTTTCGAGTCGATCACCGGCAAAGACATGTATGAGCGTTCTCCCAGCGATCCGGAGGACACCATTTCGCCTGTCGCGGACAGCCCGCGGGATATCACCCTGACCGGTGAGCAGGTCGGCGAGGTCGCCTTGCGGTCTAACCGAGTGTTGATGGGCCTACTGCTAGGAACGGCGCTCACGCAGGTGGCGGCGTCGTGGTATGCCATCCATCCCGGGGTGGGCACGCAGTGGACTTTTGTCGTGGTCGCCGCGTGCATCGCGCTGATCGCGGTGCTGCGGGCACGGGCTTTTCGCGATCGGCGCCACGCCATCACGTTGGTCGTGGGTGCGGCGCTGTCGCTGTTTGCCCTTCCCGCCCATTACGGCTTCGCGGCCAGCCCAGGCGCAACGGGTGCGGTCTTAGCGGCGGCTGCCGCGGTAGTGGGAATCGCGTTGGCGGCGTTGCTCGCTGGGGCGATCGTGCCCACCTACATGTTTTCTGAGCCGGTCCGCGAAGTCGTCGAGTACGCCGAATACGTCGCCACCACCGTGGTGGTGGTGTTCGCCGCATGGACCATCCACCTCATTCAATTCGTGAGGTATCACTGATGCGCGCCAAAGCCGCCGCCTCAGCGATGGGTGCGGCCGCGCTGTTGGCCGCCCAGGTGATCGCCGCGCCGACCGCCATGGCCATAGCGCCTCCGGTGATCGACCCAGGGGCATTGCCTCCAGCTGAAACACCGGGCCCGAGCGAAGAAATGAGGCAGAGCGAGGCTTGCATCCTGCCTGTGGTGATCGCTGACCCGAACGTCGCCCAGCCCGCCCCGGGCAACGCGATGCTCAATGTCAGTCAGGCCTGGCAGTATTCGACGGGCGCGGGGGTGACGGTGGCAATCATTGACACCGGCGTCACCCCCAATCCGCGGTTCCCCTCACTGTTCGCTGGCGGCGACTACGTGCAAGGTTTGCCCAACGGTGGGCTCACCGACTGCGACAACCACGGCTCCTTCGTGGCCAGCATCATCGCCGCCGCGCCGTCGAACCCCGCGGATCGGCCGGCGCCCAAACCGGCCGGTGCAGCTGCCCCTGCTGCGCCGCCACCGGTGCCGGCCAACCCAGCACCGCCGCCCCCGACGCCAAAACCACCGCCGCCCTCGACCGTCACGGTCACCGCACCCCCACCGGCGCCCCCGCCGCCGCCGGAAGGCGATGCTCCCGCCGACGGCACCGGAGGCCCCAACGCGGGGCAACCGCTGGTGGCGGGACCGCCGCCGACCGGACCGGACGGCGTAGTGGGTGTGGCGCCCGACGCCACACTGATCTCGATCAGGCAAGCCTCCGCAGCGTTCTCCCCAGCACATCCGACCCCTGAAGAGCACGACCTGCATCGCAAAGCCGGTGACGTGCTCTCGTTGGCCAAGGCGATCCGCACCGCGGCCGATCGCGGCGCCAAGGTGATCAATGTGTCGCTGGCATCGTGCACTAACGCAGCGGCACCGGTGAATCAGGACGCGCTCGGAGCGGCAGTGCGCTACGCCGCGGTCGACAAAGACGCCGTGATTGTCGCCGCCGCCGGCAACAGAAACGACCCCATCCAGCGCGACTGCGGCCAAAACCCGGTCTTCAATCCGCTCAACGTCGATGACCCACGAGACTGGGCAGGGGTGCGAACTATCGTGAGCCCGGCCTGGTTCTCCGATTACGTGCTCGCCGTGGCCGCGGTCACCCCAGAAGGCCAGCCGATGCCCGATTCCATCAACGGCCCGTGGGTGGGGGTGGCCGCACCTGGCTCACGCATCATGGGTCTGTCGAGTGTCAATGGTGCGGCAGTCAACGCCTCACCAGGCACAGATCCCGGGACCGGTAACGGGATTTGGGGCACCAGCTTCTCGACGGCATATGTGGCCGGCGTCGCGGCCTTGGTCCGGGCCAAATACCCGAACCTGAGTGCGCACCAGGTGATTCGACGCATCATGGAGACCGCGCATAACCCGGCCCACACCGTGGACAATCAGGTCGGTCACGGGGTGGTGGACCCGGTGGCCGCGCTGACCTTCGATATCACCCCTGGTGACCCCAAACCCGTCGAGCACCTCAGCACAGCGTTGCATGTGCCGCCCAAACCGCCGGCCCCCGATCTGCGGCCACGCAACGTGGCTCTGCTGGGCTTGGGCGGTGCAGTCTTGGCGGCCGCTGCGCTGTTCGGTGTCGTAGCCATCAGACGGAGGATGTCGTGAAAGCGCGCCCGGTCACCGTCCATCCCGCCTTGGGTGCTGTCCTTGGCGCCGAAGTGATTGGGATCGCCGCGTTCGCAGGATTGCCGACCTACCGATTCGGGTGGTGGCCCGCAGCGGCGATCACCGTAGTAGCGATGCTGCTGCTGTTCGTCTCGGTGCATCGACGCAACGCTGCGGCTTGGGTGCGTGATCGGTCGCGCTGGATGCGTGAACGCCGGCACACCACCGCCGTTGCCGCCGCGGTGAACATCAGCCACGGCGGCAACCTCTACGGGGTGCGCACCGCCGATCACGAGGCCGTCACCATGATCGAGGTGGACGGCCGGCCGTACTCACCGACATACCTGCGAGGGTCAACGCTGGCCTTGACCGACAACATACTGCCGCTCGACGTGGTCATCGGGCTGATGGAACAACCCGGCGGACTGCACCTGGGCATCGACATCGCCAGCGCAGGGTATCGGGTTCGCCCCGGCACCGGGTACCCGCAGCTCTATAGCACACTGTTGGCTGACCGGGGAGCAGCCGGGCAGCGCACCACCCATCTGATCGTGCGTCTGGACATTAACGAGTCGGTGCGCGGGCTGATGTATCGCCGCTCGATCGGCTCCGCCGCTGCGGCCGCGACCGAGAGAATCGTCAAAGCCCTTGGGCAGCAAGGGTGTCGAGCCCGAGCCCTGACTGCCGAAGAACAAGACGCCATGCTCGAGGACTTGAGTATGGGTTTGGCTTGTGCACCAAGGCGCCCCGTGGTCGTCGACGACGCCGAGGACGCCGAGGACAGCGACGGGTCCGCTGACGGTGTCGACGCGCGCGAGCTGATCGCCGCGGGGGGCCGGCATCGGCACACCGGCGCCGCTACGCGTACGGCGCCGGCCCCGGCGCAGCGGACACGGCCCAAAGCCGACGTCGGATGGAAAACCATCAACGCCAAACCCGGTTACGTCACCTCGTATTACTTTTCGCCCGAGGACATTACGTCCGATTCGTTCAACAAGATGTGGTCGCTGCGCAGCGATAACGTCGTGCATGTGATGATGCTGCGCAAAGTTCCCGGCGGCCCGGTGAAAGTGTCGGCGCTGGTGCGCACCAATGACCCGCGTCCGCCAGAGCAGCCCCCAACGTTGTTCCTCAACACGTTGCCGGGCAACCAGTACAACGCTGCACTGTGTGCTGCTCCCACGAGTCAACCCGCGCTGCGTTTACCGGCCCGGACGTTGAGTGCCGCTGATGAGTTGCAGATCCCCGTGGGGCCCACCGGCATTCTTGTCGGCGCGGCGCTTCGCGATGACAAGTCGGTATGGCCACCGATCCAACGCGACGATTTGGTGATGTGGACGCTGACAGACCCGGCGCAGCCAACCCGCATCGTGATGGACACCTCGGATTTCTATGTCCGCCAGTTGCTTATCCGGGCCGCCGCGGCGGGCGAACGCATTGCCATCTACTCCTATGAGCCGCAGCGCTGGTATTCGGTGTCACAAACCAACATCGCAGTGGTCGAAGCACGCCGTCCCGCCGAGTTCGTACCCACGGTGATCGTTAACGACCGGGCTACCATCGCACCGCAGGCTGGCCTGTCCTCAACGGTGATCACTGTGGGTCTGAGCCCAACAGATGCCATGGTGCCCGATATCCACTTCGAGCAGACCTCGGAGTCGACCGTGCGTATCACGACGGCCGCGCGCACGGTCGACCTGTCCCTTGTTGTTTTTCGCCAAGAGGCAACTTGGACCGGCAACTCCTGACCGACTATCCGCTATCTAGTTGTTCACCGTGCGGGTGAGTCGCTAAATCTTGTGCCCGTCAGTCGGATTCACGTGGCATGCCGGGCCGCGTGGTTCGACGTCTGAGTGTGGTCACCTTATGTTGGCCCCGGTTTGGCCGCTTCTTCACGGATTTCGGCCCCACGGGGGTCGGTGGTCTCCGAGGCGATCTTCAACCTCGGCAGCGCTTGTTGGATAGCCGAGTTCAGCAAGCAGCGCCGCTATCGTGGGCGCATCGCTAGCCTCCGCGCGACGGATTTCCATTAGACAAGTCTGCCAGGTCGCGATGGTTGGACGGAGTGGAAGTAGCAGTTTCGAATACACCCACCTGACCGGCTGCTATCGGGTGCGCCATGCGTTTTGGGCCACCCGATAGAAGTTGCCGCCGAGCACGGCGGCAACATCAGTGTTGGGCCAACCCCGTTGAGAAAGATGTTCACCGAGCGTCAGCAGTGTTTCTGGTGGCATCCACTGGATCGGTCCCCAGCGGGTGTAGCTGTCGTCGAATAGGTGTGCGTTGCGGGTGAGTTCGTCAACGACGTCGGCATAGTCGAAGGAGAAGTCGGTGCTCACGCCGACGTGCTCGATGCCGACCAGGTTCACTGCGTATTCCAGGTGTTGCGTCATCGCGTCGAGGGTGGGGGTATTGGGTCCGAGAAAGATTCCGACTCCGGTGATTCCGATAACCCCGCCGGTGGCCGCGCACGCGCGCGCCTGATCGTCGGTGATATTGCGCGGGTGATCCCAGACCGATCGCATACAGGAGTGGCTGTAAACGACTGGGCCGGTGGATACCTCACACATCTCGAGTCCCGTGCGGGCACTGCAATGGGATCCATCCGGAACGATACCGACAATGTTCATCTCGCCAACGAGTGAACGGCCCCAGTCGGTCAGACCGCCATCGGCGGCGTCCAGACAGCCACTGCCGGCACGGTTGGCATGGTTGTAGGTGGGTAGCAACGTGCGCACCCCAAGGTCGGCCAGAACGGTGAGGTTGGCAAGGTCGTCGTCGAGAGGGCGGGAGTCTTCGAGGTCGAAGACCACGGCGATGCGGCCAGCACCGGTGATCGCTGCGACGTCGCCGACGGTGGCTGCCAGCTCGAGGTCCGGATGCGCGTCGACCGCGCAACGGTAATGCTGCAGCAACGCCAGCGTGTCGTTGAGGCTGTGCGGCGAATACCCTGCGTTGACTGACACGAAGGCGCCGCCGTGACGCTGGTAGCGGGTCAACGGGGCGACGTCGCTGTCAGTATGCAGTGGCAGACACAGGTGCTGGTCCCACAGGAGCGAGGTCATGAATACCGATCCTGCATCATCGGTCCCCGCGGTTGGATTGCCGATCCGCACCGAGCGTCTGACGATCCGCCTCCTTCGGCGAAATGACCTCGAAGCCATGCACGCCGTGTACTCAGATCCCGAAGCGACACGGTTCATTCCCGGCGGCGTGCGCGACCACGACGGCACTCGCCAACGAGTCGCAGACCTGATCGATCATCACGACCGTCACGGCGTCAGCAAGTGGGCGGTCACCCTGTCCCACAACGGTCAGCTCATCGGTGGCTGCGGACTGCAGTTCCTGCCCGGCCGCCAAGACCTTGAGCTGGGCTTTCATTTCGCCCGCGCATATTGGGGCCACGGCTATGCCGCCGAATCCGCGTCAGCCTGCTTGGCGTGGGCACTGACTAACCGAACCGAACGCATACTGGCCATCGTCATCCCAAATCACCATGCCTCGCAACCGGTTTTAACCAAGCTCGGCATGCAAACGAGTTGGACGCGACCACATCCTCGGACACAGCTGGATCGTCTACGAAGCTCACCGCGACCCGCCCACTAACCATCGAGGGGTCAATTCTCGGGATTCGTTTCGGGGTTAACTTTCAGAAAGCGTTGACACGGGTCGACATTAGTGTCGCTCTGTAGCGGCAGGCAGGTGTGCTGGTCCCACAGAAATGACGCCATGGATACCGATAGTGCACCACCGCGGGCGGAAAGCCCGATTTATATGCGGCGCTTATCCGCGAGTGCCCAGTTAGAGGGTCCCGTTGAATGCGTTCGTTACGTGTGTCGACGGGAGGGTCGAGTATGCGTTCTACCCGTGTCACCCAGACAGCCGGGGCACTGGATGGCCATTCGGACGCCGATCCCGTTTTTAAACAAGACGACAATCGAGGCCGAGGCGGCTACGTTCGGGAACGGTTACCTGAGCGCCGGGCTGCATTTCCCAGACCCCACCGGCTTGTCCGAAGAGCGGGCACAGCAACTGAACGACCGGTGGCATCGTCTCGGCCTCGACCTCGACGTGTCCGACCTGTTTTACAGCGGCGAACGCAGCATCGTGATCGACTACCTGACCAGCCACAGTTGGGACGTCACCGCCCATCCTCTCCGAGACCTCTATGAGAGCAAAGGTTTTGAGTTCCCCAAAGATCCGATACTCGGCGCCTTCGGCGACATGAGCTACGTCAGCGCAGTGCTTCGATAACTGTAAATTGAGCCTCGCCATACTGTGGCGCGATGTCGTAACGGGTAGCCCCGGACGAAACATGTCTTCGACCAGCCGAATGCCGGCTGAGATCATCGAGCAATGGCCTTCACCGCCCGTTTACTTGCCAGAACGTTCCTGCGCCTGCCCGCTCAACGCGTCCGCGAGCGGTTACGCCACCCTGCGACACACGGACTTACCGTTGAACTCACCGAACAAACCGGTGAGATCCCACTCGAAGTGACGGCGGGCTGCAGTCACCACCGCCGACCCTACCGGGGCCAAAATTCATGCAGGCGAATGGGGCCAGGCGCCTTGACGAAACTCAGACGTCGTTGGCGCGGCGATAAAGGTGCAGGGGAGTGTCTGGGGTCCACGGATGGCAGGGTTGTCCCGCCAGGTGGGAGTCCCGCACAGTGCGGGTTGGCGCGCCAGGGTGTACGCGAGTGTTATGGCGGTTTCGAGGCGGGCCAATGGCGCTCCCAGGCAATAGTGGGCGCCGTGGCCGAAGGTCAGCGGTGCTGGTCTGGACAGGTCAGGGCGGAGCTGATCGGGTTTGTTGAAGATGGTGGGGTCGCGGTTGGCTGCGGCGAGCACGACAAGGGCGGGGTCGCCGGCGTGGATGGTGACGCCGCCAAAGACGTGGTCCCGAGTGGCGGTGCGCGCCACGGTTTGCACGGGTCCGTCCAGGCGCAGTAGCTCGGTGATCAATGGGTCGTCGATGGTGGTGATGGTGTCGATCGTTCGGGTGCCGTCGTGCCGGGGGGTGAGGAGACGAATCATTGTCGCACCCAATAGGTTTGCGGTTGTTTCGTGACCGGCGATCGCGATGATGATGGCGGTGGTGACGACGTCGTCGAGTTCGAGATCTATGTCGGCGGCGATGACGCTGAGCAGGTCATCGCCGGGATGGCGTCGGCGATCGGCGGCCAGCGGAAGGAATTCGGTCAGCAGCGTGGCTAGGGCTTCGGTGCCGGTTTCGATGGCGACGGCATTAGTTGAATCGGCGAGTAATCGGGTGATCGCGGGGGACTCCTCGCGAAGCAACCGGGCCGCAGCGACGTCTAACCCCATCCAGGCTGCTGCGACGGCGATCGGCAGGGGCAAGGCGATGTCGGCCATGAAGTCGAACTCGACTCCGGCAGGTATGGATTCGATCGTGTCTGCGGCGATGGTGGCGATACCCTCGCGCAGCCCTGCTATGAAGTTGCGGGTGAAAAAGTCTCGGAGTGCGCCGCGCAATCGCGAGTGGTCGGCGCCGTCGGTGAATAAAATGTTGTGGCGCAAAGTGTCTGGATCCATTGCAAGTAGCGCGGGTGGCGTGTTGGGGTTGGCTAGTGGGTTGCTGGTCCAGCCAGGATCAGCCAGGATCTGTCGAGCCGGGTGATAGCCCAGGATCAGCCACGCCGCGGCGGTGTCATTCCACACCACATCGCCCACGCGGCGACACTCCTCATAGAACGGGTAAGGGCCAGCGGGATCCCACGGCAGCCGCACTCCGGATTCGACGTCAGGGGTGGTCATGATGGTCCAATGCCCCAGGGAGGCCCCGTTCGCGCACCCACTTGTGGTGCAACTTGCCCAGTTCAGTGATCGGTTCGGTGACACCGTCCATGTCGTCATAGATTGCTCGAATCGGCAGCGTTGCTCGCAGACCGGCCGCGACGCTGTTGAAGGCAAGAATGATCCGAGTGGTGAAAGCGTGCTCTGGGGGCAGACTCACCTTGGCGCCTGGATGGTTGCGGTCGCGGATATCGAAGAATCCGCTGACGACCCGCGCGACGGCGTCGGCAGTGAACGTTACTGGTTGCGGCATGGTCATCGGATAGTTGGTGTATGAAACCCACTGCTGCAGTTCATCGGTAGTCAGTGTTGAGTCAGCAGCGATGAAACCCAATTGAATCATCAGGTCGCGGCTGTCGCCGATGCGTCCGTCGATTGCTGCGCGTAGACAGGCCACCCACAACCATCGCTGTTTCTCGGGAATGATTGTGGTGCAGCCGAAATCGAGAAAGCCGACCGTGCCGTCAGGATGGAAGCGATAGTTGCCCGGGTGGGGATCGGCGTGTGACAGGTTGGCGTGTCGGAAGTTGCCATTGGAGAATCGCGCGGTTATTTCGGCCCAGGTGTTTCTCAGATTCTGGTCGGCCCGTTGTGCCGCTGAGTAGTCCATCCCGTCGAGGTAGGTCATCGTCAGCACCCGGTCACTGGATGCTTCCGGAATGACCTCGGGGATACGGATGAAGGGGTGGCCGCGGTAGAGCGCGCTGAAGTTGGCGATGGCAGCGGCCTCGTGGCGATAGTCGACCTCCTCGGCAATCCGGGCGGATGCTTCACGCGCCAGGCTTTTGACGTCAACCTTCATTCCCGACGCCGCGACCAAGAACCTCAGAAACGTCGCGACCAGTTCGGTGTTGGCCAAGTCGTCGCGGATCGCCTGGGCCACACCGGGATACTGAATTTTCACGACAACGTCGCGGCGATCCGACAGCACGGCCCGGTGTACTTGGCCCACTGACGCCGCGGCCATAGGCTCATCAGAGAATTCGGCGAAATGTTGTACAGCCGAACCTAGTTCTTTCTGCAGCACTTTGTGAACGAGTGTCGGGTGCATTGGCGGCGCATCTGACTGTAGCCGGGCCAGGGCCTTCTGATAGGGCCAGTAGCCGCCGGTGCCCATTGTGCGGGCGTCGACCATCGACAGAATCTGGCCGGCTTTCATCAACACGCCCTTGGAGTGGCCGAGCAGTTCGGTGTAGCGCTCGGCGGTGCGTTCGTGAAACCGCTCGACCGCGCCGTCATCACCGGTTTTCTCCCGAAGGCCCGCGATGAGCCGGCCCCCGGCGGCGCGGGCGGTAAAGCCGGCCAGCGGCATGGCGCGGCGGATCCGCCCGCGCGGGATGGGTGTGTCGTCGTGGGGCATGGTGTCCTTGCTGGTGGTGTCCGCGGCGTCACGACGGGCCGGCTCATTGTTGACAGGTGGCCCGAGATGAAGGGCGGAATCTCGCGGAACGTCAGGGGTGGTCATGATGATCCAAAGCCGCGGGTAGGCCGCGTTCGCGCACCCACGCGTGGTGTAGCTTGCCCAGTTCGGTGATGGGTTCGGCGGCGTCGTTCATGTCGGCCCAGATGGACCGGATGGGTAGGCAGGCGCGCAGGCCAGCCAGGATGCTGTTGGTGGCGAGCGTGATCCGAGCACTGAAGGCGAATTCTGATGGCACTGTCATCTGGGCGAGCGGGTGGTCCGCGTCGCGGATATTGAGGGACCCGGCGATCGTGCGAGTAATGGTGTCGGGTGTGTAGGTCACGGGCTGAGGCATGCCTGTCTCGTAGGTAAGGGTCGAGAGCCAGGGCGCCAGATCTTCGGCGCGCAGTGCTGAGTCGACGGGGATGAAGCCCAGTTGGGTCAACAAGTCGCGGCAGTCCTCGAGGCGACCCTCGATGGCGGCCCACTGAAAGGCCACGTACAGCCAGCGCTGCTTTTCGGGAAATGGGGTGGCGCAACCGAAATCCAGAAAGCCGACACTGCCATCAGCATTGAAGCGGTAGTTGCCCGGATGGGGATCGGCATGCACGAGATTGGCGTGCCGATAGCAGCTGTTGGTGAATCGGGTGATCACCTCGGCCCACGTGTTTTTCAAGTCCTGGTCGGCGCGTTGTGCGGCCGGGTAGTCCATGCCGTCTAGGTAGGTCATCGTCAGGACCTGGTCGCTGGAGGCTTCGGGGATGACCTCGGGGATGTGGATGAAGGGGTGGCCGCGGTAGAGTTCGCTGAACGCGGTGATGGTGGCCGCTTCGTGGCGGTAGTCGACTTCCTCGGCGATGCGCGCTGCGGCCTCGTGCGCCAGTGTCCGGATATCGAGCTTGATCCCTGATGCCGCGGTCATGAACCGCATGAACGTCGCCAGCAGTTCGGTGTTGGCCAGGTCGTCGCGGATCGCTTGTGCGACACCGGGATACTGGATCTTGACGACAACCTGACGTTGGTCGGAGAGTACCGCGTGGTGCACTTGGCCGACCGAGGCCGCCGCCATCGGCTCCTCGGAGAACTCGGCGAAATGCCGTACAGCAGAGCCCAGTTGCTCGTCGAGCACCTTGCGCACAAGCGTCGGGTGCATCGGCGGCGCATCAGCCTGCAGCCGCGCCAGTGCCTTCTGGTAGGGCCAGAATCCGCCGGTGCCCACGGCACGGGCGTCGACCATCGACAGGATTTGGCCGGCTTTCATCAACACACCTTTGGAATGGCCGAGCAGGTCGGTATAGCGCTCGGCGGTGCGTTCGTGAAACCGCTCGACCGCGCCGTCATCACCGGTGTGCTCGCGTATACCGGCGACCAACCGGCCTCCTGCCGCGCGGGCCGCGAAGCCGGCCAGCGGCAGGGTGCGCCGGATCCGTCCGTGCGGCACGGGTTGGTCGTGCTGTGCCATCTGGTCCTCCCGTGTGCCCACCGCGTGTAGTAAGCTCTTGCCAAATGTAAGTGATCACTTTGGAGAGGTCAATGACTGCACCGGTGTCGACACGGGAACGGCTGGTCACCGAAGCGATGCGGCTGTTTAGCGCCAAGGGATTTGAAGCCACCAGCGTCTCCCAGATCGAAGCTGCGGCCGGGCTGGCCGCGGGCTCGGGCGCGCTGTATCGCCACTTCAAGTCCAAGGACGCATTGCTCGACGCCGGGATCGATCGCCAGCTCGACCGCCGTCAGGCCATGCGCGACATCCGGGCACTCTTCGCCGGACTCGGGGACCTGCACGCCGAACTGATCGTCCTGGGTCGCTACCTACTTAGCGTTATTGACGAGGAGATCCAACTGCTGCAGATCGCCGCCCGCACACCGGCCGGCCAATCGGCCCGCCTCGACACTGCCTACGCCGCGCTCATCGATGGACTCAACGCCGAGCTCGCCGACTGGATCACCACCTGGGCGCCAACACTGGCCGCAAACGACCGCGACGTCCTCGCGGCGCTGGGGGTCAACGGGATCCTCGCGGCCCGCTTTACGACCAGCCTCTTCCACCAATCTAACGCCCGCGTCCCCGACGATCGCTACCTCACCGAATGGACAGCGCTTCTGGCCACCCGAATACAGACGCTCCACTAACCAAGGTGTTGCCCCGTCGCCGCTGCTGGGGTCGGCGGGCCCGGAGTGCCGTTGTTCGCGCTTGACGGATTCGCTTCCAAGGAATGGCACGAAGTTGAGACGGGTCGCAGATGGCATCACGTGAGACTGATCGGATCGGCGCAAGTCAGGAGGTACGCGATATGACACCTGGTGTGAGAACCGACGGGCCAAAAATAGCGAAAGCCGTAGTGTCTCGAGGATTTAACCTTGAAGCATGGCCGCACAAAATACCCTGATCCCACTTGATCGAGCCCGGCGCCACCGCCCGCTGGATCTATCGGGCTTGTTCACCATCAGAGAAGTGAGCCGGGCCTGCGGCCTGCCCGGGCCGGTCATCATGCAGCTGGTACCGCGGACATGGGTGGAACCAGTAGGTTGGCTCTACACGGGCGACCAAATCAGTGCGGCCATCGCGATTTCCGAAGACTTGCAACGGTCATCGCAGACCAATCTTGCGTCGCCACGTGAGCCGATCCACACGCTGTCCTGCCAACGGTGCGCTGCTCTTACCACAGTGGCCGACGCTGATGCTCGCGGTTGGTTGAACGTAGTGGATCCGGACAGCCGCGTGCTGGCCGACCTGGATGGTAAGGACTACTGCGCAGAGTGTGTGATGGCGTGCCCGAGCTGCAGCACCACTGACAGCGACTCGGTGTGTGCGACGTGTTTGGGTACGCGAAGGGTGCCCAGACCACCGCTATCGAGGAATTTTGTGCAGTCGACCTCCTGGTATCGGCCTTACCGTTGATGCATGGCAATCGCGAACAGCACTGAGGGTTTCCGCCCTCCGGTCACCCCTTTCGCTGGGTGGACGCGAGATTCCCAGGGGCGCCGCGTCCCTTTGGAAACCGCACCGCATGTGGGTGGATTCGCGCCGCCTGGAACCGGTAAAACACGCCGCTGGCTGGCCCAGTCGGCGGTGCTGTGGCCCGGCCCGGCCTTTGTGTCATCCAGTAAAGACGATTTGATGCAGATGGTGGCTTCCCGCCGCTACGGCCCGACAGCACTGCTCGACTTGCGGCCGATCACCGCACCGTTCTATCCCAAAGAGTATGTCTCGTACCGCTTTGACCCTACGGCACTGATCACTTGCCTCAACGACGCTAAAGCGACTGCGCAAAGCCTGCTGAGCACATCAGCGATAGCTATGTCTGGCAGCGCTTTTCGCCAAGGATCCGATCCGGGACCGTGGGACCAGCTCGCACTGGCCCCGCTGGTGTGCCTGCTCTACGCGGCCAGCCCCGCGGCGACCGGTCAGGGGATGGAATGGACCCTGCAAGCCTCGGAAAACGTCGAAACCCCAATGTTCGAAGGCCCGTACCAAACCTCATTTGGTCCCGGGTGGGCCTCGGCAGCAGCATGGACGGGCGACCCCCTGTTCGAGGCGCGTGTGCGCGCGGTGCTGGAAATGGAACCCAAGCAGCGTGATTCGGTGAAAATGACCGTGACCAAAGTCCTCACCGCATGGCTACTGACCACCGAGCGTGACCGCGACTTCCCGCCGTTAGACCTGTCGTTTTTCGATGCCCCCGATGCCACGCTATTCCTGCTGACGCCCGCCGATGGGACGGTCGCCGCGCAGGCGATTGTGTTGATGGATCAATTGATCAACCGGCAACGCATGAAAGTGGCCCAGTGGGAGGAATTTCACCGCATCGGATTATTCCTCGACGAGATCACCAACACACCGATCCCACGGTTGCCGCAATACCTTGCTGAATCACGCGGGCTGGGCTGTTCGATTTGCTTTGCCGCGCAGTCTGGTTCGCAGCTGGACGCTATTTATGGCCCGTTGCAGGGCAAGGCGATCCGAGATGTCACGCCCGCAGCGATGATCATGTACGGCTCCCACGAGCGCGATGTGATGGAATCAGCCGCGTTCTGGTCAGGTAAGGCAACACGGAGTCACCAAAGCTACGATCACAACTCAGACAACAAGAACACGAGCCGCCACTTCGGAAATGCGTTGGAGCCAGCGGAGTTACTGCCCCGCAATATCGGAGAAGCGCGACTAATCCCAAGGGGCACACCGGGAGAGATGGTCGAACTGATCGACTTCGACGAATTCATCCTCTACCTCGACGAGCTGCGGGCTGCACGTTCTTCTTCTTCTTCGCGCCGGCAGCCATTACGGTCAACGCCCACGGCACAGTTGAGTTGATGTGCTCGAGCCCGCCGCCAACGGCGCATATCTTCACGTACGGAACCTGGCATCGGCGCTGGTCGAGCGCTCAAGGGCACGACCCGTATGAACGGTACGTCGTGGCCGGAGAACTGCATGGTCACGACATGCGTCTATGACACACTCGGTTGACACACCTGGGGTCGGCACCAATCCATGAAGCGCACCGCGGTGGTGGCTGGACAACGACAAGCCAGACCCTAAGTGTCGGGGTAACCGTGAGCGCAGCGAGCCGTGATCACCGTCCCAAAGACCGATGAAATTGTGTTTTACCACGCATCAGCCCATCCCTCACACCGAACGCCGGCAGTACGTACAAGGGCGCAAACCCCTAAGAGCGGCATACTGCATGCAAGCCAGACGGACGGCGGTTAGGACCACTCCAGGATAGTCGCTTTTGGTCGGGTCGATATCCCGCAGCGTCAGATTCCAGCCAGATGCGGCGGGCTCTCAAAGACGGACACTTTTGATGTTGGCCGGTAGTTGATGAGTGCTTGACGCCGGGTCGTGGACCGTGCCGTTGGTGCTGAGTTGGTCGCGTTGGAGATGTCTGAACACGCGGCGAACGATGCGACGTTCGACGCGGCGGATGGCTTCAGCATGGGTGTCACCCGTCTCGCGACGCGCTCGGTAGTAGGCCTCACCGGGTGCGCCGTGGCGGATTTGGGTCATTGCGATGCGATAGAGGGCGGCGTTGATTTTCCGGTTCCCGCCTTTGCTCGCTTTGATGCGTACGTTTCTCGGACCTGACGAGTGCGGGACGGGGGCTACACCGGCATGGCGAGCGAAGGCGGCTTCGTTGCGAAATCGCGCGACGCCAGCTGTTTCGCCGACAAGTTTGGCCGCGGTCAGTGCCGCGCACCCGTACAGGGTCAGTAATGAGGGTGCCGCCACTTGCACGCGTGCAGCGATACGCCTTTCCAGTATCTTGATGACTGCGGTGACGGCGATGATTTCGGCCACCTCGTCACGGGCGATTTCGGCCACTAACCCGGGCTGGGCTTCGAGCCATATCCGTAGCGCCTCTTGGTGTTTGTCGTGGCTGAGTGAGCCGGCTTTGGGTGCGTGCAGCGGATCGAGCTCATGTACGCGCCACAACAATCGGTTGGTCAAAGCGGTGCGGTGGGACACGAGGTCATCGTGGCGGTCGACGAGCAATTTGAATTCGCGCGAGACCGGGTCGTGGCTGGCCACCGGCAAGTCGGGTTCGCGTAAAACCGCCCGCGCCACCGACAATGCGTCGATCGGATCTGATTTTCCTCGGCTGCGCGCCGACGCGCGGGTCCGTGCCATCAACCGGGGTGGAACGCGCACCACCCGTTGGCCGGCGTCGAGCAGGTCGCGCTCGAGTCGCATCGACAGGTTGCGGCAGTCCTCGATGCCCCACACCAGATCGGCGCCGAATTCGCGGCGAGCCCAGCCCAGCGCTTTGAGATGTCCTTCCGTTGTTGCCTTGACGGTGAGCTCCGCGAGTTTGCGCCCGCCGGCATCGACCCCGACCATCGTGTGTGTGGCTTTGTGTGCATCAACCCCGATGACAGTCATGACAGCAGTCCCTCGCCAAATTTTTGCAAACAAACGACCGGGCGTCGGCTCCGGAATGGGCTGCGCGAGTTGGCAAAACGATGACACGTAGTCCTGGTGTTGGTGATCGTTGCGCCAAGTGATCTCCGCCGAGCGATGGCATTCCCGTCAGTAGCGCAGCCCGCGGACCGGCAAGAGTGAGTGAGGCCCGTACTCGGTGATGAGGTCCGCTCCAGCGTATCGCCATGCCGGTCACGCCGGAAGACCACAGCCTGACTGACTGACCGTTGTTTGTTGCCCGCTCACCCTGGGTCGGCAACCTTGTATGGTGCGCGCCCGAGCCGGCATGACAACGATAAGCCAAACCCCGGGTGAGCGGTGCACGTCAACCGCTTGATGCGGCGGCCAACGCATTTGCTGAGTGACCTCATGGAAGGTCACACCAGCTGTCCTCCACCGAGCGGCAGCATTCTCGTCCCAAGCGCAACCTGTCGGCCGGCAATCAACTAAATAGCCCGTCGCGGTGATGCAGACGTCGTCAGCCTAACTTCGCCGTGCCGACAACGGAAGCCACCAGTGGTACACCACAAGCTGTTGCCGCACCGGGACGCCGCAAGGGCGGCTGTCGACCCAAAAAATTAGTGCAGGAGAGCGTCTTTGGCCGCTTTAGGCTCGATATATGGCCGTTGACCTGCCTCCGGACCGCTTCGATGACGTCCGGCGAGAATGGATCGCTTACCACCAAGGGTGGTCCACGATCCAGCGCCGCCGCGCCGAACAGCTGGGACGGATCGTGCGCAAACGGCAGCGCATCCGCACCTCGGCGGTACCCGATCCACACGACGACACCCGCTTAGATCCGCTGTGGATGCGGGCAACCAAGTCACGGACCGCGCACGCAGAGCTCGCCCTGGTTGTGGCGGCCGCCATCATCGCCCCGATCGGGTGGGTGTCAGGGTGGGTGTTGAAGAGCGCGCTGGTCCGTCTGATCCCGCAGACGCTGCGTGGTTTTCCGGTCGCGGCCATGCTGTGGACCGGGGCGGCGTTAGCCGCACTGACGCTGCTGATTTCGCAACTCGTCTACGACCCGGCCGGATCATTCGGCCAAGTTGCGGTACTGCCCTGGCTGTGTTTACAGCTCGTCATGATCCCCACGGTCGCCGGCATTTACGGCATCGCCGAGGGCTGGCTGGCTGTCGAAGGATCTGACCAGTGGTGGCCACTGACGCCGGTCAAAAGGCCGATAACAGCCGAGGACGCAGCGGCTATTTTGGGTGCCTACGACATGACCGGGCCAGGGGTGGTCGACACCTGGCCGTTGCACGAGCCGGGCGAAAGGACACGACCGTGACCTCGGGCAACACGTCACGCGGTGTTGGCGTCGGGAAGCAGCGTGGCGGCCTCGTATTCGGCGACCAACTTCTCATCTGGGGACAGTTCGGCAATCACGCGCTGGAGCAGCTCGATACGCCGATCAACGGCCGCGCGGTCCTCCTCGAGCCGGTCGAGTTCCTCGCGCAGCTGCGTGGTGAGCCGCTCTCCAATCTCGTTCTCATCCAGAGGCTGCAACGGGTTCTTACTCTGTTGCACCGATTTGCGACGGGCAAGAATGCTCACCGGGTAGCCACCGACCAAAGCGACCGCCGACGAGCCCGGATGCCATCCCAACACAGCGTCCAAGCGCAGCAAGGTCGCCACGGTGGGGGTCTTCTGGCTTTGCCGGCCGCGGATTTTGCTCAGGGTGTCGTTGACGGGGCCGCCGCGCCGACGAATCTCAGCCTTGGACAGCTTCAGCTGCGCGAGCCGAGCGTCAACGAAATAGATAAGACGGTCGATTCCTTCAGCTGGAGCGGTCATATCTCGCACCCTACCGCACCGAATGATCGAAATCTGATACCAGATTTCCACCGCGGATTTCTGTCACGTCCGAAAGCTAGGGTCGCATCATGAGAATCTTGATCGCCTTCGTCTGCATGGGCTTTCTGGGGACGGTGGCCACCGTGCTGGCCCTTGTCCAGGTGTTAGCCAGCGCCTGGCCAGCCCTCATTATCGTGCTCGCCGTTGTCGTGGCCGCGCGGCTGCGCAATCGGCGCGGACCCAGAGCTGGGGCACCAGCAGCAACCCTGCCTGCGGCCAGCCCTGTCCTCGGCCGGCCGCTGGCGCCTGCCAGCCAGCCGATCCCAGCGCGCCCTACAGCCTGGGTGCTTGTCCCGGTGTGGATGAACGCACAAGCACAGCCATCACACCACCACCCAGTCATCGATGGTGACGTAATCACCGGCGATGGACGTCATGGCTGAGGGGACCGTGTCGGCTCAAGACTGGATGCTCGAGCAACTGCTCGAAGACGGGCCAGCGTTGGCCTTGACCGATCATGCGGCGCCACCGGCGAATCCATCTGACGGTGAGGGACCGACTGACGTCGAGGAGGACCTGGGCGATCACGACAACAGCTCCGTCACAGCCGCTGTGGAGGCCGGTACTGGTCCGGCACCGCATGAACTCGACGAACCCACTGGCGGCGGCGAACAGACCGATCAAGACGTCAATCGAGGGGCGAAGCGAACAGCCGCGTGGCTGGGGTTAGCGGCCGTCGTGGTGGCGATCGTGATCGTGGTGGCATTCGTCGGATTCGGCGGCGGCCCTGACCCGGTGACACCGCCGCAGCACCACGCTGCCATCGCCCCGGTCGCAGCCGTTCCGACAACAAATATTGCTGTGCCGCAACAGGATCAAGGCTTGCCGTTTACCCCGTGGACGACCAGTTGCACCCCGGACGGGGGTGCGGGTGAGCAGCTCGCGGCCCGCTCACCGCTGGCGTTGACTGACACCGCGTCTGATTCGGCGTGGGTGTGCGGTCGTGGACCCCAGGAGAGCCGGTTAGATGGCCAAGTACTGCATGTGCAGTTCATTTGCGATCCGTCGCGGCCGAAGTCGGCATGCAGTTACATGCTCAACTCACTGTCGGTGACTCCGGGGTGGGTGGCGAAAACCCAAGGCGGCAAGGATGAATGGTTGCAGCACCGGGTCGTGACCCACTTGCAGTTCAATTTTTTCAACGGCAATGAACTCGTCACTGATCCGCTGCCCGTGGACACCCATAGTGTCCACGGACCGGTGTCGGTGACGTTGCCCAGCAAGGTGCTGGTCTCCCGTGTCGATGTCATCATCTTGCACACCGATCGCCCGCCGGCCAACCCCCTGCCGACCACGCAGGCATCTGGGCCCAGCACCGCCGCGCCCGACGAGGGACCCCCCAGCGGGCTGGTGGATTCCCTCATCGGAGCCCCTGGCTCCGACCCGGCGGCCCCGCCACCGGCTGATCCGGTCAGTGGCGGCGCCACCAGCAACCCAGTTGATGCCACCTTCGCGATGAGCCAACTGCAATTCTTCGGCCACTCGCCTAACTAGAAGGGACGGGTTGATGAGCACTATCACAATGTCGAGGACCTGGCAGCGCCGCATCAGCCGCGGGCGGAGCCATCTGCGTCAGGCGGCGATCGCGGTAGTAACGCTGTTTGCGGTGTTCGGCTTCGCCGCATCGGTGAAGGTCTTTTTCAGCGCATCCCATCCCGACAGTAGCGACGTCGCCGCGATCGCCCATCGTGTTGATAATCAGCGTGCCGCGGCCGGCCAGTTCGCCGCAGACTTCGTTGCCGCGGTGTTGACCACGCCAAGCTCCAAACACTCGACGTTGCAACGCTTCATCACGCTTCCTCAGGCCGAGACCGTCCCCGCAGCAGTGCAGTCGGCTCCGCCGGCGCCAGCGGTGATCAACACTCCCAAGGTGTGGTCGGTCGTGCCCAACGGCTCGGCCGGTGACGTCGACCTGTATGGGGTTGTAGTAGTCGTCCAACAGCGCACCTACGCCTCGGCGGAAGCAACCACCGCGTTTTACGGTGTGCCCGTGGCGGTTTGGCACTACCAACCCCGCGCAATGGACTGGCCGGTGCCCATGAGCGACCCCGGCCCTGGCGCGGATGTAAAAGAAGGCTACGACCACCCCCTGAGCCCCAGTAACCCGGTGTATCCCGTAGTGAGCGGATTCATCAACACGTATCTGACCGCCACGGCCGGCCTAGACCGCTACGTGGTGGCCGACTCATGGATCAAACCGATCGGCGGCTATCAAAGCGTCGTCATCAAAAACGCCGACACCGCGACCGAGGTCCCTGACGCGCCAGCACCGGGGACGCGCCTTCACGTCCGAGCGCGAGTCATCGCACAAACATCGCAGTTTGCCACCATCAATTTCACCTTCCCGTTGACGGTAGAAAATAACGGCGGAACCTGGATGATCACGGCTATAGACTTAATACCGCAGCTGAGTGATAACAGCGACCCTGTTCCGGCCGCCTCAAACCACAAGTAGCACAACAAGGAGATCCTCGTGAACCCAACTCATGTACAAATTTTGGCCGCAGGTCTCTTCACGTCCGGCACCTCCTTGGCCTACATGCTCGAAGGACTGCTCGCGGCGGCCGCACTCGTGGTGGGCACCGTCGCCACCTTGGGCAAAGCGAGCAAAGAAGGCGCCGGGGCGGGCATGACCCACCAGTTCCTGGTGATCGGTTTATCAGTCACGATCTTCTTGTCCGCGGGCATCGCGGCACTGTTCACCCACGAGTTCCAAAGCCACGGGGTGAGCAACCACGTCAACGTACCCAACCCGTACGGACAGTAGTGGCCGACGAGACACCGGCCAAAGTGTGGTCGGACCAACGCGATCTTCCGATTTACCTGGGCGACTCCGGAGACGGATTTCGCCTGCCGTTCAAGGAGAACTGGCGGCTTCCTGACACCGCCGCACTGCTGGTGGGCTTCGTGGTCACAGCCTCACTGATGACGCTGAACCTGCAAAGCGGAAACGCCTTGACCATCGGTGCCATCGGCACCGTATTGACCGCGGCCGCAATCTGGGCCCTGTCCAAGCTACCTGCGGCGCGGCCTTCACTGCGCACACGGCTGCACTTCTGGCTGGCCGACTTACGCCCGCAGGTGGTGTGTTCACACCACGCTCAAACGCCGAACCAGGCTACGCCACAATGACTCTCACACCCGACGCCGGACCGATCGAGGCTGTCGGCAACCTACGCTTCACCCGCAGCGGGGTCTACGCCGAATACCTGATATCGGGTCTGCCATTCATCTTCTTGCCCAAAGAATCCCAGGATCTTGTCGCCGACACCCACGCCGAGCTCCTCCGAAGTCTGCCCTCCGGCTCAATCCTGAGCGGCCTGACAGCGCCGGTGTCAACTCGCAACATCACCCGACGCATGATATATGCCCACCCAGACCTACACCCTGACAACGTCATTGACGCCGCTGCCATGCCCCCACACGCCGAAGCGTGGGTGCAGCACTGTCAGCGCTGGGCCCCGGCCCTACATGCCCGCAACTCGCGTCGCCGCATCTACTGGCTGAGTCTTCCGCTGGATTACGGCCTGTCCGGGGCCACCACGGCAGGGGGATGGCAGCGTCGCCTGGACTCCATCATCGGCCGCGACAAAGACAGCGCCGCCGCACTAGCGCACTATCGCCAACTGGCCGCCACGATGGTCGCCAAACTACCGCCGGCGCTATTCGCCAAACCAGTGAGCGTGGAACAGATTTGGTGGCACTGGAACTACACCGCCAGCCGCCACAGTTGGCAAAAGCCCATTCCTAATCAACCCCATAACCCGGATGCCCGGCTACCCGGATCAGCGTTTACCCCAGTCTGGAAAGACCCCTCGGCGGCCGCCCTGCGAGGTCGGCGATGGCGCGCCGCCCGCACGGAGGCCGACATCTTCCTGCGCACATATCGGCACGCAGACGACGGTGTGGCCGACTCCTATCAAGCCATTGTCGGACTGGAAAAATGGCCCGACGCCGGCCTGCGTTGGCCACGCGCAACCATCTTCAAAGTGCTCGATGACGTGACCCAGCCGGATATCACCCTGGATTGGACCATTCACTTCACCTTCGACACCGCAGAAGTGGCCGTGGCCACCGCACACAACGTCATCACCAACATCAAAGATCAAGCGCGCCAACGTGGCCGCCACGCCGACAGCGACGACGAGCTGCTGCGCAAACTCGTCTCCGGCAGGCAACTGGCCTCCGCCCTTAAGCAGGGCAGCGCCGAGCGCGGCGTAAACGCCGCGGTCGTCGTCACCGCGGCCGCCGCTGACCCTGAGGCCGCCGACAGCGCAATCGCAGAAGTGATCCGCCGCTATCGCACCCAACGCCTCGAGCTCAAGCGCCGACGCGGCAGCCAGACCACGTTATGGCGCGCCCTTAATCCAGGGACCGAAGCCACCGCCGCCCTGCACGAAATCCGAAACCCCTCCACCACGAACGCGTTCGCGAAATTCGTACCCCTGCTGGCCACCAGCCTGGGCAACAACGTCGGGGTCCCGCTAGGGGAGACCATCACCAGTCCGGGGCTGCGCGAGATCGTTCTCAACGACCTGATCGGCGCCCCGGGCCGGGAAAATCCGGGCAACCTCATCATCGGAGGATCCCCGGGACGCGGCAAATCGCAATGCGCCAAAAACCTCGTGCGGTCATGGCTGGAATTGGGTGCCGGTATCCATCTCATCGACCCCACCGAGGCGCGAGAACACCAAAAAGCGCTTTCCACGTTTGACGACGATAAAAAGGTCGTCATCGACCCCAAGAATCCGAGATTCAGCCTTGACGGACTGCGTATTTTCCCGTTCGAGCACACCGCCGAGCGCACTGTCGACCATTTGCTACCGCAAATGGGATTCTCCCCGTTGAGCCCCCAGGCGTCGCGACTCAAAGGGCTGCTCGCCCCGGCCGCACGTCACACCAACGGTATCGGCTGCCTCAATCAACTGATTGGGCTGTTAGCCGACCGCAGCAGAGCTGACCGCGTCAGCGTCGACGACGATTTATTGATCGCGTTGGAAGGGCTACGCGCCGAGCGCCTCCTGGCACCGATGTTCGATGACACCCTGCCGCTGCCGGACTTGTCCAAGCAGCTTGTCATCTGGAACTTCGGCGGCCTCAAACTGCCGGCCGTCACCGAGGAATACCAAGCCCATCTTCACCACCAAACCACCCCGAGTCAGCGCGCCGCCCAAGCGCTGTACGGCATGGCTGCCGATCTCGCCGAGTCGCTGTTCTTTTCCCGTGACACCCAGCCAGACATCCTGGTCGTCGAGGAGTGCGCGGCGTGGACGCATTCTCCTGGCGGGCAGCGCTGCGCGAATAACGTGATCCGCCAAGGACGTAAGGCATGGACCCTGTTTCTGGGTATCAGCCAGTCACCCAGAAATGACTTTGGTGTACTCGAAGACGAATACATTGAGCAACGGCTCTGCCTGGGCTTCAAAGATGCCGCCATCGCCGAGGACACGCTGCTGTGGTGCAACCGCGACCTCGACCGACACCCACAGTTGCGCAGCGACTACGTCAGCAACACCAGCCCCGCGGCGATGCCCAACTACGGCGACGATTCGATCGATAGCCGCCACGGCAAAGTCATTCCCGGCCGCGAAGGTGAAGCGTGGTACCTCGACGAATTCGGCGGGTGGGGCAAAGTCAAGTTGTTCGGCGCCCCGACCCGCGAGCTCGCCGAGCTCTATGACACCAACCCGCACCGTAAACGGCAACGCCACAGGATCAGCGCATGCTAGCCAGAGCACAGTACTGGCTGCTGTGCCATCCGCGTGTGGCTCGCCCGCTCAAGGTGTATGCACTATTGCAGCTCCTGGCAAGCCTCGCGGTCACACTGGCCCCGGGAGCAAGCGCATCAACTAACGCCGCCGTGCTCAATTGGACTGGCCTGCACGATATTTACGGTGTTCCTATCGGCGACTTCTACCTGTCGCTGGCCAGTCTGCCTGATCAGATCACCCGAGGCGGCCCCGACACCCAAGTTTACGATCCTAGTTCCTGGTTCCCCTGGGTCATCCACGCTCTCGAGGTGATGTCGACAGGTTTCGCAGCCTCCAACATCTTGACCGCCGAGGCGGCCACCTTCATCGGGATCATCGCTTTATCGCTGTGGGTCATGAAACTGACCATTTCAACCTACTGGCTCACAGTGTTTGGTGAGATCGCCAAAGGCATCACCGACGCGGTCATCACCGTCACCACCCGGTGGGGTCTGGTCGCTCTCACGGTGCCGCTCGGGGTGTTCATGGGCGTGTTGGCTATCCGGCGGGGCGAGGCTGGCCGCGGCTGGACAATGGTTCTGCTGGCGATCATGATGCCGGCCTTGGCCATCACCGTATTCTCCGACCCCGCCGGAATGATGTACGGCAGTGACGGCATGCTGGCGTTCGGCCGCAGCATGGGATTTAGCACCGCAGAAGCGTTCACCCACAATGGCGCTATCGGCGGAAGCGGTGGTTTCACCGGTCAAGTTGACACCCTCACCTCGAGTCTCATCACCCATGTCGTACGAGAGCCTCTGCAAGTCTTCAACTTTGGCCACGTCGTAGACACAAAGCCCGGGTGCGCAGCGCAATACACCGCAGCACTACACCAAGGCGTATCAGACGGTCCGATCAAAGCAATGGCCCGCTGTAGGGATGCAGCCGCTGTGCATTACGCCCAAAACCTCGACGGCTCGAACACTTTCGGCGGCTTAATATTGGTTGCCGCGGCGTTTCTGTTTGGTTGGTTCATGATTTCCTCGGGAGCGTCGGTCTTCACGGTGTCACTCAAAGCGATGTACACCACCGCCAAACTCTTGCCCAGCGTGTTCGCCGGCGGCATCTCCGGAGCGGCGCAAGAACACGCCAAAGCCACTGTGTGGCGGTTCTTTAAACACCCGATCGAAGTCATGGTGTTCGTCACTTTCGTCAGCGTGATGGGGCTGGCGATCGAACGGCTCATCTCCCGCCCCTTGCCCGCCGAGTTAGGCGGCAGCAACCCCTTCGCGCATGTGCTGATCATGGCCGGCGGCTCGATGGCGGCGCTGTATCTCCTCCGCCATATCCGCGCCGACCTACTGGGCCAACACCCCGGTCGCGGTCTGCTCGGCCGCGCCGGCGACGTCGCGATGGGCCTGGCCATGCACGCCGGACTACGCGGTGCTGGCTCAGCAGCGCTAGGTGGCCTGCGCGGCCTGCGCGGCAAAACCAAAACGCCCTGGGAACAGCTCGACGAGCAATCATCAATCAATAACCCCGAAGACGTCCTCGGCCAACCTCACGAAGGCTTCGCGCCGGTTCCCGCAGCAGCGCAAAGCGACGCAGCAGCCTCAGGACAACCCTCCGCGGTCGCTGAGACGTCAACGACCGCAGCGGCCGCAGGGACCCACCCTGCGGTCGCTGCGACCACAGCAGCCGGGGAGATCGACCAACTGATCGCCAAGGCCGGTGCCGGAGTGGACCCTCGCCGCCGCCAACGCCAGCCCCGCGGCCGGACCGCAGGGCAGATAAACGCCCCCGGGCACGCGGTCCTCGACACCCACTGGGCAGCGGCCGCAGAGCCGGGCGCAGTCGCCGAACTCCAGTCCACCAGCTCCCTTTCGGCTGCCGCGTCCAACACCGGGTGGGACACCACACCACCACTGTCGGCATACGTCGATCACACTTCCAGCGACGTTCCGCTTCCGCCGGTACCCCCGCCCGAGGATCACACCGGGCCGCCGCCCGACGACGAACCCCCGGCGGCGGTCGATCCCATCTCGGGCCACTGACGATGCCGTTCTCGCAGTACGCCGGGGCGTTTACGATGGCACCTGTGGAAGGGGGAGCGGTGAGCGCTAGACGACACGCCGATTGGGGAGCCCGATGACCACGACTTCCCCCACAGAACAACGGCGCGCTTTCGATGCGGCGATCAATCGCTTCAGCGCGGGCGACCCCGCAGCGGCCCGGCGGGCGTTCGCCGAGATCACCGACCAGAACCCGGCTATGACCGATGCCTGGCTGGGTCGACTGGCGTGCGGCGATCACAGCGTTGACGCCTTAGCCGGCGCGTATCAGAACTCGCGGGCTCTTTATCGCGAAACCCGCCGCATCGGCCAGCAAGATGGCGCACTGCAAGCCGTGGTCCCGGCGCCGCTGTACTTGCAGCTGCAGGTGTGGTCACGAGGCACCATCGCTCTGGCCTTTGCCAGTGCCCTCATTGGCGCGGGTGACTTCGAGCAGGCGATGACGGTTCTCAACGACAGCGAGCTGGCCGCCGACGCGCAAGCGGCAACCTGGCGACAGTTCGTGACCGCCGCCTTGTATCACGCCACCCAGCGCTGGCCGGATCTGTGCGCGGTCACTGATGTGTGTCCGCCGGTGATCGCCACCTATGTGCCCAACGACGTGTTGGCCGCAACCCAAACCCTGCGCGCGATGGCGTTGGCCTCGCTGGGACAAGCGCAGGCAGCACTAGACCTGATGGACCAAATATCCACCCAAAACGCCTATATTGCAGCAGATTTGGCGCTCACCAAGGGGTGGTGCCTGCGCGAGCTGGGCGAGTTCGACGCGGCCGATGAGGCCTTCCGCAGCGCTACGATCGACGGCGTGGTGATCCCGCAAGCACGCAAGGCCCTCGAGGAACCTGACTATCGCATCGTGACCACTGATGCTGAAACCATCGCCACGCGCACCAACAAGTGGGATTCGGCGACTGAAACGAGCCGCGACGCCCGAGCGGCCGCGGCCCTGGCCAGCGAGCGCCAAGAAGTCCTCAACCGAGCTCAAGCCCGCGTCGACGAGTTGATCGGTCTCGAAGACGCCAAGGAACAGATTGCGGTGTGGCGCACCGAGATTCAGATCGAGCAACTGCTCGCCGAGCAGGGCGACGGCGGGGCCACCAGCAACGAAAACCACATGGTGTTTCTCGGCCCGCCGGGGACTGCCAAGACGACGTTCGCTCGCGTTGTCGGAGAAGTGCTCTTTGGTTTGGGCAAGATCGCGCGCCCCGACGTCAAAGAGGTGACCGAGGAAGACATCGTGATCGGCTACGTCTCCCAGACGGCGGCCAAGATGAAAGAGGTGTGCGAGGAAGCGCGCGGCGGCGTGCTGTTCATCGATGAGGCCTACCGGCTGGTCCCTAAAACAGAGGGGCACTCCTTCGGTGTTGACGCGATCAACACCTTGCTGAAGTACATGGAGGACTACCGTGACGAACTGGTGGTGATCGTCGCGGGCTATCCGAAGGAAATGCGGGACTTTCTTAAGGCCAACGCCGGCCTGGCCGGCCGATTCCATTTCACGCTGACGTTCAACAGCTACACACCCGATGAGATCGTGGCGATCGGACGCCATCTGGCCGGCAAAGAGCGTCTGGTCGTCGACGACGCCGCCTGGGACATGCTGCGTGCGGAAGCAACTCATCTGCGGTCTCAACCCTATGAGAGCGGCACCATGCTCGACGTGGCCGGCAATGGACGCTACGCCCGCAAAGTGGCGGTGGCGTGCCGGCGTGAACGAGCCCGCCGACTACACAGGGTGGCTCCTAATCCACAAGATCTGGATCAACTCGTGCGTACCGACCCGTCAGTACTGAATGTTAGCGTCGATGACATGCAGCGTGCGCTTGCCGAGTCGCGCCCGGCGACTGGTTAGGCGACAGATCCGCGACCGCCATGGTCGCTATCGGTGCGACGGGATCTGCTGCAGGTCAATCGGTTTCGTCTAGATCGGTGTCCTCGTCATCCCAGAAGGCCCATTCGGGTAGTGGTGTATTAGGCATCGCACCGTAAACCATCGCCTCATATCCTGGCTGCCCGCGACCGCGGTGTGCGTTCCACCGAGGATCTCGCCGGTTGGCGCGCGAGCGTCGAACCGCGCGCAGAATCAGCGCAGCAGTGCCTGCGATGTTGAAGGCGATCAGTGCAATCTTGAGGACCAGCACTAGCAGTTCCACGGTGTGGTTGTCTCCTCAGGGATTCGCGGTGATGCTGCACCGACAGCGGTGGGCTCAGCTGGCCGTGCGTTTCAGGCTGTGAGGAACTGTCCGCGCTCACCAATCATCGGCGGGTGCCGGCGCCTGGGGTGTCAGACCTTGGTGCCCTTGGGTGCGCTGATTTCATAGCTTCCTGCGTCATCGGTGAAGGTGATCAGGAACTGATGCGCGATGTGATTGATGGTTGCTTGACAGCTGAAGGAGCCGCCCTTGGTGATGGTGGGGTTGCGCCCGTCGTTGCAGGTGACGTTGCTGACGTTCTTGGCGCCGTAGCCGCTGGGATCGGAAAGGATCCGTGCAACGTCGGCTTGCACGGAGGTGACGGCGAGTTCTTTGGTGACGAAAAGGCCTGGGGCCCAGAATCCTACGATGGCGAACAGCACGACGGCCACAGTGAGGGCCACGCCCAGATACAGCGGCGCCTTCGTGCGGCGCGCGGCCTCCCGGGGGCTGGGTGGGGCGAAAGCGAGTGGACGCCAGGGGTTTCCGCTTGGTGCCGGCAGATGGTGTGGATAGGGGCCCGCACCCTGCTGGCCTAATGCAGGGAAAGGTCGTGGGTGGGGCAGAGGTGGGGTGGGTGGTCTGTAGGGGCGCGGCGGCGGCGAGATAGGCCGCATGCCTGGTGCGTAGGGCTGTGGATGTGGCGTCGGGGGCTGCGCAAATTGTTGCATCTCGATGTGCCTTTCACCTGGTGAATTTTTGGCGGCCGCGCCGCCGGGGACGCACGGGGTAGCCGCCGTGTTCGGCGAGGTCGTGCAAGCGGCGCAGGGCGAAGTCGCGCGGCCGGCCGGGCTCTTCGGGGACCACGACCCCGGCCAGCAAGCCGGAAGCGTTTGGGGTGTTCCATCCGTCGTAGGCGCACCGGAAGCGGCGCAGGCACGCGCGGCATAGGGCCTTGGCTTCAGCGTCGGGTTCCTCGGTGGTCCAGCGGTCGGGGTCGCGGACGCAAGCACCGACGTAATCCTCCGGTGGCGCCGCTGGGGGCTTGTCAGGGGCATTCATGATCGGCCTCCTGTGGCTGCTGCATGTCGTCCAACAGATGCATGCTGCTACTTTAACCACAGCGCTAGGCATTGTGCAACGTTTCGAACAGCAGCACTGCTGAGGATGAAACGCCCTATCCGCTGTGCGAAGGCAGACCGCGTCTGCCACGGGTAGGGCCCCAGCCAGGGCTGATGGCCGCTAACGTGGGGAATCTGAGAGCGCGATCCGGCCCGCGCGGTTCGCTAGCTGGGACGAAACGCCGACGGTCGTGCAGAGTGTGGCGCAGCCACTGCACCTGTACAAGGTGTAGCATTTGACGAAGCGGGTCGGCGAACCGCAGCACAAGCACGTTCACCCGTTATCGAGGGAGCAGCCATTGACGTCCGAATACCCGACCTACCCATCCACCACTTCGCTGGTCGTCCAGGTCGGCCAGGTAACTCACACACTCGATCCGGCCGCTGGCGTGGCGGTGATCGGTAGAGAAGCCGGGGTGGCTATCGAGGTCGACGACGAGCGGATCTCACGCCGGCATGTCCGGCTCGAACCGCACCGCGACGGCTGGCAAGCAATTGACACCAGCGCCAACGGGATGTTTATCGACGCAGTGCGCCGTAATTCTGTACTCGTTACCGGCGCCACCACCCTGTACCTCGGAGCGCCGGACGGCATCGCGGTGACGTTAACCCCCCTGGGCTCCTCGCAAGGATCACTCGACGAGTCGACGCAGGTCGTAACCGCGTTCGATGCCGACGAACAATGGGAGGACGACCAAAGCGACCCCGGCGTGGTGCGTGCAGGCGCCGCGGTCGCCGAGCGCCGCCAGCAGTTGGGGCTCTCCCAGCGCAGCTTGGACCGCGACGGGATCATCAATGCCGGCGCACTCATCAAGTTCGAAAAGGGCCGCAGCTGGCCGCGGCAACGAACGTTGGAACGGCTGGAAAAGGTCCTGGAGTGGCCGACCGGCCACATCACCCGTATTCGACGCGGAGCGGTCACCCAGCCCCTCACCGGTCCACTACAGCCCAGCAGACCCACATCAGCGATCAGCGACGAGGCCACCGAGGTTTTCACCGACTCAATTCAGGCGCCGCTGATGGCCGAGACGGTGGAACTGGCCATGCACACCCTCACCGCGGCAATTGCTGATCTGCCCGAGCCCGACGACCCCGGCTTCACCCCGAAAGCCACCAGTATCTTGTCGGATCTACGCAAACTGGAAAGACTGGCATCGAGCGCTGCCCGCAATGCCAAAGGCAGCCCGGCGGTCATCCTTGCGCTGAGCAGCGTTCGGCGCAGCTACAACGAGTTGATGATGCGCGCCGCGCGATCCCCCTCGGCCACGCTGGGCCAGCGACTCTACGGGGCGCGCCAGCGCGCCGAGCTGAGCCTGCAGGAGGCCGCCAATGGTGCGGGGCTGCCGGTGACGGTCTTGGAAGACGTTGAAGCCGAGCGGGCGGTATCTGCAGAAGCCGAAACAGCGTTGGCGAATCTGATCGCTCAACTGGGCATCAGCTGATCGTTGGTGGGTGCCGACCCGCGGTCCTCGCGCTGGCCGCGCACGTCGACGCATACGACCTGCAATCGCCGCGCAATTGTGCGTCGTAGGTCCCCTAGACTCGAGGTGTGCAAGGACGAAATCAACGGCGTCGCAGTCCAATAGGGTTTGAATTGCCGCCGCTTGGACCGTTGTGGCTTTTGGCTGATCGCATCCTGGCAGCCACCCGGCATAGGAGGCGCCGCCCGTTAGGGTCGGAGTTGCCGCCGCTGGGCCCGCTGTGGGTCCTGTGCGATCAGGTCTTGGCCGCGACCCGATTCGCTCCCCCTCGCCTGTACCGAATTTTGTGGGGTGTCCAACCGCGCCCCACTGGCACATCAGCGACACCAAAGTGAGTGCGCGAAACCCCCTGTGCGAGTTGGCGACATAGCAAAGGCGTTGCGGGGAATCTAGAGGGGCCAGCCAGGAACGGCGGGCAGGGTGGGGAACTGATGGAGCGGGGGTAGGCGCCGCCGCCGCGTACGAGGTTGGGATGTGGCGGTGCTTTGGCAAGGCATTTGTCGTGGTCGTCATGCCAGGTGGGCCAGTCCGAACCCACGCCACTAGTGGCGAACCAGCCCCCTTGATGGTTGGTGATCTTCCATCCGTTGAAGACATCGGCAGAGGGTGCCCGCGCGGGACCTTGCTGGGGTGGCTTCGGCGGCCCGGGATCGGTCGGTGCGGTCATGGTGATTCGCATGGGGTCGATGCCTCCGTCAGGTTCGGGCATCACGTAGTGGTCTGCGTAATCGCTGTGACGACCGGGCTCAGCGGTGCCGAAGACGTACTCGCATGTCACCACGATGACATCGCGTCCAGCAACGGTAATCGAAAGGATGTGTTGCTGTTCGGTTCCGATCCAGGGGTTGGTGGGCCGTCCGGTGTCGGGCCATAGCTGCTGGGTGCCCATCGGATCGTTAACCGTTTTGTTCGGGTCCACAGCGTGCTCGAATCCGGGGTAGAGATATTTGTCGTCGCCGGTGAGGGAGGCGAGCAGGTAGGACTCGGTGTAAGCCCGAACTGCTACGGCGGGCCCCGCGGTCAGGTCGATCCCGGGCTCGGCGCTCCAGACCACGGTGAGGTCGTTCAGGGATTCCGGCCACCCGGCGGGTGGTCGTGAATTGGGTTGCGCCGCTGTGTCGGTGTGAGGATGGGAGGTACACGCTGCCACCCGCAACATGGCTGCCGCCGACGACGCGGCATAGCGCGAGGCGCGCCGCCAGCTCATGTCGCAGCCCCAGGGGGAGGTGGCGTCGGTGGTGTCCAGGGCGGGGATTGTGGTTGGGGCGCAGGACTTGCCTGGGCGGCTTGGCGGCGCAGTGCCTTACGGGCATTGTGATTTTCGAGCAGGGCGACCCAGTTCCATGCGATGACGGAGGTGATGCTCCACCAGCCGGCAAGTAGATTGTGCAGCAGCGCGCCGCGCAACTCAGCCTCGCATTGGGCGAAAGTCCCTGTGAAGGTGTAACTCTGGTTGAGAGCGAGCATCACCAAGCCGGTGTGTTTGGTGATGCGGACCCGAAAGATCGGTTGGCCGCCGGTCGCAGTTCCGGAGGGATAGGGCGCCCGCGGAGTGCAGTAAGCCGGCCAGTGCGCGGGTCCTTGAAGTGGTTGCGGCACGGGGGGATAGGGATACCGATATTGAGGGTGGTGTTGGGGGTATCCGTGCTGACCGAAATAGGGGTGGCGTTGAGACATCTGATGGTCCTCTGTCGGGGGTAGGGATCGGACTGAATGAGGCCGGCTTATCGGCGTGAGCTAGCTGTGGTCGGAATGGGTCATGCCTGCGAGATCGCCCCGGTGGTTTTGGCGACGATGTCGCTGGCCTGGCTGGTGGTGTCGAAGCCGCACCACAAGGTGTCGACGATGACGTTGTTGGCCAGTCCTATCGCACGCTGGCAGGTAAATCCGTCGATCCCGAGTTGGGTTTGAGTGGCGGTCAGGGTGGCCTCGGTGGCCTGCACGTCACCGAAGGTGAAGGTGACCGGGCGGTGACCGGAGGGGGTGACGATCAGTGAGCGGTTGGCGCAGTCCGACCAGCGTGTTTTGGACTGGCTGAAGAATTGGTGGGCCGAGTCGGCGTCACGGAAGCCGACCAGCGCCTGGATCAAAGCGTGCTGAGCGCCGCGGGGTCCGGTGTCATCGAGGTTCTGCCCTTGCACAGCGGTCCAGTTGCTGCCCTGGTAGACGGTGGCTTCGGCCGGTGAGTAAATGTCCAGGCAGCTGGTGTTGGACACCACGGTTTCGTCGTGCCACATCCGTGAGACCGGTTGGCGCACCGCCATGGCGGTGGTGTGTCCGATGGTGTTGACGTCGTTCTCGCTGAGCAGCAGATCTGCCAGATGCTGCGGCAGAATCGGTGGTGGCTGCCATCGGCCCAGGTCCGGCGCCGCCGCGGGATGTCCGACGGCGGTGGCCGTGCACCCGGTCAGCAGGTGAGCCAGGGCGATGCCGGCCAGGATCACCCAGCGCGCAGTGGCGGCCATCCGGGTGCCGGCGCCACCCTCGTGGCCCTGCGGGGAGCGTATTGGTCCGGATTGGACCAGCGACACAGCGCTCATGTGGGTCCTCCTTACTAGCGCATCGGTATGACCGGACGCTACCGCAGTAAACGCAGCAGTGCAACTGTTATAAACGTTGCGCAACCCTTACCGCTGTGTTTTACTCCAAAGCATGCTGGACAGACCCTCCGCACGCGGCCACCTCACCTTCCACCCGGGGCACACCCACGGTAGTGGCCGCTCACCAGTGAACTACCGCGCGAACCCGGCGTTCACCGACTTCCGAAAGGACACTCCCCATGCCTGAGCACACGCACCCGCCGCTGACCGACATGCCGCATCCGGTGACGGCATCGTCTACCGCTGCGCTAAGAAGTGGTGCAGCAGTCGCCCACTATGGCCACCCAGTTGTCCCCACGCCGCCCAGCCTCGGTGGACCTGGCGAGGAAATCACCACGGTGCTACCGCGGCGGCTTTACGCACTCGGGGGACCACCCCCCGCACCGCCCGCATCGATAAGTCCCTCTTGGGGTTTCGCCCCAGCGCATCCCGTTCCCGCCCCCACGGTCCCGCCACGGCAGGCCTGGCAGGGCAAAGCAACCTGGATCGTCGGTGCCATCGCAATCGCGGTCGTCACCGCGTGCGCCGCCCTGGGTATCCACGCCGCCAGCAGTTCCGATAGCGCCCCCGACCCGAAAGGCGCTGCGGCGCCGAACGCCTCGCCGGCCCAACCCAGCGCCAGCCCCGCGCCGGCGGCAACCATGCCGCTGTCGGCGCTGCCCGGGCTGCGCCTGGACGTGGCCACCATCAACAGCATTGAAGGCGCCACGAACATCGCGCCGCGCGCCGAGGTCACCAATGACACCGCGGCCTACCTTGGCGGAGACAACGACCACCCCGAATGCGGGGAGATCCACGGTGTAGCGCTCCAAAAGGACCTCGACAACAGCGGCTACCTCGCCGTGCGGACCCAAGCCCTGCAAGACCCGCGTCAGACCGACCACGTGATCGACGACGGCGCGATCTACTTTTCTTCGGCCAAGGCGGCCAACGACTTTGTCGCCAAGCAAGCCCAGGCCTGGCCGAAATGCAACGGCGCCACACTGCACCCCGCTCCCGCGCCGGGGGAATCACCAAGCATCTGGATGGTGGGCACCGCCGCCAACCACGACGGCATGCTCACCGTCACCAATACCGAAGAAGGCGCCGAAGGCTGGCAGTGCCAACGAGCGCTCACTGCCCGCAACAACGTCGTGATCGACGTGCGCGACTGCGGCGTAACCCCCCAGGCCATCACCATCGCCACCCGCATGGCTGACCGCGTCACCCCACGCTGACACCAGGTGATCCATGAACGACGTTGTCGACCGGGCTGCGCTAGGCCAAGGCACAACACACATCGCATCGCCCCAGCTCAAGGCCGGCCGACAGAACATTGGTCATGAGAAGCTACACACCACGAGCGCCCCACCAAAAAGCGCACGCCATCGCACCACGGCCGCCAGGCACCACATGACGAAAGGCAAAACAATGACCCGGATGCGGTTTGCGCCCACCATCATTCGGCTCTTCCACGTGTTGGTGTCGGCGGCGCTAATCACGCTGGCGGCCGGATGCACCGACATCGTTCCCGGGACGGTACACGCCGGGCCGAACCTCAAACCCCGCCCCCTCACGGGTGAGGTCATCAAAGACACGATGCTGACCGACACCGAGCTGTCACACGTGTTTGGTCAGTCCTTCGTCATCGACCGGACGCTAGCGTTCGGCGGTCCCGCCGAGCTGTTCTGGGACTGGCCGGGTTCCAAACAAAGCGATTGCGCCGGGCTGACCCACATCCTGATGGGTGAGGTCTACACCAGCGCCCAGGTGCTCAACGTCGCGCACGAACTGTGGTGGGATTCGCACGACGATCGGGATCCAACGGTGATCGACCTCGAGGAGGGCGTGGTCGCGCTGCCGACGATGGCCGCCGCGGATGGAATGTTCGACAAATTCACCCAACAGTGGCGCAGATGTGTTGGGGCACGGATCGATACCGGCATCAACGAGCACTACGAGGTCAGCGACGTGCGTGCCGATGCATCTGTCGTGGAAGCCACCGTGACCAACCACGATCAGACAGTAAATCTTCGCGAGGCTCATGCGCTCGGGGTGCGGGATAACTGCATCGTCGAGGTCTCCATCACCTACTTCCGCAACACCGCGCCCGCGCCCGGGCATAGCGCCGGCGATGTGGCTCGCCAGATGTTGAACAAAATCGGCGATCGCGCCTGAAGCACTGGTAGTAGCAGCTACCATCTGCTGGTCCGGTCGAGGTGGCCCGTCATGACCACCGAGGCCCGCGCGCAGTCGCAGAGTTGAGGACGACGACATGGAAAAGGGCAAGGTAACCGATCGCTGCCCGCCGGCGGCCGAGCCGACGATAGGGCTCAGTACACCGCGAATCGGGCAGCTCAATGCCGCACAGCAGGCCCGTGTGCGCCACGTCGCACGCGAGGCCGCGCTGCTCTACCCAGACGACCCTGCCCTGCAGCACTGCACGGTGGAGGCGGCGATCGACTACCTGTGCGGCGCCGCCGATCTGGGCGCCACGGGCGCCGAATGGCATCGCGTCCGTGACGAAGAAAAGCGCCTCCGCGCCCGGGTGCGACAGTTGGCGGTGATGTCGGTGGCCGACAAGACGTTCTCCGAGCGCGGGGTAGCCCTCGCGATCGGGGTCGACCGTATGCGGTTGCGCCGCTGGTCGGGCAAACCGACGAGCTCCCATCCCGCCGGGTCGGCGCTAGCTCAGGAAGCCCGCCGGTGATTGCACGGGGCCCGGGCGCGCGCGACCGCGGCCACCTGCGCTGGCGTCTGATGTCGGCACCACTTCTGCTCACCGGTTTCGCCGCGGTGATCGCGCTGGGCAGTGGTTGCTCATCGGTGGTGACCGGCAGCGCCGTCAAGTCCGGCGGCCCGGCCCCGGCGGCGGCCAATGCGGCGCTGCTCGACCCCGGCAACTATCCGCGCCGACCACGACCACCGTTGGGCACTGTGGCCGATGACGCCGCCGGGCGCCGGGTGGAAGCCCAGCGGATGGCCGACATGGTGACCGGCCCCTGGCAGATAGACGACAAGCTCATCAGCCCGACGAACGCCGAAATCGCGCCCACCACCGCCATATCCGACCCGGGCCGGCTTTCGGTGCTGGTGCGCGGCGAGACGATCGCCCCGATCGCCGCCTCACATCACTTCGTGGCCGGGTTCGTCAGCGGCCGCGCCACCCCGCCGCCCCCGAAAGGACAGGCCGGCGGCGGCAGTCCCAAGATCTTGGACAACGGAGTGTTGCGCTTCCCGAGCACCCAAGACGCCGCCGACGCCGCGGCGGCCATGGGCGCAGCCGACCTGGGTACCGTGCGCCCAGGCAACATTTGGGCTACCCGACTCCCCATTCCGCGTTATCCGAACACACTGGCCGACGTGGCCGCGCTCTCGGGAGGCTTTGAAGCCGAGTCGTTCACCGCACACGGACCCTATGTGTTCTTCCAGTTCGCCGGCTCTAAGGAAAGCGCCTCAGCGGCCGCCGACATGATCGCCAAAACCCTGGACCTGCAAGGCCCTTCGGCTGATCACTTCCAAGCCACACCGGTAGACCAGCTGGCCACTTTGCCCGCTGACCCGACCGGACTACTGGCCCGCACCGTGCCGGCCACCGACCCCAACATCAACCAGGCCGCGGTCTACCCGCCGCACGGCGCGCTACATTTCCGCTCCGATCCGGTGGCCACCCAAGCGATGTACAACGACGCCGGCATCGCCCGCGTCGCCGCCGACCGCAGCACCGTCTACGAGGCGGTCGATACCACCGGCGCCCAGCGCGCCGCCGACGGTCTCATGCGTACCGACGTCCCGTTCCTGGGCTACCACTCCGCACCCGGCGTCAACGGGCTACCCTCGGCGCGCTGCTTTGACCGCGGACCCGACAGCACCGACCTGGGCGCCGTGCGATTCCTGTGCATCGCAACCGCCGATCGGTACGCCTTCAAAGCCACTGCCGCACAAGAGATCGAGGCCCACCAGATCATCGCCGCCCAATACCTGATGCTGACGACACCATGACACGACACGCACCCACGTTGATCCTCGCCCTCGCGACCGCGGCGGCCACCGTGGCCTGCAGCACGACGATCGCGGGCAGCGCGATCAAAGCCCCGGGAACGGGCAGCCCCGACGGTGTCGATCTGGCCTTGCTCGATGTCGGTAACTTCCCGACCACCCCGCGCCCCGCGCTGGGCGCCGCCGGCGACCCGCTGCGCGGCGGCTGGGCCGAAGGCCGCCGCCTGGCCGGCGCCGTGGTGGGCCCCTGGGAGGTCAACCCCGACCTGATCGACTTCGCGCAAATGGAATCCGGCGTCGTCAAAGACACCGACGCGGTCAACTCCCTGCTGGGCGCCCCACTAGGCGAGGCCCTTAACGGCCACCACTTACTGGCCGGGTTTTCCAGCGCCCGCCACACCGACAAAGGCCCCTATAAGGACCTGCTCAACATGGTGTTGGAACTGGCCAGCCCCGCCGACGCGACCGCCGCGGTCACCGACATGGCCGCCAAAGGGGCGTCCTTGACCATGCCGTTTGACACCAAACCTGTCCCCACCCAACCGTTCTCGATTCCCCGATACCCCGCAACAACTGCGCTGAGCTACAACTGGACCGCACACTACCCCGAACCAGGGGGGCCGCGCTTCACGGTGACCGCACTGAGCGCACACGGCCAATACGTATTGGCGCAAGCGGCAACCTCGTCCGACAACCCCGATACAGCGGCCCAAACGATCGCCACCACACTGGATTTACAGCAACCCCAGGTCGACCAATTCAAGCCCACGCCACCGGATCAGATGGCCCAACTGCCGCTGGACCCCGACGGGTTGATGGCGCGCACCGTGGCGCCCCGATCCGAAAATGAGTCGATCAGCGACGGCGTCTATGACGCACACGGGGCTCTGCACCTGGCTCCCGACGACCCGGTCCATCTGAGCGCGCTGTTCAAATCCGCTGGTGTGCAGCAGGTTGCCTGGGTGGTGGAAACCAGGATCTACCAAACCCCTGACAGCGGCTCGGCCGCGCGCCTGGTGACCGACATGACCGGCCCGAACCAGGTCGGCGGGATCTCGGGCATGCCCAAGGCGAAATGCTTCAACGAAACGCTGGCTTACTGGTGTGTGGCCCGCGCGGACCGCTACGCCTACGAGATGCAAAACGAACAAGAACACGCACTGCACCAGATGATGGCCGCCCAATACCGCATGCTGACCGGAAAGTAAGCCACTCATGCCGCTTGCCGTAGGAACCGTGATCGCTGGATACCGCATCGAAAGTGTGCTGGGCTCAGGCGGAATGGGCACGGTCTATCTGGCTCGCCACCCCACGCTGCCGCGCAGCGATGCACTGAAAATTTTGTCCTCTGAACTGTCGGTGGACCGCCAGTTTAGGGTCCGCTTCACCCGCGAAGCTGACCTGGCCGCCACCCTGAACCATCCCAACATCGTGCGGGTTTATAACCGGGGCGAAACCGACGGACATCTGTGGATCGCCATGGAGTACGTCGAAGGAACCGCCGCCAACGATTTGGCCCGCGCCAACCTCACCCCGACCCGCATCGTGCGCATCATCACCGACGTCGCCGCCGCACTCGATTACGCCCACTCGCGCCGCGTGCTGCACCGCGACATCAAACCCGGCAACTTCTTAGTCTCGTCACCGGGCAGCGACCATGAGCGGGTGCTGTTGGCCGACTTCGGCATTGCGCGCGCCCTCGATGACGCCACCACCTTGACCGCGACGGGATCGATGGTCGGCACCGCCGCGTATGCGGCTCCGGAGACGATCGAAGGCCGCCCGGCCGATCACCGCACCGACATTTATTCGCTGGGCTGCGCCTTGTTTCGGCTGCTGACCAGCCGCACCCCCTACGACGACAACTCCCTGTCGGCGATGCTGGCCGGCCACCTGATGCGGCCCATCCCACACCCCACTGAACTCAACCCCGCCCTGCCCGCCGAGATCGACGACGTGATTGACCGAGCGCTGGCCAAAGATCCCGAGCAGCGCTACCAAACCGCCGGCGCGCTGGCCGCCGCAACCGCGGCCGCGCTTACCAGCAAGCCGGCCCCGCCGACCACGACCGGTTCCAGTGGACCGCGAGCATCTAACCCCACCAATCCCACGTGGACCTACCCACCGACGCCGCCTCCCGGCGCGCCGGTGTGGCCGGCCTATAACTCCCCAGCGGGGGCTGAACCACCCAACAGTGCTGTACCGCAACCGTTTGCAAGCTTGCCGTCGACGCCACCGGCCACCCACCCGCCCATGTCCGCACCTAAGCCCAAGCGCCGCACCCGTATCCGCCTCATTGTGGGAGCGACAGTGCTGGTTGCCGCACTGGTCGCCGCGACCGTGGTGGGCATTCACGTGTTCGGCCGCTCCAGCGGGGACTTGGGCCCCTACCAGCCACAAACCCTCAACACCAAATTCGGCGCTCTCAAACTCGAGCACCGCCCGGTAGCCATCGCCGCGCTGGGACCCGGCGATCCCGATGCTGTGCTCTCTCTCGGCGCTCAGCCCGTCGTGATGAACGCGGCCAACGCCACGGCGCCGAGCTGGCTGCAACCGCTCATCCACTCCTCACCACCGGTGTTCGCTGCCGCCGACGCTGCCGCTATCACCGCGGCCAAACCCGACCTCATCATCGACACCGGCGCCATCGACCAACCCACCTATAACGCGTTGGCCGCGATCGCACCGACCCTGACCCAGCCCGCCGACACCACTCAAGACTGGACCTGGCAGACACAACTGAACTGGATCGCCACCGCGCTGGGCCGCACCGACGCCGCCAAGCCGCTCCTTGATAAGGCGCAATCCGAGCAGAACACGATCCGCTCGGAGCATCGCAGCTTTCTCGGCAAATCGGTCGTCGTGATCAACTACACCGGCACCACCACCACCGCCGCAGCCACCCCTTCAGCGCCGAGCAGCTATCTGGAGGGCATCGGCTTCACCTACAACCCGCACTACAAACGCAGCCCCGGCGGCCCACCACAAGTCCCGTTCAACATCAACGACGTCGATTACATCGGCCAACGCAGCGACGTGATGCTGCTATTGCGCACCGACCCCGCCGCCGGCGGCGGCGGGTACGCCGGCTTGCCCGCCAAATACACCAGTTTCGGCGGCACCCTGGTCATCATCGATGACCCCGCGACCATCACCGCCCTCAACACCGGCGGGCCCGCGGCCACCAGCTACCTCAACACCGCACTGGTCACCAAGCTCGCCAACCAAATCCACTAAGCGCCAACGAAGGCCGAATCCGTCGTCAGACGGCCCGCCACTGATCGGGCTTCTTTTTGTCACTGAGGTGACGAACCCGGGCGACCTGGCCCTGCTTTTTCGCCCAGTCGATGGCTTCTTGCTGGGTCGGGGCGCTGTTGCCAATCAGGACTATGGACGCTCTACCACCCCTGACAATGCGACGAACAGGGCAGATTGCAAGGCAGACAATGTGGTTCGTAAAGTCGCACTGGGTCTAGGAATCTAGCAATAAAGGTCACGTGATGATCAATCAAGTTCTCACAGTTGTTTCCGCGTTAGTCGTGACGCCTGTTGCAACGACCGTCATCGCAGCCCCACCCGCCGTCGCGGACAACTACTGCGGCCAAGCCAGCAGCGGCGCGCGAGTTTATGCGGGCAACTCTGACACTCCTGCGAAGTTGCCATCAGCACTGCCGAGGCATACTGGAACTTCAGCAGCGGCTCACAACCGTTCAACGTGCACGGCCCGGTGACTGGGCAGGATTACACAATAATGTGCATCAACGCGGGCTCGGTATGCGAGGGCGAGAACAACGCAGTCGTCTACCTACGGCCCTAGCGAGGCATTCGTCGACGCCGTCAGGCTTTCCAAACTGTGATTGAAGTCAACGAAACGCCACGGCGACCAACTCCTCGGCATTAGCCTGCTTACGGAGCTTGCGGCCGAGTTTGGCTGGGAGGGTTTATGAAGAGGCGCAGAGAATTACGCATCGGTGTTGTTGCCTTCGCGGTGGCACCGCTGGTGACCGTGGCGATAGCCGCATTTGCCATCCCGGTCTTGGCGTTGGCCGACCCGCCGCCCTATCCAGGGCCGCCCCCGGGTGTTCATAACCTCAGCGAACAGAAGTACCTTCATGACATCGCTTCCGCGGGAATGCAACCCTCTCCGCCGGGGGTCGCCGGTGAGAGCAACGCCATCAGCGAGGGTTACGTCATCTGCGATGACTTGCGCAGCGGACGCAGCCGAGCGTGGGTGGCCGCCAATGCCCCGACGCTGCCCGGGCTTTCAAACCTGGGGGCCGGATCGCTGTCCCCCCACGAGCGGCAGCTGCTCGTTAACACCGCTTGGACCGACCTATGCCCCGAAGTGCCCGATAGATAACGGATAAAGATTAACTACCACGCCATGCCTGGGCGGTTGGCTCAAGACCTAATCCGCCGGAGGTCGTGTGTCCACCTTCTCGCGATTCCCCAGCTTCATCGGTAAGCCTTGCGCAAATCAGTTTCCTGAAAGGTGACAGGAGTTTTAGTCTGTGCCGTTTACCCAGAGGCCGTTTGTGCACGTTAAGAGATAACTGTTGTCCTGGGAAAGGGCCGTCGAGCCAGCCGGGCTACACGGCGTACCAGCGTTGTGGTGAGCAACTTGCGGCATCATCGGCAAGATGAACCAAGTGTGAGTCGGCGTGTCACAAACCAAAAGCCTGTCGCCCGCCGGGTTGCCGGGAGCATTATGACTTATCCGACCTACGTCAGAGCAGGGCTCGCGGAAAGCGTCCGCGTGAGCAACATTTGCCAGCTGCAATTGACCAGCCAAGCAAGCGGTTAAGGCGAACGATGCTACAAACACTCGCTTCATCAAGGGTCCTCCTTAAGCGGCTACCGTCCAACCCAGTTCAGCCATTTCTGATCAGATTGAAGTGGATAATCATCCCGCCAGGAGGATCTTCCCGGCATGCGACTGGGTATGTGATGACACTTGTGCCGGCGAGCGTCGCAGCATCGAAGGAGCCGTTAGCCGTGTCCATTTCGGTGCTGCCATCGGAGCAGGTATGAGTGTTTTGTATAGGACCCATGACCCACCGGCCGTTCATCAGACGTGCGTCTGTGCTCCAACCTTTATTGCCAGTCACGTGGCTGCAACCTGACCCGCAGGATGTGAACGTCCATGTTGTCGGTGCCGTCGGCGCATTGTCACCGCTCCAAGCGACGGTGTAACTGCCATTAAGATCGTCGGCCCAAGCCGTTGACGCGAAACCAACTGCAGCACTCGCGAGGGCTGCCGCCACAGTGAAACCGCGTGCGATATTCAATGCTGTCCTTTCTGGTTTCCGAAGTCGAGTCTGCGGCAACGGATTCAGTCCCCTGTGTACCCGGCTCTCACTGCACGAACTTCGGGCGCTTGCACCGCCTGAGCCAGTTCCATAATTTGCCAGCCCTGCGACGGACACAGCCACCTAATCGCGGCACCGACCTCGTACGCAGTTTCCAGGAAGGGCAATCCGGAAGGCCCCACCGAACTTTGTGCGACATCAGCCCACGACGGCTGGCGGTTTGCGTTCAGTGCGCGGCACATCACATAACCGTTGTTTAGCAGCTGGTCGTTTGTTCCGGGGATGCCGTGAGCAATGAGTTGGTTGACGTAACCGGCCTGCGCACCATCGGCGTGGGCGCTACCCAACCCGCAAAACGCGGGCAGAAGAAGGGTTACCGGAGCAAGTACCGTCCCGATGCCCTTCATATTTGGCCGCCCCTTTCGGGTAAACAGTTGCTTCCCTGCCTCGCAAACCGCCATTCAGAACGCTAGCCGTTGACGGGAGCCGAAGAAGCGCTTTCTGCAGTTTTATCCTTGCGGCTGCACAATGCACGAACTCGGAACCTTTACTCGCCAATCGGATGGGCGATATCCATCTTGTCCGACACCCGGCGTCAAAGCGGCTTCCACCGAGTTTCAATGGCCGCCCACGTTTGTGTAGCTCAGATCTGCTACGGACGATGACCCTGACCATTAACGTGTCACCTGTGGAAACATTCGCGCCGCGTCGGAAAGCGTCGAGCACAAGAACTTGTGGATCAGCACAGCCCTTTCGAGGGGCTTCGGCTGGGGTTTTGCTGTTGGTTGCGTTGCTAAGCAGCAATTGGGATGTTCCTATCGCGGTTGCCGATGAAGGCACACCGGTGGTGGTTGACTGCGGCCAACCGCAAGTCAAGCCGGAACACATCATTCTGACCTGCGCTGACAACACTTGGGCAATCGACAACCTCGTCTGGCGCAGCTGGGGAGTTGATGGCGCAACCGGCAGCGGCATCCAATTTAAGGTCAACTGCGTTCCGAACTGTGCGCAAGGCTCGCCGACCTACTCGCCGGTGACGGTTACTCTCACCGGCGCGACCCCTCCCGACTTCCGCTACACCAACGCGGTAATCACCGACCAGAACACAGGCCGGTCGGATACCTGGCCGATGAGGTAGGCCAAATCAACCAGGCAGGAACAGGATTGCGTGCGACTTCGAAATAGACCGGCCCCCTACCCCGTTGACGTCAACCCTTGGTCCGAGCCTGGGGGCACCGCCTGTATTCAGATCACCGCAAGCTTTAGACCAGCGCTCCACCATCCCAGAACGGGCTGAACCCGCCCCATTCCCGGTTGGCGATGGGGTATTCGAGGGCGCGGGCAGCGCCGGTGAGTGGATGATCGTCGCCGAGTAGCCGCACGCAGTCGTCGATGAGTTTGCGGGTGCGCACCGCGGCGGAATCGAACTCGTGGCCATGCCATAGCCACCACGCAAGGTAGTACTTCCATTGCAGCGTCTCAAGGGCGTCGTTGCCGACTTCTCGCGCGCTGCGCGCCAGCGCTTTTTTCACTTCTACCGCGTGTTGCATCAGATCGGCTCTCTCCGAGCGCTGTTCGTCGGCGTCTTCGGCGACCTTGCCCACGGCGTCGTCATCGAGGTTGCCGGTATCCATCCACTCGCGGCCGGGTGTGAGGTCGATGTCGCGGTCTTCAGCTTCGGCGTCGATGTAGAGGTCGAAAGCGATATTGCGGGTTTCGTTGAGGCTGTCTTCCCATTCGGCCCGGGCGGCGGTACGTCGTTGGTCAGCGTCGATGGTGACCGGGTGCTCTGGGCCTAGGACACGCTCGAGGTCCTCGGTGAGGACTTCCCATTCGGAGATCCGCTCGATCTCGTCGGCGTCCTCGGGGGTGAATCGGGCGCGGTTGTAGCGGGCGAGCAGGCTGTGTTCGTGGTCGTGCCCGAGGGTGTTTTGTAGATCCACGATGAGTTCGTCGAGCTCCTTGAGGGTGTGCGCGTTGGCCCCTTCGGCCTCGCCCAGCCAGGCCAGCCGGGACAGTTGCGCGGCCAAGGTGTGCGGGTGGTGTTCGCCGAGCAGGCGTCGCCGGTAACCGACGACGATCAACGCATCGGTGCTGGCGCCGAACGGGTCCCCGAGCGCGCGGCGCGCGAGGGCCACCCCGTAAGCCGCGGCCAGTGTGAGCTCGTGACGCGGACCGAACACCCGTGTTTCAGCGCCGCACAACTGCACCCAACGCAGCAGTCGCTGGGCGGGGTCAGCGTCGGCGTCCTCGGCGGTGGCCAGCGTGTGGGTGGCCCATAGTGTGTCTTCCTGTTCTGGGCCCAGCACGCGCGTCATCACCGGTACGAGTTGCCGCAGTTCTTCGACGGCGTTCTCGTCGCCGCGGTGGTAGCGCCATATGGTGACCAGCCCGGCCACCGCGAGAGTGTAGGGGTGTTCGTCGCCGAGTTTTTCCTGCCGTGCGGCCACCACCTCGGCGCCGTCATGGACTGCGCCGAGGCTGTCCCCGGCGTTCCAGCGCGCCGAGGCGACCTCGAGTAGGGCCGCCAGCGTGGTCTCGTGCCGCGCCCCGAACGCTTCCCGCGCGGATTGCCACTGCGTGAGCGCGTGTGCGAGCCGATCAGCCGCAGCCGACGGTTCTGGTTCTGGATCCTCAGACATTTCCGGTCCCCCCTGATTGTCACGGTCACTGTCACAATTCGAGTCCCTCGCCGCGGTCGCGTTCTTGCGCGCGCTGGCGGCTGTGCTGGGTGGCTTGGCGGAGCCGCTCGTAGGCGGCTTCGCGGCGCCGGGCCGCGGCGCTGTGTTCACGCCAGCCCGCGCGCCGGTCTTGACGGCGCTGGTCGTGGCGGTCCAACAACGCCCCGACCACCGAGGGGAGCAGGTCGCGGTCGGTGCGTTCGGCTTCGGCGTGCATGGTGCGGGGCCGGTCGTCGTTGGCCAGGATCATCCGGAAGAAGTGCGCGGCCGCGTACTTGTTGCCCCGGCGCAGCGTATGGATCTCCGCACCGGAGGCGACGCGGCCGTGTTCATGGTCGGCTTCCCCGGTGATGGGCTGGTAGATGAAGGCGTGGTTTTCGTCTTTGCCGCGGGTCATCCCGACGTAGGCCATGGCACGTGAGGCCTTATCGCTGAGCACGGTGAAGCACGCCCCGGCGGTGGTGGAGTTGCCCACGGTGATGCCTTGGGCGGCGTGCAGGGTGGTGGCATAACCCAAGGTGATGTGTTCACGCAGATAGTCCCCGTCGAAGATGGTGCGGGCACCGTCGGTGAGCCGTTCGGCGGCGATGCGCGCACGCGCGGCGTCCACCCCCAGGACGCGCCAGCGGTTGCCGTTGCGGACTTGGTCGATGGGCTCACCGGCGCGGTGGTCGCCGCCGGGTTCCACCGTCAGGCTCGCGTCGTTGTTGCGGCTGATGACGATGTCGCCGGCACGCACATCCTGGTCGCGGGCCACCCGCACGGTGTCGGACAAGAACCTGGCCTTGTCGTCGGCGGCGTCAGCGGTGTTGGCGACCTTCTCGGTGAGCGCGCCGTGCAGCTTGCGGTTGATCGCGTCGGCGATTTCCCAGCGGTCACAGATGATCGCGGCGTCTTTACCCTCGGCGCGCGCCTGAAGGTAGGCGTTGGTGGCGTCATCGGCCATCGCAATCGGGTCCCCGGTGTGCAGGCGCCCATGGTTGCGGTACCAGCCCACCGCGGTGCGCAGCCGGTTGCCGTGCGCCGAGCGCAGCGCCAACGACATGTCCCGCTCGGCCGGGTCACGCATGCGCCACACCTCACCGAGACGCTGCGACCAGGGCAGCTCATCGCACAGGTTCTCGAACATGCCGCCGCGCGCTTTGACCGGCGAAAGTTGATACGCGTCGCCCACCAGGACCATCTTGGCGCGCCCGGTCACCGCGCACGACATCAACTTCTTGAGCTCGGGGGTGCCCAACATGGACGCTTCGTCGACCACGATCACGGTGCGCCGATCGATGTCGAGCTGATCGTCTTCGATGAGCTTGAGCGCTTTGGCCACCGTCAGGCCGCGGTCCCCGGCGCCATCGCGCATCGCTTCGTCGACCGCTTTCCCGGTGGGCGCGAGCACCAGGACTTCTTTGTGGCCGCGGTGCGCGGCGCCGCGCAGCGCTTTGAGCGAATGCGTTTTACCCGCACCTGCCGGGGCCTGCAGCGGCTGCACCAGATAGGGGGAGTGCGCGATGTTGGCAATGGCGCGCGCTTGATCCGGCGACAGGTCACCAAGGTCGACAGGGCGCACATCCAGGCGCGTGCGCGCATCCTGGTCATCGACCATGCCGAAGACGCGCTCCTCTTCGACCATCACCGCGTCCACGGTGAACAGCTCGTGCCCTTCGCGGTGGTGCGCCTCGCGCGGCGCGCTGACCCGCACCGCGACGGTGTCCACGATCTTCTCGATTGCGGTGCGCGGATCTCCGGGCGCATCCACCGGCAACAGCGCACCCACCAGCTCCACCAGATCGGCGCGGGTGAACGCGCTCTTGTCGATCGCGCCCACCATGCGCGCGAGTCGTGCGCGGTCGGTCGGGGTGCGCGGCGCGGCGCGCCGCGCAGCGCGCGCATCGGCATGCGCGGCGCGGTCCAGCTCCAGACCGCGCCCATCGGCGCGCCATTCCTCTTTGAGTTCGGCCCACGGCTTGGATTCGGGTTTGGCCGGCCGCGTGGCTTTTTGCGCGGCCGCGAGCTGTTGCGCGTTGGGTTCGCCGTCGACGACGACAAGGTTGTTGCGCGCCCATTCCCGCAGCCGCGTCGAGCGCCGCGACCACGCTTTGAGGCAGGCCTTGGTGACCCCGGCGATATCAGCCATCCCGGAGCGCTCATCGACCTCGCGCCATTCAAATTCGCGTTCAGCGTGCAGCTCGTGGCGCAACACCGCCTGATAGATCACCCCGGCCGCTTTGGCTTCGTGATGCAGGGATTTGGAATCGATCGACACCAGCACACCATCTCCGCGGGCCTGCCGGTTGGGCACGATGACGTGGGTGTGCAGGTGCGGGTCCCCGCACCGCGACGTTTCGTGCTGGTAGGCGATCGCCACCAACCCGGGCAGCCGTTGCAGGTCTTTCTTGCCGCTGACCGGGTTGTGCACCCGCGTGTAACCGGCGTGTTGGTGCAGGTAGTCCATGGCGGCTTTGACCGCCCGCGAGTGCGCTTCGGCGATCACTTTGTCGTTGATCTCGCTGGTCAACGCCCGCACCAGCGACACACTCTTGGGCGCGGCGAACGTCAGATCGAAACCATGCACCGACTCTTTGGTGAAGCCACGACCACTGGCGCCGTTGGGGGCGATCCCGTCGTCGAGCCAGGTGGTGGCCGCCCCACCGTCAGCAAACCCGCTCGCCAGCGCCGCGCCACTCAAACCTGTCAGCTCAGCAACCTTGACCGCATCCCCGGCCACCACCCACGTCGGGACCCGGGTATCACCTTCGGTGTAGTACTCCCCGAGCCCACCACCGGCGGACACCCGGTCCATCGCGGCCTGTTTGGCCTCATTGGCCGTCTTCTCGTAATAGGCGATGCTCCACCGGGAGAGCCGAGAAATCGTCAACACCCGCG
>NZ_JCALDN010000016.1:0-100455 GCF_059812885.1 Mycobacterium sp. NGS33 | reverse complement strand
GCGCATGCATCTTGACGAGTACATGGCGCTGGATGCGACCGCGCTGGCCGAGCTGGTCGCGCGCAAGCAGGTCACTCCCGCCGAACTCCTCGCGCTGGCGCGACAGCGGGCGGACGCGGTGAATCCGCGGCTCAACGCCATCGTCTGCCGCCTCGACGACGTCGCCGACCGGCAGGCCGCCGACCCCGGACTCAGCGGGCCGTTCGCCGGCGTGCCTTTCCTGATCAAGGACCTCGGCCAGGAATACCGCGGCTTCGCGACCTCGTGCGGGTCCCGCTCGCTGGCCCATGACGTGGCCGACCGGCACGCCCTGGTCACCCAGCGGTTCCTCGACGCGGGCCTGGTGATCTTCGGCAAGACCAATACCCCGGAGTTCGGCGCCAAGGGCGTGACCGAACCCGACTACTGGGGCCCGGCCCGCAACCCGTGGGACACCGGCCATACGCCCGGCGGCTCGTCGGGCGGATCCGGGGCCGCCGTGGCGGCCGGCATCGTGCCGGCGGCGGGCGCCAACGACGGCGGCGGGTCGATCCGCATTCCCGCGGCGTGCAACGGGCTGGTGGGCCTCAAGCCCAGCCGGGGCTTGGCGCCCTACGGACCCCAGACCGGCGAGCTGATGCTGGGCATGGCGACCCAGGGAGTGGTGTCGCGCACCGTGCGCGACAGCGCGGCGCTGCTCGACGCGATCGTCGGGCCCGATCCGAGCGCGGCGTACCGAGCAGCGTTGCCCGACAACCCTTTTGGGGAGCAAATCAAGCACCGGCCGGACACCCTGAAGATCGGGTACTCGGCGCGGTCGGCCATCAACGCGCGACCGCACCGCGAGGCGGTCGCCGCGCTCGAAAAGACGGCGGCCCTCCTGGAGGAGCTGGGCCATCAGGTCGACGAGGTGACGCCCCCCTACGACGACGCCGCCCTGGGTCGCGACTTCTTGACCATCTGGTTCGCCCAGCTCTACCAGCAAGTCGCGGACATCAAGAGGCGAACCGGCGCCCGCGACAACGACTTTGAGGCCGACACCTTGGCCATCGCCGAGCTTGGGCGGTCCGGCGGCGTGCTGCCGGTGATGTCCGCGCTGGAAAACAGGAACGAATACGTCCAGTCCTTGGCGGCGTTCCACGCGAGCTACGACTTCTTTCTGACGCCTACCCTGGCCACCCCGCCGCTGGCGGTCGGGGCCACGACGACGTCGCCCGTGCTACAGCGGGTGGCCCGGCTGGTCAGCAGGGTGCGGGCCGGAAAGCTGATGGGGCTCAGCGGAATTCTCGACGACCTCATCCAGGAGAGTTTGGGGTGGGTGCCCTACACACAGCTCGCCAACCTCACCGGCCGCCCCGCGATCAGCGTGCCGCTGCACTGGACCGATGCCGGACTCCCGCTGGGCGTGCAGTTCGTCGGGACGATCGGGTCAGACGGCGACCTGCTGCGCCTGGCGGCGCAACTGGAAGAGGCGCGACCCTGGTCCCACCGGCATCCGGCACCGAGTTAGCTTGCAGTGGAAGCGGTTACGCGGCGGGACCGCCTTCTTCGGGGTTCCGGTGGCCTCGCCACAGGCTGGCGAAGCGCCGGGCGATGTCGCCGAGGCGACCACCCGCGTGCTGCGAAGCCTTGATGCGGCCCAACGCTTCTCGACCCTCGTTCGCATAGTCCTTGACTGATTCGTCGCCTTCCTCGGCGCGCATGTCTGTCTCCAATCCTGTTCGTTATTCCGGCGCCTGACGCTCGGGGGGTTCCGGTGGAGTCAAGCGCTCGGGCGGCTCGTCCGGCGTGAGCCGTTCGGGCGTTTCCGTCGGCGTGAGCCGCTCAGGCGTCTCGCCGGGGGTCCCCGGCTGCACGGGCTCGGAATTCTCCGGCCGCTCCGCCGAAACGGGCCTGAGGCGTGTGTCGATCATGCTCAGTCCTTTGCTCGGCTCAAGGCCGCGTACCCGCCGTGCCCGGGCAGCCAAACGCCCGCGCCGATACCGGATCGATCGCGGCGTCGCTAGCGGCGGACCGAGTCCTTATGCGCCGTGATCGGCGCGGAGCTGGGCGCCACCCTGAGCGGGGTGCCGCCCAGGCTTCCGCGCGCCGTGCGGGCCGTCACCAGCAGCCACGTGAACAGCAGACCCGCATAGGCGACGACCGCGGCCACTCGGAATGCGGGTAGGTGCGTGTGCCCGGTGAGCTGGGAGGTCCCGGTCACGAAGGTCCCGACCCGGGTGTGCGCCGAGGATGCGTCGCGCGGGTTCGCGATGGCCACAGCTGAAAAACCCTACTGCGAGGCCCGAGCAAGCCGCGCGAGCAAGCCGCTGGATCGCCCGCATACACTCCAACAGTGGTCAATCCGGCGCAACGGGGGTCGGCGGTCACCAGGGCGCCGCTGGTCGTCGCCGTTGCCGTCGTCGTGCTGCTTGCCGTCCTCGCGGTACCCATCAAGCAACGCTGCGGTGCACCGGGCCTTTCGTGTGCGTCGGCGGTGGATAACGCCGGCAACGTCCACTTCTATTACGAGGTCGAACCCGTCGCGGTCTACCTCGCCGAGGTCGTCACCGGCGCCAACGTCAGGCTCTTCTACTCCTCGGGGGAGGACCTGGTCAAAGCCCGATAGCCGGCGCGCGCGTTTGCTGGGCGGTCCGATGCGAGAGTGGTCCGCCGGCCCGTATCCGGCCGGTAACAACTTCGGCTCGATCCCCGCCGCGGCGTGGCCGGCCCGAGACCGTCCGGAGACCGTGGCGCCCGCGGCGGGGCAAAACGCGCTGGTAGGGCGAGGATAGCGGCGGCGAAACGCCTCCGCCCGGGTCGGCGGACGCGGTCCCACCGACCCTGTGACGGGTGCTCTCGATTGGGGGCTTCACAGCAAGCTACCGCATACTTGTCACCATGCTTGAAGCGACATCGCCGCAAAGCACCGTTGCGGTGCCGGGTGATGTGCTGGGCGTGGGCAGAGGTTTGTGATGGCCCGCTCGGGCGGCGCGCATCGCCGTCATCGAGCCGTCCGTCAACCCTCCCGTCTCCGCAAAGGGCTGACGCGCACCCTGGGCGCGCTGGTCTCCGTGGCGGCCGTGGGGCTGACCGGGGCCGGGTATTACGTGGCGCACGGCGCGCTGGGTGGCATCACGGTGTCGAACGCCCTGCAGCCCGACGACCCGCGGTCTACCGGCGACAACATGAACATCCTGCTGATCGGGCTGGACTCGCGTAAAGACCAGGACGGCAACGACCTGCCCAACTCGATCCTGAAGCACCTGCACGCCGGCGACTCCGACGACGGCGGCTACAACACCAACACGATGATCCTGGTGCACGTCAGCGCCGACAACAAAGTCGTCGCCTTCTCGATCCCGCGCGACGATTGGGTGCCCTTCACCGGGGTGCCGGGATACAACCACATCAAGATCAAAGAGGCGTACGGGCTGACCAAGCAGTACGTCGCCCAGAAGCTGGCCAACCAGGGCAACGCCACCCAGAAGGAGCTCGAGACCAAGGGCCGCGAAGCCGGGCGGGCGGCGACGCTGCGCGCGGTGCGAAGCCTGACCGGTGTCCCCATCGACTACTTCGCCGAGGTCAACCTCGCCGGGTTCTACGACCTGGCGCAGACCCTCGGCGGCGTCGACGTGTGCCTGAACCATCCGGTCTACGACTCCTATTCCGGCGCCGACTTCCCGGCGGGGCGGCAGCGGCTGGACGCCTCCGAGGCGCTGTCGTTCGTCCGGCAACGGCACGGCCTGGAAAACGGGGACCTGGACCGCACCCACCGGCAGCAGGCGTTCATCTCGGCGGTCATGCAGGAGCTGCAGGCCTCGGGCACCTTCACCAACATCGACAAGCTCAAGAACCTGATGGCCGTCGCGCGCAAGGACGTGGTGCTCTCGGCGGGGTGGAACGACGACATGATCCAGCGCCTGGGCGGGCTGGCCGGCGGCAACGTCGAGTTCCGGACGCTGCCGGTGGTGCGCTACGACACCATCGACGGCCAGGACGTCAACATCGTCGACCCGGCGGCGATCAAGGCCGAGGTGGCGGCGGCGATCGGCGCCGACACGACGACGACCGCGCCGACCACCACCGCCGTGAAGCCCGATCCGGGCACGGTCGTCGACGTGGTCAACGCCGGCAGCATGAGCGGTCTGGCCACCGAGGTGTCCCGCGCCCTGAAAAAGAAGGGCTACACCCCGGGCCAGGTCCGCGACCGCGAAACCGGCGACCCGACCTCCACGACCCTCGAGTACGGCGCCGGCGCACAAACCGATGCGCTCAATCTGGCCAACCTGCTCGGCGTGGACGCACCCAAGCAGCCCAGCTCCACCGTGCAGCCCGGACACATCCGCCTCACCGTGGACACCAATTTCTCGATGCCCACAGCCGACGAGACGCAGATGGACGACAGCACGAGCACCAGCTCCACCACCACGTCGACCAAGGCCAAGAGTTACTACTACAACGGCACGACCACGACGTACCCGACGCCCGATCAGGGCAAGCCGATCGACGGCGGCGGCGTGCCCTGCGTCAACTAGCCGTCAACCAGTCGTCAGGCAGCGCGGTGATCGCAAACGCGGCGGAGCCGGGTGCAGGGTCGCCGCCATCAAGCGTGGGTGCCACCGTCGATGCGGATCTCGGTCCCGGTGATGAACGCCCCCTCGTCGGACACCAGCATGGCGATCACCCCGGCGACGGCGGTGGGCTCGGCCATCCCGGTACCGCTGGATTCGACGGCGGTGGGCAGCACCGGCATCAGCCTCGAAAACAGTGACCAGTCAGCGTCTTTGGGAATGTATCCGCCCGTCGCGTCGGTGATTCCGGACTTGATACTGCCCGGCGCCACGCACACCGCGCGCAGGCCGTCCTTGGCGTATTCGAGCGCCAGCGAGTGGGTGAAGGCCTGAATGCCGCCCTTGCTCGCGGCGTAGGCGGCCATATAGGGGTGGGCGAACGAGGCCGACGTGGAGCTGAAGTTCACGACCGCGCTGCGCGAGTTCTTCAACAGGGACGCAAGCGCCTCCCGGACCACCAGGAAGGTCCCGGTCAGGTTCACACCGACGATCCGATTCCACAGCTCGAGGCTGGTCTCGTGGGTGTGCGCGGCGCGCAGGATGCCGGCGGCGTTGACGAGCGAGTCGAGCCCACCCAACTGCTCGACGGCCACGCGCACTCCGTCGATCACCGAATCCTCGCTGCCGACATCCATCGGCACGGTGGTGAGCCGGTCGGCGGTGCCGGCCTCGTCAGCCCGCGCCCGGGTGGTGTCCAGGCCGTCGGCGGCGATGTCGGAGGCCGCGACGGCGGCGCCCTCGTCCAGCAAGCGCAGCGCGGTGGCCTGACCGATGCCCGACGCCGCGCCGGTCACCAAAATCCTTTTGCCTTCAAGCCTTTTCATGTGTTCCTCCCGGCTCATACCACTCCGCGCAGGGCGTCCTGGCCGAACATCTGCACCATCATCGAGGAGTAGTCGGGTCCGCGGCGCAAGATGTGGCCGCCGTCGACGTTGATGCACTGGCCGGTGATCCAGGCGGCCGCGTCGCTGAGCAGGAACATCGCCAAATTCGCGACGTCCTCGACCTCACCCACCCGGGGCAGCGGCGTGCACAGCGCGTAGTCCGCGCTGATCTCGGGCGACTGAATCACGCTTGCGTCAACGAGATCGGTGCGAATCAGGCCGGGGCGGATGCTGTTGACCCGCACCCACGACTCCCCGAGTTCGTCGGCTGCCAGCATCATCATGTGGTCGATGGCTGACTTGGTGACGCCGTACGGGCCGAACCACCGGTGGGTGTTGCTGGCCGCGATCGAGGAGATCCCGATGAACGACCCGCCACCGCCCCGCACCAATTCGCGCCCGACGTGCTTGAGCACGTACATGGTGCCGTTGATGTTGAGGTCGACGGTGTTTCGCCATGCCTCCGAGTCGGTATGGGTGATCGGCCCGACGGTCAGCGAGCCACCGGCGCAGTGCACCGCCCCGTGCAGCCGGCCGTGCCACGCCGTCGCGGCGTCGACCGCGCGGGCCACCTCGTCCTCGTTGGTGACGTCCGTGGGCTCGTAGCGGATCGCGCCGCCGTTGGCGGCCAGCGGCTCGATTTCCTCGACGGCGCCCGCCAGCCGGTCCGGGTTGCGGCCGACGATCATGACGGAGGCCCCGGCCGAGACCAGGCCGGCGGCCACGCCCTTGCCGATTCCGCTGCCGCCGCCGGTGATCAGATAGGTCCGGTCTTCGAAAGATAGCTGCACGCGAGGCCCTCTCAAACTGGAACAGGTTCTAGCTATAGAAGCATGTCCCCTCGGGGCGAATATCGCTACCCCCGGTCTCGTTAGGGCCTTCGGCGCGCGACGCTACGGGATGTCGCGGCGGGCCAATTTGGTCGGCTTGGCGTTGCGCCAGTCCTCGACGTCGGGCGGCAGCCCGACGGGATACCTGTTCTCGTTGTGTGCCGCCCAGTGCGCGTGGCCCAGTTCGTGAATGTGGAACGCGTGCCGCAGCGCCTCGGTGAAGCCCATCGCGTCGGAGGCGGCGTTCACCGAATCCTTGATCAGCAGGGCGGCCATCGTGGGCCGCTCGGCGATGCGTCGCGCGAATTCCACTGTCTTGTCGGCTAATTCGTCGACGGGGAAGACCTTGGACACCATACCCAGGCGGTAGGCCTCGTCGGCATCCAGCGCATCACCGGTCAGCAGCAGCTCTTTGGCCTTGCGGGGGCCGAATTCCCAAGGGTGGGCGTAATATTCGACGCCCGGCATGCCCATCCGGACACCGACCACGTCGCTGAACTTCGCGTTGTCGGCGGCGACGATCAGGTCGCACGCCCAGATCAGCATCAGGCCGGCCGAGATCGCGTTCCCCTGCACCTGGGCGATGGTGATCTTGCGCAGATCGCGCCAGCGGCAAGTGTTTTGGAAGAAGTAGTGCCACTCCTGCAGATACGTCTTCTCCGCCACCGGGTCGCGGGTCGCGCCGTTGATGCGGAACGTCGGATGCTGTCCCGCCCCGGGCGCCCGCTCGGCGAGCGCCAACTCAGAGCCGAGGTCGTGGCCGGCGGAGAAATTCTTGCCGCGCGCGGCCAGAATCACCACCCGCACGGCGTCGTCGGCCTCGGCGCGGCCGAACGCCTCGTCGAGCTGAACCAGCAGGCCGCGGCTCTGCGCGTTGTGCGCGTCGGGCCGGTTGAGCCAGATTCGGGCGATGAGACCATCGTCGAGAGTTTCGTAGGCCACCAGCTCCTCGGCGCCGGCGTTGGCCGCCTGCGCGCCGGCTTGCTCGGAGAGAGTCATTCCGCCCACCTCGCTTGTTGTCCGCTTCGACTTGTTTACACATTACGGCCATTGTGTAACCGGGCCCCCGCTGGGGTGATCCGCCGCCGGCCACGCGCGGACCGCGGTCCTACCCCGAGGTCTCGGGCCGCCGGCCCAGCGGCAGCAGCCGGTGGTCGCGCGTGAACACCAGCCGCACGATGCCCATCGCGACGACCACGGTGGTGGCCGCGACCGACCCCAGGATCAAGAACATCACCACGGCCTGCACCAACACCGCCTGCAGCGGCGGCACCCCGGCCAGGATGAGGCCGGTCATTGCGCCCGGCAGGAACACCAGACCGGTGGCTTTGGTCGTTTCGATCTGCGGAGATATGGCCGAGCGCAAGGCGATTCGCAGATAGGGCGACGCGGCCTGCCCGGAGGGTTGGCCCAGCGCGAGGCGGGCCTCGACCTCGTCGCGTTTGTCGCGCAGCTCGTCGACGAGCCGGCGCGCCACCAGCACCATGGCGGTCATCGAGTTGCCGATCATCATCCCGGCGACCGGCACCAGCGTGCGCCCCTGCAGCGGGAACACCCGCAGTCCGAAGATCACCCCCAGCGTCACCACCGCCGCGCCGGCGAACGCGGCCACGGCCAGCGGCGCGAACCGCGGCACCTCGGGCGCCCTGCGCCGGGCGACATCCCCGGCGTAGGCCACCATCCCGGCGACCCACGCCCACGACCACCACAGCGACCGGCCCGGTTCGAACAGCAGCGTCAGCGCCCCGCCGACGAGCAGCAGCTGCACCAGCGCGCGCGCCGCGGCCCACACCAGCTGCCGCTCCAAACCCAGCCGCCGCCACAGCGAGATCCCGGCCGCGAAGGCCACCAGGATCAGCGAGGTCGCCAGGCCCAGCCAGCCGACTTGACCGTTCATCACGCCACCGAGCCGTCGCCGGGCCGGGAGGCGACCGGACCCAGGCCGAGGCTGCGACCGCACTCCAGGCGCAGGACCCGGTCGGCGGCCCTGGCCACCTGCGCCGAGTTATGGGTCACCCACAGGGCCGGGGTGCCGTCGGCGGCCAGTTCACGCACCGCGCGCTCGATGACTTCGGCCGCCTCGGTGTCGACGGCGGAGGTGGGTTCGTCCAGCAGCAGCACCTGCGGCCGGGCCATCAAGGTGCGGGCCAGGCACACGCGTTGCGCCTCGCCGCCTGAGAGCCCGGCGACGTCGCGGTCCAACCACGATCCGGTCAGCGCGACCCGGGCGAGCGTCTCGCGCATCCGCGCGTCGGGCGCGTCCGGGTCCGCGGCCCGCAGGTTGTCGGCGACGGTGCCCGGAAACGGCGTCGGACGCTGGAAGCACATGCCCACCCGGCGCCGCAGCCACAGCGGGTCGAGCCCGGCGATGTCCGAGCCGTAGAACGACACCCGCCCGCTGGTCGGCAGCTCCAGCCGGTTGCACAGCCGCAGCAGGGTCGATTTTCCCGAGCCGGACGGCCCGAACACTGCCGTCACGCCGTGAGCCGGGATGGCGGCGGTCAGCCCGTTGAGGGCGCGCACGCCTTGGCGTTCGACGGTCACGTCGAGGAACTCGAACACCACGCCGTTATCGGCGTCCTGATCGGCCACCCGCTTATCCTGCATCACCGCGGCGGCCGCCGATCGCGTCTTCGCGAGCGGCGCGGCGAACCCCTGCAAACCACCCATAAACCCCGCCGGAGGCCGGTAGCTGGTGAGACGGGCTGCGACCGGTCGGCGGCGTCGCCTACAGTTAAGTCATGCCTACAAAATCTGATCCTGGCGAAATCGGCGACGTCGAACCGGTGGCCGACAGCACGGCGAGCCAGGCCAGGCGGGTCGTCGCGGCCTACGCCACCGACGCCGACGAGTGCCGGGTGTTCCTGTCCATGCTGGGTATTGGACCTTCGAAACTCGACGCATAAATGTCTCCCGGGGGTGGGCGAAGCTCGAAGGCGGCCAAGTATGGGAACTCCGACTTCGTCGTAGTCGCCAACCGGCTGCCGGTGGACCAGGAGCGGCTTCCCGACGGCACCACGGCGTGGAAACGCAGCCCCGGAGGATTGGTCACCGCCCTCGAGCCGCTGCTGCGCCGCCGGCGCGGGGCGTGGGTCGGCTGGGCCGGGGTCGTTGAGGAGGACACCGATCACGATGACGAACCGATCGTCCAGGAGGACCTGGAGCTCCGGCCGGTCAGGCTGAGCGCCGACGATGTCGCCGAATACTACGAGGGGTTCTCGAACGCCACGCTGTGGCCGCTGTATCACGACGTCATCGTCAAACCGATGTACCACCGCGAATGGTGGGACCGCTACGTCGACGTCAATCGCCGCTTCGCCGAAGCCACCTCCCGCGCCGCCGCAAAAGGCGCGACGGTCTGGGTGCAGGACTACCAGTTGCAGCTCGTGCCCAAGATGCTGCGCGAACTGCGGCCCGACCTGATCATCGGCTTCTTCCTGCACATCCCCTTTCCGCCGGTCGAGCTGTTCATGCAGATGCCGTGGCGAACCGAGATCGTCGAGGGTCTGCTCGGCGCCGACCTGGTCGGGTTCCATCTGGCCGGCGGCGCGCAGAACTTCCTGTTCCTGGCCCGGCGGCTGATCGGTGCCAACACCTCGCGCGGGGCGGTCGGGGTGCGGTCGCGCTACGGGGAGGTCGAACTGGACTCCCGCGTCGTTCGGGTGGGCGCCTTCCCCATCTCCATCGACTCCACCGCGCTGGACCAGGCGGCCCGCCACCGCGACATCAAGCACCGCGCCCGCGAGCTCCGGGCGGAGCTGGGTAACCCGCGCAAGGTGCTGCTGGGCGTCGACCGGCTCGACTACACCAAGGGCATCGACGTTCGCCTGAAAGCCTTCTCGGAGCTGCTCGCGGAGGGCCGCGCCAAGCGCGACGACACCGTGCTCGTCCAGCTGGCGACACCGAGCCGCGAACGGGTGGACAGCTACCAGCAGTTGCGCAACGACATCGAACGCCAGGTCGGCCACATCAACGGCGAGTACGGCGAAGTCGGGCATCCCGTGGTGCATTACCTGCACCGGCCGGTCCCCCGCGATGAACTCATCGCGTTCTTCGTGGCCGCCGACGTCATGCTGGTCACTCCGCTGCGCGACGGGATGAACTTGGTCGCCAAGGAGTACGTCGCCTGCCGCAGCGATCTCGGTGGCGCGCTCGTGCTTTCCGAATTCACCGGCGCCGCCGCCGAACTGCGCCAGGCGTATCTGGTCAATCCGCACGACCTCGAAGGCGTCAAGGATTCGATCGAGGCCGCGCTCAACCAATCCGACGAAGAGGGACGCCGCCGGATGCGGTCACTGCGCCGCCAGGTATTGGCTCACGACGTCGACAGGTGGGCAAGGTCGTTCCTCGATGCGCTCGCCGAATCACGGCCCGGCGGCGCCGATTAGCGCGCATCCGCCAAACCTTGTGGTGTTGACGCCCGAACGCTGTGATACTCAGGTGCAGGTTCGCACGCGAAGGAGGGGCATCGCATGAAGCTCCGTCACGGCATAGCCGCCGGTGCCGGCATCTTCACGGCAGTCGCGGTGGGAATCGCACTGCAGTCCGGTGAACCGGCCAAGGCGATCGGACCACCGGCTGACGGCACTTACAACTTCAATGAGGCGGGCGTGTCCGGGGTTACCTGGACCATCTCGGCGCTCTGTGATCAGCCCTCGGGCACCCGGAACATGAACGACTATAACGATCCGATCGTGTTCGCGATGAACTGTGCGCTGAACATCGTGAGTTCGACGCCCGAGCAGATCAGCGCCGTGGACAAGCAGCAGAACTTCAGCGGCCGGGCCCGGATGTCCAGCATGCTATGGACTTTCAAGGTCGACAAGCCCGACGGTGTGGCATGCCGTGGTGGCGGCACCGGACCCACCACCGAAACCTTCGCATTCAGCGACGAGACGATGAGCGGCACCCACACCACCATGCATGGGCCGGTGTGCGGCCTGCAGCCGGAGATGAAGAAGCAGCCGTTCTCGCTGTCGCTGATCGGCCCGCCACCCAGTCCGGTGCAGCGTTACCCTTTGTACTGCAACGGCATTGCGATGTGCTACTGACGTCGATCGATTGCGGCGCGGCTAGATCGGCTAGATGGGCGTGATGTAGGCGATCAGCCACTGCTTGCCGACTTTCTTGAAGTCGACCCGCAACCGGCTGCCGTCATACAACGGCTGGCGTGACTTGTCGGTCACCGTGCGGTTCATGAAAACCATCACCGATGCAGATTCCCGTTTGGCCGACATCACCCCCACGCCAACGACATTGGCCTGCACCACCACTTCGCGCTTCTTGGCCTCGGGGATGATCTGGTTGTTGGCGCTCTTCTGGAACTCCGCGCGATAGTCCGGGGTCAGCAGCGGATACGCCGCCGACAGGCTCCGTTCGACGGTTTGGTAGTCATAGGCGAAGACCTCCGGAATCTCCTTGGCGGCCAGGCCGGGCAACACCGCCCGCGCCGCCTGCTCGCCGCGTGTCTGCACCCTGTCCCAGTACATCCAGCCGGCCACCGCGGACAGCCCGACGAACGCCACGGCCAGGAGGTAACCCGCGACGACCAGCAGCCAACGGCGCCATCGCATCAATTGCCCCCGTCGGGATACTTCAGGTCGTAGCCGCTCATCTTGCCGGCGTCGTCTTCGTGGACGATCACACGCAGCCGGTAGGGCATGGACGGCTTGTTGACGCCATCGATGTCGGCGACCGTGACGCGCACCGACACCAGGACAGATGCGTTATTGGTAACGGCGTCAACGCCTTCCAATGCGGCGCCGTTGATGACGGCCTCCGACGTCGCATTGGTGGAGCGAAAGAGGGCCTTGAGATTCTCGGCGTTGTTGTTGGCACCGAGCATGCCGCGCAACGGGCCGCTGGTGCCGTTGATGAACCGGTTCACGCTTTCGTCGATGTTGTCCTGCTTGTAGCTGAACATGTTGACCACCGTCTGGGTGGCGGTGTCGACGAAACGCTGATCGCGCGCCTGCGCCGAGGTGGCGTGGCGCTGCTGAACCAACAGCGCCGCCACGCAACCGACCAGCGCCCCGACTGCGAGCAGTGCGGCCGCGAACGAGATCCACCCCACCAGGGCGCGGTGCGGCTGCCGTCGCGGCGGCGGCTTGATGGACTTGAGGGCCTTGACCGGTTTGGGCGGCGGCTTCGGCGCGGGCGCAACGTCGGTCCGGACAGTGACGTCCTGGGCGGACTCGCCCTTGGCCGGACCCGCCGCGCGGGAGGCCCGACGGCGCACGCGTGGTCTGTTCGTTTGTTCGTCTGCCACGGCAGTGTCCATCACATCGGCCTTGGATCAAGCATGAGGTCCACCCAGTTCTCGGCGCCGGAGGTGCCAGTGGCGCCGGCCGCGAAGATACCAGTGCCACCGGCCGGATCGACAAACGCGCCGGTCTTGTCGTCGTAGGTGGCGTAAGCCGGGCCGCTGGCCTGGGGTTGTCCGCCGGGCGGCGGCCCCCACGGCTTCTCCGGGCCCGGGCCCGCCGGCGGCGGGTTGATGCCCTCCGGCGGGGCCGGCGGGGGCAGCCACTTCGGGTACGGAAGCTGCGGCGGCACGGGCGGGACCCCGGGCGGCTGCCAGGAGGTGAAGGGCGGTGGCGGCCCGTTGTCGTTGGGCGGCGGCGGATCGAAGGCCGGCTGCTTGTTGGGCAACGGACCCGGGCCGGGTGCCACACCCGGCGGCGGTGGCCCGACGATGGGCGTGCCCGGATCGGGCTCAGCGCCCGGCGGGATATACGGGAACTTGTTGGGCGGCAACACGTTCAGGCCGTTGGTCACCGGCGTGTCGTACGGCACCGGCGGACCGCGCCACGGGTTGCGGCCGATCGGCACGTAGCCCTTCGGGTCGCGACACAGCTGGATGGTCGGGGCGCGTTTTCCGGGGAATTCCTGGCACGGGTAGTTGCGGGCGCCGCGCACGGTACTGGGATCGTTTTGCGCGGTCTTGCAGTACATGTCCTTCGGCAGCTCGCGCACCGTCTCGTCGGCCGGGGTGCGCATCAACGGCGGTGGCAGGAAGCCGACGGCGCACGGCGGCGGGTCGTTGAGGTCGAGCTTGAAGTCCAGCTTGGCGCCCTCGTCCTGCGGCACCCCTCCGGCTGAGGTGATAATGGCGGCGAACAGCGCGGGCAACACGACCAGCAGTTGCTCGATCGACTTGTGGTAGATGACGCCCACCCGGCCCAGGTTGGCCAGGCTGGCCGCCAGCGCGGGGAAGGACGGCCGGATACCGGAGAACGCCGTGCTGGCCTCGTCGGTCGCCCCCGGTGCAGTCGCCAGCGTCGAACGCAGCTCCGGGTCGGCCTCCCGCACCTCCGAGGTGAACCGCGCCAGCCCGTCGGACAGCGACTTGATGTCGGCGCCGGCGAGGATCTGCGCTTGCAGGAACGGGCCGGCCTGGTCGATCAACTGCGCGGCTTGCGGATAGTTGGCGTTGGCCTCGTCCACCAACAGTCGGGCAGACTCGAACAACCGGGCCAGCTCGGGTCCCGACCCGTTGGTCGCGATGAACGTCTCGTGCAGCAGTTGGCGCAGCCGGGTGTCGCCCAGGCTGTTGGTCAGCGCCTCCGCGCGCTTCAGCAGGTCGGCGACGTCTTGGCCGATCCGGGTGTTCTGCCGATCGATGCGAAACCCGTTGCGCAGCTTGATCATTGCCGGTGTATCCGGTGGCACCAGATCGATGTATTGCTCCCCCACAGCCGATACGCTCTTGACGGTGGCGGTGACATTCGACGGGATGGGCGTCCCACTGTTAAGCCGCATCCGGGCAGTGACGCCATTGGGGTTGAGGCCCACCGACTCCACCCGGCCGACGGCGACCCCGCGATAGGTGACGTTGGCGTTCTTGTACAGGCCGCCACCGGCGACGAAATCGGCTGTGCCCGCGTACGTTCCGAGCCCGTAGGTTGACGGCAGTCGTAGGTAGAACACCCCCATCACGGTGAGCGTGATGACCGTGATGGCGGCGAAGATCGCCAACTGGATCTTGGTCAGCCTGTCATGCATCTGTGCCCGCCCCTACTGTCCCGAAGCCGTGCCGGGCGGAATCTTGAATGGATCCGCCGCCTGTCCGGACAGGTTGGCCAGTTCGCCGGTCAAGAAGTCCGGCGGATTGACGATCTCGTTCATGTGGGCCATGTTCGGGTCGAAATACGCGGTGGTGAAGAACGTCTCTCCAATCCGCCGCAACGTGAGGTCATAGGTGGTGAACACGTTCAGGTAATCGCCTCGTACGGATTGCTTGATACCAAAGTTCGGGAACGGGAAGGTGAGCAGTAATTGCAGCGACGTGATGAATTCATTTCGGTTGTCGTTAAGCGCCTTGACGACCGAATAGAGGCCCTTGAGATCCTCAGCAAAATCGACCTTAGTTTTCGCTAACACTCGCGACGTAACCGTAGCCAGCTTCTTAAGCGCGGCGAACGCCTCGACAATGTGCTCGCGATTCTTATTTAGGACCTGAATCGCTTCGGGCAGGGTGTCTAGCGCGCGCCCCAGGTTGTCTTTATCGTGCGCTAGGCTCGCCGAGAATCGGTTCAGGCCGTCGACCGCGTTGATGATGTCATTGACCTGCCGGTTGAGCCCAGCGGTCAGTTCAGCCAGTCGGGGCACCAGGTCGACGAATTGGTTCTGCCGGCCCACGACCGCCTGATAGGTCTCGTCGGTGATCTCTTCCAGGGCGCCGACATTGCCCTTGTTCACCACCACACCCAAGGCTGACAACACCTCCTCGGTGGTGGGATAGCGACCGGTGTTGGACTCGGAGATCTTCGATCCGTCCTTTAGCCGACCGACGGCCGGCTTGTCCTTCGGGCGCGCCAGGTCGACGTGCATCGAACCCAACAGCGACGTCTGCGCGATTGTCACCGTCGAGTTGGCCGGCAGCACGACGTTCTTGTCCAACGCCAATTTCACTGCCGCGTAGAAGGACCCGTCCGGGCGTTGCACGCCCTGGATCCCGGAGACACTGCCGACGGTGACGTCGTCGACCATGACCGGCGAGTTCTGCGGCAGCGTTGCCACGTCGGGCAGATCGACGGTGATCGAGTACGCGCCATCACCATGCCCAGCGGTGCCCGGCATCGCCAGCGAGTTCAAGCCGTTGAATTGGCAGCCGGCCAGCAGCATACTGCCGGTCGCCAATCCGCCGGCACGCAACCACATCCGGTTCATTTAGCCGCCCCCCTAGTTACCCTGCGGCGGCGACGCCGGCCTCGGCGGCGGTCCGGGAAGCGGCCCGAAGGCACTCCCTGGCGGAAGGGCGGGGCCGGCATTTCCTAAAGCGGGGCCCGGAGCCTGGCTCGTCTGAGGAGCCTGCGGAACCAGCAGCGCCTGCAGATCCGCGGGGTCATGCGGTTGCGGTGTATCAGAATGGCCGGCCGGAATCCAGGTGAGATCTGGAACTGGGGTCTGCGACTTCGCCTTCGTCTCCGGAGTGTCATAGATGATCTGGCCCTTATAGGCGGTGATCGTGTTAAGGGGATGGAACATGATCGGTGGGTAATTGACGGTAAGTCGGCGCAGCACCGGTCCTAGCCGCTCGCGGCAGAGTTCGGCGCGCCGGAAGTAGTCGGGCGCGCGTGGCCCGGCCGCCGTTTCGAACGACCCGCCGCAGATGAATTGCACCGGGTTGGCGAATTCCGGGATCGACAGCAGGCCGTTAAGCGTGCCCTGCGCGGGGTCGTAGATGTTGTAGAAGTTCGCGATGCCCGGGCCCGCCACGTGCAGCACCTGCTCGATGTTGTCACTCTGGTCGCTCAGCGTCTTCGCAAAGTCGTTGAGGTTGTTGACCGTATCGATGATGGTTGAGTTGTTCTCGTGCAAGAACCCGCGGATGTCGGACAACGCCTGGTTGAGTGTGCTCAGCGTCGTGTCGAGGTGACGGGAGCTGTCGGCGAGCACCTGGGAGACGGAGGCGACGTTGCCGGCGAACTGCACGATCTGTTCGTTGCTGGCGGAGAGCGCGCTGACCAGAACCTGAAGGTTTTTGACGGTGTTGAAGATGTCGCTCCGCGAATCCCCGAGCCGCCCAGCGGCTTGCGAGAGTTCGCGCAACGCGTTGTGAAAAGAGTCGCCGTTGCCGTTGAAGGTGTCCGCGGCTTGGTCGATCGCCCGGCCCAGGGGCCCCTGCATCGATCCCGTGGTGGGGCCGAGCTGCACGGCCAGCTTAGTCAGCGACTCTTTGACCTCGTCCCATTCCACCGGAACGCCGGTGCGGCCTAGGCCGATACTGCCGCCGTCGGGCAGCACCGGCCCGCCGGTGTAGGCAGGCGTGAGCTGAATAAACCGGGCGGCCACCAAGTTCGGCGACATAATGATCGCACTCGCGTCCTTCGGGATCTTGACTTCTTTGTTTACCGCCATCGTGATCTTGACGTCGGATGGACGCGGTTCGATCGTGCTGATGGTGCCGACCGGCACTCCAAGCACGCGGACCTGGTCACCGGGGTAGAGCCCGACGGCCGACGTGAAGTAACCGGCAATACTTCGCGAATTGCCGGTAGAAGACAGTACATACACGCCACCCACCAACGCCGCGATTAGCGCGATGGCGGTGCTGTAGCGCAGCCATCGGCTGCCGGAGATACGCTGCATCATGGCGACTTCGGCCTAATGATCCAGCGCTCTTGGATGAGGCCGCGCAAATAGTCGGCCAGGCTGGCCGGCAGCTTGCCGGGCTGATAGAAAAAGTCGAACACCGTAGCGACCAGGGGTGCGGGTAGAACACTGTAGACGTTTACGTTGAACCCCGGCCCCGAGCCGACAACTTCCCCCAGTGTCGTTGCGTAAGCAGGGAGGCGCTTTAACGCCTCGGTAATGTAGTCGCGGCGTTCATTCAGGTTGTCTAGGACAAGGTTCAGCTTGTTGAGCGACGGGCCGAATTCCTTGCGGTTGTCGGCGACGAAGCCGGAGATCTGTGCCGACAGGCCTTGGATCCCCGAGATGAGCCGGCCGAGGGCGGCTCTGCGCTCGTCGAGCGCGGCGAACAGTTCATCGCCGTCGTCCACCAACTTGTTGACTTGTTCGGCGCGCTGGGCCAGCACACCGGTCACCGACTTCGCGTGTGCCAGTAGGCTTTGCAGCGCGTCGTCGCGGCGGTTCAGGGTGCGCGACAGCGTCGTCAAACCCTCGAGCGCACCTCGCAGTTTGGGAGTGGCGTCGTGCAGCGTGTCGGTCAGCACGTTCAAGGCCTGCTCGAACTGGGGCTTGTTCAGGTTGTCCGCGTTTTGACCCAGGTCCTCAAGCGCGCCGGCCAGCGTGTACGGCGTGGTCGTGCGGCTGAGCGGGATGGTGGTCCCCTTGCCGCTGCCCGCTGGGGTCACCGCGATCGAACGCTCGCCGAGGATCGTGTCGGTGCGGATCGCGGCTAGCGACTGATCACCGACACCCACGTGGCGATCAACACTGAAGGTGATCTTGGCGCTGTCACCGGCGAGCCCGACCGAGGTGACCTTGCCCACCTTGAAGCCGGAGACGTAGACCGCGTTGCCGGGGTTGATGCCACCGGCGTCGGAGAAATAGGCGTCGTAGATCTTCCCCTGGGGCCAGAATGGTAGGGCCGCATACCCGAACGCGATCATCACTATGCACACCACCAGCACCACGCCGAAGACGCCGGTACGCAGCGGATCGCGCACACGCTCACTCTCACTTGACAAAAGCGCACCTCCCCTTGCTGGGGTCGACCGGGCCGCCGAACGGAATCAAGATGTCGCCTCCAGCCGGACCGTTGATCTTGATCGTCACCGAGCAGAAGTAGATGTTGAAGAACGAACCGTAGGATCCCAGCGCAGCCAAGCGCAGATAGTCCTCGCCCAGCTGCTCTATGTCGTTGTCGACCTCGGCCTTACGATTGTCGATCTCCGTTGCCAGTGGCCGGGTGTTCTCCAGGATGCCCTGCAGCGGACGACGTGAATTCTGCAGCAGCTCAGTCAGGTCCGTCGTTGTAGAGGCCAGCGGCGGGATGACGCCCGCTATGTCGTCCTTGTGCTTAGCCAGCCCGCTGATCAAGTGCTGCAACTGGTCGACACTAGCCGAGAACTGGGCGCTGCGCTGATCGACGGTCTTGAGCACCGTGTTGAGGTTCTCGATTGTGTCTCCGATGATTTGGTCGCGCTGGCCGAGCGCCGATGAAAACGCACTGGTGTCGGCCAGCACGTTGGACAATGCACCGCCCTGTCCTTGCAGCAACTGGATGACGGCGCCGCTGATCGTGTTGACCTTGTCAGCGTCCAGGCCCTTGAGCACCGGCTGCAGGCCGCCGAGCAGCGCGTCAAGGTCCAGGGCGGGCTGGGTGTGTTGGGAGTTAATGGTCGCGCCCGGCGGCAGCTTCCGCAACTCCCCGGGGCCGGAGGTTATCTCCAGATACCGGTCCCCGACCAGGTTTTCGTAACGAATCACCGCCCGCGTGGACGAATAGAGCGTGTAGCGCTCGTCAATCCCGAACGTCACGTCAATGGTGTTGTCCGGGTTGAGCTTGACGCCGGAAACCGCACCGACCGGCACGCCGGCGATGCGTACCTTCTGGCCCGACTTCAACCTCGAGACGTCGGTGAACGTTGCGTGATAAGTGCTTTCGGGACCCAGCCGGAAGTCGCCGAAGACCACCACCAGTGCGGCGGACACCAACAGCATTGCCGCCGCAAAGATGCTGACCTTGATCATCATAGAGCGGTGCGAGGGCATGCTCCCAGCGGCCATCAGAAGTCGTCCCGTTCCGCGAAGGCGCCGTGGAACAAGAACTGCAGCGTCGACGGCGCGTCGACCTGCACCTCCGTGAACGGCTCGTACGGAACGTTCGCGTTATCGGTGACGAGGAAGGGCGAACGATAAAACGAGCCTCCGTTCTGCTTTGTCGGAAGGTCGGGCAGCCCACGGCAATTGGGACCTCCGGAGGCGTTGACTATAGGCAGAGATTCCGGATAGGTGTACGACGGTGAACCTAGGATGAAAAGCGACGAGGTGAACAGGCCGGCCTTCACCGTGCCGATCAAAGGAGCAAACTCTTTCACCCCTCGCGCCACCCCCTTGAACAGGCAGCCGAATTCCGGCGAATAGTCGGCGGCCACCTTCAGCGGGGCCCGCAAGCGGTTGATCGCGTCGATGAAGTCCTGTTCGGCCGGAGCCAGGGAGTCATAGGCGTTGTTCGACAGGCCGATGGTGGCCAACAGCGTGTCGTTGAGGTTCTTCTGCTGATCGACGACCGTCTTGTTGATCGTCGGCAGATTGTCGACGATGGTGGTCAGATCCGGCGCCGCGTCGGCGTACACGTTGGCCACGACCCCGGCCTTGCGAAAGTCCTCCTGCAGGACGGGCAGCTTCGGATTGACCTGGCGCGTCAGGGTGTTCAAGCCCGACAGGATGCCGCCCAGGTCGTCGCCGTGACCGCGCAGGCCTTCCGCGAACGCGCTGAGCGTCCCGTTGAGTTCGACGGGGTCGATCTTGTGCAGCAGGTCCATCAACGACTGGAACAGCGTGTTGACTTCTAGCTGCACTGAAGAGGCCGCGACATGTGCATCCGGGCGCAGCGACGTGGGCGAGGGTGCCTGTGGCGGAATGAATTCCACCCCCTTGGCGCCGAAGATGGTGTTCCCCGCGATGTGCACCGGCGCATTGGATGGAATGAAATGCAGGTCGTCGCTGTTGATTCCGAGCGTAAGCCGCGCCTGGTCCCCGGAGTAGTCAATGGTTTCGACCTTGCCGATCTGGATGCCCCGATACTTGACCTTGGCGCCCTTCTCCATCACCAGTCCGGCTCGGGGCGCAGACACCGTGATGGTGTCGATCGACGCGAATGCGGCTGTGTAGGAAAGGTAGGTCAGCACGGCGAAAGCCACCATCAGGCTAGCCAGCACTGCTGCTGCCAGCCGGACGGTGGTTCGTCGCGTATCTGTTTCTGCCATGTCCTTTTAAGCGGTCCTGTTATCCGGAGAGGTTGAAATTACCGGACGCGCCGTAAACGGCGAGTGAGATGCACAGTGTGATTACGACGACCACGATCAGTGACGTCCGCACAGCCTGACCGACCGCGATACCGACGCCGACCGGACCGCCGTGCGCGTTGTAGCCGTAATAGGTATGGACCAACATCACCGCGATGGCCATCACTATGGCCTGCAGGAACGACCACAACAGGTCCGAGGGGATCAGGAACGTATTGAAGTAGTGGTCGTATAGACCTTTGGACTGTCCGTTGATGTACACCGTGGTGAAGCGGGCGGCAAAGAACGCGGCGAGTACCGACAGTGAATACAGCGGAATGATCGCGATGAGCCCGGCGATCAACCGGGTGGAAACCAGGTAGGACACCGACTCCACCGCCATACACTCGACGGCATCGATCTCCTCCGACACCCGCATGGCGCCCAGCTGCGCCGTGGCACCGGCGCCGATGGTGGCCGCCAGCGCGATACCGGCGATCACCGGCGCAACTACGCGAACATTGAGGAACGCCGACAGGAAGCCGGTCAGCGCCTCGATACCGATGTTACCCAGGGAGGAATAACCCTGCACCGCGATGACCCCGCCGGAGGCCAGCGTCAGGAATGCTGCAACGCCCACCGTGCCGCCGATCATGACCAGCGCCCCGGCGCCCATCGTCATTTCGGCGATCAGCCGGACTGTCTCTTTGCGGTATCTGGTGATCGCGTGGGGGACTTGACGCACCGTTCGGCCGTAGAACAAGGCCTGCTCACCGAAGTCGTCGACCGGCTCCTGCAACCGGGAGGCGAGATTGCGCAGCCGAAAGCCAACGTCGTAGCTCATCGAGTACTCACTTCGCCGAGATTCGCACGCCGATGGCGGTCATCACCACGTTGATGACGAACAGACAGATGAACGCGTACACGACTGTCTCGTTCACGGCATTACCCACGCCCTTGGGTCCGCCCTTGACCGTCAAGCCGCGGTAACAACCGACCAGCCCGGCCATCACGCCGAAAAGCAACGCCTTGACCTCGGCGAGAACCAGCTCGCGCAGCCCGGTCAACACCGTCAACCCGTTGATGAACGCACCGGGGTTGACGCCCTGCAGGAAGACGGAGAACACGTAGCCACCGGCGAGGCCGATCGCGCACACTAGGCCGTTGAGCAGCAGCGCAACCACGGTGGACGCCAGCACCCGGGGAACGACGAGCCGCTGGATCGGGTCGATGCCGAGCACCCGCATCGCGTCGATCTCTTCGCGGATCGTGCGGGCACCAAGATCGGCGCAGATCGCGGTGGCACCGGCACCCGCCACCACGAGCACCGTCACCACCGGCCCGAGCTGGGTGATGGTGCCGAAGGCCGTTCCGGCGCCAGACAAGTCGGCTGCTCCGATTTCGCGCAGCAGGATATTCAGCGTGAACGCCACCAGCACGGTGAACGGGATGGACACCAGCAGCGTGGGCACCAGCGACACCCGAGCGATCATCCACGTCTGTTCCAAGAACTCGCCCAATTGGAATGGCCGGCGAAAAGTCTCGCGGCCCGTATCCATCATCATTTCGAAGAATCCGCCGACGGCGCGGGCGGGGACCGCGAGTTGTTCCCTCAACGCGGTTCCCCCTCGGTTTAGCCTCGGCGAAGTCTATGTGTGGCCTTTGCCGCTCTACGGTCGCACGGGGCTCGGTGTGAGCCGGAACATATTAACTCAGAACGCGTTCACCGTGTCAATGAACAGTGCTTCTTTGTCCGAACCGTTAATTCGGCTGGTCATAAGCACTTGTCGCATGTCAAACTGAAACACGTTCTACCTGGTGATTCCCCGTAATCGACCACCCGCCGGCGGCTATTGTCCCATCAGCGCACTGGCGGAAAAATTGTGCTCAGGATCACGGCCAGCAAAGTAATCCTGCAGCGTCGAACTCAGCTGCACGGGGTCCCACGCGGCGCCGTCGGCGCTGAATTTCCGCTCCACGGTCGGCGCGGCGACCAACGTCACCTGTGGACCGTAGACGATGAACACCTGACCGTTCACCTCGGCGGCCGCCGGGGACGAAAGGAACTTCACGAGATTGACCACATGCTCCGGCGACAAGGGGTCGATGCCGCCCGCTTCCACCTCGGGTGCGTCGCCGAAGACGTCGGCCGTCATCGCGGTGCGGGCGCGGGGGCAGATCGCGTTCGCGCACACCCCGTAGCGGCCCAGCGCCCGCGCGGCCGTCAGGGTGAGCGAGATGATGCCGGCCTTGGCGGCGCCGTAGTTCGCCTGCCCGACCGGACCGACCAGCCCGGCCTCCGACGCGGTGTTGACGATCCGGCCGAAGACCTGGCCGCCCGCTTCCTTGGCCTTGGAGCGCCAGTAGGTCGCCGCGTTGCGGGTCAGCAGGAAGTGACCGCGCAGGTGCACCGCGATGACGAGATCCCACTCCTCGTCGGACATGTTGAACAGCATCCGGTCGCGGGTGATCCCGGCGTTGTTCACCACGATGTCGAGGCCGCCCAGCGAATCGGCCTGAGCAACCAGTTCGTCGGCGGTCGCGCGTTCGCTAATGTCACCGGCCACGGCGACCGCCTTCGACCCGGCCGAGTTGATCTCGTCGATAACGTCGGAGGCATCTAACGCCGCGGCGATGTCGTTGACGACTACGGTCGCGCCTTGGCGGGCCAGGCCGAGCGCCTCGGCGCGCCCCAGGCCCGCGGCCGCACCGGTCACCACCGCGACCTTTCCGGAGAGATCGGTCGCGTTCGTGCTGCTAGTCAATTTATGAATACCTCTAGTTTCGGAATGCGCGCTCTGGGCTGGAGATTAGTCGGCGCGCTGAAGTGCCGCGCGCGGGCATTCGGCGATCGCCTGCTCGGCCAGCTTTTCCTGATCCGCGGGAATCGGGTCGAGCTTCACGACGGCGTAATCCTCGTCGTCCAGGTCGAAGATATCCGGGGCAATTCCCAAGCACACCGCGTTACCTTCGCATCGGTCACGGTCCACGATCACCCGCACTGCACCCTCCTAGAACCAGGCCTTCACCGAAGGACTCGTCTCATCAGTATGTAGGTCCACCATAGGGCCCCGACAGCTTCGGCGAAACGGTCGCTGGATTCCCAGACTAGAACGTGTTACAACCGGGGAGGCGAACGGGTAGCCGTTGGTCGAGCTGCAGCCTGTGACAAGGCTTGTTACTCCGAACGTCGTAAACCTCAAGGACGGCCGAAATGCGCATCAGTTACACCCCGGAACAAGAGGAGCTGCGTCGCGAGCTGCGGTCCTACTTCACCGACCTGATGACCCCCGACCGCCGGGAGGCGCTGACCTCGTCGGGCGGCGGCGAGGTCGGCACCGGCACCGCGTATCGCGACACCGTCGCGCAGATGGGCAAGGACGGGTGGCTCACCCTGAACTGGCCCAAGGAGTACGGCGGTCAGGACCGCTCCCCGATGGACTCGCTGATCTTCACTGACGAGGCCGCCATCGCCGGCGTGCCGGTGCCGTTCCTGACGATTAACAGCGTGGCGCCCACGATCATGGCGTTCGGCACCGAGGAGCAGAAGAAGTTCTTCCTGCCCAAGATCGCGGCCGGCGAACTGCACTTCTCCATCGGCTACTCCGAGCCCGGCGCCGGCACCGACCTGGCGAACCTGCGCACCACGGCGGTGCGCGACGGCGACGACTACGTCATCAACGGCCAGAAGATGTGGACCAGCCTGATCGCCTACGCGGACTGGGTGTGGCTGGCGGTGCGCACCAACCCCGAGACCAAAAAGCACCGCGGCATCTCGATGCTGACCGTGCCGACGACCGCCGAGGGCTTCTCCTGGACTCCCGTGCACACCATGGCCGGCGTGGACACCAGCGCCACCTACTACTCCGATGTGCGCGTCCCGGTGACCAACCTGGTCGGCGAGGAGAACGGCGGCTGGAAGCTGGTGACCAATCAGCTCAACCACGAGCGGGTCGCGCTGGTCTCGCCGCAACCGATCTTCCTGGCCCTGCGCGAGGTTCGCGAATGGGCGCAGAACACCAAGGACGCCGGCGGCGCCCGGCTGATCGACTCGGAATGGGTGCAGATCAACCTGGCCCGCGTGCATGCCAAGGCCGAGGTGCTCAAGCTGATCAACTGGGAACTGGCGTCAGCGTCGAGCGAAACCCTGAACCCGGCGGACGCGTCGGCGGCCAAGGTGTACGGCACCGAGCTGGCCACCGAGGCCTACCGGCTGCTGATGGAGGTCCTGGGTACCGCCGCGACGGTGCGCCAGAATTCGCCGGGCGCGTTGCTGCGCGGCCGGGTCGAACGGATGCACCGGGCGTGCCTGATCCTGACGTTCGGCGGCGGCACCAACGAAGTGCAGCGCGACATCATCGGCATGGTCGCCCTCGGCCTGCCCCGGAACCGCTGAGCCGCTACGGAATAGAAGGACGGACGTTCATGGATTTCACCACCACCGAAGCGGCGAACGACCTCGGCAACCTGGTCGACACCATCGTGGACTCGGTATGCACACCCGAACACCAGCGTGAGCTCGACCGGCGAGATCCGGGGGCACCTCCCGCTTGCGGGGGACGCTTCGACCGCGCCCTGTGGGGCAAGCTGATCGACGCCGGCATCCTGTCCAGCGCGTCGGCCACCTCGCTCGGGGGTGACGGCTTCGGCGCGCTCGAGCAGATCGCGATCCTGGTTGCGCTGGGGCACCAGCTGGCCGCCGTGCCGTACCTGGAATCCGTGGTGCTGGGCGCCGGGGCGCTGGCCCGGTTCGGTTCCGAAGAGCTGCAACAAAATTGGGGCGTGCCTGCGGTCAACGGCGAGAAGACGCTCGGCGTGGCCCTCGACGGTGAGATGGGCGAGGGGCCGGTGCGGGCGGCCGGCGCCGGCGCCGGCGCCGGTTACCGGCTGACCGGAACCCGCACCCAGGTCGGCTTCGGCCCGGTGGCCGACGCGTTCCTGGTCCCGGCCGAAACGGACTCCGGCACGGCCGTTTTCCTGGTCACCGCCGAGGACCCGGGCGTCACCGTGACCGCGCTGAAAACCACCGGCCTGGGTAGCGTCGGGCACCTAGCTCTGGACGGGACCGAGGTGGACGAGGGTCGCAAGGTCGGCGGCGCCGAGGTCGTCACGTGGCTCGGCACACTGGGCACGTTGGGCCGCAGCGCTTTCCAGCTCGGGGTTCTCGAGCGGGGCCTGCAGATGACGGCCGAATACGCGCGTGAGCGTGAGCAGTTCGACCGCCCGATCGGCAGCTTCCAGGCGGTGTCGCAGCGGCTGGCCGACGGCTACATCGACGTCAAGGGGCTGCGGCTCACCCTCACCCAGGCGGCCTGGCGGGTCTCGGAGGACATTCCGGCCGAAATCGACGTCGCCAGTGCGGCGTTCTGGGCGGCGGATGCCGGTCACCGGGTGGCGCACACCATCGTGCACGTGCACGGCGGCGTGGGCGTCGACACCGATCACCCCGCTCACCGTTATTTCCTGGCCGCCAAGGAGATTGAGTTCGCCCTGGGCGGTGCGACCGGTCAGCTGCGGCGGATCGGCCGGGAGCTGGCGGAGACGTCCGCTTAGGCGCGATGGAACTCACCGACGACCTGACCGTCACCAAGCTGCTGGCGCCGCTCACCGAGATCGACGATCGGGGTATCTACTTCGAGGACTCGTTCACCAGCTGGCGCGACCACCTGCAGCAGGGTGCCGCGATCGCCGCGGCGTTGCGGGCTCGGCTCGACCCCGCCCGGCCGCCGCACGTCGGCGTGCTGCTGGAGAACACCCCGTTCTTCTCGGCGATGCTGGTGGCGGCGGGCATGTCGGGCATCGTGCCGGTGGGACTCAACCCGGTGCGTCGCGGCGAGGCGCTGCGGCGCGACATCGCCCGGGCCGACTGTCAATTGGTGCTGGCGGATTCGAAATCGTCTGAGACGCTGGGCGATATCGAGCACCTGAACGCCGACTCCTCCGAGTGGACCGACGAGGTCGCCGCGCACCGCGCCACCCCGATCTCCTTTCAGGACGCGTCACCGACGGATCTGTTCATGTTGATCTTCACGTCGGGCACCAGCGGCGAGCCCAAGGCGGTCAAGTGCAGCCACGGCAAGGTCGCGATCGCGGGCGTGACGATGTCGGCGCGCTTCGGCCTGGGCCGCGACGACGTCTGCTACGTGTCGATGCCGCTGTTTCATTCCAATGCGGTGTTGGTCGGCTGGGCGGTGGCGGCGGCCTGCGAGGGCTCGATGGCGTTGCGGCGCAAGTTCTCCGCCTCGAACTTCATCGTCGATGTCCGTCGCTACGGTGCCACCTACGCCAATTACGTGGGCAAGCCCCTGTCGTATGTGCTCGCCACGCCCGAGCAGCCCGACGATGCCGACAACCCGCTGCGCGCGGTGTACGGCAACGAGGGCGTGCCCGACGACATCGAGCGCTTCGGCCGCAGGTTCGGGTGCGTCGTGCAGGACGGGTTCGGTTCCACCGAGGGCGGCGTGGCCATCGCACGCACGCCCGACACACCCCCGGGTTCGCTGGGCCCGCTTCCGCCGGGTATCGACATCATTGATCCCGACACCGGGGCATCCTGCCCGCCTGGCGTGGTCGGCGAACTGGTCAACACCGCGGGGCCGGGGCGTTTCGAGGGTTACTACAACGACGAGGCGGCCGAGGCCGAACGGATGGCCGGCGGCGTGTACCACAGCGGTGATCTGGCCTACCGCGACGACGCCGGCTTCGCGTATTTCGCTGGGCGGCTGGGCGATTGGATGCGAGTCGACGGGGAAAACCTCGGCGCCGCGCCGATCGAGCGGGTATTGCTGCGCCACCCCGACGTCGCCGAGGTCGCGGTGTACCCGGTTCCGGACCCGAGGGTCGGCGACCAGGTGATGGCCGCGTTGGTGATGGCCCCGGGCGCCGAGTTCGACGACGAAAAGTTCCGCGCGTTTCTGGCCGGGCAGCCGGATTTGGGACCCAAACAATGGCCGTCGTACGTGCGGATCAGCGCCGAACTCCCGCGGACGGTGACGTTCAAAGTGTTGAAGCGCCAACTGGCCGCTCAGGGCGTCGATTGCGACGATCCGGTGTGGAAGATCCAGCGCTAGGGACCCGGGACGGGCGTTACCGCCGGATGCGCCGTCCACGCAGTAAACTCAGCGCTTGATGAAAATCCGTGAAACGATCGCCGGCTCGATCCTGGTCGGGTCGCTGGCTGGCGCCGCGCTCGGGCTGAGCGCCGGTTTCGCCACGGCGGATCCACCTCCGCCGCCTCCCCTGCCTCCCCCACCGCCGCTGGTGTGGTCGCCGCCGACGCCGGACCCCGGGCCGTGGGAAGCCCCTCCCCCGCAGGAGGAAGGGCCCCCGCTGCCGCCGCCGGGCTGACGGTTCCGCCCGGCACCCGGCGCCGCCACGTACATGCCGCAACGACAAGGAGACGCGATGGTTGACGCGCCGCTCCCCCGCCTCGGCGTCGTGGTGCCGCACGCCGATGTCGGAGCCAGCGCGTGACGGCACGGCCGCTCGAGCTCGCGCTGGAAGCCAGCTTCGAACAGCTCTCGGCCGCGGTGCCGGCGAACGTCGGCGTCGCGATCGCCCGGCCGGACAGAACCTTTTCGCTGGGCAGCTGGTGGTCGGGCGTGGCATGGTCGACCATCAAGGTGCCGTTGGCGATAGCGGCGCTGCGCAGCGATTGGCTGGGCGCGCGCGATTTGGTCGTCAAAGCCATCACCGAATCCGACAATCGCGCCTCTGAACAGTTGTGGTCGCAATTGGGTGAGCCGGCGGTTGCGGCGCGACGGGTCCAGTCCGTCGTGGCCGAAGGCGGTGACACCGCGACCGTGGTCGAATCGCGTCGGCTTCGCCGCGGTTTCACCGCGTTCGGCCAAACCCAGTGGAGCCTGCAGCGTCAAGCGCGGTTCGCCGCGGAGCTGTCGACCATTCCCGACGCCGTCGAAGTGATCGACCTGATGCAGCGCCTCGTCACCGGCGACCAGTGGGGTCTGGCCGCCAAAGGCATTGCCGCGAAGGGTGGTTGGGGGCCGGGGATGCACGGCGAGTACCTGGTCCGGCAATTCGGCATCGTCCCCACCCCGTCCGGTCACTGGGGCGTGGCCCTGGCGGCCGACGCGGACGACGGCGCGTTCGAGACGGGCGTCGACGTGGTCAATACGATGACGGACTGGCTGCTGAGCCGGCTGCCGACGCTAGCCCGTTATTGACGGCACCACGGCGTCGATCAGATGCGGCCCGGGTTCGGCGAAGGCGGCCCGCAGCGCATCTGTAAATTTCTCGGCCGTGGTGACGCGCCGGGCGGGCACTCCCATGCCCTCGCTGATCTTCACGAAATCCATTGCGGGGTCGGATAAGTCGAGAAGTGAGAGCGCCTCGGGCCCGGGTGCCGACCCGGCGCCGACGCGTTGCAGCTCGATCCGCAGGATGTCGTAGGCGCTGTTGTTGTACAGCACGGTGGTCACGTTGAGGTTCTCGCGGGCCTGGGTCCACAATCCCGAAATCGTATACATGGCCGAGCCATCGGATTCCAGACACAGCACCGGACGATGGGGGGCGGCCACCGCGGCGCCCACCGCCGCCGGGATGCCGTAGCCGATCGCGCCGCCGGTCAGGGTCAGCCAGTCGTGTGCCGGCGCCCCGGCGGTGGCCCCCGCGAGCAGCACGCCCGAGGTGTTCGACTCGTCGACCACGATCGCCGCGTCGGGCAGCAGCGCCCCGATCACGTCGGCGGCCGACGCGGAGGTCAGCGCGCCCGTGGGTAGCGGGGGACGCGATGCGGGCGCCACCGGCGCTTCGGTGCCGGGGGCGATCTGGTCGGCCAAAGCGATCAAAGCGTCTGCGGCGCCGCTGTATTCGGCGAGCACGAGCACCTCGCAGCCGGCCGGTACCAGGTCGCTGGGCATGCCGGGGTAGGCGAAGAACGACACCGGCGACTTGGCGCCGGCCAGCACCAGATGCTTGGCGCCGTCCAACTGGGCCGCGGCCGCCTCGGCGAAATAGGCTAGCCGGTCGACCGCGGGGACGCCGGCCCCCCGCTCGAGACGGGTGGGGAAGGTTTCGCACAACACGCGCGCTCCCGTCGCCGCCGCAATGCGGGTGGCCGCCGCCAGCCCGGCACGGCGGGTGGCGTCGCCGCCCACCATGATCACCGTCGGCTCGCCGGAGCCGAGCACCTCGAGCACCTCGGGGGCCAGCAGGGGATCGGCGCCCGTCGGCTGGGCATCCAGGTTGGAGAACAGCTGGGCGCCGTCGGACCAGGACACGTCGGCGGGCAGGATCAGCGTCGAAATCTGCGAACCCCACCGGCTGGCCGCGATGCCTTCGACGGCATCGGCCGAGACCGCAGAGGCGTCACCGGTGCGGCGCACCCAGCCCGAGACGCTGCCGGCCAGCGCGTCGATGTCGGATTCCAGTGGGGCGTCGTACTTTTTGTGATAGGTGGCGTGGTCGCCGACGACCACCACCATCGGCACCCGCGCGCGGCGCGCGTTGTGCAGGTTGGCCAGGCCGTTGCCAAGCCCGGGACCCAAGTGCAGCAGCACCGCGGCCGGTCGATCGGCGATGCGCGCGTAACCGTCGGCCGCCCCGGTGGCCACCCCCTCGAACAGCGCCAGCACGCCGCGCATGCGCGGCACGGCGTCCAGCGCCGCGACGAAGTGCATCTCCGACGTGCCCGGGTTGGCGAAACACACGTCGACGCCGCCGTCCACCAGGGTGTTGATCAGGGCCTGGGCACCGTTCACTTAACTGCCTCCAGTCGGAAAACTCGTTCGGCGTTGCCGCGCAGGAAATCTCGGCGGGCCTCGTCGGACAGCCCGAGGTCATCCAGTCCGGCCAGCGCGTGTTCGTGGGTGACCATCGGATAATTGGTGCCGAACAACACTTTTCGTTGCCCGGTACCGGTCCTCATGAATCTGACGAGTTCGTCCGGCAACCGCTTGATGGTGTACGCCGAGGTGTCGATGTAAACGTTTTCATGCTTGCGGGCGACCGCGACCATCTCCTCGGTCCACGGGTAGCCGACATGGCCACAAACGATCACCAGCTCCGGGAAATCGAGCGCCACCTGGTCGATGTAGGGGATCGGGCGGCCGGTCTCCGACGGGCGCAAGGGGCCGGTGTGACCGACCTGGGTGCAGAACGGCACCCCGGATTCCACGCACTGGGCGAACAGCGGATAGTAACGACGATCGGTGGGCGGGGCGTCCCACAACCAGGGCACCACCCGCAGTCCGACGAATCCTCCGTCGGCTATCCGGCGGCGCAGCTCCCGGACGGCTTCCATCGGGCGGTCCAGGTCGACGGCGGCCAGGCCGAGCAGCCGGTTCGGGTGCGCGGCAACCCATTGCGCCACCTCGTCATTGGAGACCAGGTCGGCTCCGCCGGGCCCACGCCAGGCGCTGAGCACACCCAAGTCGACGCCGGCGGTGTCCATCGACGCCAGGGTCGCGTCGATCGGGATCTCGGTGTCGGGGATCGACCCGCCCGTCCACCGCCGCAGCGACGCCAGCATGTCACTGCGCAAAAACCGCGCAGTCGGATGCTGCATCCAGACATCGATCGTCATGCGATTCGACTCTAGACCGGGGCCCGCCGCCCTCCGAGCTCAGATGGTCAGCGCTGCGCGGGCGCAGGCGTGGGTCTGCTGCGCGTACCCGCCACCGAACAGCACCACGTGCGCCAGCAGCCCGAAGAGCTGATGCAGGCCGGTGCGGTCGCGCCAGCCGGGCCGCACCGCTCGCACTTGTTGGTAGCCGTCGATGACCGCGTCGTAGTGCGGGCAGCCGAACAGCGCGAGCATCGCCAGGTCGGTCTCGCGGTGACCGGCGTGCGCGGCCGGGTCGATGAGCACCACACCGTCGGGCGTCCACATCACGTTCCCGCTCCACAGATCGCCATGCAGCCGTGCCGGCCGGTCGTCGTCGTCGAAATCGCCGGCGCGGCAACGGGCCGCAACGGAATGCACGGCGTCGAGGGTGGCGGCGTCCAGGCGCGGGGCGGCGAGTTCGGCTATCGGGGTCAGCCGTTCGTCGGCATAGAACTCGCCCCAGTGCCGGTGCCGTCGCAGCGAGAGCGGCAGGGGCTGCGACAGCGGCCCGAAGAAACCCGGTCCGTCCCAGCCGTCCGGCCCGGCACCGAACGCCGGCGCGCCGGCGTCGTGCGTGACGGCCAGCCGGCTACCGAACGTGCGCGCCGCCTCTGGCGTCGGGCGCGCGGAGTCAAGGCGCCGCAGGGTCAGGCTGGTGTCGTCCACCGCGACGACCCGCGCGCACGGCACGCCGCCGTCGACGGCGGAAAGCCATTGCAGCCCTGCGGCTTCGGCCGCAAAGAACCCGGCGGGCGCGCCCGCTCGCTGTTTGACGAAGTCGGTCACACCGCGCGCGGGCCTAGCGCTGAAAACGCATCACGCGGTCGCGTGGGCGGCGTGCACGTCATCGGCCGGCCGGGCCTCGGTCTGCTCCTTGGCCCAGCGGTAGTCGGGCTTGCCCGCGGGCGAGCGCTTGACCTCGTCGACCAGCCACAGGCTGCGCGGCACCTTGTATCCCGCGATCTCGGAGCGCACGAAGCGGTCCAGCTCCGACAGCGCGGGCCGGGCGCCCGGGCGGGGCTGCACGACGGCGGCGACGTGCTGGCCGTAGCGCGGGTCGGGCACGCCGACCACCAGGGCGTCGAAGACGTCGGGGTGGCCCTTGAGCGCGGCCTCGACCTCCTCGGGGTAAATCTTCTCGCCGCCGCTGTTGATCGACACCGAGCCGCGGCCCAGCATCGTGACGGTGCCGTCCTCCTCGACGGTCGCGTAGTCGCCTGGGATGGCGTAACGCACGCCGTTGAACGTCTTGAAGGTCTCGGCGGTCTTCTTTTCGTCTTTGTAGTAACCGACCGGAATGTTGCCCTTCTTGGCGATGAAGCCGCGCACACCGGAACCGGGCTTGACCTCGTTGCCCTGCTCGTCGAGGACGACGGTGCGGTGGTCGATCGTCACGCGCGGGCCGCCGGCGTGCGGCGCGTCCTTGGCGACGATGCTGGTGCCGCCGAATCCGGTTTCCGATGACCCAATCGAGTCGGTGATAACCCGGTTGGGCAGCAGCTCGAGGAACTTCTCCTTGATGCTCGGTGAGAACAGCGCCGCGGTCGACGCGAGCAGGAACAGCGACGACAGGTCATATTCGTTGCCCTTGTCCTGGTGTGTCAGCAGCGCGTCGAGCAGCGGCCGCGCCATCGCGTCCCCGGTGAAGAACAACAGGTTCACCTTGTGCTCGTGAATCGTGCGCCACACCTCGTCGGCGTTGAATTCCGGTGTGAGCACGGTGGTGTGGCCAGCAAAGATGGACATCCAGGTGGATGATTGGGTGGCGCCGTGGATCATCGGCGGGATCGGGTAGCGGACCATCGGCGGGTTGGCGGCCGCGGCCCTGGCAAGGTCGTACTCGTCCTGGACGAATTCGCCTGTGGCGAAGTCGGTTCCACCGAACAGCACGCGGTAGATGTCCTCGTGGCGCCACATCACGCCTTTGGGAAAGCCCGTCGTGCCGCCCGTGTACAGCAGGTAGATGTCGTCGGCGCTGCGCGGGCCGAAGTCGCGCTCGGGCGAGCTCTGCGCGATCGCCGAGTAGAACTCGACGCCGCCGTAACGCTGGAAGTCGTTGTCGCTGCCGTCCTCGACGACCAGGACCGTCTTGACGTCGGGGGTGTCGGGCAGCACGTTGGCCACCCGGTCGGAGTACTGGCGCTCGTGCACCAGCGCGACCATGTCGGAGTTCTCGAACAGGTAGCGCAGCTCGCCCTCGACATACCGGTAGTTGATGTTCACCAGGATGGCGCCGGCTTTGACGATGCCGAGCATCGCGATGACGATCTCGATGCGGTTGCGGCAGTACAGGCCGACCTTGTCGTCCTTTTTCACCCCCTGCCCCAACAGGTAGTGAGCCAGGCGGTTGGCCTTCTCCTCTAACTGGACATAGGTCAACTTCTCGTCGCCGCAGATCAGGGCGACACGGTCGGGCACAGCGTCGATGGCGTGCTCTGCGAGATCGGCAATATTCAAGGCCACGGCCACCAAATTAGAACGTGTTACATTTCGAGGCAAGCTCGTGCCCATAGTCGAGGGAAAGGCGGTAGCCGTGACCGTGGAGAATGCCGGAACCCCAGCAAACACCGAAAACGGGGAGACCGGACCGGACGCGCTGGTGGAACAGCGTGGTCACACCCTCATTGTGACCATGAACCGGCCGCACCGCCGCAACGCCTTGAGCACGGAAATGATGGAAATCATGGTCCAGGCCTGGGACCGCGTGGATAACGACGACGACATCCGCTGCTGCATCCTGACCGGGGCCGGTGGCTACTTCTGCGCGGGCATGGACCTCAAGGCGGCAACCCAGAAGCCGCCGGGTGAGTCATTCAAGGACGGCAGCTACGACCCGTCGCGAATCGACGCCCTGCTCAAGGGCCGCAGGCTCAAGAAGCCGCTCATCGCCGCCGTCGAAGGCCCGGCCATCGCGGGGGGCACCGAGATCCTGCAGGGCACCGACATCCGGGTGGCCGGTGAGAGCGCCAAGTTCGGCATCTCCGAGGCCAAGTGGAGCCTGTACCCGATGGGCGGCTCCGCCGTGCGGTTGGTGCGCCAGATCCCCTACACCGTGGCGTGCGACCTGCTGCTGACCGGCCGGCACATCACCGCCGCGGAAGCCAAGGACATGGGCCTGATCGGCCACGTCGTTCCCGACGGGCAGGCGCTGGCAAAGGCGCTCGAGATCGCCGAAGTGATCGAGAACAACGGACCGCTGGCCGTCCAGGCGATCCTCAAGACGATCCGCGAGACCGAGGGCATGCACGAGGAAGAGGCCTTCAAGCCCGACACCGCCAACGGCATACCAGTGTTCCTCTCCGAGGACTCCAAGGAAGGCCCGCGCGCGTTCGCCGAGAAGCGCAAGCCCAACTTCAAAAACCGCTAGTGCCTTCGCGAGCGTAAGCGCACTGCGAAATCTCGCGTGTTTTTCCGCAGTGCGCTTACGCTCGCGCGCCGAAGGCGTTACAGCAGTGGCGCGCTGGGGGTGAAGACCACCGGCATCGCTTCCAGGCCACTGACGAAGTTCGCCGGCCGCAGCGGCAGGGTCGAGTCGTCGTCGGCCAGCCTGAGATCCGGCAGCCGCTTGAGCACCCGCTCGGTCATCATCGACAGCTCGAGCCGGGCCAGCTGGTTGCCCAGGCAGAAGTGCGTGCCGAACCCGAAGGCCATGTGGCTGTTCGGGTTTCGCCGGATGTCGAAGTTGTCCGGGTCTTCGAACACCGACTCGTCGAAGTTGCCCGACTCGAACAGCAGCATGATCTTCTCGCCCTCGCGGAGTTCGGTGCCGTGAAAGTCCGTGTCGGCTGTCAAAGTTCTGCACATGTTCTTCACCGGCGACGTCCAGCGCAGCATCTCCTCGATGGCGCCGGGCAGCAAGGACGGGTCGCGCACCAGGGCATCCCACTGCTCGCGGTGGCGCACCAGCTGTTCCGTCCCCCCGCTCAAGGTGTGTCTGGTGGTCTCGTCGCCGCCGATGAGGATGAGCAACGTCTCCATGACGATCTCGTCGTCGGACATCCGCTGCCCCTCCACCTCGGCGTTGACCAGGATGGAGAACAGGTCATCGGTGGGCTCGGCGCGCCGCTTGGCGATGATGTCCATGGTGAACGCGGTGTAGGCGGCGAAAGCCTCCATCACGGTTTGGAATTCGGCCGACGCGGGGTCGATGTGCGAGCTCAGCCCGCACACCAGGTCGTCGGACCACTTCAACAGCATGCCGCGTTCGGAGGGCAGCACGCCCAGCATGTCGCCGATCACCGCCATGGGCAGCGGGGCGGCGATGTCGCGGACGAAGTCACACTCGCCGCGCTCACACACCGCGTCGATCAGCGTGTCGCACAACTTGGCGATGGACGGCTCCTTCTCCTTCACCCGCTTGCGGGTGAAGCCGGCGTTGACCAGCTTGCGCCGCAACAGGTGCGCGGGGTCGTCCATGTCGATCATGTACGGCATGCCGGGCTGATCGGGACGGATGCCGCCCGTGCTGGAGAACAGCTCCGGATTGCGTTCGGCGTCCAGGATGGCTTGATAGGTGGTGGCGCCGGCCAGGCCGTTGCGATCGCGAAACACCGGCTGGTTGGCGCGCATCCAGCGGTAGGCCTCGCGCGAGGTGTGACGGTCGGCGTAGAAATTGCCGTCTGCCAGGTCGATATTCGAGATCGCTTCCGGGATGGTCGAAGTCATCTACAGCCTCCAAAGGTTGACGAACGGATTACAGTAACCGGCATGCCTGAGTCACAACACGTAGTTGCGGGGACCGTCCTCACCATGCCGGTGCGGATACGAAAAGCCGACGTGCACACCGCGATGTTTTCGGTGGATGCGCAAGCGGCGCAACGCCTTATCGACTACAGCGGCCTGCAGGTCTGCCAGCCCCGCCCCGGTCGGGCGGTGGTGAACCTGATGCTGGCGCGCTACATCGACGGCGATTTGGGCCAGTACCACGAATTCGGTACCTGCGTCATGGTCAACCCGCCCGGCTCGACGGCCCGCGGCTGGCGGGCCCTGGGCGATGCGGCCGCGTTCATTCACCATCTGCCCGTCGACCAGAGCTTCACCCTGGAAGCCGGGCGCTCGATCTGGGGATTCCCGAAGATCATGGCGGACTTCACCGTTCGTGAGCACGGCCGGTTCGGATTCGACGTCAGCGCCGACGGCGCCCACATCGCGGGCATCGATTTCGCCCGCGGGCTGCCGGTGCCCTCGATGTTCACGTCGCGCCCGCAGGTGCTCAAGACCTACACCTTCGCCGAGGGCACCACCCGGGAAGTGCCCTGGGAGATGCGGGTGCGCGGGCTGCGCGGTCGGCCCGGCGGGGCGACGTTGCGCCTGGGTGATCACGCCTACGCCGAGGAGCTGGCGTCGCTGGGCCTGCCGAAGCGCGCGATGGCCTCCGGATCGGTCGGCCACGTCGAGATGACCTTCGGCGACGCCCACCCGCTCGGCTGACCGGCCGGGCGCGTCCCCCTCGCCGCTTCGCGGCTGGGGGCACCCCCGCTGCATCGTCGTCAGGCGTGCCATCCGGACAATCTAGAACGCGTTCTAAGCCCCTGGCAAGAAAATTAGAACGTGTTCTAGTTTGTCCCGGGCGGGGGTCAAATCAGGGTCGCCAGCTCGCGGACCTGCTCCGTACTGCGGCCGGACACCACCATCATGGTGACGCCGGCGTTCTCCCAGGCCTTGATCTGCTTACGCACGTAGTCGACGTCGCCGACGATCGCGGCGTCGTCGATCACCTCGTCGGGGATGATTTCCGCGGCCTTGTCCTTCTGGTTGCTGCGGAACAGCTTCGTCACGTCGTCGACCACTTCGGAGTAGCCCATCCGCCGGTAGACGTCGGCGTGGAAGTTGGTGTCCTCGGCACCCATGCCGCCCATGTAGAGCGCGATGTAGGGCTTCATGGCCGCGAACGCGGCGCTGCGGTCCTCGGTGATGACGATGTTGGCCGTCGCGCAGATCTCGAAGTCCGCGCGGCTGCGGCGGGCGCCCGGACGGGCGAACCCCTCGTCCAGCCACTCGTTGTAGGTGTCGGCCATCCGCGGCGTGTAGAAGATCGGCAGCCAGCCGTCGCAGATCTCGGCGGCCAGCGCGACGTTCTTCGGCCCCTCGGCGCCCAGCATGATCGGGATGTCGGCCCGCAGCGGATGAGTGATGGGCTTGAGCGGCTTGCCCAGACCCGTTGCGCGCTCACCGGTCAGCGGCAGCGGGTAGTGCGGCCCGGCGCTGGTCACCGGGGCTTCGCGCGCCCACACCTGCCGGATGATGTCGATGTACTCACGGGTGCGGGCCAGCGGTTTGGGGAACGACTGGCCGTACCAGCCCTCGACCACCTGCGGGCCGGACACACCCAGTCCGAGGACGTGCCGGCCGCCGGACAGGTGGTCGAGCGTCAGCGCCGCCATCGCGCAGGCCGTCGGGGTGCGCGCGGACAGCTGAACCACCGACGTGCCCAGCCGCACCCGCGACGTCGACGAGCCCAGCCAGGCCAGCGGGGTGTAGGCGTCCGACCCCCAGGCCTCGGCGGTGAAGACCGCGTCGTAGCCGGCCTCCTCGGCAGCGGCGACGAGCTCGCCGTGGTTCTGCGGCGGCTGAGCGCCCCAATATCCCAGCTGCAATCCCAGCTTCATCGTCGTCACCCTTCCGTCGCCGACCCGATGTTGAATCCGTTCTTAGAACCTGTTCTACTCGATGGCGTGACAGCCAGCTCGAGTAGCCCGCCCCTGATGGATCACCCTGAGCCACCGCTCGCCGCGCCACTGACGTTGTCCTTCGACTACACCCGTTCAGTCGGCCCCACGCTGAGCAAGTTCTTCACCGCCCTGCGCGACCGCCACATCCTGGGCGTGCGCGGATCGGATGGCCGGGTGCATGTGCCGCCGGCCGAATATGACCCGGTCACCTATGAGCCGCTCGGCGAGATGGTACCGGTGTCCAGCGTCGGCACGGTGGTCTCATGGACCTGGCAGCCCGACCCCATCGAGGGACAGCCGCTGGACCGGCCGTTCGCCTGGGCCCTGATCAAGCTCGACGGCGCCGACACCCCGCTCATCCACGCGGTGGATGCGGGCGAGCCGAAGGCCATCAAGACCGGCAGTCGGGTGCACGCGCACTGGGTCGACGAGCCGGTGGGCGCCATCACCGACATCGCCTATTTCGCGCTCGGCGAGGAAGCCGAGGCGGTGGCCGAGCAGTCCGACGGCGACAAGGACCCGGTGACCATGATCGTCACGCCGGTGTCGCTGACCATCCAGCACAGCGCCTCGCACGAGGAGAGCGCCTACCTGCGGGCCATCGCGCAAGGCAAACTGCTCGGCGCGAAGACGGGCGAGAACGGCAAGGTCTATTTCCCGCCGCACGGCGCCGATCCGGCGACCGGCCAACCGACGACCGAGTTCGTCGAGCTGCCCGACAAGGGCACCGTCACGACGTTCGCGATCATCAACATCCCGTTCCAGGGCCAGCGCATCAAGCCGCCCTATGTGGCCGCCTACGTGCTGCTCGACGGAGCCGACATCCCGTTCCTGCATCTGGTCGCCGACATCGACGCCCACGAAGTGCGGATGGGCATGCGCGTCGAGGCGGTGTGGAAACCCCGTGAGGAGTGGGGATTTGGCATCGACAACATCGAGTACTTCCGGCCGACCGGGGAACCCGACGCCGACTACGACACCTACAAGCACCACCTGTAAAGGGCTTAGGAACACATGAGCGCTCGCAGCGTTGCGGTCGTGGGCTTTGCCCACGCCCCACACGTCCGCCGCACCGACGGCACCACCAACGGTGTCGAGATGTTGATCCCATGCTTCGCCCAGTTGTACGAGGAGCTGGGCATCGAAAGGACCGACATCGGCTTCTGGTGTTCCGGATCATCCGATTACCTTGCCGGACGCGCATTTTCGTTCATCTCGGCGATCGACTCGATCGGTGCCGTTCCGCCGATCAACGAGTCGCACGTCGAAATGGACGCCGCCTGGGCGCTTTACGAGGCCTACATCAAAATCCTCACCGGCGAGGTGGACACCGCGCTGGTGTACGGCTTCGGCAAGTCCTCGGCCGGCATCCTGCGCCAGATCCTGTCGCGGCAGACCGATCCCTACACGGTCGCGCCGCTGTGGACCGATTCGATCTCACTGGCCGGGCTGCAGGCGCGCATCGGGCTCGACACCGGCAAGTGGACCCAGGAGCAGATGGCGCGGGTGGCCTTCGACTCCTTTGCCAATGCGCGCCGCGTGGACAAGGTCGAGGGGTCGATCAGCGTGGCCGAACTGCTCGAGCGGCCGTTCTTCGCCGACCCGCTGCGCCGCCACGACATCGCGCCGATCACCGACGGCGCCGCGGCGATCGTGCTCGCGGCCGGCGACCGGGCACGTGAGCTGCGGGAAAACCCCGCCTGGATCACCGGAATCGAGCACCGCATCGAAACCCCGTCACTCGGCGCGCGCGATCTCACCGAATCACCGTCGACGAAGGCCGCGGCCCACGTGGCCACCGGCGGCCGAACCGACAACCTCGACGTGGTCGAGATCTGCGCGCCCTTCACCCACCAGCACCTGATCCTCGAGGAAGCGATCCGCGTCCCCGGACCGACCAAGGTGAACCCGTCCGGTGGCGCGTTGGCGGCCAACCCCATGTTCGTCGCCGGCCTCGAACGCATCGGCTTTGCAGCACAACACATCTGGAACGGCTCGGCTGAGCGGGTGCTGGCGCACGCCACCAGCGGGCCCGCGCTCCAACAGAACCTAGTCGCGGTCATGGAAGGAAAGAACTGATGGCCGGTGCAGGGCCGAACGTCGCTGCGGTATTAGGTACCGGACAGACGAAGTACGTCGCCAAACGCCAAGACGTTTCGATGAGCGGCATGGTGCGCGAGGCGATCGATCGAGCGCTGGCCGACTCCGGCAGCACCTTCGATGACATCGACGCCGTCGTGGTCGGCAAGGCGCCGGACTTTTTCGAGGGCGTGATGATGCCCGAACTGTTCATGGCCGACGCCATGGGCGCCACCGGCAAGCCGCTGATCCGGGTGCACACCGCGGGCTCGGTCGGCGGGTCCACCGGTGTCGTGGCCGCCAGCCTGGTGCAGTCCGGCAAGTACCGCCGCGTGCTCGCGATGGCCTGGGAGAAGCAGTCGGAGTCAAACGCCATGTGGGCGTTGTCGATTCCGATTCCGTTCATCAAGCCGGTCGGCGCGGGCGCGGGTGGTTACTTCGCCCCGCACGTGCGCTCGTACATTCGCCAATCCGGCGCCCCGACGAACATCGGCGCCATGGTCGCGGTCAAGGATCGGCTCAACGGCGCCAAGAATCCGCTGGCGCACCTGCACCAGCCCGACATCACGCTGGAGAAGGTGATGTCGTCGCCCATGCTGTGGGACCCGATCCGCTACGACGAGACGTGCCCCTCGTCCGATGGCGCGGCCGCCGTGGTGATCGGCAACGAGGAGGCCGCCGAAGCCCGTCTGGCGCAAGGACATCCGGTGGCGTGGATCCACGCCACGGCGTTGCGCACCGAGCCGCTGCAGTTCGCGGGACGCGACCAGGTGAGCCCGCAGGCCGGCCGCGACGCGGCCGCGGCGCTGTGGAAGGCCGCCGGCATCGAAAGCCCCATCGACGAGATCGACGCCGCGGAAATCTACGTGCCGTTCTCCTGGTTCGAGCCGATGTGGTTGGAAAACCTCGGTTTTGCCGCCGAGGGTGAAGGCTGGAAACTAACCGAAGCCGGCGAGACCAAGATTGGGGGCCGGTTGCCGGTCAACCCGTCGGGCGGCGTGCTGTCGTCGAACCCCATCGGCGCCTCGGGCCTGATTCGCTTCGCCGAAGCGGCGATCCAGGTGATGGGCAAAGGTGGCGACCACCAGGTGCCCAACGCACGAAAGGCCTTGGGACACGCCTACGGCGGTGGCTCGCAGTACTACTCGATGTGGGTGGTGGGCGCCGACAAGCCGGCGGCCCAGAAGGTGGATGCGTGACCGCCCATCCGGCGCACGAGGCCGGCCGCCGCTCCCGCGAGGCGGTGGCGGCCAGGGACAAGGATGCCTGGCTGGCGGTGTTCGCCGACGACGCCATCGTCGAGGACCCGATCGGACCGTCGGTGTTCGACCCCGAGGGCCTCGGCCACCGCGGCCGTGACGCCATCTCGGCGTTCTGGGACAAGGCGATCGCCCCCACCACCAAGATCGAGTTCTTCTTCCGCGACACCTACCAGTGTGGCAACGAGGAAGCCAACGTCGGGCACATCCTCATCACGACGGGCGAGTACCAGACGACCGCCGAGGGCGTCTTCACCTACCGGGTCAACGCCGAGGGCCAGATGGTGGCCCTGCGCGCCTACTGGGAGATGGAGCGCGCGGCGGCCAACACCCGCAAGATCTAGAGCGGTTCCAGCCCGGCCAGATGCCGCTGGGCGAGGTCGCGGTAGGCCTGCGGGTTCAGCTTTACCCACATCTCGGCACCGGTCCCGGCGACCGGGCCCTTGATCTGCGCCGGCGCGCCGACCGCCAGCATCCCGGCCGGGATCTGGGTGCCGGCCGTCACCAGCGAATGCGCAGCGATCAGACTGCGCGCGCCGATCACCGCACCGTCGAGCACGGTGGCGTGGTTCGCGATCAGCGCCTCCTGACCGACGTGCACGCCGTGAATGACGCACAGATGCGCGACCGTCGCACCCGGACCGATGTCGACCGGGATTCCGGGCGGCGCGTGCAGAACCGAGCCGTCCTGGACGTTGGCGCCCTCGCGCACCACGATGGGCCCGTAGTCGCCGCGCAGCACGGCGTTGAACCAGACCGAGGCCCCCGCCTCCACCACGACGTCGCCGATCAGGGTGGCCGTCGGGGCAACGAAAGCGGTCGGATCGACCCGTGGCTCGCGGCCCTCGAACGCAAACAGCGGCATCGTTTAGATATACCGCAGCGTGCATATGCCGTGGCCAGGCGCGCCGTCGTTGCGCGCCCCCGCTGCAAAACTGTAACGTGTTCTAGTTAGAGGCCCAGCGAGTTGGAGGTGACAGGTGAGTACCGACACCAAGGCGGTCGGCATCCGGGAGATCGATCCCGGCGCCTTGCCGACCAGATTTGCCCGTGGCTGGCACTGCCTGGGCGTTGCGAAGGACTTCCAGGACGGCAAGCCGCATTCGATCGAGGCGTTCGGGACCAAGCTGGTGGTCTTTGCGGACTCGCAGGGCGACCTGAAGGTCCTCGACGGCTACTGCCGCCACATGGGCGGCGACCTGTCCGAGGGCACCATCAAGGGCGACGAGGTGGCCTGTCCGTTCCACGACTGGCGCTGGGGTGGCGACGGCCGCTGCAAGCTCGTGCCCTACGCCAAGCGCACCCCCAAGACGGCGCGCACCCGGTCGTGGACCACCGACGTGCGCGGTGGCCTGCTGTTCGTCTGGCATGACCACGAAAACAATCCGCCGGACCCCGCGGTGCGCATTCCCGACATCCCCGAAGCGGCCAGCGATGAATGGACCGACTGGCGGTGGAACAGCATCCTCATCGAGGGGTCCAACTGCCGCGACATCATCGACAACGTCACCGACATGGCGCACTTCTTCTACATTCATTTCGGGTTGCCGACGTACTTCAAGAACGTCTTCGAGGGCCACATCGCCTCGCAGTACCTGCACAACGTGGGCCGGCCCGACGTCAACGATCTCGGCACCACTTACGGGGAGGCGCACCTTGACTCCGAGGCCTCCTACTTCGGGCCGTCGTTCATGATCAACTGGCTGCACAACAGCTACGGCGGCTACAAGGCCGAATCGATTTTGATCAACTGCCACTACCCGGTGACCCAGAACTCGTTCGTGCTGCAGTGGGGCGTCATCGTCGAAAAGCCCAAGGGCATGGACGAAAAGATGACCGAGAAGCTCTCGAAGGTGTTCACCGAGGGCGTCAGCAAGGGCTTCCTGCAGGACGTCGAGATCTGGAAGCACAAGACCCGCATCGACAATCCGCTGCTGGTCGAGGAGGACGGCGCCGTATACCAGTTGCGCCGTTGGTATCAGCAGTTCTACGTCGACGTCGCCGACATCGAGCCGGAAATGGTGGAGCGCTTCGAGATCGAGGTGGACACCACCCGCGCCAACGAGTACTGGAATGCCGAGGTCGAAGAGAACCTCAAGGCCAAGGACTCGGAGGCGGACGAGGCCGTCACCGACGACGTGCCGGCCAAGCAACACTAGGAATCATGGGCGACGATCAGCCGGCGGTACCTGACGTCGATCAGCTTGCGCGATCGATGCTGTTGCTGCATGGCGATCACCACGACCACGACGAGAAGCCCGCCGGCGACGGCGGGTCCCGATCCTGGTCGAAGTCAAGGGATTTCGCCAACGACCCGCAGCGCGCCGCGGCCGTCGCCGAAGCGAGCCGCGCCGACCGTGAGCGATACCTCAACTCGGGTCTGATGCCGGTGGACTGCCGGTTCTGCCACGTGCGGGTCACCGTCCGCAGGCTCGGGCCGGGACACACGGCGGTGCAATGGAACACCGAAGCGTGGCAGCGCTGCGCGCACTTCACCCAGGTGCGTGAGTCCGGTGGCGACACCGCGCGCACCCGGTCGTGCCCCAAACTCGCCGACAGCATCGAGCATGCGGTCGCCGAGGGCTACCTCGACGACGATCCGGACGAAGACTGAGCGATTCGTGACGTTGTCGCTCAGAAGCGGGCAACGGATGTGCCCGCCGGCACGGAAACCATTGTGGCGCCTGAGACTCACAGGCCCGCGAATCGCTCCTTGACCGTCTCGGTGGTGAGGCCGTAGTCGGCCAGCGAGTAAGTGTGCTTGGGCGCCCGCGGACCGGACTGGCTGTCCGCGTGGGTCTTTTCCATCGCGGCCCTAGCCTCGTCGGTCAGCGTCAGGCCGAAGTGCCGGTAGATGTCGGCCACGGTGCCCAACGGGTCGGCGATCAATTCCTTGTACTCCACGTCGTAGAACTGCGACGGGCTGTATTTCGCGCGCGCGGTGTTGAACCTCTCCAGCCCCCTCGACCAGGTTTCCATTGCGTCGGCACCGATTTGGGCCCCGGTGAACGACGTCGACCATCCCTCGGCGGTGTGCTGCGCCAGCGAGCACATCGAGGCCATGATCGTTTCGACCGGGCGGTGGGTCTGGATCACCAACGCGTCGGGATAGGTCGCCATCAACGCGTCCAGCGCGAACAGGTGGCTGGGATTCTTGAGCACCCACCGCTTGTCGGCGTCGTTGAGCCCGATCAGTTGCAGGTTCCGGCGGTGCCGCTGATACGACGGCGTCCAGTCCTGTTCCGAGAGCCACCGCGAGTAGGTGGGCAGGTGCGCCAGCGTCTCGTAGGAGGCCGAATGCAGCGACTGCCGCAGCAGCTGCCAGCACTCCTCCAGCTCGTACGCCGCCATGAAATGCAGACCCGTGTAGTCCGGGTTTTCGGCGTGGTGCTTGTTGAACTGTTCGTTCAGTTGGCTGTAAAACGGGTTGGATTCCCAAGTTTCACGCGGCGGGCGCGGCTGCGGGAATTCGGCCAACCACAGATGCAGCCCCTGGTGCGCGGGGTCGGCGCCAAGCAGCCGGTGCAAAGCTGTGGTGCCGGTGCGCACCAGCCCGGTCACGAAGATCGGCCGCTCGATGACGACGTCCGCGTGCTGCGGGTATTGCTTCCAGGTAGCTTCGGAGAGCAGCCTGGCCACCAGCGCGCCGCGCAGGAAGAACCGATTCATCTTGCTGCCCAACGGCGTCAGGTCGGCATCGCGGCGGTAGGAGTCCAGCAGCACCTCCAGCGCTTCGAGGTAGTTGTCGTCGTTGGTACCGAAATCGTCTAGCCCGATCATCTTGCTGGCCGACGCCTTCAAATCGTCAACGGTGCCGACATCGGTGCGTGCAACCGTCATCGCCATCTCCTCCTCATCGCTTCGCTCTGCATCGTCGATGGCGGCATCAGGTGTGATACTCCCCGCAATTGACATCCAAAGTCTGCCCGGTGATACCGCTGGACAGGTCGCTGGCCATGAACAGGATCGCCGAGGCAACCTCGTCCTCGGTTGGTAGCCGCTTCAGATCGGAGCCGGCCGCGGTGGCCTCGTAGATCTGCTCGGCCGTGGTGCCGTACTTGCCGGCCTGGTGGTTGAAGTAGCCCTGCAGGGTTTCACCCCAGATATAGCCAGGTGCAACGGAATTGACCCGGATCCCCTGCTCGCCCAGCTCGGTGGCCAGCGAATGCGACATGGACAGCAGCGCCGACTTGGCCATCTTGTAGGCGCCGTACTTCGCCTGCGAGTGCCGCAACACCATGGAGTTGACGTTGACGATCGAGCCCTTCGACTCGGCCAGCGCCGGCGTGAACCCCTGGATGAGCCGCAGCGCGCCGAGCGCGCTGAGTTCGATCGCGTCGCGGATATGCTGAAAGCTGGTGCTGGAGAACGGTTTCAGCGACGGCACCCGGAACGCGTTGTTGATCAGCACGTCGACCTTGCCGTAGGCCTCCAAGGTGGCTTCGACCAGGTTGCTCACCTGGTCATCCTCGGTGATGTCCGTGCGCACCGTCGTCGCCCGGCCGCCGAGGTCGGCGATCTGCTTGGCGACGTCGTCCAGGCGTTCCGGTGTGCGGGCCGCCAGCACCAGGTCGGCACCTTCCCGCGTGCATCGGTGCGCCAGCGTCGTGCCCAGACCCGGGCCGACGCCGCTGATCACCACTACCTTGCCGTCGAGCAACTTCGTCATCCCAGCATCCTCGCCTGAATCTGTTGGTGGCGCAGCGCAATACGGGCACGCCAGTCGTCCTCTGAGATCTTGTTGTGGTCGTAGTACGGCAACGCGGCCGAAACCTTGTCGATGTCGACCACCTCGACGCTCGGACCGTCGGCATCGGTGAGCTCACGCGACACCCGCTGCCAGCGGAACTGCAGGAAGCCCCGCCGATGGCCGAGCGTCTCGACCCAGTTCGTCACTCCCGGGTTCTGATCGGCGACGACCATGCGCACCTTGCCGTCCGGATCCGCCTGCGCCTGAGTGTTGTTCAGGGAGGTCTGGTGGTTGATGTAGTCCAGCGAGATGTACCAGAGGCTGCCCAGCTGGAAGCCGAGATAGGGCGCGTCGGTGACCGGGATGGTGATGACCATCGCCTGATCCGGTCGCAGGTCGAAGTGCCCGACCGACGAGTACTGCGTGGCCAGTCCGCCCGGAGTCAGCCGCGGCGGCACCATGGTGTTGACCGGCAGGTCGAGATAAAACCACTGCGGGAATTGCAGCCAGGTCTTCACTCGCTGGACGAGTTGCTTTCCCGCCGTGGCGTAACGCTTTTCGATGAGCTCACGGGTCAACGGCGGCGGTGCGGTGCCCGCCGTGTCGAGCCGCGAGATCGCCAGCGTGCCGCGCTGAGCCGACCAGTCCCCGTACACCTCGCGGATCACCAATTGGCCGGGGCTGGTGGGTCGCACCCGCCACTCGAAGCTGCCGTCGGGCGCGATCTCGAGCTCGCGATCGTCGAACGCGGCCTGGCTGACGGGCACGAAGTCGTCCGTGTACTCGCCGCCGAGTAGCTGGAAACTCAGGTCGGTGGTGGTTCCGCGCCTGCCGGTGACCACGTAGTCGTGGTTGGCGTGCACCCGGGTACCGAAATAGAGGGTGTCGGGGTTGTCCAGGCCCATCTTGGTGAACGGCCCGGTACCCGACTGCAGGAAGGGATGGTCGCGGTCGTAGTCCACGGCGAGATGGATGCAGGCCGAGATGCAGCCGGCCAGATACTGCAACCCTTCCAGCAGGTCGGCTTCGGTCTCGATGAACGGTGCGTCGGCGACCAGCTGCTCGGCCTCGGCGATCGCAGCGGTGAGGGAATCAGAGAACACGCCTAGACGCTAGAACGTGTTCTACTTTTTCGTCAATGGCGAACGTTCCCGCGCGTCGACCACAGCGTTCAAAGACGACGCCGACTCACTACGGAGGGCACGAGTGGGACAGGTCGATCAGGTGCTGCCGGACGTCGGGATGCCGGTTGAGGTAATCGATGACGTTGCCGTTCCCGCCCTCCGCCTGCGACCTTTGCTGCAGCTGCTGGTGAAGATCCGGGTGCTTTTGCAGGTACGAATCGATGGATTGCCCCACGTCCTGGTTGCATTGCGCGTTGGCCGTGCCGGCCAAGGGCACGGCGATCACCGTTGCGGCGGCAGCGGTCATCAATCCCCCGGCGAGCAGGCCGTACAGCCCGCGGCGACGGGCGCCGACTGTGTTGGATGTGCTCATACGGCCAGGTTACTCGCGGTAGCTTTGCGCCGCCTGTGCGTGCGTTCGGGCGAACCGGCAGGTCAACGCGGGGCCGCGGCGCCGCTTTCCTGCTCGCGCTTGATCTCCAGCGCGATGTCGATCAGCTGGTCCTCCTGGCCGCCGATCAGCTTGCGCTGGCCCGCGCGGTGCAGCAGCTGATGGGCGGGCACACCGTAGCGCTCGGACTGGCGGATGGCGTGCTTGAGGAAGCTCGAGTACACCCCGGAGTACCCCATGATCAGGGCGTTGCGGTCGAGCAGGCACTCGGCGGGCATGGCCGGGGCGACCACCTCTTCGGCGGCGTCGGCGATGTCGAAGAAGTCGATCCCGGTCTTCACGCCGATCTTGTCGAACACCCCGATCAGCGCCTCGACGGGGGCATTGCCGGCACCGGCGCCGAAGCGGCGGCACGAGCCGTCGATCTGCTTGGCGCCCGCCCGGACGGCCTCGACGCTGTTGGCCACCCCGAGGCCGAGGTTCTCGTGGCCGTGGAAGCCGACCTGGGCATCGTCGCCGAGCTCGGCGACCAGTGCCGCGACCCGGTCACGCACGCCCTCGAGGACCAGCGCCCCGGCCGAATCGACCACATAGACGCACTGGCAGCCCGCGTCGGCCATGATGCGCGCCTGGGCGGCCAGCTTCTCCGGCGTAATGGTGTGGCTCATCATCAGGAACCCGACGGTTTCCAGACCGAGTTCGCGGGCCAGGCCGAAGTGCTGGATCGACACGTCGGCCTCGGTGCAGTGCGTGGCGATGCGGCAGATCGAGCCGCCGTTGTTCTGGGCCTCCTTGATGTCTTCCTTGGTGCCCACGCCGGGCAGCATCAGGAAGGCGATCTTGGCTTCTTTGGCGGTCTCGGCGGCGAGCTTGATCAGCTCTTGCTCGGGGGTCTTGGAGAACCCGTAGTTGAAGCTCGAGCCCCCCAGTCCGTCGCCGTGGGTGACCTCGATGACGGGCACCCCGGCGGTGTCCAGCGCGGCCACGATGGCGCCGACTTCGTCCTTGGTGAACTGGTGACGCTTGTGGTGGGAACCGTCCCGCAGCGACGTATCCGTCATCCGCACGTCCCAGATCGGGTTGAAGAAAATCTCCCGGGTGCTCATGATTGCGCTCCTCCGGCCGTCGCGCTCAGGGATTCCTTGGCGATCTCCTCGCCGACCTTGGTCGCGGCGGCCGTCATGATGTCCAGATTTCCAGCGTAAGGCGGCAGGTAGTCGCCCGCACCCTCGACTTCGACGAACGTGGTGACCAGCGCCTGGCCGCCGGAGTTGATCGACGGGTCGTCGAACTGGGGCTCGTTGAGCAGCCGGTATCCCGGCACATAGGTTTGCACCTCGGCGACCACGTCGTGGATGGACTTGGCGATCGCGTCGCGGTCGGCGTCCTCGGGGATGGCGCAGAAGATGGTGTCGCGCATGATCATCGGCGGGTCGGCCGGGTTCAAGATGATGATCGCCTTGCCGCGCGTGGCGCCCCCGATGGTCTCCACCCCCCGGCTGGTCGTCTTGGTGAACTCGTCGATGTTGGCCCGGGTCCCGGGGCCGGCCGACAGCGAGGCGACCGAGGCGACGATCTCGGCATACGGCACGCCCCCGAGGTCGGCGACGGCGCGCGACACCGCGTAGACGATCGGGATGGTGGCCTGCCCGCCGCAGGTGATCATGTTGACGTTCGGCGCGTCCAGGTGCTGGCGCAGGTTGGCCGGCGGGATCACCGCGGGTCCCACCGCCGCCGGCGTCAGGTCGATGGCCCGTATGCCGGCCGCCTCGTACTTGGGGGCGGCGTCGCGGTGCACGTAGGCGCTGGTGGCCTCGAATACCAGGTCGGGCTTCTCCGGCTGCGCCAACAGCCAGTCCACACCCTCGTGGGTGGTCTCCAGACCCAGCTTGCGGGCGCGGGCCAGGCCCTCGCTCTCCGGGTCGATACCGACCATCCAGCGCGGTTCCAGCCAGTCCGATCGCAGCAGCTTGTAGAGCAGGTCAGTGCTGATATTCCCCGACCCGACAATGGCCACAGTCGCCTTAGTCGGCATGATGCCCCTTTTCGAAGCTTTTGAGATTTAAGTTAGACGATTTAAATCGAGCCTATTCGAACGATAGACGCACCGAACCGAGGCCCGCGAAGTCGGCGACGAAGTTGTCGCCCGGGTGCGCGTCGATCGCTTTCGTGCAGGATCCGGGCAACACCACGTCACCCTTGCGCAGGCGGACACCGAAGCCGTCCACCTTGCGGGCCAGCCAGGCCACCGCGGTGACCGGGTTGCCCAGCACCGCGTCGGTACGGCCTTCGGCGACCACCTCACCGTTGCAGCGCAATACGGCGTCGATCCCCTTGACGTCGAGGTCGCGGGGCGACACGCGGGCCTCGCCGAGCACGAAACCCGCCGACGAGGCGTTGTCGGCGATGGTGTCGCACAGTTCGATCTTCCAGTCGGTGATCCGGGTATCGATCAGCTCGATCGACGGGACCAACGACTCGGTGGCCGCCAGCACGTCGTCCTCGGTGCAGCCGGCTCCGGGCAGGTCGGCGTTCAGGATGAAGCCGACCTCGACCTCGACCCGGGGGTACAGGTAGCGGTTCGCCTTGACCGGGGTGTCCTCGAACAGCTGCATCTCGTCGAGCAGGTGTCCGTAGTCCGGCTCGTCGACGCCCATCATTTGCTGGATCGCTTTCGACGAGAGCCCCACCTTGTGGCCGAGCACCCGGGCCCCCTCCGCGACCCTCTGGCGGATGTTGATCAGCTGAATCTCGTACGCGTCGACGACGTCGATGTCCGGATAGGCAGCGGTCAACGGGGCGATCGGCTCGCCGCTCCGCTCGGCCTGCGCCAAGTCGGCAGCTAGCTCGTCGCGCGTGGCAACACTGAGCATTTTTCCAAGTCTCCTCGTACGGTCGACCGGGCCAGTAGCGGCCGCCCCGGGCAATTCTATAACGTGTTCTACATGTCAGCGCAGGAGTACGACGTCGTCGTGGTCGGGAGCGGCGGAGCCGGCATGGTGGCCGCCCTTACCGCCGCTCACCGGGGCCTTTCCACCATAGTCATCGAGAAGGCCCCGCACTTCGGCGGTTCGACCGCACGCTCGGGCGGCGGTGTTTGGATCCCAAATAACGAAGTGCTCAAGCGTGACGGGGTCCGCGATACCGCCGAGGCCGCCCGCACCTATCTGCACGGGATCGTGGGCAACGTCGTCGAGCCCGAGAAGATCGACACCTACCTCGAGCGCGGCCCCGAGATGCTGTCGTTTGTGCTCAAGCACGCACCGCTGAAGATGTGCTGGGTGCCGAAGTACTCCGACTACTACCCCGAGTCGCCGGGCGGGCGCGCGGAGGGTCGATCGATCGAGCCGAAGCCGTTCAACGCCCGCAAGCTCGGCGCCGACGAAGCCGGGCTGGAGCCGGCCTACGGCAAGGTGCCGCTGAACGTCGTGGTGATGCAACAAGATTACGTGCGGCTGAACCAGCTCAAGCGTCACCCGCGCGGCGTGCTGCGCAGTGTGAAGGTCGGGGCGCGGACCATGTGGGCCAAGGCGACCGGCAAGAACCTCGTCGGCATGGGCCGGGCGTTGATCGGACCGCTGCGAATCGGGTTGCAGCGCGCCGGGGTTCCGGTGGTGCTCAACACCGCGCTCACCGACCTCTACGTCGAAGACGGTGTGGTGCGCGGGGTCTACGTGCGCGGGTCCGGCGACGCCGAATCCGGTGAGCCCAGGCTGATCCGGGCCCGACGCGGGGTGATCCTGGCCTCGGGCGGGTTCGAGCACAACGAACAGATGCGGGTGAAATACCAGCGCGCACCGATCACCACCGAGTGGACCGTCGGCGCGGTGGCGAACACCGGTGACGGAATCCTGGCCGGCGAAAAGCTGGGCGCCGCATTGGATCTGATGGAAGACGCCTGGTGGGGGCCCACCGTCCCGCTGGTGGGGGCGCCCTGGTTCGCGTTGTCCGAGCGCAATTCGCCGGGGTCGATCATCGTCAACATGTCGGGCAAGCGGTTCATGAACGAATCGATGCCCTACGTAGAGGCCTGCCACCACATGTACGGCGGTGAATACGGCCAGGGGCCCGGCCCGGGTGAGAACATTCCCGCCTGGCTGGTGTTCGACCAGCAGTACCGGGACCGGTACATCTTCGCGGGATTGCAGCCCGGACAACGCATTCCGCGCAAGTGGCTGGAGTCCGGCGTCATCATCCAGGCCGACACGCTGGCGGAGCTGGCGGCCAAGGCCGGCCTTCCGGTGAACGAATTCACCGCGACCGTGGAACGTTTCAACGGGTTCGCGCGCTCGGGCGTCGACGAGGACTACCAGCGCGGCGAGAGCGCCTACGACAGGTACTACGGCGACCCGACCAACAAGCCGAACCCCAACCTCGGCGAGATCACCCACGCGCCGTACTACGCGGCCAAGATGGTGCCTGGCGACCTGGGCACCAAGGGCGGCATCCGCACCGACATCCACGGCCGGGCGCTGCGCGACGACGGCAGTATCATCGAAGGCCTTTACGCCGCCGGCAACGTCAGCGCCCCGGTGATGGGCCACACGTACCCCGGTCCGGGCGGCACCATCGGTCCGGCCATGACCTTCGGTTACCTGGCGGCGCTGCACATTGCGGAGGAGCGCTGATATGCCCATCGACGTAGACGTCGCGTTGAACGCCGAGCTCGATCCCATCGAATTCTCTTGGGCCAGCAGCGATGTGCAGCTCTATCACCTCGGGTTGGGCGCGGGCGCCGATCCGATGGACCCGCGCGAGCTGCGCTACCTGATCGACGACACCCCGCAGGTGCTGCCGACGTTCGGCAACGTCGCCGCCACCTTCCATGTCACGAAGCCGCCGACGGTCAAGTTCCCCGGCATCGACATCGAGCTAAGCAAGGTGCTGCACGCCAGCGAGCGGGTCGAGGCGCCGGCCCCGCTGCCGCCGTCGGGGTCGGCCAAGGCCGTCACCCGGTTCACCGACATATGGGACAAGGGCAAGGCCGCGGTGATCTGGAGCGAGACGACGGTGACCGCGCCCGACGGCACGGTGTTGTGGACGCAGCGACGGTCGATCTTCGCCCGCGGTGAGGGCGGATTCGGCGGCGAGCGCGGTCCTTCAGGGGGCGGGTCGTCGGACGGGGCGCCGGACCGCGCCCCCGATCTCGAGGTCGATGTGCCGATCCTGCCGCAGCAGGCGCTGCTGTACCGGCTGTGCGGCGACCGCAACCCGCTGCACTCGGATCCCGAATTCGCCGCCGCCGCAGGGTTTTCCCAGCCCATCCTGCACGGGCTGTGCACCTACGGCATGACCTGCAAGGCGATCACCGATGCGCTGCTCGACGGCGATGCCGGCGCGGTGGCGGCCTACGGCGCGCGTTTCGCCGGGGTGGCGTTCCCCGGCGAAACGCTCAAGGTCGGCATCTGGAAGGACAACGGCCGCTTCCTGGCCAGCGTCGTCGCGCCCTCGCGCGACAACGCCGTCGTGCTGTCGGGCGTCGAACTGGTCCCGGCCTAGGGGCTTTTCGCTCGTCTCCCCGCCGAGTGTGAAGTTAGTTTCACGCTCGGCTGCGAGCGTGAAGGTAGTTTCACGCTCGGCGGGCGCGAGCCACACGCACCCGGCGGATGATGTCGGCCGGCCTGTCGCCTGCGAGCACCCTTACGACGATCCAGTCGAGCCGCTCGATGGTCTCCAATCGACGGACGTCCCAGGTGTACTGCCGCCGATCGACGCGGTGCTGCTCGCCGTCGTACTCAACAGCCACTTTGACGTCCTCCCAGCCCATGTCCAGATAAGCGATCGCGCTGCCCAATTCGTCGAGCACGGGAATCTGTGTTTGCGGTCTCGGCAGGCCGGCCTCGATCAACACAATCCGCAGCCACGACTCTTTCGGAGATTGAGCGCCACTGTCGAATAGCGCTATCGCCTTGCGCGCCTGCACGATACCTCGGCGGCGCGAGTATCGTTCCGCGAGCAGCTCGACGTCGGCCGGCTTGATCCCCGTCGCGCGGGCCAACGCGTCGATGCCGGCGACCGCCGCCATGGTCGAATACCAGCAGCCGATATCGAGAGCTGTCCTAGCTGCCGTCGTCACCGGAGTTTCTCGTATGGAGATGATTTCGTCGTCCTCGATATGGCCGCCGTGCGCCCTGATTCCAGCCTGGAAGTGGCGGTTGTCGTGGATGAGGTCCACCACCGTCAAGCCGTCGACCCATTTGCTCCCGTGTAACGCTGCGGTGGCGAACCCGGCGACAACGCCCCTGCGCCCTGACCATAACCAGCCGCCCCTCGCTCGTAGCGCGGCAGTGACGTCTGCATCCCGGCTGACGTAAACGTCGCGGAAAAGTCGCACGTACTCTGTGCTCAGCCGGCCCCTAGTCAATACACCTCGGGCCACGGCCTCACTGCCCAGGAACGGCTCACCCACGACGGCAGCGTGGCACGTGTCATCGCCGGCGTCACTTCACTCGTCGACCGTGAAGTTAGTTTCACGGTCGGGCCCGAGCGTGAAACTAACTTCACGCTCGGCGGTCGAGGGAGAAACCGCTTAGCCCAGGATCAGGCCCGACGTGGGGACGCCGGTTCCGGCCGTGACGAGGACGTGCTCGACGTCGGGCACCGGGTTCACCGAGGTGCCCCGCAGTTGACGCACGCCCTCGGCGATGCCGTTCATGCCGTGGATGTAGGCCTCGCCGAGTTGGCCACCATGGGTGTTGATCGGCAGCCGCCCGCCGATCTCGATGGCGCCGTCGGCGATGAAGTCCTTCGCCTCGCCGCGACCGCAGAATCCCAACTCTTCCAACTGAATCAGCGTGAACGGGGTGAAGTGGTCATAAAGCACGGCGGTCTGGATGTCGGTCGGCTTCAACCCCGACTGGGCCCACAGCTGCTGGCCCACCACCCCCATCTCGGGCAGACCGAGCTCGGGCCGGTAGTAGCTGACCATCGTGTACTGGTCGGGGCTAGACCCCTGCGCCGCCGCCTCGATGATCGCCGGCCGCTGCTTGAGATCCTTCGCGCGCTCCGGCGAAGTCACCACGATCGCGACCGCACCGTCGGTCTCCTGGCAGCAGTCCAGCAGCCGCAGCGGCTCGGCGATCCACCGCGAATTCTGGTGGTCCTCAATGGTTATGGGCTTATCGTAGAAATACGCCTTCGGATTCTTGGCCGCATGCTTGCGGTCGGCCACCGAGATCACACCGAAATCCCGGCTGCTGGCGCCGGACAGATGCATATAGCGCTGGGCAATCATCGCGACCTGCGCGGCCGGTGTGGACAGCCCGTGCGGATAGGAGAACGAATTGTCCGCCGCTGTCGAATCGGCCTGCACGCCAGCGTTTCCCACCAACCGGGTCTGCACCTGACCGAACCGCATGCCGGATCGTTCGTTGAACGCCCGGTACGCGACCACGACGTCGGCCACGCCGGTGGCCACGGCGATCGCCGCCTGCTGGACGGTCGCGCACGCGGCGCCCCCGCCGTATCCGATCTGCGAGAAGAACTTCAGGTCACCGATGCCGACCGCACGCGCGACGGCGGTCTCGTTGTTGGTGTCCATCGTGAAGGTGGTCAGCCCGTCGACGTCGGACGGGCTCAACCCGGCGTCGTCCAACGCATCCAGAACCGCCTCGGCGGCCAACCGCAGCTCACTGCGGCCGGAGTCCTTGGAGAAGTCGGTCGCGCCGATGCCGACGATCGCGGCTCGGCCGCTCAACAAGCCCGCTGACATCTATGCGTCCCCGATCGTCAGCGTCACGTTCGCGATGACGTGATCGCCAAGGCTGTTGCGGCCGAACACCTTCAGCGTGATCAGGCCGTCGTCGATGGCGGTCACCTCACCGGAGAAGGTGACGGTGTCGTAGGCGTACCACGGCACACCGAGCCGCAGACCGATCGACTTGATCAGCGCCGTCGGGCCCGCCCAGTCGGTGACGTAGCGCTGCACCAGCCCGGTGTCGGTGAGGATGTTGACGAAGATGTCCTTGGAACCCTTGGCCTGCGCCAGGTCCCGATCGTGGTGCACGTCCTGAAAGTCCCTGGTGGCCAGGGCCGTCGAGATGATGAACGTTGGCGTGCCATGCAGCTTGAGTTCGGGCAGCCTGGTGCCCACTTCAACAACGGGTGCGCTCATGCTTCGTCTCCCACGGGCTCCCACGCGTAGAGGCTCCACTCCGGGCCGGATTCACCGGCCGGGAAGTCGATATACGTTGCGCGGACCGGCATTCCGATTTTGATCGCGGCGTGGTCGACGTTGCGCAGCTCGCCCAGCATGCGAACGCCCTCTTCCAGTTCGACCAGCGCGATCACGAACGGCAGCGTGCGACCGGGCACCTTCGGTGCGTGGTGCACCACGTAGCTGAACACCGTGCCGCGGCCGCTGGCGACCGCGAAGTCGATCGGCTCGCCTTTGTCCTGCCACACCGCCGGCACCGGCGGGTGCTGCAGGGTGCCATCGGCGAGGCGCTGGATACGCAGCTCGTGCGCCGCCACACCCTCCCAGAAGAAGGCGGTGTCGCGGGACACCGCCGGACGCATCATGGCGTCGGCGTCCAGGTCCTGAGGGACCGACGCGGACGCGCCGGAATCCTCGCGGGGCCTGAATTTCAGTATCCGCCAGGCCATCTCGGCGACATCCTCGTCACCGACCCGCCAGGTGATGTGCTGGTTGATGAACCAGCCCTCGCCGAGCCCGGTCTGCTTGGGGCCGACGACGTCGCGCATCTCCGACACGACGGTGACCTGCTCGCCGGGACGCAGATACCGGTGGTAGGTCTGCTCGCAGTTGGTAGCGACCACGCCGATGTAGCCGGCCTCGTCGAACAGCTGCATGATCGGGCCCATGGGGTCGTCGGTCGGGCGTTCGCCGCCCAGTCCGAACATCGTCCACACCTGAATCATGGCCGGTGGGGCGACAATCCCGGGATGACCGGCGGCCTTGGCGGCGGCCTCGTCGACGTAGATCGGGTTGCGGTCCCCCAGCGCCTCGACCCAATTGTTGATCGTCGGCTGGTTCACCGGATCCCGCGCCTCGCGCGGGGTCGCGACGACGGTGGCGGTGATCTCCGCAACCGCTTCCTTGATATCGGTCATCGAGGCACCCTCGGCACCTTGAGTCCGGCCGCGGCGATCATCTCGCGCATCACTTCGTTCACGCCGCCGCCGAAGGTGATGACGAGGTTGCGCTTGGTCTGGGAGTCCAGCCACTTCAGCAGGTCGGCGGTGTCCGAATCGGCGGGGTTGCCGTATTTGCCGACGATCTCCTCGGCGAGCCGGCCGATGTACTGAATCTTCTCGGTACCAAAGACTTTGGTCGACGCGGCGTCGGCCACGTTGATGTCCTCACCCGCGGCGGCCACCTGCCAGTTCAGCAGCTCGTTGATCCGCCACATCGCGTGGATCTCACCGAGCGCCCGCTTGACGTCCTGGTGATCGATCGGCGTGACGCCGTCGCTGCCCGGCTTGGACGCCCAGGCGTGCACCCGGTCGTAGATGCCGGCGGTGCGGCCCGCCGGGCCCAGCATCACCCGTTCATTGTTCAGCTGGGTGGTGATCAGCCGCCAGCCGCCGTTCTCCTCGCCGACCAGCATGTCGGCGGGCACCCGCACGTCGTTGTAGTAGGTGGCGTTGGTGTGGTGGGCACCGTCGGACAGGATGATCGGCGTCCACGAGTAACCCGGATCCTTGGTGTCGACGATCAGGATCGAAATCCCCTTGTGCTTCACGGCTTCCGGGTCCGTGCGGCAGGCCAGCCAGATGTAGTCCGCGTCGTGCGCACCGGTGGTGAAGATCTTCTGCCCGTTGACGATGTACTCGTCGCCCTGGCGCACCGCGGTGGTGCGCAGGGACGCCAGGTCGGTGCCGGCCTCGGGCTCGGTGTAGCCGATCGCGAAGTGCACCTCGCCGGCCAGGATCGCGGGCAGGAACTTCTTCTTCTGTTCCTCGCTGCCGAACTGCTGCAGCACCGGGCCGACCGTCTGCAGCGTCACCGCGGGCAGGGGCACGTCGGCGCGGTGTGCCTCGTTGACGAAGATCGACTGCTCGATGGGGCCGAAGCCCAAGCCGCCGAACTCCTTTGGCCAGCCGACGCCGAGCTTGCCGTCGCGGCCCATCCGCCGGATCACCGCGCGGTAGGCCTCGTTGTGCCGGTCCTGCTCCATCGCCTTCATCTCGTCGGAGGAGATCAGGTTGGAAAAGTATTCCCGCAGTTCCGCTTGCAGCTGACGCTGCTCGGGGGTCAGGTCTATGAACATTGCGCTCCCACCAGATCGAGACGATGAGAAGGACCGCCGAGCAGCCGGGACAGGTCCTTGATCGTGGAGTAGTACCGGTGCATGGGATAGGTGATGTCCATCCCCATCCCGCCGTGCAGGTGATGGCAGAGCTGCATCACCGGCGGGGCCTGCGAGGTGATCCAGTAGCCCAGGACGTCCAGGTCATCGTCGGCGTCGCGGCCCTCGGACAGCCGCCAGGCGACCGACTTCGCCGCCAAATCGATAGTGCGCGAGGCGATGTAGACCTCGGCGAGTTGCGCGGCGACGGTCTGGAACGTCGAGAGTGGCTTGCCGAACTGCTTGCGGTTGGCCACGTAGTCGGCGGTCAGCCGCAGCGCCCCGGCCACCAGCCCGTCGGCGTAGGCCCCGATGGCGGCCAGCACCAACTGGTTGACCCGCGAGGCCGTCGCGCCGGCCAACACGTCGGAGTCTTCGACCGCGACGTCGGCGAACGTGACCGTGTACTCCTCGGAGTCGTTGGAGGTCGGGGTTTGGACCACCTCGACGCCGTTGGCCTTCGGCGACACCACGACCACCGCGCTGTCGGCGGTCACCAGGATCCAATCCGCTTGTCCGGCATAGCCGACGCCGATTTTGGTGCCCGACAGCCGGCCGCCCGCGAACGTCGTCGACGGCCGATCCGGCAGCGCGGTACCCGGCTCGTTGAGCGCGGCGGTCAGCACCCCGCCCTTGGCGACTCCGGCCAGGAACCGGTCCTGCTGTGCGTCGGAGGCCAGGTCGAGCAGCGGCAGCACGCCGAAGCCCAGTGTGGCCAGGGCCGGCGTGACGGCGCCGTGGCGACCGATCTCGGTCAGCACGGTGGCGACCTCGGGCAGACCCACGCCGTCGCCGCCGAGGCGCTCGGGCACCGGGAGCGCCGTCACACCACCGTTGACCAAAGCGTCCCAGCTCAGCTCGCGCTCGAACACCGACGTGACGACATCGGCGACGGCCTGTTGCGTCGCGGTGAGGTCGAAGTCCATCAGGACGTCACCGCGTGCTTGCCGCTGTAGTCGACCTGCCAGTGCTTGATGCCGTTGAGCCAGCCCGACCGCAACCGCTCGGGCTCGCCGATCGGCTTGAGGTCCGGCATGTGATCGGCGACCGCGTTGAAGATCAGGTTGATCGTCATGCGGGCCAGGTTCGCGCCGATGCAGTAATGGGCGCCGGTGCCGCCGAACCCGACGTGTGGGTTCGGGTCGCGCAGGATGTTGAAGGTGTGCGGGTCTTCGAAGACCTCTTCGTCGAAATTGGCGGACCGGTAGGACATCACCACCCGCTGACCCTTCTTGATCTGCACGCCGGACAGCTCGGTGTCCTCGTTGGCGGTGCGCTGGAAGGCCGACACCGGGGTGGCCCACCGGATGATCTCGTCGGCCGCGGTCGCCGGGCGCTCCTTCTTGTACAGCTCCCACTGATCAGGGTTGTTCGCCATCGCGATCATGCCGTGGGTGATCGAGTTTCGGGTGGTCTCGTTGCCCGCCACGGCCAGCATGACCACGAAGAAACCGAACTCGTCGTCGGAGAGCTTCTCGCCGTCGATGTCGGCCTGGATGAGCGTGGTGACGATGTCGTCGGTGGGGTTCTTGCCCCGCTCCTCGGCCATGGCCATGGCGTAGGTGATCAGCTCCATCGACGACTGCGCGGGGTCGACGGTGGCGTACTCCGGATCGGTGCCACCGGTCATCTCGTTGGACCAGCGGAAGAGCTTGTCGCGATCCTCCTGGGGGACGCCGAGCAGACCCGCGATGGCCTGCAGGGGCAGCTCGCACGAGACCTGTTCGACGAAGTCGCCGGTGCCCTCCTTGGCGGCGGTCGCGGCGATGTTCTGGGCGCGCTGGGCCAGCTCGGCTTCCAGCCGCCCGATCGCCCGCGGGGTGAACCCGCGGGAGATGATCTTGCGCAGCCGGGTGTGGTGCGGCGCGTCCATGTTGAGCATCACGCTGCGCTGCAGCTCGACCTGCTCGCGCTTCATCTCCGGCGGCCAGGTGGGGATGGCGCCGTTCATCCAGCTCGAGAAGATGTCGCTGCGCTTCGACACCTCCTTGACGTCGGCGTGCTTGGTGACGAGCCAGTAGCCGTGGTCCTCGAAGCCGCCCGCGCCATTCGGGATGTCAACCCAGTGGATCGGCTCCGCCTTGCGGAGGTGGGCCAGTTCCTCGACGGGCAGCCCGGCGAGGTTGACGTCGGGGTCGAGAAAGTCGAAGTCGGCGGGAATGTTGGGGGGTGCCATGTGAAGTGTGCTCCTTTTACAACACTAATTGCAACGTGTTCTAGTGCCAGTAAAACACGGCTCCTGCGCAGATAAAAGGCAGGTCACCATCCTCGCTTGTCAGAGTAATGAAACGTGTTCTAGCCTGACGGAATGGGTAACCCTGTCATCGTTGAAGCCACCCGTAGCCCCATCGGCAAGCGGAACGGGTGGCTGTCCGGTTTACACGCCACCGAGTTGCTGGGCGCCACGCAGAAGGCTCTCGTGGAGAAGGTCGGCATCGACGCCGGCGACGTCGAACAGATCGTCGGCGGCTGCGTCACACAGTACGGCGAGCAGTCCAACAACATCACCCGGGTCAGCTGGCTGGTCGCCGGGCTGCCCGACCACGTCGGCGCCATGACCGTGGACTGTCAGTGCGGCAGCGGTCAGCAGGCCAACGGCCTGATCGCCGGCCTGATCGCGGCTGGCGCCATCGACATCGGCATCGCGTGCGGAATCGAAGCCATGAGCCGCGTCGGGCTCGGCGCGAACGCGGGTCCGGACCGGACCATCCTGCGTCCCTCGTCGTGGGACATCGATCTGCCCGACCAGTTCACCGCCGCCGAGCGGATCGCCAAGCGGCGCGGCATCACCCGGGAAGACATCGACGAGTTCGGGTTGGCCTCCCAGGTCAAGGCCAAGCAGGCCTGGGAGGAAGGCCGCTTCGATCGCGAGATTTCCCCTATCGAGGCCCCCGCGCTCGACGAGAACAAGCAACCGACGTCCGAGCGCGTCACCATCAGCCGCGACCAGGGCCTGCGCGACACCACGTTGTCGGGACTCAGTGCGCTGAAGCCGGTGATCGAGGGTGGAATCCACACGGCGGGAACGTCGTCGCAGATCTCCGACGGCGCGGCCGCGGTGCTGTGGATGGACGAGGACAAGGCCAAGGCGCTGGGCCTGCGGCCGCGGGCCCGCATCGTCAGCCAGGCGCTGGTCGGGGCCGAGCCCTACTACCACCTGGACGGCCCGGTGCAGTCGACGGCCAAGGTGCTGGAGAAGGCCGGCATGAAGATGGGTGACATCGACATCACCGAGATCAACGAGGCTTTCGCGTCGGTGGTGCTGTCCTGGGCGCGGGTGCACAACCCCGACATGGACAAGGTCAACGTCAACGGCGGCGCGATCGCGCTGGGCCACCCGGTCGGCAGCACCGGAAGCCGGCTGATCACCACCGCGCTGCACGAACTGGAGCGCACCGACCAGACCACCGCGCTGATCACCATGTGTGCGGGTGGTGCGCTGTCGACCGGCACCATCATCGAGCGCATCTAGCGCCCGATCTTTTGTGAGCATCCCCGACGAACGCCGCATCGCTGCGGCGCAGTCCTACATCGACGCGCTGGTCAACCACAACGGTGACGCCGTTCCGTTCGCGCCCGGGTGCACCCGTGTCGAGCAAGGCGTCAAGAACGGCTTCTCCGGAAATCACCTGCGGCGCAGCCTGAATCGCGGACTGCAGTACCGGTTGCTCGCGGAGACGACGCCACCGGATTACCGCATCGACGGCGACCGGGTGCACGCGTCCTACCAGGTGCTGACCAAGGCGGGGTTCGGCGGCCGGCGCCTGGCCGCACACGTCGACGAGACCTTCGTGATCCCGGTCGAAAGCCCAAGTGGGAAAGCCGAAATCCACCACATCAAGGTTCGCTTCAAACCCTTCGTTCACAGTCGTTAAGGACCGTCATGCCGAAATCGAAGCCGCGCGCACTGAACTCGCCCTGGGTCAGCTTCATCATCAAGTGGATGGCCAAGAGCAACGCGTGGATCTACCAGCGCAGCAACGGAAAATTCGGCAACACCTTCCAGAAGGCTCCGGTCGCGCTGCTCACCACCACGGGTCGCAAGAGCGGCGAACCCCGGGTGAGCCCGCTGCTCTACCTGCGCGAGGGAAACCGGGTGATTCTGGTCGCCTCGAAGGGCGGCAGCGACAAACACCCGCAGTGGTATCTCAACCTCAAGGCCAATCCGGCAGTCTCCGTGCAGATCAAGGACGAGGTGCTGCAGCTGCAGGCCCGCGATGCCACCGAGGCGGAACGCGCCGAGTACTGGCCGAAGCTGGACGCCATGTATCCCTCGTTCGACGACTACCGGGCGTGGACCGATCGCGTCATCCCGATCGTGATCTGCGATCCCTGACGTTTCCCCTGCATAAAGGCGGGGGACCATCCGGGGCAAGATGACCGACCGCCGCTGGATTCGTAACTCGCGCTCGATTGCGCTGCTGCTCAAGTATTTCGCGCGCGCCCATATCTGGGTGTACCAGCACACCGACGGCAAGATCGGCGCGAAGCTGTTGCGGTTTCCGGCGGCGCTGCTGACGACCACCGGACGCAAGTCCGACCAGCCGAGGACGACCGCGACGCTCTACCTGCGCGACGGTGACCGGGTGATCCTGCCCGCGACCTTCGGTGGGCGCGACGAAGACCCGTTGTGGTATCTCAACCTCAAAGAGAATCCCGACGTGCGGGTGCAGATCCGCGCGCAGCGGATGGACCTCGTCGCCCGCGACGCCACCGACGCTGAGCGGGAACGGTATTGGCCGCGCCTGACGCGGATGTACCCGCCCTACCGCAAGTACCGCGAGGCCGCCGACCGGGTGATCCCGCTCGTCGTGTGTGAACCGCGCTAGGCGCCGTAGACGGGGACGGGCCGGCGCGCCTTGGCGAGCAGGTCGGCGACGACGCGCCCCAGCTCCGCGGGATCCCACCGCGCGCCCTTGTCGATCTCCGGTCCGTGGGCCCAACCCTCGGCGACGCGGATCTTGCCGCCCTCGACCTCGAACACCTTGCCGCTGACATCGCGGGCCTCGGCGCTGCCCAACCAGACCACCAGCGGTGAAATGTTTTCCGGCGCCATGGCGTCGAAATCCTGGTCCTGCGTCGCCATCATCTCGGCGAACACGGTCTCGGTCATCCGGGTGCGCGCCGAGGGCGCGATGGCGTTGACGGTGACGCCGTAGCGCCCCATCTCGGCGGCGCCCACCAACGTCAACGCCGCGATGCCGGCCTTGGCCGCGCTGTAGTTGGCCTGTCCGACGCTGCCCTGCAGGCCCGCACCCGAACTCGTGTTGATGATCCGGGCGTCAACGGTTTTGCCCTCTTTGGACAGCCCGCGCCAGTACGACCCGGCGTGCCGCATGGTGGCGAAGTGCCCCTTGAGGTGCACGGCGATGACGGCGTCGAACTCCTCTTCGCTGGTGTTGGCCAGCATCCGGTCGCGCACGATGCCGGCGTTGTTCACCAAAACGTCCAGGCCGCCGAAGGTTTCGACCGCGGTCTTGATCAGGCCGGCAGCCTGGTCCCAATCGGCGATGTTGGATCCATCGGCGACGGCTTCACCACCTGCCGCGGTGATCTCGTCCACGACGCTCTGGGCGGCGCTGCCGCCGCCCGCCGGCGAACCGTCCAGGCCCACCCCGATGTCGTTGACCACCACACGCGCGCCTTCTTCGGCGAAGGCCAGCGCGTGTGCGCGACCGATGCCGCCGCCCGCTCCGGTGACGATGACGACGCGGCCGTCAACCACTCCCATAGTTCCTTCTCTCCTCTACTTGATCGCGCTGGCGTTCGTGGTGGCCAGATAGTGCGGCGGCTCGCCGCCGCCGTGCACCTCCAACGAGGCACCACTGATGTAGGACGCCGCATCGGACGCCAGAAACGCCGCGGCCCAACCGATGTCGGCGGGCTTGGCCAACCGGCCGAGCGGCACATTCTTCGAGATCGCCGCGATGGACTCGGCGTCGCCGTAGAACAGTTCGGATTGCTCGGTCTCCACCATGCCGACCACGCAGGAGTTCAACCGGACCTTCGGCCCCCACTCCACCGCCAGCGTTTGCGTGAGGCTTTCCAGGCCCGCCTTGGCCGCGCCGTAAGCGCCGGTGCCCGGGGACGGCCGGCGGCCGGACAGGCTGCAGATGTTGACGATCGACCCGCCGCGCGGCTGGCCCTGCATATGAGCGTTGGCGTGCTGCGAAACCGACAGTGCACCAATGAGATTCAGCTCGATGATCTTGCGGTTGAACTTGGCGCTGGACTCCGCGGTCAGCACGTACGGCGATCCCCCGGCATTGTTGACGACGACGTCGAGCCGACCGTGCCGGTCCACGATGGTGTCGATCAATCCCTTCACGGCGTCGTCGTCGCGGACGTCGCACGAGTGGAACTCATAGGGCAGCCCCTCGACCGCGCGCCGCGCGCAGGTGACGACGGTGGCGCCCTGCTCGGCGAACACGGAACTGATGCCGGCCCCCACCCCGCGCACACCACCGGTGACGAGAACCACCCGCTCGGCCAGCCCCAAGTTGATGGCTTCAAACGGGGGGCATGCTTCGGCGCGAGTCACTGTGCTAGCGTACCAAGCAAGTGCTTGCTTAGGTAGTTACCCCACAAGGAAGTGGCACCTTGCCCATCACATCCACAACCACCGAACCGGGCATCGTCGCGGTTACCGTCGACTTTCCGCCCGTCAACGCCATCCCGTCGCGGGGCTGGTTCGAGCTCGCCGACTCGATCACCGCGGCCGGCCAGAACCCCGAGACCCATGTGGTGATCCTGCGCGCCGAGGGCCGCGGCTTCAACGCCGGGGTCGACATCAAGGAGATGCAGCGAACCGAGGGATTCACCGCGCTCATCGACGCCAATCGCGGCTGCTTCGCCGCGTTCCGCGCGGTGTACGAGTGCGCGGTGCCGGTCGTCGCGGCCGTGAACGGATTCTGTGTCGGCGGCGGCATCGGGCTGGTCGGCAACTCCGACGTCATCGTGGCCTCCGACGACGCCACCTTCGGGCTGCCGGAGGTCGAACGCGGCGCGCTCGGCGCGGCGACGCACCTGTCGCGACTGGTCCCGCAGCACATGATGCGGCGGCTGTTCTTCACCGCGGCGACCGTCGACGCCGCCACCCTGCACCACTTCGGTTCGGTGCACGAGGTGGTGCCGCGCGACGAGCTCGACGAGGCGGCCTTGCGGGTCGCGCGCGACATCGCCGCCAAGGACACCCGCGTCATCCGGGCCGCCAAAGAGGCGCTGAACCTCATCGACGTGCAACGGGTCAACTCGAGTTACCGCATGGAGCAAGGCTTTACGTTCGAGCTCAACCTCGCCGGGGTGGCCGACGAGCATCGTGACGCGTTCGCCGGTACGACGAAGGGCGAGGGCAAGTGACCGACAAGAGAACCACTGTGGACGACGCTGTGGCGCAGTTGCGCAGCGGCATGACGATCGGCATCGGCGGCTGGGGGTCGCGGCGCAAGCCCATGGCGTTCGTCCGGGCCCTGCTGCGCACCGACATCACCGACCTGACCGTGGTGACCTACGGCGGGCCGGACCTGGGCCTGCTCTGCTCGGCCGGCAAGGTCAAGCGGGTCTACTACGGATTCGTCTCGCTGGACTCCCCACCCTTCTACGATCCTTGGTTCGCCAAAGCCCGCAGCAGCGGAGCGATCGAGGCCCGGGAGATGGACGAAGGCATGCTGCGGTGCGGTCTGCAGGCCGCCGCGCAACGCCTGCCGTTCCTGCCGATTCGGGCGGGGCTGGGCAGCTCGGTCCCGGACTTCTGGGAGGGCGAGCTGGCGACGGTGACCAGCCCGTATCCGGCACCCGGCGGCGGGCACGAGACCCTGATCGCGATGCCGGCGCTGCGCCTGGACGCCGCGTTCGCGCACCTCAATCTTGGTGACGCACGAGGCAATGCGGCCTACACCGGGATCGACCCGTACTTCGACGACCTGTTCCTGATGGCCGCCGAGAAACGCTTCCTGTCGGTGGAGCGCGTGGTGTCCACCCAGGAGCTGGTCAAGGCGGTCCCGCCGCAAGCGCTGCTGGTGAACCGCATGATGGTCGACGGCGTGGTCGAGGCGCCCGGCGGAGCCCACTTCACCACCGCCGCACCGGATTACGGGCGTGACGAGAAATTCCAGCGGCATTACGCCGAGGCGGCCTCGACCGACGAGGGTTGGCAGCGGTTCGTGCAGACCTTCCTGTCGGGCAGCGAAGAGGACTATCAGGCCGCGGTGCGCGCGTTCAAAGAGGAGGCCTCGTCATGAGCGGCGAAGCGATCAGCCGACCCGAGATCTGCGCGGTCGCCTGCGCCGAATTGTTCCGGGACGCCGGCGAAATCATGGTCAGCCCGATGACGAACATGGCCTCGGTCGGTGCCCGACTGGCCCGGCTGACCTTTTCGCCGGACATCCTGCTGACCGACGGCGAGGCGCAGCTGCTGGCCGAGACCCCGGCCCTGGGCGCGTCGGCACCCGTCGAGGGTTGGATGCCGTTCGGCCGGGTCTTCGAAACCCTCGCCTGGGGCCGGCGCCACGTCGTGATGGGCGCCAATCAGGTTGACCGCTTTGGCAATCAGAACATCTCGGCGTTCGGTCCGCTGCAGCAGCCCAAGCGCCAGATGTTCGGTGTGCGCGGCGCGCCCGGCAACGCCATCAACCACGCGACCAGCTACTGGGTGGGCAACCATTCCAAGCGGGTGTTCTGCGAGAAGGTCGACATCGTCTGCGGAATCGGTTGGGACAACGTGGACGACGACAATCCGGCGTTCCGCTTCGCCAACACCTACCGGGTGGTATCCAACCTCGGCGTGTTCGACTTCGGCGGGCCCTCGCGCACCATGCGGGCGGTGTCGCTGCACCCCGGCGTTTCGCCCGACGAGGTCGCCGATAACACGTCGTTCGAGGTGCACGGCCTGGATGACGCCGCGGAGACCCGGCTGCCGACCGACGAGGAGCTGCGGCTGATCCGCGAGGTCATCGACCCGAAGTCGCTGCGCGACAGAGAGATACGTTGATGATTATTCCGCCTCCTCCTCATCGCTTCGTCCCCCGCAAGCGGGAGGCGCCCCCGCTGCATCGTCGGCGGTGGGTATGAAGCTGCGCACGCCGCTGACCGAGCTGGTCGGTGTCGAGCACCCGGTGGTCCAAACCGGGATGGGCTGGGTGGCCGGGGCCCGGCTGGTGTCAGCCACCGCCAACGCCGGCGGGCTGGGCATCCTGGCGTCGGCCACCATGACGCTGGACGAACTGGCGACCGCCATCGCCAAGGTCAAGGCCGCCACGGACAAGCCGTTCGGCGTCAACATCCGCGCCGATGCCGCCGACGCGGGCGATCGCGTCGACCTGATGATCCGCGAGGGTGTCAAGGTGGCGTCCTTCGCTTTGGCTCCCAAGCAGGAGCTCATCGCCCGGCTGAAAGACGCCGGGGCCGTGGTGATTCCATCGATCGGCGCGGCCAAGCACGCCCGCAAGGTCGCCGGCTGGGGCGCCGACGCGATGATCGTGCAGGGCGGCGAGGGCGGCGGGCACACCGGACCCGTCGCCACCACGCTGCTCCTGCCCTCGGTACTGGACGCCGTGCAGGGCACCGGAATCCCCGTGATCGCGGCGGGCGGATTCTTCGACGGGCGCGGCCTGGCGGCCGCGTTGAGCTACGGCGCCGCCGGCGTGGCGATGGGCACGCGGTTTCTGCTCACCTCGGATTCGACGGTGCCCGACGCGGTCAAGCGCCGCTACCTCGAGTCGGCGCTGGACGGCACGGTGGTCACCACCCGCGTCGACGGGATGCCGCACCGGGTGCTGCGCACGGGTCTGGTCGAGAAGCTGGAAGGCGGTTCGCCGGTTCGGGGCCTCACCGCGGCCGTGCGCAATGCCGCCAAGTTCAAGCACATGTCGCAGATGACCTGGCGGTCGATGATCAGCGACGGCCTGGCGATGCGGCACGGCAAGGAGATGACCTGGTCCCAGGTGGTGATGGCGGCCAACACCCCAATGCTGTTGAAAGCCGGCCTGGTCGACGGCAACACCGAGGCGGGCGTGCTGGCTTCCGGGCAGGTGGCCGGCATTCTCGAGGACCTGCCGTCGTGCGCCGAACTGATCGAGTCGATCGTGCGCGACGCCATCAAGCACCTGCAGGAGGCGTCCGCCTTCATCGACGGGTCGTAACGCCCTCGGCTAAAGCATATAGCTGAATCCGAGCATCATTAAGCTATAATCTTCAAATGGCTGGGATGAAGCAGGAGTCTTCATCGCGGGCGACGCTGATCGGCGACGTCGTCGGCTCCCGGCGCGCTACCGACCGCGCGAAGCTGCATCGGAACCTGGCGAAAGCCCTGCGGCACATCGCCGACGACGCCAGCACCCCGCCCGCGTTCACCGTCGGTGACGAGTTTCAGGGCAGTTACCCGACCGTCGGCGCTGCGATCGACGCCGCCCTGTCGCTGCGGTTGGCCGTCGGCCCCGACATCGACGTCCGGTTCGGGATCGGCTGGGGCTCGGTCACCGTCCTCGACGCCGCCGCGGGAATCCAGGACGGGCCCGGCTGGTGGACCGCCCGCGAGGCCATCCAGCACACGGCGCAGGCCCAGCGGCAGCCCGGCTTGACGCTGGTACGGACCACGTTTCGGGCCGAGGCCGGCGCCCGCGACGACGTCGCCGCCGTCAACGCCGCCCTGATCTGTCGGGACCATCTGCTTGGATCGCTCGATGAACGGTCATTGCGGATTGTGAGGGGTTTGATGACGGGCCGGACCAAAAAGGAGCTCGCCGCCGCCGAGGGCATCAGCCCGTCGGCGGTGTCCCAGCGCGCGAGCCGCGACGGCCTGGACCTGATCGTGCTTGCCAGTCAATACCTTCGGAGCCTGCCGTGAGCGCGGTCGCGGTGTTTCTCATCGCCCTCGGGGTCGCAGACCTGTGTCGGCGCGCGGTCCGCGCGCCATGGCCGCCGATGCTTCTCGGGCCCATCGCGGTGCTGGCGTGCGCGGTGTCGGGCGCCCTGTGGCATGCCGGCGACATCCCGCTGCTCGTGGTGGCCGCCGTGGCGGTGGTGGCGTGGGAATGGCTTTGCGCGCGAAGCGAACTCAGCGGTAAAAACCAGGTCGCTCCGCTTGCGGTGTTCGGTGGGGCCCTGGCGGTGCTCGCCGCGTTATCCGGCTGGTCCTCGCCGGGCGGCGGCGTCGTCGCGCGGTGGTCGGCCTGGGTTCACCTGCCGCTCAGCCATGTGACGCCCACGCGGTTGCTGATGCTCGTCGGCGTGATGCTGGTCCAGTTCGCCACCGCAAATCAGTTGGTGCGCCTGGTGCTTGGCTCTGTCGGCGCGGTGCGCCCACCCGGTGAGCCGCAGCCGTCGGATCGGCTCAAGGGCGGCAGGCTGCTGGGACCGCTGGAACGCCTGCTGATCCTGAGCCTGGGGGTCGGCGGCCAGGTGGCGGCGGCCAGCGCCGTCGTCGCCGCCAAGGGCATCATCCGGTTCCCGGAGTTGAGCGCCCAAACCAACCGCAACAACGGCGTCGGCATCGACGAGGTGACCGAGTACTTTCTGGTCGGCAGCTTCACGAGTTGGCTTCTCGCCCTGGGCGGCATCGGTCTGGTGGTTGCAACCCGCTAAGAGCTTGGCCGAGTGTGAAATTCACGACGCGACACGCCGGTGGATTCACGCTCGGCGAAGGAAGGGAGGGCGCTTACAACCGCTCGATGATCGTGATGTTGGCCGTGCCGCCGCCTTCGCACATCGTCTGCAGCCCGTAGCGGCCGCCGATGCGCTCCAGCTCGTTGAGCATGGTGGTGAACAGCTTGGCGCCGGTGGCACCCAGCGGATGACCGAGCGCGATGGCACCACCGTTGGGGTTGACCTTCTCCGGGTCGGCCTTGATCTCCTTGAGCCAGGCCAACACCACCGGCGCGAACGCCTCGTTGATCTCGACGGTGTCGATGTCGTCGATGGACAACCCGGTCTTGTCCAGCGCGTAGCGGGTCGCCGGGATGGGTCCGGTCAGCATGAAGACCGGGTCGGCGGCGCGGGCGCTGATGTGGTGGATGCGGGCCCGCGGCGTCAGGTTGTGCTCCTTGACCGCCTTTTCCGACGCCAGCAGCACGGCGCTGGCGCCGTCGGAAATCTGACTGGCCATGGCCGCCGTCAACCGGCCGCCCTCGACCAGCGTCTTGAGTCCGGCCATCTTCTCCAGCGACGATTCACGCGGCCCCTCGTCAACCCGGAACGGCCCGGATTCCGTTTCCACGGTGATGATTTCGTTGTCGAAGTGGCCGCCGCGGATGGCCGCGAAGGCGCGCTCGTGGCTGGTCAGCGCGTAGCGCTCCATCTCCTCGCGGGACAGGTTCCACTTCTCGGCGATCATCTCCGAGCCGCGGAACTGCGAGATCTCCTGGTCGCCGTAGCGGTGCAGCCACTGCTTGGATTCGTTTGTCGGTGAAGTGAATCCGAACTGCTCGCCCACGGTCATGGCCGACGAGATCGGGATCTGGCTCATGTTCTGCACGCCGCCCGCGACGATCAGGTCGGCCGTGCCGGACATAACCGCCTGCGCGCCAAAGGAAATCGCCTGCTGGCTGGACCCGCACTGCCGGTCGACGGTGACGCCGGGAACCTCTTCGGGATAACCGGCGGCCAGCCACGAGAGGCGGGCGATGTTGCCGGCCTGCGCGCCGATGGCATCGACGCAGCCCGCGATCACGTCGTCGACGGCGGCGGGATCGACGTCGACCCGGTCGAGCAACCCGCGCCAGCCCAGGGCGCCCAGATCCACCGGATGAACCCCGGCCAGCGATCCGCCGCGCTTGCCGACCGCGGTACGTACAGCGTCGATGACGTACGCCTCAGGCATCTTTCAGACTCCTTCTTTGGTGATCCCGCCAAGCACGATGGCGAGATATTGCTGGCCCACCTCTTGCGCGGTGAGCGGTCCGCCGGGTTGATACCAGCGCACCGACACCCAGGTGGTGTCACGGATGAAGCGGTAGATCAGGTCGACGTCGAGGTCGGGCCGAAAGTAGCCCTGTTCGACGCCCTGATTGAGCAACTCGAGCCACATCTTGCGCTGTTGACGGTTCATGTCCTCGATGTAGGAGAACCGGGGCTGGGACAACAACCGCTGGGCTTCGTCCTGGTAGATGACGACCTGCGCGTGCCGGTGCTCGATCGCCTCGAACGACGCCATGAACAGGCCCTTGAGCCGCTCCAGCGGGTTGGCCTCGCTGTCAACGATCTCGCGGTAGCGCGCGAACAGCCAGTCCAGGAAACTACGCAACAGCTCGTCGACCATTTCCTCCTTGGAGGAGAAGTGGTGATACAGGCTGCCGGACAGGATGCCGGCGCTGTCGGCGATGTCCCGGACGGTGGTGGCGCGCAATCCACGCTCGGCGAACATGGTCGCGGCAAGCTCCAATAGCTCGTCTCGCCGGCTGTTCGCCTGACCGGGCACTCGGTCCACCCGATCAGAGTATCAACCAAGCGCTTGCTTGGCCACCGACGGGTGGTTTCCCGTCCGCGCCAGTCGTCAGCGGCGTCAGCGCAGCGAGACCACCGGCGGGTTCTGTGACTCGTCGGCGGTGCCGGACACGAACGCGTTGACGACGCTCGTCTTGGTGCCGCCGGAGCGGGTCTGGGCCGTCAGCGGGAAGTTGACCGACCCGGAGAAGGACGCCTCGAGCCGGAAGGGGTCGAACAGATTGATCTTCAGGCCACTGATGTCCGGCTTGCCCCAGACGGCGGTCCCGTCCACCAGGTCGTAGTCGAAGGCGTGCTGGGGACAGTCGACCGGTCGCAGTTGGGTCGAGTTCGCGCAATTGGCCAGCGCCGCCGAGATCGCGGAGCTGGTCGCGGCCAACCCCTTGTCGCTGAGTTTGAATTCCAGGTCGTTGAAATACGCACCCGATGTCGTCAGATTGTCAAGCAGGAAAGGCTTTTTCGGGTTGACGGCCAGATTCGGGTTGCTGCTCGAGACGTCCAGCCAACCGGGAAAGACATAGACGGGTGCGGTACCGACGGGCTTGCCGAAGAACGTCGCGGTTTTGACGGCGGCCTGCTCGATGCCCGCGTTCAGCGTGTCCACCTTGATCGCGGCGTGGTCGAGCTTCCAGTCGCTGCCGGCCTTCTTGATCGACATGGTCACGTCGGAGGTGTTGTCGCCGAATTTCGCCGACACATGCACCTGCCCGAAACCGAAACCGCGAGCGGAATTGTCGTCGAGGATCTTGATGTCGGTGATCGGCCACCGCGCGATCTGCCGCTTGAGGATGTCGTCTGTCAGGAACTCCTTCGACGCCGGCTGGTCGGTGCTGTAGGAGAGCGCGGCTTGCGCGTCCCCGCGGGCCAGCGCCTCGAGGTAACCCTTGGCGGCATCACCGGCGCTGCCGGATCCGCCGCCGCTGCTGACGGCGATCACGGTGATGACCACCACGACGAGCACCACCGCGGCCACGCTCAGGCCGATGATCCACGGCTTGCGATTGCGCTGACCGGGGCCGCCGTGCGGCCCGTGGAACTGGGCGACGGTGACCGGCGGCGACGATGGCCACGCCCCGTAGGCCGGTTGCCCGTACGGGGTTGGCTGACCCCCTTGACCCCACTGCTGCGGCCAACCCGCGTCGGATTGCCACGGGGCGCCGGGAGGTTGGCCGGGTGTGCTTGCGGGAGGCGGGTTCTCACCCCACGGTCGGTGACCCGGTCCGTCGCTCACTGCACCCTCCCACCTGCGTCAACCGCGTTGGTCGACAATTGTAAACACGTCGCGGGCCGGCGCTAGTCAGCGATGCCGCAGCTCACGGGTGCTGGCTGGAAACCGAGATGACCTCGCCGGTCAGGTAGCTGGAGTAGTCGCTGGCGAGGAAGGCGATGGTGGCCGCCACCTCCCACGGCTCGGCGGCCCGGCCGAAGGCCTCACCGGCCGACAGCCGGTCGAGCAGATCGGCCGACGACGTCTTCTCCAGGAACTTATGCCGCGCGATACTCGGCGACACCGCATTGATCCGCACGTCGTACTCCGCGGCTTCGATTGCGCTGCAACGGGTCAGCGCCATCACGCCCGCTTTGGCGGCGGCGTAGTGCGCCTGCGAGTGCTGGGCGCGCCAGCCCAGGACGCTGGCGTTGTTGACGATCACCCCGCCGTGCGGCGCCTCGCGGAAGTAGCGCAACGCCGCGCGGGTGGCGCGGAACACCGACGTGAGGGTGACGTCCAGGACGCGGTCCCATTCCTCGTCGGTCATGTCGACCACCGGGGTCTGTCCGCCCAGTCCGGCGTTGTTGACCAGGACGTCGACGCGGCCCATCCGCGCGGTGGCCGACGCGAACAGCGCATCGATCTGCGCGGTCGACGTCACGTCGCACAGCACGCTTTCGACCCGGCCCTGCCCCAGCGCGGCGAGCTCGTCGGCGGTCTCCCCCAGCCGGCGTTCGTGGTGGTCGGAGATCAGCACGTCGGCACCCTCGGCCAGCGCCCGCCGCGCGGTCGCCGCGCCGATCCCGGTGCCGGCGGCGGCGGTCACCACCAGCACCTTGCCTTGCAGAAGTCCGTGTCCGGCAATCTCTTTGGGGGCTTCGGACAGACTCATCCCTTAACCTCTCGGGGTAGGCCGAGCACCCGCTCGGCGATGATGTTGCGCTGGATCTCGTTGGACCCGCCGTAGATGGTGTCGGCGCGGGTGAACAGGAACAGCCGCTGCCATTCGTCGAACTCGCCGTCGGTCAGGGTCAGCCCCGGCTTACCGACGACGTCCATGGCCAGCTCACCGAGGTCGCGATGCCAGTTGGCCCACAACAGCTTTGACACATTGTCCTGGCCGGGCTGCTCGACGTCCATGGTGGCCAGCGCGTAACTGCGCATGGCCCGCAGCCCAGTCCACGCCCGCGTCAGCCGCTCGCGAATGAACGGGTCGTCCGCGGCGCCGGTACGCTGAGCGAGCTCGGCCAGGTTGGAAAGCTCACGGGCATAACGGATTTGCTGTCCGAGCGTCGACACGCCGCGCTCGAAGGTCAGCGTGCCCATGGCGACCCGCCAGCCGTCCCCGGGCTCGCCGACCACCAGGGAAGCCTCGGTGCGGGCGTCGTCGAAGAACACCTCGTTGAATTCCGAGTCGCCGGTCAGCTGGACGATCGGCCGGACCTGCACGCCCGGCTGATCGAGCGGCACCAGCAGATACGACAACCCGGCGTGGCGCTTGGAGCCCTTCTCGGTGCGCGCCACCACGAAGCACCACTGCGCCCAGTGCGCCAGCGACGTCCACACCTTCTGGCCGTTGATCACCCACTCGTCGCCGTCGAGTTCGGCGGTGGTCGCCACGTTGGCCAGGTCGCTGCCGGCCCCGGGCTCCGAATATCCCTGGCACCACAGCTCGGTGACATCGAGGATCTTCGGCAGGAAGCGCTGCTGCTGCTCGGGCGTCCCGAACGCGATCAGCGTCGGGCCGAGCAGCTCCTCGCCGAAGTGGTTGACCTTGTCCGGGGCGTCGGCCTTCGCGTACTCCTCGTAGAAGGCCACCCGGTGCGCGGTGGACAGCCCACGGCCGCCGTGCTCGACCGGCCAGCCCAGGCAGGTCAGCCCGGCCTTGGCCAGGTGCTGATTCCATGCGCGGCGCTCCTCGAACGCCTCGTGCTCGCGGCCGGGGCCGCCGAGACCCTTGAGCGCTGCGAATTCGCCGACCAGATTGTCGGCGAGCCAAGAGCGGACCTCCGCCCGGAACTCCTCGACGTCCTGCATGCCCTGTAGGCTAACCTACCAAGCACTTGCTTTGTAGCTCGGTGACGATGCGCGCCGCGGGGCGGCGTGAGGAGAAACCGGGCAATCACATCGGGCCAGCGCCGCTACAGGAGCATTCCATGACCAACGATCCGCGCACGGTGCCCGCGGCGCTGGATCGTTTCGCGAGCCAGCTCCCCGAGCACGACGCGCTGATCACCGACGAGCGGTCCTTCACCGCCGCCGGCCTGCGCGCCGAAGTCCACCGCGCGGCCGCCGCGCTCATCGATCTGGGAGTGCGGGCGGGTGACCGGGTGGCCATCTGGTCGCCGAACACCTGGCACTGGGTGGTGGCCTGCCTGGCCATCCACCACGCCGGGGCCGCGATGGTGCCGCTGAACACCCGCTACACCGCCGCCGAGGCCACCGACATCCTGGCCCGCACCGAGGCGCCGGTGCTGTTCGGGATGGGCCAATTCCTCGGCCATAACCGCCTCGCCGACCTGGACCGCGCCGCACTGCCCGCGCTGCGCAATGTCGTGCGGATACCGATCGAGGCGGACGACGGCACCTGGGACGACTTCGTCGCGCAGGGCACCGACCTCGACGCGGTCGTCGCTCGCGCGTCGGCCGTCGCCCCCGGCGACGTCAGCGACATCCTTTTCACGTCCGGTACCACCGGCCGCAGCAAAGGCGTGCTGTGCGCGCACCGGCAGTCGCTGTCGGCCTCGGCGGCCTGGGCGGCCAACGGCAAGATCACCAGCGACGACCGCTACCTGTGCATCAACCCCTTCTTCCACAACTTCGGCTACAAGGCCGGCATCCTGGCCTGCCTGCAGACCGGTGCCACGCTGATCCCCCACCTGACCTTCGACCCGCTGCGCGCGCTGCAGGCCATCGAGCGACACCGCATCACCGTGCTGCCCGGGCCGCCCACCATCTACCAGACCCTGCTCGACCACCCGGCGCGCGACGACTACGACCTGAGCTCATTGCGGTTCGCGGTGACCGGGGCGGCCACAGTGCCGGTGGTGCTGGTGGAGCGCATGCAATCCGAACTCGACATCGACATCGTGCTGACCGCCTACGGGCTGACCGAGGCCAACGGCATGGGCACCATGTGCCGCGCCGACGACGACGCGGTCACCGTGGCGACCACCTGCGGGCGCCCGTTCGCCGACTTCGAATTGCGCATCGACGCCGATTCACCCGGGGAATCGGGAGAGGTGTTGCTGCGCGGGCCGAACGTGATGCTGGGCTACCTCGACGACCCCGAGGCCACCGCGGCGGCCATCGACGCCGACGGGTGGCTGCACACCGGTGACATCGGCGCCGTCGACCCCGCGGGCAACCTGCGCATCACCGATCGACTCAAAGACATGTACATCTGCGGTGGATTCAACGTCTACCCCGCCGAGGTCGAGCAGGTGCTGGCCCGGATGGACGGCGTGGCCGACGCCGCGGTGATCGGAGTCCCCGACGAGCGGCTCGGCGAGGTGGGCCGGGCGTACCTGGTGACCCGGCCCGGCGCAGAACTCGACGAGCAATCCGTGATCGCTTACACCCGTGAACATTTGGCGAACTTCAAGGCACCACGGTCGGTGCGGTTCGTCGACGCGTTGCCGCGCAATGCCGGCGGCAAGGTGGTCAAACCACAACTGCGAGAGCTGGACTGATGGATCTGGATCTGGACGAAGACACCCTGGCCTTCCAGGCCGAGGTCCGGGAATTCTTGTCGGCCAACGCCGATTCGATCCCGACCAAGTCATACGACAACGCCGATGGCTTTGCCCAACACCGGAAATGGGACCGCGTGCTGTTCGACGCCGGCCTCTCGGTGATCACCTGGCCGAAGAAGTACGGCGGCCGCGACGCGCCGCTGCTGCACTGGGTGGTGTTCGAGGAGGAATACTTCCGGGCCGGTGCACCGGGCCGGGCCAGCGCCAACGGCACCTCGATGCTGGCGCCGACGCTGTTCGCGCACGGCACCGAAGAACAGCGCGACCGGATCCTGCCGAAAATGGCCAGCGGAGAGGAGATCTGGGCGCAGGCGTGGTCGGAGCCCGAGTCCGGCAGCGACCTGGCCTCGCTGCGGTCCACCGCCACCCAGACCGACGGCGGCTGGCTGCTCAACGGGCAGAAGATCTGGAGTTCGCGAGCCCCGTTCGCCGAGCGGGGTTTCGGGCTCTTCCGTTCCGACCCGGGGGCCGAGCGACACAACGGGCTGACGTACTTCATGTTCGACCTCAAGGCCAAGGGCGTCACGGTGCGGCCCATCGTCCAGCTGGGCGGTGACACCGGCTTCGGTGAGATCTTCCTCGACGACGTCTTCGTGCCCGACGAGGACGTGATCGGCACCCCGCACGACGGCTGGCGGGCGGCCATGAGCACATCGAGCAACGAGCGCGGCATGTCCCTGCGCAGCCCGGCCCGCTTCCTGGCCACCGCCGAGCGGCTGGTGCGGCTCTGGCAGGACAGCGGCTCACCCGACGCGTTCGCCGACCGCGTGGCCGACGGCTGGATCAAGGCGCAGGCCTACCGGCTGCAAACGTTCGGCACGGTGACCCGGCTGGGCCTCGGCGGCGAGCTGGGCGCCGAGTCGTCGGTGACCAAAGTGTTCTGGTCCGACCTCGACGTCGAATTGCACCAGACCGCGCTCGATCTGCTGGCCGCCGACGGGGAACTGACCAGCCGGTGGACCGAAGGTCTGCTGTTCGCGCTGGGCGGCCCGATCTACGCCGGGACCAACGAGATTCAGCGCAACATCATCTCCGAGCGGTTGCTGGGCCTGCCGCGCGAAAAGTCCGGGGGCAAGAAGTGAAATTTGCGCTAGACGAACAGCAGCGCGACTTCGCGGCCAGCATCGACGCCGCGCTCGGCGCGGCGGATCTGCCCGCCGCAGTGCGCGCGTGGTCGGCGGGCGACACCGCACCCGGCCGCAAGGTGTGGGCGCAGTTGGCCAACCTGGGTGTCACCGCGTTGGCCGTGCCGGAGGAATTCGACGGTATCGGGGCCGACCCGGTCGACCTCGTCGTCGCCATCGAGCGCCTGGGACGCTGGTGCGTGCCGGGCCCGGTGGCCGAATCCATCGCCGTGGCACCGGTTTTGCTCGCCTCGGGCGATCAAGCCGGGCGGTGCGCCGAATTGGCGTCCGGTGAGCTGATCGCCACCGTCGCGCTGCCCCCGCAGACGCCGCGTGCCGTGGACGCCGACGCGGCCGGCCTGGTGCTGCTGGCCGGCGAGGACGGCGTCACCGAGGCGACACCGGGTGAGGTCCACGAGTCCGTCGACCCCAGCCGGCGGCTGTATGACGTGACCGCGACCGGGTCGTCGTGGCAGGCGGATATCAAGCGCGCCTACGAGTTCGGCGCGCTGGCCACGGCGGCCCAGCTGATCGGTGCGGCCGAGGCGCTGCGCGACGGGGCGGTCGACTACGCCAAGCAGCGCAGCCAGTTCGGCCGGGTGATCGGCTCGTACCAGGCGATCAAGCACAAGCTCGCCGACGTGCACATCGCCATCGAGCTGGCCCGTCCGCTGGTGTACGGCGCGGCGCTCACGCTGGACCCGCGCGATGTCAGCGCGGCCAAGGCGGCGGCGTCCGAGGCGGGCCTGGTGGCGGCGCGGTCGGCGCTGCAAACCCACGGCGCCATCGGCTTCACGCAGGAGCACGACCTGTCGCTCCTGCTGCTGCGCGTGCAGGCCCTGCGGTCCGCGTGGGGCACGCCGGAGCAGCATCGGCGGCGAGTGCTGGAGGCGCTATGACAGCGATGAACGAAGAACGGCGCATGCTGGCCGAGACCGTCGCCGCCCTGGTCGCCAAGCACGCGGGCCCGGCCGCCGTGCGCGCGGCCATGGAATCAGACAAGGGCTACGACGAGTCGCTGTGGCAGCTGCTGTGCGAGCAGGTCGGCGCCGCGGCCCTGGTCATTCCCGAGGAACTCGGCGGCGCCGGTGGCGAATTGGCCGATGCCGCAACGGTTTTACAGGAGCTGGGCCGCGCCCTGGTGCCTTCCCCGCTGCTCGGCACCACCCTGGCGGAGCTGGCGCTGCTGAGCGCGGACGAGCCGGACGCCACGACGTTGGAAGGCCTCGCCGAGGGCGCCGCGATCGGCGCGCTGGTCCTCGACGCAGACTATGTGGTCAACGGCGACATCGCCGACGTCGTCGTCGGGGTCGAGGACGGCCGGCTGAGCAGGTGGACCCGATTCGGCGCCGAGCCGCTGACCACCATGGACCCGACCCGGCGCCTGGCGCGGCTCAAGGCCGAGCAGACCGAGCCGATCGGCACCGACCCGGGCCTGGCGGATGCGGCGGCCATCCTGCTGGCCGCCGAGCAGATCGGCGCCGCCGAACGCTGTTTGGAGCTGACCGTCGAATACGCCAAGGACCGAGTGCAATTCGGCCGTCCGATCGGCAGCTTCCAGGCGCTCAAGCATCGGATGGCGGATCTGTATGTCACCGTCGCCGCCGCCAGGGCCGTGGTCGCCGACGCCTGCGAGGCCCCCAGCCCCACCAACGCCGCCGCCGCCCGCCTGGCCGCCACCGAGGCGTTGAACATCGTGGCCGCCGAGGGCATCCAGCTGCACGGCGGCATCGCGATCACCTGGGAACACGACATGCACCTGTACTTCAAGCGCGCCCACGGCAGCGCGCATCTGCTGGATTCGCCGCAACAACTGCTTAAGCGGCTGGAATCCGAGGTACTCCAGACGCCGTGACCGACCGTGTCTCGCTGCGCGCCGGCATCCCACCGTTCTATGTGATGGATGTGTGGCTGGCCGCCGCGGAACGCCAGCGCAGCCACGGCGACTTGGTCAACCTGTCGGCGGGCCAGCCCAGCGTGGGCGCACCCGAGCCGGTGCGGGCCGCCGCGGCGGCGGCGGTGCATTCCAACGAGCTGGGTTACTCCGTGTCGTTGGGCACCCCCGAACTGCGTGCCGCGATCGCCGCGGACTACCGGCGCCAGCACGGCCTGGACGTCGAACCGGACGCGGTCGTGATCACCACCGGCTCCTCGGGCGGTTTCCTGCTCACGTTCCTGGCCTGCTTCGACGTCGGCGACCGGGTGGCGCTGGCCAGCCCCGGCTACCCGTGCTACCGAAACATCTTGTCCGCCTTGGGCTGCGAGGTGGTCGAGATCCCCTGCGGACCGCAGACCCGTTTCCAGCCGACCGCGCAGATGCTCGCCGAACTCGACCCGCCGGTGCAGGGCGTCATCGTGGCCAGCCCCGCCAATCCGACCGGAACCGTCATCGAGCCGGCGGAGCTGGCCGCCATCGCTTCCTGGTGTGACGCGTCTGGAGCGCGACTGATCAGCGATGAGGTGTACCACGGCCTGGTCTACGAGGGCGCACCGCAGACCAGTTGCGCGTGGCAGACATCGCGAAACGCCGTGGTGGTCAACAGCTTTTCGAAGTATTACGCCATGACGGGCTGGCGGCTGGGCTGGCTGCTGGTGCCGCCGGAGCTGCGCCGCGCGGTGGATTGCCTGACCGGAAACTTCACCATCTGCCCGCCCGTGCTGTCGCAACTCGCCGCGGTGGCCGCCTTCACCCCGGAGGCGACGGCCGAAGCCGACGGTCACCTGCACCACTACGCGACCAACCGCAAACTGGTGCTCGACGGGCTGCGCAGCATCGGCGTCAAGCGGTTGGCCCCCACCGATGGTGCCTTCTACGTGCACGCCGACGTCTCGGAGTTCACCGACGACTCGATGGAATTCTGTTCGAAGCTGTTGGCGCAGACCGGCGTTGCGATCGCGCCGGGCATCGACTTCGACACCGCGCGTGGGAATTCGTTCGTGCGGCTGTCCTTCGCGGGGCCGACCAACGACATCGAGGAAGCGGTCCGGCGCCTCGGGCCCTGGCTCGCGGCGCGCTAGCCCAAGCGCGCGAGGAGGCTAGGCGTCGAGCACCTGCGCGATGCGCGCCTCGACCGCGCCCCGCTCGCCGATGCCCGCCACGTCGATGCCGAACCGCTCACCGAGCACGTCGATGACCGCCGCCGCGTCATCGAGGCGGATCTTCTCGCTGCCGTCGGCGCGGTGGATCGTCAGATTCCGGCCGGCCAGGTTGTAGCGGGCGTCGTCGGTGGTCAGCGCGACCATCAGGCCCGTCACGAATGTCGACTGCGGGTGCGTCGAGACGTACCAACTGCCCACCCGCAGGTCGATCTGGGGCACGGTCTGGGTGCCGAAGACGTACAACGGTTGCCACGCGTCTCGGACCAGGGCTTGCAGGACCAGACCGTCGCCGCGGTCGTTCAGCCGGTACGGCTCGTGCGTGGTCTGCTGGGCGTTGCCGGTCTGCAAGCGGATGGGAGAGGTCAGCGTCTGGCCACCGAAGCCGACGTCGACCAGGAACGAACCCTGCGAACCCGGGAACGTCACCGCCAGCGTCGTGTGCGTCTGGGCACCCAGCGGGGTGTCGGCGGGCTGCATCCACACCACCCGGCCCGCCAACCGCCGCACCCGGAAACCTATTTCCACCAGCGCGTAGCCCAGCAGGCCGTTCTGCTCGTAGCAGTAGCCGCCGCGGCGCCGGCGGACCAGCTTGTCGGTGACGGCTTGCGGGCTCAGGTCGTCGACCGGCACGCCCATCAGGGGATCGAGGTTCTCGAACGGGATCGAGCCGACGTGTGCGGTCATGAGCGCCTGCAGCACCTCGAGGTTCGGCTCGGCCGGGCCGTCGTAGTGGATGCGGTCGAAGTACCCGGTGAGGTCCAGCGTCATGACACCATTCTCCGGCCCTGCGGTCGCGCGACGGCAGCGGGTGTGGCCTTGGGGTTGTTTCATTCCTGTCGAATACGGCAACCCGCCAACGGGGCCTTAGCGCTTCGGTATATCGACAACGGAGTCCATCATGCACACCAGCAACACCGTCTGGATCATCATCGCCGCAGTTGTGGCGGTCCTCGTGATCGTCGGCCTCGCCATCGCCGCCCGCAGAGCTACCCGGCGCCGCCGCGAGCGGGAGGCCGAGGGGATTCGCGAACAAGCCAAGTTGGAGACCGCCAAGGTCGAGCGCCGCGAGGCGCTGGCCGCCGAGACGGCCGCGAAAGCCCGTGCCGCGCAGGCCGAAGCCGAGGCCAAGGCGGCCGAAGCCGCCCGGCTGCACGATCGGGCGTCCACGCATCAAGCAGAAGCCGCGTCCTCGCGTGAACAGCTGGGCGAGCAGTTCAAGCGTGCCGACAGCCTCGACCCGAAGGTCAAGGCCGAGAAGGACGCCGCCGCCGGCGAGGACACCGCCGGACGCGAGGACACCGCCGGACGCGACCCCGCGTGGAGCCAGGAGCAGCCGATCGCGGACAACTCCCCCACGGTCGACATGTCGGCCGACCGCCGCGACAAGTAGGGCGCCGCTACAGCCAGGTGTCCTGGGTGGTGGTGGTCAGGAACGCTTCCAGGTCGTCGCGCCACTGCGCCGGTGTCGTCTTGTCCGGTTCGATGCCGGTGTATTCACCGCGATAGAACAGCAGCGGCCTCGGCTTGATCTTGGGAGCCTCCGAAAGCGACTGCACCGCGCCGAATACCACGAAGTGATCGCCCCCGTCGTGCGCGGAGGCCACCGTGCAGTCGATGTAGGCCAGTGAACCGTCGATGATCGGCGACCCGAGTTCGGAAGGGTGCCAGTCGATCCCGGCGAACTTGTCGGGCTCCTTGGAGCCGAAGCGGGCCGAGACGTGCTTTTGCTGCTCGGTCAGCATGTTGACGCAGAACCGGCCGCTGGCCTCGATGGCCTTCCACGACCGCGACACCTTGGTGGGACAGAACAACACCAGCGGCGGATCCAGCGACAGCGCCGCGAACGACTGGCAGGCGAAGCCGACCGGGGCGTCGTCGTGCACCGTGGTGATGATGGTGATCCCGGTGCAGAACTGGCCCAGCACGCTGCGGAACGTGCGCGGGTCGATCGGCGCGGCAGTCATGGCGTGAAAAACTAACCCTTGAATCCGACGCTGAAGTCGTGACCCCACAGGCTGATCGCGGTGCTTTCGCGTGCGATCCAATCGTCGTCTTTGACTTGCCTTCCCTCGCAGCCGAATTCGACGTCGAACCCGCTGGGTGTCTTCATGTAGAAGGACAGCATCAGGTCGTTGACGTGGCGGCCCAGGGTCGCCGACATGGGCACCTTCTTGCGCAGCGCCCGATCCAGGCACAGGCCGACATCGTCGGCATTCTCGACCTCGACCATCAGGTGGACGATGCCGCTGGGCGTCTGTCCGGGCATGAAGGCCAGGCTGTGGTGGCGCGGGTTGCAGCCCAGGAACCGCAGCCAGGCCGGCGGACCGTCGGCGGGCCGGCCGACCACCTGTGGCGGCAGCCGCATCGAGTCGCGCAGTTTGAAGTCCAGGACGTCGCGGTAGAAGTGCAACGTCTCTTCGTCGTCACGCGTGGTCAGCACCACGTGGCCCAGGCCCTGTTCCTCGGTGACGAACCTGTGGCCGTAGGGACTGACCACCCGGCGGTGTTCGAGCGCCGCGCCGTGGAAGACCTCCAGGCAGTTGCCTGACGGGTCGGAGAACCGGATCATCTCGTCGACCCGGCGGTCGGCCAGTTCGGCGGCGGTGGCCTCTTTGTAGGGCGTGCCCTCGATGTCCAGCCGGTTCCGAATCTCTTGCAGCCCAGCTGCATTCGCACATTCCCAGCCGGCTTCGATGAGCCGGTCCTGCTCGCCGGGCACGATCACCAGCCGGGCCGGGAAGTCGTCCATCCGCAGATACAGCGCACCTTCGGTGCTGCCCTTGCCCTCGATCATGCCGAGGACTTTCAACCCGTATTCACGCCAGGCCGCCATGTCGGTGGCCTCGATACGCAGATAGCCCAGCGAACGGATGCTCATCGCGCACCTCCCAGGAAGTCGATCGTGAGCTTGTTGAACTCGTCGAATTTCTCCACCTGTGCCCAATGCCCACACTGCCCGAAAACGTGAAGCTGTGCACGCGGAATGGTTTTCAGAGCGACCAGCGCGCCGTCGAGCGGGTTGACCCGGTCCTCGCGGCCCCAGATCAGCAACACCGGCTGACGCAGGCGATGCACCTCGCGCCACATCATGCCGAGCTCGAAATCGGCTCCGGCGAAAGACATTCCCATGGCCCGCGTCGCCGTCAGCGATTCGGGCGTGCGGGCCAGCTCGAAGCGCTGGTCGATCAATTCGTCGGTGATCAGTTTCTGGTCGTAGACCATCACCCGCAAAAACGCCTCGAGGTTTTCCCGGGTCGGCTCGGCGGAGAACTTGCCCAGCCGTTTGACGCCCTCGGTCGGGTCGGGGGCGAACAGGTTCACGCTGACCCCGCCCGGGCCCATCAGCACCAGCTTGCCTGCGCGATCCGGGTAGTCCAACGCGAACCGCACGGCCGTGCCACCACCCAGCGAATTCCCAACCAGCGGAACGCGTCCCAGGCCCAGCTGGTCGAACAGGCCCGCCAGGGCGCGGGCCGCGTAGTGGTTGAACTGCCCGTGCTCGGCGCGCTTGTCGGAGAGGCCGTAGCCGGGCTGGTCGACGGCCAGCACGTGAAAACGCTCGGCCAGCACCGGGATGTTGCGCGAGAAGTTCGTCCAGCTCGCCGCGCCCGGACCGCCGCCGTGCAGCAGCACCACGGTCTGCTCGTTGCCGACACCCGCCTCGTGGTAGTGCAGCTTCAGCGGGCCGTCCACGTCCACCTCTGCGAAGCGCGAGGTGGACTCGAAGGTCAGTTCCTCGGTCGCCGTCATGGTTAGACCATGGTGTCGCCGGGCGGCAACCCGAACTCGTTGTTCCCGAAGATCTGGTAGGCCCGCTCGGGGTCGTTGGCCGCGTGCACCCGGCCGGCGTGTGCGTCGCGCCAGAACCGTTGCACCGGTTGGTCATTGCCCAACGCCGTCGCGCCGGAGGCCTCGAACAACCGGTCGATCGAGGCGATCGCCCGCCCGGTGGCACGCACCTGGTCGCGGCGGGCGCGGGCACGAAGTTCGAACGGGATCTCCTTGCCGGCGGACAGCAGGGCGTACTCGTCGGCGACGTTGCCGCTCAACTGGCGCCACGCCGCGTCGATGTCGCTGGCCGCCTCGGCGATGCGGACCTTGGCGAACGGGTCGTCCTTGGCCTTCTCGCCGGCGAACGCCGCGCGCACCCGCTTGCCCTGGTGCTCGACGTGCGCGTCGTACGCGCCGTAGGCCATGCCGACGATGGGGGCCGAGATGGTGGTGGGATGCATTGTGCCCCAAGGCATCTTGTAGACCGGGGCGGTGTTGGTCTGGTATCCGCCCGCGGTGCCGTCGTTCATCGCCTTGTAGGACAGGAACCGGTGTCGAGGCACGAAGACGTCCTTGACGACGACGGTGTTGCTGCCGGTGCCCCGCAGGCCGACGACGTGCCACACGTCGTCGATGCGGTACTCGCTGCGCGGGATCAGGAAGCTGCCGAAGTCCACCGGACGGCCGTCCTTGATCACCGGACCACCGAGGAAGGCCCACGTGGCGTGGTCACAACCTGAGGACCAGTTCCATGAGCCGTTGACCAGGTAACCGCCGTCGGTCACCACGCCCGCGCCCATCGGGGCGTACGACGACGACACCCGGGTCTTGGGGTCCTCGCCCCAGACCTCCTCCTGCGCCTGCTGGTCGAACAGCGCCAGGTGCCAGTTGTGCACGCCGATGATCGAGCTCACCCAGCCGGTGGAACCACAGGCGCTGGCCAGGCGCCGCACCGCCTCGTAGAACAGCGTCGGATCGCACTGCAAACCGCCCCACTGCTCGGGCTGCAACAGGGTGAAGAAGCCCACATCCTGGAGATCCTGAACGGTCTCGTCGGGCAGCCGCCGCAGGTCCTCCGTCGCCTGAGCGCGTTCGCGAATCTGCGGGAGCAGATCATCGATGCCAGCCAAAACCGACTGCGCATCACGCTGTTGAATGGACGTCACTTACGTTTGCCTCCTGCGCCAGACTTACTCAGCGGACTTACACCAGAGACTAGAACACGTTCCGATTTGTGTCGAGCAGGGTATTCCTGCGGCTGGTAGCGATACGAATCCGCTTTTCTGTAACATGTTCTAGTTGCAACGAAAGGGAGGGACGGGCCTTGACCGAGGCGATTCCCGACGAGCCACTCGGTGACCACGTCCTTGAACTGCAGGTCGCCGAGGTCGTCGCCGAGACCGACGACGCGCGGTCGCTGGTGTTCGCGGTACCGGACGACGAGGGTGACCCCGAGATCCCGCCCGAGCGGCTACGGTACGCGCCGGGCCAGTTCTTGACGCTGCGCGTTCCCAGCGAGCGCACCGGCTCGGTCGCCCGCTGCTATTCGCTGTGCAGCTCGCCGTTCACCGACGACGCGCTCACGGTCACGGTCAAGCGCACCGCCGACGGGTACGCGTCCAACTGGCTGTGCGACCACGCCCACAAGGGGATGCGGATCCACGTGCTGGCCCCGTCGGGCAACTTCGTGCCCAAGACGCTGGGCGACGACTTCCTGCTGATGGCCGCGGGCAGCGGCATCACCCCGATCATGTCGATCTGCAAGTCCGCGCTCGCCGAGGGCAGCGGGCAGGTGACGCTGGTGTACGCCAACCGTGACGAGAAGTCGGTGATCTTCTCCGACGCGCTGCGCGAGCTGTCGGCCAAGTACCCCGACCGGCTCACGGTGCTGCACTGGCTGGAATCGCTGCAGGGCCTGCCCAGCGTGGCCGCGCTGGCCAAGCTGGCCGCCCCCTACACGGATCGGCCCGTGTACATCTGCGGCCCGGGCGCCTTCATGGATTCGGCGAGACAGGCCCTGGAAACGCTGAAAGTGCCTGCGGCACAGATACATATCGAGGTGTTCAAGTCGCTGGACTCCGACCCGTTCGCGGCGGTGAAGATCGAGGACACCGCCGAAGGTGACGAGCCGCCGGCGACCGCGGTGGTGGAGCTGGACGGCGAGACGCACACCGTGTCGTGGCCGCGCAACGCCAAGCTGCTCGACGTCCTGCTGGCCAAGGGCCTCGACGCGCCCTTCTCCTGCCGCGAGGGTCACTGCGGTGCGTGCGCGTGCACCTTGAAAGGCGGCAACGTGAGCATGGAGGTCAACGACGTGCTCGAGCAGCAGGATCTGGACGAGGGCCTGATTCTGGCCTGTCAATCTCACCCGGAATCTGATTCGGTAGAAGTCACCTACGACGAGTAGTCGCGGGGTTAAGTTCAGCCTTGGGGTCAGCAAACCGGGAAAGGGAGCATCGATGATGCGGCTGGTATCGGGATTCGCAGTCGTCGCAGTGCTGCCGATGCTCGCGCCCGCCGGGGTGTGCGCGGCGGCGAGCAACACCGCCACTACCCTGTTCCCGCTGGACGGGCCCAACCAGCTGGAGACGCGGGCCGTCCTCAATTGCTTCAAGGCCGACGGTCACTGCGACTTCACCGCCGGGGCGGACATGCTGACGCCCGACGGGGTGACCGGCTTCCCGCCCGGCCTGTGGGCCCGGCAGACCACCGAGATCCGGTCCTCGAACCGGTTGGCTTACCTCGACGCGCACGCCAACGGCCAGTACGAGCGGGTGATGAAGTCGATGGGTTCCGACGAGATCACCACCATCTACATGGGCGAGGGCCCCCCGGAGAAGTACCAGACGAACGGGCGCATCGACTCGACCGATTGGCAGACGGGTCAGCCCAAGACCGACAACAACGTCATCGCGTGCACCCACATTCAGGTGGTCTACTCCGGGGTCAACATCACCTCCCCGAGCACCTGCGCGCAGACCACCTTCTCCTGACCCGGGCCGCGCCGAGCCTGCAAATGCGCAGAGAAACTGCGAGTGACGGCCTGCGAAATTACAGGTTGGGCGACGCGTCCCGACTGGCGGTCACCCCGCCCGCCGGACTGCCTTCCCGTGCGGGCGCCAACCTCTGGCCAGCAGCGCCCGCCTGGCACGCTCGATGACATCGCCCGGGTCGTCCTCAGCGATCACGCGAATGATGACCCAGCCCAATTCGGCGAGCTTTCGGAGTCGCCACTGGTCCTTGACGTGCTGACGCCGATCGGTGCGGTGTTGGTCGCCGTCATACTCCGCAGCCACGCCGAGCTCCGGCCAGCCCATATCGAGCATCGCCAGATACCGATAGCCGTCGACCACCGGTATCTGCGTGGCCGGGACGGGCAGCCCCGCATTGATGAACAGCAACCGCAGCCACGTCTCTTTCGGTGATGCGGCACCGCCGTCCACCAGGGGCAAGACCGACAGCAGGCGTCGTATCCCGCGGGCGCCCGGGTATCGCTTCGCAATCAGCAGCACATCCTCCGCCGAAAACGGGGTCGCCCGCATCAACGCGTCGAGGCGCGCGACCGCCCGCCCGCGCGGCAGATACCGGCCCAGGTCGTAGGCCGTCCGGGCGGGACTGGTGACCGGCAACCCCGCGATGCGGGTGACTTCGTCGTCGGCGAGTAGCTGCTCACGCGCGACGATCCCGCGCGGTGGCCGCGTGTTCGACCAAACCAGCTCGACGGGGATATCGGCGTCAACCCACTGTGCACCATGCAACGCCGACGCCGCGGCTCCCGCCACGATCGCCCGACGCCGCGACCACAACCAGGCACCTTCAGTCCGGTCCCGCAGCGAAAGTTGTTGTCGCTTCTGGGCATACACCCCCGGAAAGACAGGCCGATACCAGCGCTGTAGTTCATGCCGCGTCACGACTCCCCGCGCGATCGCTTCGCTGCCGAGAAACATCCCTGACATGGACCGCATCGTGGCACCAGGCACCGACATCGCGCCGAGCCTGGAAATCCGCAGCGAAAATGCGGGTGCCGGGCTGCTCAATGACAGGCTCGGCGAACGGGACCGGCTCAGCGAAGCGGTTGACCGCTAGCGGGGCAGCCCCAGGAGTCGCTCCGCGGCGACGGTGAGCAGGATCTGCTCGGTGCCGCCGGCGATGGTCAGGCAGCGGGTGTTGAGGAAGTCGAACACCGCCTGGTTGTGCACCAGGCCACCGCCCGCGGACACGTCCATGGTGAACTCGGCCAGGGCCTGGCGGTAGCGGACACCGATGAGCTTGCGCACGCTGGACTGCGCACCGGGGTCCTGGCCACCCACGGCCAGCTGGGCGATCCGCTGGTCCAGCAGCGCGCCGGTCTGCGCGGCGATGATCAACCGCCCCAACCGGTCTTGCTGCGCGGCGTCGAGGTCGAGCCCACCCAGCAGCTCGAGCAGTTCCTCCATCGGGTTGCCCAGCGCCGTTCCGTTGGCCATCGCGACGCGCTCGTTGGCCAGCGTGGTGCGGGCCAGCCGCCAACCGTCGTTCACCTCGCCGACCACCAGCTCGTCGGGGACGAACACGTTGTCCAGGAACACCTCGTTGAACAAGGAATCGCCGGTGATCTCGCGCAGCGGGCGGATCTCGATGCCCGGCGAGCTCATCTCCACCAGGAAGTAGGTGATGCCTTTGTGTTTCGGCGCGTCGGGGTCGGTGCGGGCCAGGCACACGCCCCACTTGGCCTTGTGTGCCGCCGACGTCCACACCTTCTGCCCGGTCAGGTTCCAGCCGCCCTCGGTCCGGACCGCCTTGGTGCGCAGCGAGGCCAGGTCCGACCCGGCGCCGGGCTCGGAAAACAGCTGGCACCAAAGGAATTCGCCGCGCGTGGTGCCCGGCACGAAGCGCTCGATCTGGTCCGGGGTGCCGTGCTCGAGGATGGTCGGCGCCGCCCACCAGCCGATCACGAGGTCGGGCCGGACCACACCGGCGGCGGCCAGCTCCTGATCGATCAACAGCTGCTCGGCCGGGCCCGCGCCGCGCCCATACGGCGGCGGCCAGTGCGGCGCCTGCAGACCCGCCTCGGCCAGCGCCGCCTGCCGCTTCTCCTCGGGCAGTTCGGCGATCTGGGCGACGGCGGCGGCGATCTCCGCCCGCTGGTCCTCGACGTCGGTGAGGTCGATCCCCAGGCGGCGCCGCACGCCCGACTGCGTCAGCGCGGTGATGCGCCGCAGCCAGGCCTCGGCCCCGCCCAGGAAGCGCCCGATGGCGTGCGCCCGGCGCAGGTACAGATGCGCGTCGTGCTCCCAGGTGCAGCCGATGCCGCCGAGGACCTGGATGCAGTCCTTGACGCTGGCCTTCACGGCCGCGATGCCGGTGCTGGCCGCCAGGGCCGCGGCGAGGGAGAACTGGGATGCGTCGCCCTCGGCGGCCGCGCGCGCGGCATCGGCGGCGGCCACCTCGGCCTGCTCGGCGCGGCACAGCATCTCGGCGCAGATGTGCTTGATGGCCTGGAAGCTGCCGATCGGCTTGCCGAACTGCTCGCGGACCTTGGCGTAGTCGACGGCGGTCTCCAGGGACCACCGGGTGATGCCGGCCGCCTCGGCCGCCAGCACCGTCGCGGCCAGGTCCTCGACGCGCTCACGCTGGTCCGCCACCACCGTGGCAGGCGCCGAGTCCAGCGTTACGCGCGCCAACGGTTGGGAGAAGTCGGTGGCCCGCAGGCCTTCGAGCTGCACGCCCTCGCTGCCGGTGTCGATCAGCAGCCACTTGCCGTCGGCCGGCGCCAACAGCACGGCGCCGTCGGCGACGCCCAGCGCGAACGGCAGCGTGCCCGAGACCTTCGACGTCGCGGCGTCGAACTCGATGTCGCCTTCCAGCGCCAGCCCGGCGAAGCGCTCACCCGAGGCGAGGGCCCCCAACAACTCGGGATCAGAGACGACCAGCGTGGCCAGCGCGGTCGTGGCGACCGGCCCGGGAATCAGCGCCTTCGCCGCTTCCTCGATGATCGCGCACAGGTCTTCGATGCTGCCGTCCGCCCCGCCGAATTCCTCCGGGATCGCGATGCCGAAGATGCCCAGCTCGGCCAGCCGGGTGAACACGGGCCGCCAGGCGTCGGACTTGCCCTGCTCCACGTCGCGGATCGCCGCGGTGCCGCCCGGCCCCGACGTCGAATTGCGGGCCCAGTCGCGCACCAGGGCCCGCGCGGCGAACTGCTCGTCGGTGACGGTCACTACCACGTGAGAGACCTCCGCGTCCTCGGCTCGACGTGACAAGGGGCGGAACCCCTGTCCTGATTGTGCGATCTGCCCGCCAAGCGGGTATGTCTGAAGCACGTGTTGGCACGCAACCGCTCTCTTCGAGACTAGAACGTGTTCTAATAGTGCCAGTGATCGACCGTCAAGTCGACGCCATTGCAGCAGCACATGCGCTTGTCCGCGGCGGTACGGAGGTGGGAAATTCACACGCAGAATGCGTATCGTTTGCAAACGAACCGCCGGGAACAGGAGCAAACCGTCACATGCCAGCCGACGCAAATCCGAGCCGCGTGTCTGACGCGCAGCCGCGCGAGGTCATGAACGTGGCGGTACTGGCGGAGTCCGAACTGGGGTCGGAGGCGCAGCGCGAACGCCGCAAGCGCATCCTCGATGCCACCATGGCCATCGCCTCCAAGGGCGGCTACGAGGCGGTTCAGATGCGCGCGGTGGCCGATCGCGCCGACGTCGCGGTGGGGACGCTGTACCGGTATTTCCCGTCGAAGGTGCACCTGCTGGTGTCGGCGCTGGGCCGCGAGTTCAGCCGCATCGACGCCAAGACGGACCGCTCGGCGATCACCGGCGGCACACCCTTCCAGCGGCTCAACTTCATGGTGGCCAAGCTCAACCGCGCGATGCAGCGCAACCCCCTGCTCACCGAGGCGATGGCCCGCGCCTACGTGTTCGCCGACGCCTCGGCGGCCAGCGAGGTCGACCAGGTCGAGAAGCTCATCGATTCGATGTTCGCGCGCGCGATGGCCGATGGCGAACCGACCGAGGACCAGTACCACATCGCCCGGGTGATCTCGGACGTGTGGCTGTCGAACCTGCTGGCGTGGCTCACCCGGCGCGCCTCGGCGACCGACGTCAGCAAGCGGCTGGACCTGGCCGTGCGGTTGCTGATCGGCGACCAGGACTCCAAGTAGGCCGGCTCACGCCGGCGGGCCCGCGGTGCGGCCCCGGATGAGTTCGGTGTCCAACAATTCGACGACGGGCAGGCCCGGCGTGCCCGTGCGTGGCGGCTGCAACAACAGCTCCCCGGCCCTGCGGCCCTTCTGCAGGCTGGACTGCGACACCGTGGTCAGCCCGCGGTTGATCGCCTCGGGCACCCCATCGAATCCGGTGACGGTCATCTGCCCCGGCACGTAAATGCCGTGTGCGCGCAGGTAATCCATGGCCGACAGGGCCAGGATGTCCGCGGTGCACATCAGCGCGGTGATCCGCGGATTGGCCTCCAGCGCCGCCTGGGCGGCCGCGCCGCCCGATTCGGGCAGGTGCTCGTAGCTCTCCACCACGGTCAATGAATCGGGCTCCACGCCGGCGGCCGTCATCGCCTCCCACACGCCCATGATCCGCTCCCGCTGCACGTCGAACGCGGGTGAGCGCAGCCGGTCGGGATCCACCAGGCCCTGGCGCCGGTCCCGGCCCAACCGCATGGTCAGCAGCCCGATCTCGCGATGCCCCAGGCCCAGCACGTAGTCGGCGAGCCCGCGCATCGCCGCGCGGTCGTCGATACCCACCCGCGAGACCCCGGCCAGCCCCTTGGGCTGGTCGACCACCACGATCGGCAGCCGGCGCTGCAACACCACCTGCAGGTAGGGATCTTCGTCGCACACCGAATAGACCACGAAGCCGTCCACGCCGGCCGAAAGCACCGCGGCCGTGCCGTCTTTGAGGCTGCGGCTGGGTCCGACGGCCACCAGCAGCAGGCCCTGGCCCAGCGCTTCGCAGGACTGCGCCACCCCGGTGACGAAGTCGCGTGCGGCCGGGTCGCTGAAGAAATACGGCAGCGGTTCGGCCATCACCAGACCGACCGCGCCGGCCTTGCGGGTCCGCAACGATCGCGCCACCGGATCGGGGCCGGCGTAGCCCAGCCGCTTGGCCGTCGCCAGCACGCGCTCACGCAGGTCCGGGGAGAGCTGATCGGGCCGGTTGAAGGCGTTCGAGATCGTCGTGCGCGAAACGTTGAGCTCGTCGGCCAACGACGCCAGAGTCGCACGCCGGCGTGGTGTGGGACTCACGTTCGGTGAGGCTACAGCGGATCGGGGCCCGCGCGTACGCGCTTCAGCTTGCGGCTTTGTAATGGAAACGGTTTTCATTAGTATTGTGGATCGGCTGACTGGCCGGCGGGAGGAAATCGGACGTGCGCATGGCACCGACGCGGCAACGAACGGCTACGGCCAGAACCGCCGACGCGACGCGATGGCTGGCGGCCGCCCTGGCGTTGGCCGGCGGCGCGGTGCTCGCCGGCTGCGGTACAGCGGCGCATTCGCGCCCGATGTCCGTCGTCGCCTCCACCGACGTGTGGGGCAGCGTGGTGCGCGCCGTCACCGGCCGCCGTGTCGCCGTCAAATCCATTCTCAGCGGGGCGGACATCGACCCGCACTCCTATGAGGTCAGTCCCGCCGACGCCGCCGCGATCGCCGACGCGCCGCTGGTGGTCTTCAACGGCGGCGGTTACGACGGCTGGGTCGACAACGTGCTGGCGCGGCACCCCGACGCCAAGCCGGTCAATGCCTACTCGTTTCTGAGCGACGACGCAGGACCGCGCAACGAGCACGTCTTCTACGACCTGGGCGTCGCCAAATCGGTGGCGAGCACCATCGCCGAGCGCCTCGCGGCGATCGACGCGGGCAACGCCGGCGAATACCGGGCCAACGCCGCCGCGTTCGGCCGCGACGCCGACTCGATCGCCGGCGCCGAACACGCGATCGCGACCACCTACCCCAACACCTCGGTGGTCGCGACCGAACCGGTCGCGTTCTATCTGATGAAGGCGACGGGTCTGGTGAACCGGACCCCGCCCGCGTTCGAGGCGGCCATCGAGAACGAGACCGATCCAGCGCCGGCCGACATGGCGGTGGTCCTCGACCTGGTCAACCGCCGTCAGGTGTCGGTGGTGCTGGTCAACCCGCAGACCTCCACCACCGCGATCAACGGGCTGCGCGACGCCGCACGGCGGGCCGGCGTCCCGGTCACCGACGTGTCCGAAACACTGACCGACGGCACGGAATACCTTGCCTGGCAACGTAATACGGTCAATCAGCTGCAGGCCGCGCTGCGGTCGAGCCGGCCCGTACCGTCGTGAGCCTCGAGCCCGTCGCGGCCATCGAGAACCCCGCGGAAACCGTCACGCTGCGCGGAGCGCGGCTGTCCTTCGGCGACCGCGTGCTGTGGGACCACCTGGACCTGTCGGTGTCGCGCGGCGAGTTCATCGCGGTGCTGGGCCCGAACGGCAGCGGCAAGACCTCGCTGCTCAAGGTGCTGCTCGGGCGGCTGGCACTGAGCGCCGGCGTCGGGCTGGTGGACGGCAAGCCGGTCACCTCGGGCAGCGGACGCATCGGCTATGTGCCCCAACACCATCCGATGGACGCCGACGTGATGCTGCGCGGACGCGATTTGGTTCGGCTGGGCATCGACGGGCGCCGCTGGGGCGCCCTCCCGCTGCGGTCCGCGGACCGGGCCCGCCGGCGCGCGGCCGTGCGGCAGGCGCTGCGCCAGGTCAACGGCGAACACCTGGCGGACGTCCGGGTCGGGATGATGTCGGGCGGCGAGTTGCAGCGGGTGCGCATCGCGCAGGCGTTGGTCAGCGACCCGCTGCTGTTGTTGTGCGACGAACCGCTGCTGACGCTGGACCCGGCGAACGCCAGGCTGGTATCGGCGCTGATCGAGCGGCGCCGCCAGGACGCCGCGACCACGGTCATCGTCGTCACCCACGAGATCAACCCGATCCTGCCGTACGTGGACCGGCTGCTGTATCTGGTCGACGGGCGGTTCGAGATCGGCACCGTCGAGCAGGTGATGACCAGCCAAACCCTCTCGGCGCTGTACCAATCCGACATCCAGGTGGTGAAGGTCAAGGACGGCTACGTGGTGGCCGGCGCTCGCGACGACGGGCACGGCTGATGGAGCATCGGCTCGCCGGCCTTCTGGACCACCTGTTCTCGTTCGACGTCACCGCACACCTCCTCGCCCACGACTTCGTGCAGCAGGCGCTGGTGGCGGCCGCCCTGCTGGGACTGGTGGCCGGGCTGATCGGCCCGTTCATCGTGATGCGGCAGATGTCGTTCGCCGTGCACGGTTCCAGCGAATTGTCGCTGACCGGAGCCGCTTTCGCGCTGCTGGTCGGGTTCGGCGTGGGCATCGGCGCGCTGATCGGCAGCGCCCTGGCCGCGGCGCTGTTCGGCGTGCTCGGGCGGCGCGACCGGGAACGCGATTCGGTGATCGGCGTGGTGCTGGCGTTCGGGCTGGGGCTGGCGGTGTTGTTCATTCACCTCTACCCGGGCCGCACGTCGACCAGTTTCGCCCTGCTGACCGGCCAGATCGTCGGGGTGGGCTACACGGGCCTGACGATGCTGGCGCTGGTCTGCGTGCTCGTCATCGCCGTGCTGGCGACGTGTTACCGCCCGCTGCTGTTCGCCACGGTCGATCCCGACGTCGCCGCCGCCCGCGGGGTGCCGGTCTACGGGCTGGGCATCGTGTTCGCCGCCCTGGTCGGGGTGGTCGCGGCCCAGGCGGTGCAGATCGTCGGTGCGCTGCTGGTGATGTCGTTGTTGATCACACCGGCGGCCGCGGCGGCCCGGGTGGTCGCCTCGCCGGCGGCGGCGATGGTGACCTCGGTGGTGTTCGCCGAGGTGTCCGCGGTCGGGGGTCTGGTGCTGTCGCTGGCGCCCGGCGTGCCGGTGTCGGTCTTCGTTGCGAGCATCTCGTTCCTGATCTATCTGGCGTGCTGGCTGATCGGGCGCCGGCGATCCGCCGCCTAAGCTGGGCCCACACATAGGCCCCACGTCCGGGAGGCAGTGGTGCGCGGGCGAATCGCGTTTCTGGTGCAGGCGGCGGCGTCCGTCCTGGTGACCGGCTGCACCACCGTCGTCGGCGGCAGCGCGTCGCCCGCGGACACCTCCGGTCCCCTGCCCCAGACCCCGGTGGCCGCCGCGGCCCTGGACGGGCTGCTGCTCGACGTGGACCAGATCAACTCCTTGCTCACCTCCGGGATGCGACTGCGCTACGGCGTGCAGGCGATGTGGGACTGGAGCTCGACTTTCAGCGACAAGAGCTGCCTGGCGATGGACGGCCCGGCCCAGGAAGCCGTCTACGCGGACACCGGCTGGATCGCGGTGCGTGGCCAGCGCCTCGACGACAGCTTCGATGACCCGGCGGTCCGCAACGACTCCGCCATCCAGGCCGTGATCGCCTACCCGTCGGCGCGCAAGGCCAACGCCTTCTACGACGCCTCGGTGCGTCGGTGGTCCGCCTGCGCCAACCGCAAGTTCTCCGAACATCCCAGCGGCAAGCCCGAAATCGGGTGGACGGTTGGCGAGGTCCACAAGATCGCGGGCATGCTGAGCACCTCCGAAGTTCAGGACAGCAGCGACGGCTGGACGTGCCAGCGGGCGCTGACCGCACGCAACAACGTCGTCATCGACGTCGCCACCTGCGGCTCCTTCCTGCCCGGTGGGTCCGCCGTCGACCTCGCCGAGCAGATCGCGGCCAAGGTCACCAGGCAGTAGCCGGGCGCCGCGCCTCCTCGCCTGCGCCGGCGCGGGTCGCCCCCATAAGCTGAGCGGGTGGCCGCTATCGACCTCAACGCCGACCTGGGCGAGGGCTTCGGTGTCTGGCGCCTGGGGGACGACGACGCCATGCTCGGCGTCGTCACCAGCGCCAACGTCGCGTGCGGCTTCCATGCCGGTGACCCGGCGGGCCTGCTGCGGGTGTGCCGGTCGGCCGCGCGGCGTGGGGTTCGCATCGGGGCGCAGGTGAGCTATCGCGACCTGGCCGGGTTCGGCAGGCGGTTCATCGACGTCGCCCCCGAGGACCTGACCGCCGACGTGGTGTATCAGATCGGCGCGCTGCGGGCGATCGCGCACGCGGCCGGCTCCACGGTGTCTTACGTCAAACCGCATGGCGCGCTGTACAACACGATCGTGACCCACGTCGAACAGGCCGCGGCCGTAGCCGAGGCGGTGCGCCTGGTGGACGCGGGGTTGCCGGTGTTGGGCATGACGGGATCGGCGTTCTTCGACGAAGCCGCCCGGGGCGGATTACGCACCGTCGCAGAGGCTTTCGCCGACCGGGCCTACCGGCCCGACGGCCGGCTGGTGTCGCGCCGGGAGCAGGGCGCGGTGCTGGCGGACCCGGCGGTGATCGCCGACCGGGTAGCGACCATGGTCGATACGGGTCAGGTCACCGCGATCGACGGCACCCAACTCACGCTGAACGTGGAATCGGTGTGCGTGCACGGCGATTCGCCGGGAGCGGTGCAGATCGCCGCCGCCGTCCGCGATCGCCTCGCCACGGCAGGCGTCGAGATCCGGGCGTTCTGCTGATGCGGTTGAAACTCGGGCGTCCCGACATCGCGCGGTACGCGGACCGGTTCGACGCCCCCGCCGCCGAACCCGACGGGCTCTCGGTGACCTGGATCGGCGTGGCGACTCTGCTGATCGACGACGGTTCGTCGGCCTTGATGACCGACGGCTACTTCTCCCGGCCCGGGCTGGCCGCGATCGCGGCCGGCAAGGTGGCTCCCTCGCCCGCGCGCGTCGACGGATGCCTTGCGCGGGCCAAGGTCTCGCGCCTGGCGGCGGTCATCCCGGTGCACACCCACTTCGACCACGTGCTGGATTCCGCACTCGTCGCCGACCGCACCGGCGCGCAGCTGGTGGGCGGGCAGTCCGCGGCGAACGTCGGGCGGGGATACGGCCTGCCGGAGAACCGGATCGTCGTCGCGGTGGGCGGCGAACCGATCCGGCTCGGCGCCTACGACGTCACCCTGATCGAATCGCACCACTGCCCGCCCGACCGGTTTCCCGGCGTCATCGACGAACCGGTGACCCCGCCGGCGCGGGCGTCGGCGTACCGCTGCGGGGAGTCGTGGTCGACGCTGGTGCACCATCGGCCGACGGACCGGCGGCTGCTGATCCAGGGCAGCGCCGGCTTCGTCACGGGCGCCCTGGCCGGCCACCGCGCCGACGCGGTGTACCTGTCCGTCGGGCAGCTCGGCCTGCGGCCGCGGTCCTACCTGGTCGACTACTGGACCGAGACCGTGCGCGCGGTGGGGGCGCGCCGGGTGATCCTGATCCACTGGGACGACTTCTTCCGCCCGCTGACAAAGCCGTTGCGGGCCTTGCCCTATGCCGGCGACGACCTGGACGTCTCCGTGCGCATCCTCGACGAGCTGGCGGCGCAGGATGGGGTCTCGGTGCACCTGCCCACGGTGTGGCGGCGCGAAAACCCGTGGAAGTAGAGCGGTTCAGACATTGGCCCTGACGCTTGCGCTGTTGCTGCTTGCCGTTGTCCTCGCGTTCGCCGTCGCGCGCCCCGGGGGTTGGCCCGAGGCGCTGGCCGCCGTCCCGGCCGCCCTGATCCTGATCGCCGTCGGCGCGATCTCGGTGCACCAGGCGGCCAAACAGATCGCCGATCTGTCCGGGGTGGTCGCGTTCCTGGGCGCGGTGCTGGTGTTGGCCAAGCTGTGCGACGACGAGGGCCTGTTCGAGGCCGCGGGCGCGGCGATCACCCGGGGCCGGGTCGGGTCGGGCGGGCTGCTGCGGCGGGTGTTCGTCATCGCCTCGCTCATCACCGCGGTGCTGAGCCTGGACGCCGCCGTGGTGCTGCTGACGCCGGTGGTGCTGGCCGCCGTCCGCCGGCAGCGCACCCGGGTGCGGCCCTATGCCTACGCCACCGCCCACCTGGCCAACGGCGCATCGCTGTTGCTGCCGGTGTCGAACCTGACCAACCTGCTGGCCTTCCATACCGCGAACATCTCGTTCACGAAGTTCACCCTCGCGATGGCCGCGCCGTGGGCGGGGGCCATCGCCGTCCTCTACGTGATCTTCCGGTGGTTTTTCGCCAAGGACCTGCGGGTGCAGCCCGACCCGGAGCAGCTGGGCGCGCCGACGCGCCCGCCGGTGTTCGTGCTGGTGGTCGTGGCGCTGACGCTCGCCGGCTTCGCGGTCGCGCAGTCCGTGGGCCTGGCCCCGGCCTGGGTGGCGTTGTGCGGCGCCGCGGTGCTGGCGGTGCGCAGCCTGCGCCATCGGCACACGTCGGTATCCGACATCGTGCGCTCGGTCAACGTCTCGTTCCTGGTGTTCGTGCTGGCGCTGGGCGTCGTGGTGCAGGCGGTCATGCTCAACGGGATGGACCGGGCGATGTCGGCGGTGCTGCCGTCGGGTTCGAGCCTGCCCGCGCTGCTGGCCGTCGCCGCGATAGCCGCCGTGCTGGCCAACGTCGTCAACAACCTGCCCGCCACGCTCGTGCTGCTGCCGCTGGTCGCGCCGAGCGGGCCGGTGGCCGTGCTGGCGGTGCTCATCGGGGTCAACATCGGGCCCAACCTGACCTACGTCGGGTCGCTGTCAAACCTGTTGTGGCGGCGCGTGTTACGCCAGCACGACGTCGATGCCGGCGTCGCCGAATACACCCGCCTGGGCGTGTGCACGGTGCCCGCGTCGCTGGCGGTGGCGGTGCTCGCGCTGTGGGCCTCGGCGCGGCTGCTGGGCCTCTAGGGCTTGGGCGGGCCGCACGGGCACTAGCCCCGCCGGTAGGCCGGCGGCAACGGTATCGACAGTTCGGCGAGCACACCGCGCAACGACGTCGGGTAGTCGGTGATGATGCCGTCGACGCCGTAACCGATCTGCCGGCGCATCTCCACGGCATCGTCGACCGTCCACGGAATCACCTTGAGCCCCAACGCATGCGCACGGTCGACGAACGACCGGCCGGTGACCAGCCGATAGTCGGGCGCAACGATGTCCGCGCCCACCATCCGCGCGCCGATCAACGGGTCGCCGACGAACGCGGGGTTCACCCCGCCCAGCCACGGCGAGGCCGGCGCCCAGGTGTGCTCGTCGTACAAGGCCACCAACGGAATTGACGGCTCGGCGCGCCGCACCAGCGGCAGGGTGCGCCAGTCGAAGCTCTGAATCTCCACCCGGTCGGCCTTGCCCGCCGACCTGACGGCGGCCAGTACCGCGTCGACGGCCTGCTGCGGATCGGCGGACGCGCCGGGGCGGTCGGCCTCCACCTTGGTTTCGATGTTGTAGCGCACCGCGCCGGCGCCGTACGAGTCGGCGAGCGCAAAAACCTGCGGCAGCGTCGCTATCTTGTTGCCCCGCACCACTTCGGCCCGGGGATAGTCAGCGAGCGGGCGGCCGCAATCCAGGGTGTCGACCTGGGCCAGCGTGAGTTCGTGCACGAGCTTGCCGACGTACGGATACTGCGGGTCCCCGGCGAACGCGGGCGCGGTGTCGGCGCACTTCTCGGCCAGGATCGTCGGGTCGTGCCACACCAGCGGTTGCCCGTCCTCGGTGAGCACGATGTCGAGTTCCAATGTGCTGACGCCCAATTCGAGCGCCTTGGCGAACGCGCGCAGGGATTCCTCGGTGGTCTCGCCGCGGCCGCCACGATGGGCCTGAAGATCGAATTCCGGTGCGGCGGCGCGGGCGACGCCGAACGGCAACGCGACGACGACCAGCAGCACCGCCAGCGCCGCACGGAGCCGCGCGGGCCGGTCGGGCACCGATGTCAACCCCTGCGCTGGCGGGTGATTTCGGCGAGCACCACCCCGGCGGCCACCGACGCGTTCAGCGATTCGGTGTCCCCCGCCATCGGGATGGACACGACCTCGTCGCAGTTCTGCCGCACCAACCGCGAAAGGCCCTTGCCTTCCGATCCCACGACGACCACCAGCGGATCGGTGCCGTCGATGTCGTCGAGCGTGGTGTCACCGCCGGCGTCCAGCCCGATCACCCGCAGCCCGCGACCGGCCCAATCCGTCAGTGTTCTGGTCAGATTGGTGGCCCGCGCCACCGGGATGCGGGCCGCGGCCCCGGCGCTGGTACGCCATGCCACCGCCGTCACCGAGGCCGATCGGCGCTGCGGGATCAGCACCCCGTGGCCGCCGAACGCGGCCACCGAACGGACGATGGCACCCAGGTTGCGGGGGTCGGAGATGTTGTCCAGCGCGACCAGCAGCGCCGGCGGCGAGGCGAGCGCGGCGCCGACCAGATCGTCGGGGTGTGCGTAGTTGTACGGCGGCACCTGCAACGCGATGCCCTGGTGCAGGTGGTTGCTGGTCATCCGGTCCAGATCGGTGCGCGGCACCTCCAGGATGGAGATGCCCAAATCCGCTGCGCGCGTGACGGATTCGGTGAGCCGCTCGTCGGCGTCGGTGCCCAGCGCGACGTAGAGCGCGGTGGCCGGCACCCCGGCCCGCAGGCACTCCAGCACCGGGTTGCGGCCCAGCACCGTCTCGGATTCGTCGGTCTTACCGCGCGCGGGCCGGCGGCTCTGGGCCTTGGCGCGCTTGGCGGCCGGATGATTGGGCCGCAGGTGCGCGGGCGGGGTGGGGCCACGACCTTCCAGGCCGCGGCGGCGCTGGCCCCCCGAGCCCACGGTCGGTCCCTTCTTGGTGCCCTCTTTGCGTATCGCCCCACGGCGGCGCGAGTTGCCGGCCATCTAGTCCGCCCCTACTGCTCGGGACTGGCCTGCAGCGACCACTGCGGCCCGTCGGCGGTGTCGGTGACCTCGATGCCGGCGTCCTTGAGCCGGTCGCGGATCTCGTCGGCCAGCGCCCAGTTGCGTTCCTCGCGCG
>NZ_JCALDN010000015.1:0-104544 GCF_059812885.1 Mycobacterium sp. NGS33 | reverse complement strand
TCCTGCTGCTGGTCGCCGTTGACCTGCCCGGTGGCGGGGTACGGCGTCCGCAGTCGTGGGGCGCCATCGTCAAGGTCATCCCGCCGATGGGTTACGAGGCATCACTTTGCCTTTGACCTCCTGGCCGAGGGCAACGTCCTCGTACTTCTGCTGTTTACGTTTTCGCCAGCCGGTGCCGGCCGAGGCCGTCGTCGGCGGCACCATCATCGGCATCAGCGGGAACCCGGACTCCGCGGGCAGCGGCGAGGCGGCGGACGCGAGTTGCACCCCGGTCTGGGTGCCCGGCAACAGCCCCACCACGGCGGGGGGCGCGGTCAGCTTGCCCAGCGACACCCCGACGCCCATCGCGCCCGAAGGCGCCATTCCCGCGCCGACGTCCTTGACGGCGCTGGACAGGCTCGCCGTGGCGGCGCCCAGGCCCTCGGACAGGCCGGTGCCGATGTCGCCGCCCACGCTCTGCAGCGCGCTGGCCGACGAGTTCTGCGCGAGGTAGCTCAGCATGTTGATCGGGAAGCCGGACGAGATGAACTGGTTGCCCCAGGTGCTCCAGTAGCCGAACCACCCGCTGTTCGGGTCGCCGTCGCTGCCGAAGATGCCGGCCGAACTAAGGGCGTCGAGTATCGAGCTGGTCGACGACGAGCCCGCGGCGTCGTTGGTGGCGAACGCCACCGCTTGTTCCTGGTTGGCGGTGCCGTCCGCGGTCGTCATGGACAGGGGCGAGGCGAACTGCGAGAGCTGCGTGGTCGCCTGCGAGGACGACGCCTGGTACCGGCTCATCGCCGCCGAGTTGTTCGCCCACATGGTCTGGTATTCGTTCTCGGTCTCGGCGATGGCGGCCGTGTTGGTGCCGAACCGGTTGGTGGCCAGCAGCTGCGCCAATCGCGTCCGGTTGGCGGTGACCACCGCCGGAGGCACTATCGAGGCGCGGGCGGCGGTGAACGCCGACGCGGCGGCCTCTGCCGAGGTGGCCATCTGCGCGGATTGCTGCGCGGTCTCGCGCAGCCAGAGCAGGTAGGGCTGGACGGATTGCAGCATCGCCATCGCCGACGGCCCGTCCCAGGACTCGATCAGCGACGACAGCGTCGAGGCATAGGTGGAGACCGAATTCTCCAGCTCGACGGCGACGCGTTGCCACGCGCCGGCGGCCTCGATCAGCGAGCCCGCGCCCGGCCCGGTGTGGATGAGCGTCGAGGTGACCTCGGGGGGTGCAAAAAGATCCATCACGTCTCACAATGCCCACGCTGAGAACGCCTCAGCAAATTTGCGTTGACCAGGCCGCGAAGAACCGTCAAACTCTGCACGTCGAAGCCTGTCACCTGCGGTCGGTACCTCCCAGTTCGACTGCCCGGTGTTAGGACACCCTATACCCAAAGCTGAGAGCGATTTGACATTTGCTGGCCAGGGGCACTACTCGAAAGCGGCCGCCTTCCTACACGGTCACCGCGGCGCCGCGGTTCACCGCGACGATCCTGTCCCCCAGGCCCCTGTGCTCCATCTCACGGGTGAAGTCGGCCAGCGGCGACGCGAAGACGCTGTAATCGTCGAAGTGCACGGGGATGGCCTTGGGCAGGGCCAGCATCGCGACGAGCTCGGCGCCCTGGCGGCCGTCCATGGTCACGGTCAGCCCGAACGGCAGCCGCCCGCCGGCCGGCAGCCGGGTGCCGCCGAGGTGCAGCATGCCCGCGTCGATCGGGTCGAAGCGGGCGGGAATCTCCTTGAGCTCCTCGATTAGCAAGGTGTCACCGGAGATGTAGAGCCGTCGCCGGGCGGCGCCGGCGCCGTCGTCGAACTCCAGCATGGTGCCCATCACCGGCGGGAGTAGCCGCTGGCTCCATCCCGGCGCGTGCCGCCCGGGCAGCGACGTGAGGGTGAGCGTGGCGCCGCCTTTGGTCATCGTGTGCTGCTGCCACGTCCGCAGGCCGCGCGCCTGGGCGAAGCCGCGCCTGTGCAGTCGCTGGGCGGCGTGCGGGGTGGTGACGACGGGCAGCCCGTGGTCGAGGCCCCGCTGCGACACCCTGTCCCAGTGGTCGCCATGCATGTGGGAGAGCACGATCGCGTCGATCGGTGGCAGTTCGTCGATGCGCAGCGCCGGCTCCTTGAGCCGCTTGGACACCAGGCCGTGGCCCAGGTAGGCGCGTTGCCCCCGGTGCAGGAAGTTGGGGTCGGTCAGCAGCGTCAGCTCGCCCGCGGAGATGAGTGTGGTCGCGTTGCCGACGTACGTGACGGTGATGTCCATAGCCGCGGGCTACCCGGTCCCGCGGCCGTCCACGCGACCTAGGGCTCCAGGCGACGGCTGACGAATTCGCGTCGCTCACCGGTGCGCGGATCGGTGAACTCGATGCGTTGCGCCAGCAGCCGCAGCGGCGTGCTGAAGTCGTCGGCGGCAACGTCGACGACGTCGGGATACAGCGGGTCACCGTCGATCGGTATCCCCAGGGCCGCCATGTGCAGCCGCAGCTGGTGGGTGCGCCCGGTGCGCGGGGTCAGCCGGTAGAGCCCGTCCGGCGATAGCAGCTCCACGTGCGTCTCCGCATTGGGCGCACCGGGCTCGATGACCGACTGTAAGTTGCCGCGGCGCTTGATGATCCGGTTGCGCACCAGGCGGGGCAGCTCCAGCTGCGAGTCGACGGCGGCCCGGGCCAGATAGATCTTGGTCACCAGTCCGCGGGAGAACAGCGTCTGGTAGGCGCCGCGGACCTCGCGCCGCGCGGTGAACAGCAGCACCCCGGCGGTCAGCCGGTCGAGCCGGTGCGCCGGGCTCAGCTCGGGCAACCCCAAATCGCGGCGCAGCCGCACCAGCGCGGTCTGCGCGACGTGGCGCCCGCGCGGCATGGTGGCCAGGAAGTGCGGCTTGTCCACGACCACGACGTCGTCGTCGCGATGCAGCACCGGGATGTCGAACGGGACGGGCACCTCGTCCGGCAGCTCGCGATACAGGTAGACGCTCGCTCCCGCGGGAAGCGCTGTGGCGCAATCGATTACCGTACCGTCGGCGCCGACGACCTCGCCGGCCAGCACCTTGGCGCGGGCCCGCGCGCCGAACCGGTCGGTGAGTTCGGCCAGCACCGGCCCGCCCCGCAGCCGCACCCGCGCCGGGCCGAGTCCGTCCCGCACCGGCAGTGGCGCCGGCCGACCGGCCATTGTCAGGACCTCAACTGAGCGGGACCGGCTCGAGGATCTCGGCGCGCGCCTCGGGCGCGCTGGCCCGCAATTCGTCGGCGGACACGTCGTCGGGCTGCGCCTGGGACAGGATCTCGGCCTCCACCCGAGCGGAGTAGTTCGCGACCTCACGCTCGATGTCCTCGGCCGACCAGCCCAGCACCGGCGCGACCACGTCGGCGACCTCGCGGGCGCAGTCGACGCCGCGGTGTGAGTATTCGATGGAGATGCGCATCCGGCGGGCCAGGATGTCCTCCAAATGCAGTGCGCCCTCGGCGGTCACGGCATACAGCGCCTCCACCCGCAGGTAGCCGGGCGCCTCCTTGATGGGGGTGAGCAGATCGGGCCGTTGCGCCGCCAGGGTCAGCACGTCACCGATCAGCGAGCCGTAGCGGTCCAGCAGATGACGCACCCGGTAGGGGTGCAGGCCCTGCAGCTCGGCGACGTGTTCGGCCTGGTTGATCAGCGCGAAATAGCCGTCGGCGCCCAGCAGGCTGACCTTCTCCGTGATCGACGGCGCCACCCGGGCTGGAATGAATTGGGCCGCAGCGTCAATCGCGTCGGCGGCCATCACCCGATAGGTGGTGTACTTGCCGCCGGCGATGGCGACCAGGCCCGGCGCGGGCACCGCCACGGCGTGCTCCCGGGACAGCTTGGAGGTCTCCTCGCTCTCCCCGGCCAGCAGGGGGCGCAGCCCCGCGTACACGCCGTCGATGTCGGCGTGGGTCAGCGGGATGGCCAGCACCGTGTTGACGGTTTCCAGGATGTAGTCGATGTCGGCCTTGGTGGCCGCCGGATGGGCCAGGTCGAGATTCCAGTCGGTGTCGGTGGTGCCGATGATCCAGTGGCTGCCCCACGGGATGACGAACATCACCGACTTCTCGGTGCGCAGGATGATCGCGACGTCGCTGACGATGCGGTCGCGCGGCACCACCACGTGCACGCCCTTGGACGCCCGGACCTGAAATCGCCCGCGCTGCTTGGACAATGCCTGGATCTCGTCGGTCCACACGCCGGTCGCGTTGACCACCACGTGGCCGCGGACTTCGGTGATCGCGCCGTCCTCGGAGTCGCGCACCCGCACACCCGTTACCCGGTCGCCCTCGCGCAGCATGGCGACCACCTGGGTGGAGGTCCGCACCACCGCGCCGTAGTGCGCGGCGGTGCGCGCGACGGTCATGGTGTGCCGGGCGTCGTCGACCACCGTGTCGTAGTAACGGATTCCACCGATCAGCGAGCTGCGCTTGAGGCCGGGGCTTAGCCGCAACGCGCCGGCGCGCGTCAAATGCTTTTGTGCCGGAACAGATTTCGCGCCGCCCAGCCGGTCGTAGAGGAAGATGCCCGCCGCGGTATAGGGACGCTCCCACCACCGATGCGTCAGCGGGAACAGAAACGGCATGGGCTTGACCAGATGCGGCGCCAGCGTGGTCAGCGACAGCTCACGCTCGTAGAGCGCCTCGCGCACCAAGCCGAACTCCAGCTGTTCGAGGTAGCGCAGGCCGCCGTGGAACATCTTCGACGAGCGGCTCGAGGTGCCCGAGGCGAAGTCGCGCGCTTCCACGAGCGCCACCTTGAGGCCGCGGGTCGCGGCGTCCAGCGCGCAGCCCGAGCCCACCACGCCGCCGCCGATCACCACCACGTCGAACTGCTCAGTGCTCAGCCGCTCCCAGGCCAACGCGCGTTGCCGAGGTCCCAGCGACGAAGCCGTCCAGGTTTGTGCGCTACCGGGTGCCTGAATCGGGTTGCTCACGGCAGAGGACTCCGCACTGGGGAAACTCCTGTCGGTTACTCGTCAGTAGGACGTGCTGCACCAAGGCTAACCGCTAATCCAGATCGTCGTGCGCCATCAGCCGCCGCGCGGCCTCGGTGATCGAGCCGGACAACGACGGGTAAACCGCCAGCGTCTGCGCCAATTCGTTGACGGTGATCCGGTTCGTCACCGCCACCGCGATCGGCAGGATCAGCTCGGAGGCGATCGGTGCCACGACCACGCCGCCGATCACCACGCCGGTGGCCTGGCGGCAGAACAGTTTGACGAAACCCTGCCGCAGGCCCGACATCTTGGCGCGCGCGTTGGTGCGCAACGGGAGCATGACGGTGCGGGCCGGCACCGAACCGTCGTCGATCATCGTCTGCGGGACCCCGACGGCCGCGATCTCGGGCCGGGTGAACACCGTCGCTGCCACCGTGCGCAACCGGATCGGGCTGACACCCTCGCCCAGCGCGTGATACATCGCGATCCGGCCCTGCATGGCCGCGACCGAGGCCAGCGGCAGCAGACCGGTGCAGTCCCCGGCGGCGTAGATGCCGGCCACCGACGTCCGCGACACCCGGTCCACGGTCAGGTAGCCGCCGCGGCCCAGCTCGATGCCGACCCGGTCCAGGCCCAGGCCGCCGGTGTTGGGGACGGAGCCGATGGTCATCAGCGCGTGGCTGCCCTCGACCGTGCGCCCGTCGGCCAGGGTGACCAGCACGCCGTCCTCGGTGCGGGTGACCGACTGCGCGCGGGCGTTCTTGACCAGCTCGACGCCGCGCTCGGAGAACGCCTCCTCCAGGACCAGCGCGGCATCGGCGTCCTCGTAGGGCAGCACCCGGTCGCGGCTGGCGACCACCGTCACCGGCACGCCCAATTCGGTGTAGGCGTGCACGAATTCGGCTCCGGTGACCCCGGACCCGACCACGATGAGGTGCTCGGGCAGCGCCTTGAGGTCATAGAGCTGGCGCCAGGTCAGGATCCGCTCGCCGTCCGGCGGCGCCGACGGCAGCACCCGCGGGCTGGCGCCGGTGGCGATCAGCACGACGTCGGCCTCGAACTCCTGGGTGGAGCCGTCGGCGGCGGTCGCCTTGACGCGGTGGCAGGCCAGGCCGGGGGTGGGGTCGATCAGCTCGCCGCGGCCGGCCACCACGTGCACGCCCATGCCGAGCAGCTGATCGGTGATGTCGGCGGACTGCTCGGTGGCGAGTTGCTTGACCCGGGCATGGATCTGCGGCAGCGAGATCTTGGCGTCGTCGATGTCGATCTCGAACCCCAGCCGCGGCGCCCGGCGCAGCTCGGTGCGCAGCCAGGTCGAGGCGATGAACGTCTTGGACGGCACGCAGTCGTCCAGGACGGCCGCCCCGCCGATGCCCTCGGTTTCGATGACCGTGACGCGGGTCGTGTCGGGGTGCGAGGTCGCGGCCACCAGCGCGGCCTCGTAACCGGCCGGGCCGCCGCCGAGGATCACGATGCGGGTCACCACAGCCCCAACCTAACGAAGCGGCCGGGACCCCGCGAATGCTCGGGGGAAGACCCACCAGCATCGGACGTCTAAGCTTTCCCCGTGCCGCTCTACGCCGCGTACGGATCGAACATGGATCCCGAGCAGATGCAGAAACGCGCGCCGCATTCGCCGATGGCCGGAACCGGTTGGCTGCACGGGTGGAGATTGACCTTCGGTGGCGAGGACATCGGTTGGGAGGGCGCGCTGGCCAGCGTCGTCGAGGACCCGGGGTCCAAGGTGTTCGTCGTCCTCTACGACATGACACCGGCGGACGAGCACAACCTGGACCGCTGGGAGGGCTCGGAGTTCGGCGTGCACAAGAAGATCCGGTGCCGGGTGGAGCGGATATCGTCGGACACCGACACAGACCCGGTCCTGGCGTGGCTGTACGTCCTGGACGCCTGGGAAGGCGGCATGCCGTCCGCCCGCTATCTGGGTGTGATGGCCGACGCCGCCGAAATCGCCGGAGCGCCAGCCGATTACGTGCACTGGCTGCGGACCCGCCCGGCCCGAAACATCGGTCCTGGGACCAGCGCCTGACCCCGCTCGCCGGCGGCGCCCGCCAAAAACCATTCGCCCGACGCCGACCGGCAGGGTAAACAGACAGACCGACGATGCGCGCCCCGATCCGAGGGGGGCGCCGGGAGAAGGAGAATCGTCTGTCCATCCTGTCCGTACCGCTGATCGCCGACGCGGCGGCGCGCGCGTTCGCGGCCGCCATCAACCCGACTCCCAAGGCCGCCGTGCGCTTCCCGGAGATCACCGGCCGAACCTCCGAGGTCGCGATCCCCACCCGCCACGGCCCGGTGTCGGCGACCGTCTACCACCCGCCCGCGGCGACGAACCCGCCCGTCTACGTCAACGTGCACGGCGGCGGCTTCGTGGTCGGACACCCCGAGCAGGACGATCCGTGGTGCCGCTACCTGGCCGCCAACGCGGGCGTGCTGGTGATCAACCCCGACTACGCCCTGGCGCCGCGGCACCGCTTCCCCGCCGCGGTGTACCAGATCTACGACGTCGTGTGCTGGGCCGCCGGCCCCGACCGCGAGTGGGACGGCACCCGGCTGTGCGTCGGTGGCCAGAGCGCGGGCGGCAACCTGTCTGCCGCGGCGGCGCGGCTCGCGCTGGAAAACGGCGGCCCCGAGATCGCGCTGCAGGTGCTGCACTACCCGCCGCTGGACCTGGTCACGCCCAGCCGCGACAAGTCGTCCACGATCGGCAACCGGGCGATCATGAAGCCCTGGATGAGCGAGGTCTTCGACACCGCCTACATCCCCGAGCCGGCGCGGCGGCGCGACCGCCTGGTCTCGCCCGCCTGGGGCGACAACGCCGAGCACCTCGCCGGCATCGCGCCCGCGCTGGTCGTGACCGCCGAGCAGGACCGGTTGCGCGACGAAGCCCGCAGGTACGCAGAGAAACTCGGCGCCGCCGGGGCGTTGGTGGAGTACCACGAGGTGGCCGGGGTCGACCACGGCTACAACATCATGAGCGCGGCCGGCGACGTCACGCGGCGGACGTACGAGCGCATCGCCGAGCACGTCGTCCGCGCCACGGCCGCGCGACCGTCGTAGGCGCCTAGAACAGCTCGAACGCGGCCGACTGCTCGACGATGTTGGTCATCACGCGCACCCCGATCGGCAAGGCCCGCTCATCGAGGTTGAACGTCGGCTGGTGCAGGTCGAGCTGGGGCCCCACCCCCGGCCACACCCCGAGCCGCGCCATCGCACCGGGGATCTCCTCGAGGTACCAGGAGAAGTCCTCGCCACCCCCGGACTGACGGGTGTCGGCCAGCGCGTCGGGGCCGACGGCTTCGATGGCGTGGGTGAGGATGCGCGTCGAGAGGTCCTCGTTGACCACCGGCGGCACGCCGCGCCGGTATTGCAGGGTGTGTTCGATGGCCAGCGGCGCCAGCAGCCCGGAGACCGTCTCCCGGATGATCTCCTCGAGGCCCACCCAGGTCTGCCGGCTGGCGGTGCGCACGGTGCCGGCCAGCACGCCGCTCTGCGGAATGGCGTTGGCGGCCACCCCGGCGTTGACGGCGCCCCACACCAGCACGGTGCCGTTGCGCGGGTCGATGCGCCGCGACAGCACCCCGGGCAGCCCGGTGATCAGCGTGCCCAGCCCGTACACCAGGTCGGCCGTCAGGTGCGGGCGCGACGTGTGCCCGCCGGGCGAGTACAGCGTGATCTCGATCTGGTCGGCCGCCGAGGTGATGGGGCCGTGCCGGACCGCGACCTTGCCGACCTCCAGCCGGGGGTCGCAGTGCAGGGCGAAGATCCGCGACACCCCGGTGATCGCGCCGGCGGCGATGGCGTCGATCGCCCCGCCGGGCATCAGCTCCTCGGCGGCCTGGAAGATCAGCCGCACCCCGACCGGCAGCTCGGGCACCGACGCCAGCACCAGGGCGGCGCCCAGCAGGATCGCGGTGTGCGCGTCGTGGCCGCAGGCGTGTGCCACGTTGGGCATGGTGGAGGCGTAGGGGGCGTCGGTGCGCTCGGCCATCGGCAGCGCGTCCATGTCGGCCCGCAACGCGATCCGGGGCTCGTGCTCGGGCCCGATGTCGCAGACCAGCCCCGTCCCGCCGGGCAGCACCTTGGGGTTGAGCCCGGCCTCGGCCAGCCGCTCGGCGACGAACTGGGTGGTGGCGTACTCCTGGCGGCCCAGCTCGGGATAGCGGTGAATGTGCCGGCGCCATTCGACCAGCTCTTGCTGGTGGGCGGCCAGCCACGAATCGGCGGCGTCGACCAGGCTCATGATCGCGCCCCGGCCCGCCGGCGCTCCCGCGCGTCCATCACCCGGTCGCGCTGGGCGGGCGTCTGGGCGAGCTGGACCACCGTGCGCGCCAACATGATCGCGCCCTCGACGACCGCGCGGTCGGCGCTGGGGCCGGCGGCGGCGTCGGCGAAGGCGCGCTGGTGAACCATCGCCCCGCCGGCGTCGACCCCGACGATCGGGTGAATTCCCGGCAGCACGTGCGTGACGTTGCCCATGTCGGTGCTGCCCATGGGCAACGTCGACTCGTACTCGCGGGCCACCGGCTCGCGGCCGAGCCGGCACATCTCTTCGCGGAACACGTCGGCCAGCCACTCGTCGGGCCGCAGCTCGTCGTACGGGGGTGCGGGATTGTCGATGTCGTATTCGCAGCCGGTGGCCAGCGCGCCCGCGGCGAAGCAGGCGTACACCCTGCCCTCCAGCTCGCGCAGCGACTCCGATTCGACCGCGCGCATCGCGTACTGAACCGCCGCGCGGTCCGGGATGACGTTGACCGCCTGCCCGCCGTTGGTGACGATGCCATGCACCAGCTGCCCGGGCGCCAGCTGCTGCCGCAGCAGACCGATGGCCACCTGCGCGACGGTCACCGCGTCGACGGCGTTGACGCCCAGGTGCGGCGCGACGGCGGCGTGGGATTCCTTGCCGCGGTAGTTCACGGTCACCTCGGACAGGGCCAGCGACCGGGCCGCGGCGATGTCGGCCGGCCCGGGGTGCAGCATGACCGCCGCGGCGATGTCGTCGAACACCCCGGCCTTGAGCAGCAGCGCCTTGCCGCCGCCGGCCTCCTCGGCCGGTGTCCCCAGCAGCGACACCCGCAGGCCCAGCTCGTCGGCCACCTCGGCCAGCGCCAGGGCGGTGCCCACCGCCGACGCCGCGATGATGTTGTGGCCGCAGGCGTGGCCGATCTCGGGCAGCGCGTCGTATTCGGCGCAGACGCCGATGGTCAGCGGCCCGCTGCCGAAGTCGGCGCGAAAGGCGGTGTCCAGCCCGCCGGCGCCCGCGGTGATCTCGAAGCCGCGTTCGGCGACCAGCGCCTGCGCCTTGGCGCAGCTGCGATGCTCCGCGAAGGCCAGCTCAGGCTCGGCGTGGATGGCATGGGACAACTCGACCAGGTCGGCACCACGCCGCCGCACGACATCTTCGACACTGTCTAACGGGGTTGTGGGCACTCTCGCAGTATCTCACTCACCGGTCTCGGCCCCAGAGGGCCTGAAAGCTACACCAGCCCGGCGATGAATCCGGCCGCCTGACCGGGATACGGCGGCTCCTCGTAGACGTGGTGCGCCTCCCGGTCGCGGCCGCCGACGACGCAGACCGGGTCGCCGTCGCTGCACAGGTCGATGGCGCGGCCGGCGAAGGCGCCCGTCGACGACAGCGGCGTATTGAAGCGGTTGCCGGGGTTGCCGAACACCGCGACGGCCCGAATCTTGCCGGCGAGTCCGGGATCCAGCGCGGGCGCCGACCCGAAGTTGCCGATCCGCTGGCCGACCGGCGGCACCCCCGCGAGCATCGACACCGCGGCGGCGCCCTGCGAGAAGCCGCCGAGCACCAGCCGCGTCGACGGGCACGAATCGACCATCTGCGCGATGTGGTCACGCGCGTCGTTGGCGCCGTCGGCGGTGGTCAGGAAGTTGTAGCTGGCCGGGTAGTTCACCGCGTAGGAGTCGACGCTGCGCGATCCCAGCGCGGGTTGCAGCGCGGCGAACAGCGCGTCGCCGACGGCCCCCAGGCCGGGCGGCTCCGCGGTGCCCCGGATGAAGATGAGTTGCACGTCCGGGCAGTCCGCCCGGGCCGCCGGCGCCGGGCCCAGTGTGAGCGAAACCACTGACAGCGCAACGGCGACCGCCACCGCCATGACCGGGCCAACCACCGGCCACCTACGAAGATTCATACGGCAGATCCTGACATATACCGGCGACACCTCCCCACCGCTAGGCCCGATGGCCCGATGGCCCGGCTCCTCACTCGCGCCGTTGCCGGCACTCGCCGTCGCCGGGCTAGGCTCCGGCTGTGACCCAAACCCCGTCCGACCCAGGCGAGCTCGCGCGCCGGGCGGCCGAGGTCATCGCCGAACGCACCGGAATCGCCGAGCATGACGTCGCCATCGTGCTCGGATCCGGCTGGCCCCCGGCCGTCGCGGCGCTGGGGACGCCCACCGCCGTGCTGCCCCAGGCCGAGGTGCCCGGTTTCCGGCCGCCGACGGCGGTCGGGCACACCGGCGAGCTGTTGTCGATGCGCATCGGCGTCCACCGCGTGCTGGTGCTGGTCGGCCGCATCCACGCCTACGAGGGCCACGACCTGTGCCACGTCGTGCACTCGGTGCGCGCGGCCTGCGCGGCCGGCGTGCGCGCCGTCGTGCTCACCAACGCGGCGGGCGGGCTGCGCCAGGACATGGCCGTCGGCGAACCCGTGCTGATCAGCGACCATCTGAACCTGACCGCCCGGTCGCCGCTGGTCGGCCCGCAGTTCGTGGACCTCACCGACGCCTACTCGCCGCGGTTGCGCGAACTCGCCCGCCAGGCCGACCCCACGCTGACCGAAGGCGTCTACGCCGGGCTGCCGGGGCCGCACTACGAGACGCCCGCCGAAATCCGGATGCTGCGGACACTGGGGGCCGACCTGGTCGGCATGTCCACCGTGCACGAGACCATCGCCGCCCGCGCGGCCGGCGCCGAGGTGCTCGGGGTGTCGCTGGTGACCAACCTGGCCGCGGGGCTCAGCGGCGAACCGCTGAGCCACGCCGAGGTGCTGGCCGCCGGGGCCGCGGCGGCAACCCGGATGGGGGCGCTGCTGGCCCTGATCCTCGAGCAGCTCCCCCGGTTCTAGGGGATGACGCCCGAGGAGTGGATCGCCCACGATCCCGACCCGAGGACGGCCGCCGAGCTCGCCGCGTGCGGCCCCGACGAACTCGCCGCGCGATTCGCCCGCCCGCTGAAGTTCGGCACGGCCGGCCTGCGCGGCCCGGTGCGCGGCGGACCCGACGCCATGAACGTCGCCGTGGTGTCGCGAGCGACGTGGGCGGTGGCGCAGGTGCTGGCCGGGCGCGGCCTGCGCGGTTCGACGGCGATCGTGGGACGCGACGCCCGGCACGGCTCGGCGGCGTTCGCCACGGTAGCCGCAGAAGTTCTTGCCGCACAAGGGTTTTCGGTGCTGCTGCTACCAGGACCCGTGCCCACCCCGGTGGTGGCGTTCGCGGTGCGCCACACCGGCGCGGCGGCCGGGATCCAGATCACCGCGTCGCACAACCCGCCCGCCGACAACGGCTACAAGGTCTACCTCGACGACGGCATCCAGATCGTCTCCCCCACCGACCGCGAGATCGAGGCCGCCATGGCCGCCGCCCCACCGGCCGATCGGATCGGCAGGGCCCCGGTCGAACCCGCGCGGACCGATCTGGTGCGGCGCTACCTCGAGCGGGCGGCCGGATTGCGGCGCGGCGGCGGTACGGTGCGGGTGGCACTGACCCCCCTGCACGGGGTCGGGGGCGCGGTGGCCGTCGAGGCGCTGCAGCGCGCGGGGTTCGCCGAAGTGCATTCCGTCGGAGCGCAATTCGCACCCGACCCGGATTTCCCCACCGTCGCGTTCCCCAACCCCGAGGAGCCCGGCGCCACCGACGCGCTGCTGGCCCTGGCCGCCGATGTCGACGCCGACGTGGCGATCGCGCTGGATCCCGACGCCGACCGATGCGCCGTCGGCATCCCCGACACCCAGGGGTGGCGGATGCTGTCCGGCGACGAAACCGGTTGGCTGCTAGGCGATTACATACTATCCACCACCAGCACACCGGCCCCCGTGGTGGCCAGCACGGTGGTGTCCTCGCGGATGCTGTCGGCCATCGCCGCGCGCCACGGCGCGCTCCACGTGGAAACCCTCACCGGCTTCAAGTGGCTGGCCCGCGCCGATGAGCAGGTGCCCGGCGGCACGCTGGTCTACGCCTACGAGGAGGCGATCGGGCACTGCGTCGACCCCGCATCCGTGCGCGACAAGGACGGCATCAGCGCCGCGGTGCTGGTGTGCGACCTGGTGGCCGAGACCAGACGACAGGGCCGCACGGTCCGCGACCTGCTCGACGAGCTGGCGCGGCGGTACGGGGTGCACGACGTGGCGGCGGTGTCGCGCCGGGTCGCCGACGCCGCCGAGGCGGCCGAACTGATGCGGCGGTGGCGGAAGACCCCACCGGAAACGCTGGCGGGTTATGCCGCGACCCTCACCGACATCACCGACGCGCTGATCTTCACCGGCGGCGACGACGACACATCGATCAGGCTGGTGGTTCGACCGTCCGGGACCGAGCCGAAACTCAAGTGCTACTTGGAGATTCGCTGCGCGGTCGACGGCGACCTGAACTCTTCGCGGCGGCGCGCCCGCGCCCTGCGCGAGCGGCTGGTCGCTGCGGTGCAGAACTGGTGAACAGGTTGGGCCCGAATTGACGGTCGCCGGCATCGCCCAGGCCCGGCACGATATAGGCCGACTTGTTCAGCCCCTTGTCGACCGCTGCGGTGAACACCCGCGCGTCCGGCGCCGCTTTCTTCACCGCCGCAAGGCCTTCCGGCGCAGCCACCACGCACAGCACGGTGAGATCCGTTGCGCCGCGGTGCTGCAACAGACCGATGGTGTGGGCCGTCGACCCGCCGGTGGCCAGCATGGGATCGAGGATGATCACCGGCCTGGACGCAAGCCTGTCGGGCAGCGCCTCGAGGTAGGGCACCGGCAGATGGGTTTGCTCGTTGCGGGCGACACCGACGAATCCCACCTCGGCCTCGGGTATCGCCGCGTGCGCGGCGTCGACCATGCCCAGCCCGGCCCGCAACACCGGCACCAGCAGCGGCGGGGAGACCAAGCGCGTCCCGACGGTCGACGCCACCGGGGTGCGAATTCGCACGGACTTTCGCGGCGCGTCCCGGCTGGCTTCGTAGATCAGTATCAGCGTCAGCTCGCGCAGCGCGGCGCGAAAACCGGCCGTATCGGTGCGTTCGTCGCGCAGCACCGTCAGCCGGGCGGCGGCCAACGGGTGGTCGATGACGCACAGTTCCATGGGGTCGAGGGTATATAACGATCGGGCAAAGCCCTCCTGACACGCTTACCGCCGTCCCGGAAAACGCCTGCGCCCGTTCATATACTCCGGGCGTGGTGGGCGAATTTCGAAGTCCGAGAAGGCTGGTCGGCCGGGTATACCGGGTCCTGCGGCCATTGGCCGCGTTGGCGTTGGTGGCACTGGCGGCCAGCCCGTTGACGCCGCGCATAGGCCTTGCGGCAGCGGCCGTTCCGCAACCCGCGCACATCGTGATCGTGGTCGAGGAGAACCGCTCCGAGAGCGGCATCATCGGCAACAAGTCGGCGCCCTTCATCACGTCGCTGGCCGCGGCCGGCGCCAACATGACCCAGTCGTTCGCCGAAACCCACCCCAGCGAACCGAATTACCTGGCGCTGTTCGCCGGCAACACCTTTGGCGTGAACAAGGACCTGTGCCCGGTCAACGGCGGCGCCGCACCCAACCTGGGATCCGAATTGCTCGCCGCGGGCTACACATTCGTCGGCTTCGCCGAAGGCCTGCCCGCGGCCGGCTCACCGGTGTGCAGCGCGGGCAAGTACGCGCGCAAGCACGTGCCCTGGGCCAACTTCACCAATGTGCCGGCGGCGAACTCGCTGCCGTTCACCGCGTTCCCGATGGGCAACTACGCCAGCCTGCCCACGGTGTCGTTCGTCATCCCCAACAACGACGACAACATGCACGACGGCTCGATCGCGCAGGCCGACGCCTGGCTGAACCGCAACCTGTCCGGCTACGCCAACTGGGCGGCCGCCAACAACAGCCTGCTGATCGTCACGTTCGACGAAGACGACAACTCCAATGTCGGAGGCAACCGCAACCAGATCCCGACGGTGTTCTACGGCGCCCACGTCCGGCCCGGCAGCTACAGCGAACAGATCAACCACTACAACGTGCTGTCCACGGTGGAGCAGATGTACGGGTTGCCCAAGACCGGGTACGCCGCCAGCGCCGCGCCCATCACCGATATCTGGGGCTAGCTCGACGGTGGCACCATGAGCACCTTCGGCGGCCGTCGCTATTGTGTGCCGCATGGCTGCTGACCTCGTGCCCATCCGCCTGAGCCTGTCCGATGGTGACCGCTACACCGTGTGGGCGCCCCGCTGGCGTGACTCCGGCGACGAGTGGGAGGCGTTCCTGGGCAAGGACGAGGACCTGTTCGCGTTCTCGTCCGTCGCCGACCTGGTGGCCTTCGTGCGTTCCAACGACGACAACGACCTGGCCGACCACCCGTCGTGGGGCGAGCTGCGCGCGGCGCACGCGCACGCCTTCTCCCCCGCCGAGGACAAGCAGTTCGACCTGATCGCCGTCGAGGAACTGGTGGCGGAGAAGCCCACCGAGGACTCGGTGAACGCGCTGGCCGGCACGCTGGCCATCGTGTCGTCCATCGGATCGGTGTGCGAGCTGGCGGCGGTGTCGAAGTTCTTCAACGGCAACCCCGTCCTGGGCACCGTCTCCGGCGGCATCGAGCACTTCACCGGCAAGGCCGGCACGAAACGCTGGAACACGATCGCCGAGGTCATCGCCCGCAGCTGGGACGACGTGCTCGCCGCGATCGACGGCATCGTCACCATCCCCGAGGTCGACGAAAAGCTGTCGGAGAAGGCGGCCGACGAGCTCGCCGAAGAGCGCGACGAGGTCGAGGAGGACGAGGACACCGGGGACACCGGGGACGCCGGCGAGGCCGTCGAGGAATCCGCGGATCCCGAAGACGAGGCCGACGAGGTGGACGAGGAGGACGAGGACGAAGCCACCGAAGCGCGGGCCAGCGCCGACACCGTGGTGCTGGGCAGCGACAAGGATTTCTGGCTGCAGGTGGGCATCGACCCGATCCGCATCATGACGAGTTCGGGGACCTTTTACACGCTGCGCTGCTACCTGGACGACCAGCCGATCTTCCTGGGCCGCAACGGACGCATCAGCGTCTTCACCTCCGAGCGCGCGCTGGCCCGCTACCTGGCCGACGAGCACGACCACGACCTGGCCGACCTGAGTACCTACGACGACATCCGCACCGCCGCGACCGACGGCTCGCTGGCGGTGGAGGTCACCGACGACAACGTCTACGTGCTCAGCGGGCTGGTCGACGACCTGGCCGACGGCCCGGACGCCGTGGATCGCGAGCAGCTGGAGCTGGCCGTCGAGGTGCTGCGCGACATCGGCGACTACTCCGAGGATTCCGCCGTCGACAAGGCGCTCGACACCAGCCGGCCGCTGGGCAAGTTGGTGGCCGCCGTGCTCGAGCCCGACTCGGTCACCAAGCCGTCACCGCCGTACGCCGCGGCGGTCCGCGAATGGGAGAAACTGGAACAGTTCGTCGACGGACGGCTGCGCCGCGAGTAGTGCCACCGTTTGACGGTTGCGGGCTGGACGGGAAGGTTGGGTGACGTGTCGCTTCCCGGTATCGGCCCGCTACCGCTCTACGGGTTCCAGCGCCCGGGCCTGTTGTTGTTCGGCCTGGTGCCGCTGGCCCTGCTGGCCCTCTACGTGTACGTCGCTGCCCGGCGCCGCCAACGGCTGCACCGGTACACCGAAACCCCGGTGCCGCAGTCGCCGTGGCGGCACCTGCCGATCGCCGTGTCGCTGCTGAGCCTGGCGTTGTTGACCGTCGCGCTGGCCACCCCCACCCACGACATGCGCATCCCGCGCAACCGCGCCGTCATCATGCTGGTGATCGACATGTCGCAGTCCATGCGGGCTACCGACGTCGAACCCAACCGGCTCAAGGCCGCCGAACAGGCCGCCACCCAGTTCGCCGGCCAGCTCACGCCCGGCATCAACCTCGGGCTGGTCGGGTTCGCCGGCACGCCCTATCTGCTGGTGCCGCCGACCCCGCAACACCAGGCCACCATCGACGCGCTGAAGAAGCTGGATTTCGCCGACAGCACGGCCACCGGCGAGGCCATCTTCACCGCGCTGCACGCGGTCAGCGCCACCGCGGTCGCCGGCGGCGACAAGCCGCCGCCCGCCCGCATCGTGCTGCTCTCCGACGGCGGCGAGAACAAGCCCTCCAATCCCAGCGATCCGCACGACGGCGTCTACACCGCGGCGCGGCTGGCCAAGGACGAGGGCGTGCCCATCTCGACGATCTCGTTCGGGACCAAGGGCGGCGAGATCGAGATGGACGGGCAGCGCATCGCCGTCCCGGTCTCGACCGACCAGATGAAGATGGTGGCCAAGCTGTCCGGCGGGCAGTCCTACACCGCGACCACCCTCGGCGAGCTGGAAAAGAGCTACAACGCCATCGAGAACGAGATCGGCTACCGCACGGTGCCGGGGCCGGGCAGCTCCGGATGGTTGCGGCTGGCCGTGCTGACCGCGCTGATCGCGACGGCGCTGGCACTGCTGATCAACCGCCGCCTGCCCAGCTGAGGCCTCAAGCGGGCAGCCTGCGGTTCAGCAGCAGCCCGGCCAGGATGGCGGCGGCCATGACGAACGCGCCGAGCAGCATCCAGGCCAGGCTCGCGTCGCCCTTCACCGTTTCGTAGCCGATCTGGCGCTGCAGCGTCGAATACACGTTCTTCAGCGAGTCCAGGCTGTCGGCGTGGAACGACTCGCCGTCGGTGATCTCGCAGATCTTCTGCAGGGTCTGGTCGTCCACCGGGACCGGGATGGTGGCGCCCTCGTAGTCGACGGTGCCGTACGGGGTGCCGAACGAGATCGTCGAGATCTGCACGCCCTCGGCCTTGGCGGCCCGGGCCGCGGTGAACGCGCCCTGCGGGGCATTGGGGTCCAGCGGCACGTTCTCGGCGCCGTCGGACTCCAGCACGATGCGCGCCGGCGGCGGACCGTCGCCACCGCCCATCACCGAACCGACCGTCGCGATCGCCTGCAGCGCGGTAAAGATGCCTTCTCCGGTAGCGGTTTTCGGGGCCGGCTGCAAACCGTCGATGCCGGCCTTCACCGCGCCGCGGTTGGTGGTCGGCGGCACCAACAGCGTGGCATTGGCCGCGAACTCCACCAGCCCCAGGTTGATCGCCGGCGTCAGCTGGTCGGCGAATTGCTTGCCGGCCTCCTTGGCCGCGGCCAGGCGGTTGGGCGGCACATCGTTGGAGGCCATCGACTCCGAGACGTCGATCACCAGCATCACGACCGCGCGGTTCAGCGGAATCCGGACGTCCGACGTCGGCCCCGCCATCGCGGTGGTCAGCAACACCAGCGAGGCGGCCAGCAGGATGGTCGGCACGTGGCGCCACTTACTGGGCCGCGGCGGCGCGACCCGCTCCAGCACCTCCATGTTGGCGAAGCGCAGCACCCGGCGACGCCGGGCGAACTGCTGCACGACGTAAAGCCCGATCACCAGCAGCACGATCAGCAAGACCAGGAAGAACCAGGCGTTCTGGAAGCCCGTGAGCGACACCGGTCCCAGCAGGGGCACCTTCATGTCCAGCCACACTATTCGCCGAACTCCGGCGGTGCATGGGCCCCGCCGGACGGATCACCCGGCGACGAGATCGCGGCGCTGGGTGAACTTGATGTCCAGGCTGCGCAGGTGGGTGTGCAGCCCGGCGTCCTGAACGGGGATCAGGTGGGCGGGCTCGTCGGTCTCGTTGTAGTGGGCGTGCCACATGCCCGGCGGGGTGGTGAAGGCGCACCCGGTCCGCCAGTCCACCCGGGTGGGATCGACGATGTCGCCGCGCTCGTCGAGACGCGTGCCCAGCAGCGTGTAGCAGCCGGACGCCGGGGCGTCCAGGATGAGATCGAGCGCGACCGACTGGTGCCGGTGCGGGCGCTGGACCTGATTCGGGGGCAGCACCCCGAACATGGCCCACAGCACGTGGGTGATGGTCAGCGTCTGCTCCTGGTTGGCGTTGGCCAACAGCACGCTCACCCGGCTCTTCTCGTTGGCGCCGGGACGCGCGGCGATCTCCTCGAGCTTGGCCACCGCGTCGGCGCGGCGGAACTTGGTCGCCTCGAACCGTGGCCGGGTGGCCTCGGTACCCAGGTAGCGCATCAGCGGCTCGTCGTGCACCCAGTACATGGCCGTGTCCGCGGCGGCGTAGAACACCGACCGGCAGCCGGCGGGCAGGGTCACGAAGTCACCCTTCTCCCAGGCGATCAGCCGGCCGTTGACAGCCGCGAAGCCGCGCCCGTACAGCACGTAGTACAGCTGCGAGGTCGCGTTGGGGCTGGTGTCGATCTGCTCGTTGGCGCGGATGCTGACGAAGTTGGCCAGCAGCGCCGGGCTGGTGGCCGCGCCGGTGCCGATGCCCAGCTCACCCGACAGGTCCAGGGGGATCACACCGGTCGGGGCGTCGAGGTAAAGCTCGGGATCGAACCGGCGCAGCGGAACCGGCGGGACGTGTCCGGACCCGATGGGGTTGGCCGCCTTGGAGTACTCGAAGTACTCGGCCTGCTCAGCCCATTCTTCGAAGCGGCCCTCGAACCCGTATTCGGCCACGTTGATCATCGGCGCCGGGATCGTCGGATCCAGGTTCGGGGTCAGGGTCTGCGTGGTCAAAGTCTGCGGGGTCAAACTCTGCGTCGTCGAAGTCTGCGTGGTGGCCATCTCGGTCTCCCTTGCCGCTTGGGTTTCTGCCGTATCTAAATAGTATTTATCTTGTATCTTAGTGTCAATTCTCCCTGGTGGGACGGCGGGGTGTACGGTCGTGAGCACCCTTGAGATACGACTTAGCTACAAGAGTGGGGCGGTATGGCGGCGCAGGGCCCGCGGCCGGGCACGGCCAAGGATCGCGCGCTGGACCACGTCAAGGCCCAGATCCTGACGGGCGAATTCGCCGGCGGCGAGCTGATCAGCGAAGGCGACGTCGCCACCGCGCTGGGGATGTCGCGCACCCCGGTGCGCGAGGCGTTCCTGCGGCTGGAGGCCGAGGGGCTGTTGCGGTTGTATCCGCAGCGCGGCGCCCTGGTGGTCCCGGTCTCGCCCGACGAGGTCCGCGCGGTCATGGAGGCCCGGCTGGTGCTGGAGCAGTTCGCGGCCGCCAAGGTGGTGGGGCGCGGTCCCGCCGTCTGCGCCGCGGTCTACGAACGGCAATCCGGCGAGCTGCGCCGGCAGGGTGAGGCCGCCGCGGCGGCCGACTGGCGGGAATTCCTGGAGTCCGACCGCGCCTTCCACGCCATCACCCTGGAAGAGTCGGGCAACGCCATCCTGTCGAATTTCTACTCGACGCTGCGCGACCGCCAGATGCGGATGATCGGGGAATCGGCGCTGCGCGAACCCGATCGGGTGGCCACGATCATGGCGGAGCACCGCGGCATCGCCGAAGCCCTGCGCGACGGCGACCTACCGCGGGCGCTACGCGCGGTGCAGACCCACCTGGCCAGCACGGTGCGGGCCATGGGGCTGTCCGTCGAGCCGAACCCGTTATGGGCTACCGGATTTAGCGCGGGCGCCGCAGACTGAGCGCATATGAGGGTGAGCCGCTAGCCGATCAGCACGGCATAGCGTGGCTTGATCACCTCGTCGATGATCGCCAACCGTTCGTCGAACGGGATGAACGCGGACTTCATCGCGTTGATGGTGAACCGCTCGAGGTCGCTCCATCCGTAGCCGAAAGCCTCGACCAGCCGGTGCATTTCGCGGCTCATGAAGGTGTCGCTCATCAACCGGTTGTCGGTGTTCACGGTCACCCGGAAGCGGGTGCGGGCCAGCAGATCGAACGGGTGCTCGGCGATGCTGTTGACGGCGCCGGTCTGCACGTTCGAACTGGGGCACAGCTCCAACGGAATCCGCTTGTCCCGCAAGATAGATGCCTGTTCACCCAGCCGGACCTTGCCGTCGGCCAACACCTCGATGTCGTCGACGATGCGCACCCCGTGGCCCAGCCGGTCCGCACCGCAAAAGGCGATCGCCTCGTGAATGGACGGCAGGCCGAACGCCTCACCGGCGTGAATGGTGAAGCGCGCGTTGTGATCTCGCATGTACTCGAAGGCATCCAGGTGCCGGGTCGGTGGGTTGCCCGCCTCGGCGCCGGCAATGTCGAACCCGACAACCCCCTTGTCCCGGAACCGGATTGCCAGCTCGGCGATCTCCCGGGACACCGCAGCGTGGCGCATCGCCGTGACCAACAGCCGCACCACGATCGGACGCCCGGCCGCGGCGCAGGCCTTCTCGCCGTCGGCGAAACCGGCCAGCACGGCGTCGACGATCGCGTCGAAGGACAGCCCGCGGTCGATGTGCAGCTCGGGTGCGAACCGGACCTCGGCATACACCACCGAGTCCTCGGCCAGATCCTCCACGCATTCAAACGCGACCCGATGCAGCGCCTCGGGCGTCTGCATCACCGCCACCGTGTGCGAGAACGGCTCCAGGTAGCGCTCCAGCGAGCCGCTGTGCGAACGGGTGCGAAACCACGTCGCCAGGTCGTCGACGTCGGTGGCGGGCAGCCCGTCGTAGCCGATCTGCCCGGCGATCTCCAGCACGGTCGACGGGCGCAGGCCGCCGTCGAGGTGATCGTGCAGCACGGCCTTGGGGGCCTTTCTGATCTGCTCGAGCCCCAGGGGTGCGGTCATGTGACGATCCGATCGATGATCAGCGGCCGGGAGGCCGGGGGCGTGTCGCCGATGCCCCACCCGCCGTCCAGCTCGGCGAGCGCGGCGCCGAAGCGCTCCGGGGTGTCGGTGTAGAGGGTGAACACCGGCTCACCGGCGCTGACCGGTTCGCCGGGGCGGCGGTGGATCCGGATACCGGCGCCCGACTGCACCCGTTCGCCCGGGCGGGACCTGCCCGCGCCGAGCCGCCATGCCGCCAGCCCCACTGCCATCGCGTCGATATCGCCCATTGTGCCGCCCCGGGGGGCGGTCACGGCCTCGGCATGCCGACCGAGCGGCAACGGCACCGACAGGTCGCCGCCCTGGGCCGCGACGAGCCGGCGGAACCGGTCCATCGCGGTGCCGTCGCGCAGGGTGTCGGTGGGGTCGCGCGCGTCGACGCCGGCCAGCTCCAGCATCTCGCAGGCCAGCCGCAGCGTCAGCTCGACGACGTCGGGCGGCCCGCCCCCGGCCAGCACCTCGAGCGACTCGGCGACCTCCAGCGCGTTGCCAACGGTCGCGCCCAGCGGGCGGTTCATGTCGGTCAGCAGCGCGCGGGTGGGCACCCCGTGCGCCGCGCCCAGCTCGACCATGGTGCGGGCCAGCTCGCGGCACTCCCGCTCCGACCCCAGCAGCGCGCCCGACCCGACCTTCACGTCGAGCACCAGCGCCCCGGCCCCCTCGGCCAGCTTCTTGCTCATCACCGAGCTGGCGATCAGCGGCAGCGACTCGACGGTGGCGGTGACGTCCCGCAGCGCATACAGCTTGGCGTCGGCGGGGGCCAGGTCACCGGCGGCGAAGATGGCCGCCCCGAGGTCGCGCAGCTGGTCGCGCACGCGCCGGTTGGACAGCTCGGCGGTGAACCCGGCGATGGATTCCAGCTTGTCCAGCGTGCCGCCGGTGTGGCCGAGGCCGCGACCGGACGCCTGCGGGACCGCGGCGCCGCAGGCGGCGACGACGGGCACCAGGGGCAGCGTGATCTTGTCCCCCACCCCGCCGGTGGAGTGCTTGTCGACGGTCCGCAGGCCCAGGTCGCCGAAGTCGAGCGTGTCGCCCGACGCCAGCATCGCCGCCGTCCACCGCGCGGTCTCGCCGCGGTCCATGCCGCGCAGCAGGATCGCCATCAGCAGCGCCGCCATCTGTTCTTCGGCCACCCGGCCGTCGGTGTAGGCACCGATGACCCAGTCGATGGCGGCATCGGACAACCGGCCGCCGTCGCGCTTGGTCCTGATCACCGTGGGCGCGTCGAACGCGGGGTCAGTCAAGGGCGTCGCCGCTCAGGGTGTCGTCCCGCTCTCTTTGACGAACGACGCCAGCGCGCCGACGAGCTGGGTGGAGAACGGCAAGGGCTTCGTGTAATTGGCCGGCAGTCGGCTGGCGTCCTCTTTCAGGACATGGTCCACACCGGTCAGGTGGACGTAGTCGGTCTTGGTGCCCGCGCTGGTCAGGCCGGACACTAGGGAATCGACGTCCTGGCAGGTGATCTGCAGATCGGCGTCACTGCAGGTGACCAGCACCGGCATGTCGCGCGGCAGCTTGGCGGCCAGCGCTGCCGGGTCGATCGCGTCTTCCTGCAACAGGGCATGCGCGTTGGCGGCGTTGATCACCGCCCTCAGCCCCGGCGGTTCGTCGGGCGGAACCTGGCCGGTCGCGCGGAACTCCTGTATCGCGTGATCGATCGCCGCGGTGCTGTCGGCGGCGCGCGCCGCGGTGATTCGCCCGGACCTGACGGCCGCGTCGGCCTGGGCGTGGGCCTGTTCGGACACATGGTCGAGGATGCGGCGGCTCGCCGGCTCCACCAGACCCAAGGACTGCACCGCGGGGACGGTCCCGGGCGCGGCGGTGGCCAGCATCATCGCGTACAGGGCGCCCTCGCTGTGGCCGAGCGCGATCAGATGGGTCCGGTCGACCCCGGATTGGCCGGCGAGGAAGTTCAACGCGGCGGTCGCCTCGTCCTGGAATGTGCCGATGCCGACCTTTGCCGGGTCGGTCGCGTACGAGCCGAGGCCGGTCTGACCGGTGCCGAGCTTGTCGTAGCGCAAGCTAGCGACGCCGTCGTCGGACAGCGCCCGCGCCAGGTTCCGCAGCGTGTCCACCTGGCCCGGCATGGCGGCCGAGTCACCGTTGCGATCCGTCGGCCCGCTGCCGGCGATCAGCAGCGCCGCCGGCACGGCCCGGCCGTGGCCGGCCGGATGCCGGAACGTGCCGTACACCGTCATATCCCCCACGGGGAAGAAGACGGAGTCCTCCACCCACGACGACGCCGGCGCCGACGACGCGGGCGTCGATGGCGGTTTTGCACTCGGCGTTCGGGATGCGCATCCGGCGGCGCCCATCCCCGCCGCGATCAGCACCACACCCAAGAGTCCGCGCAGCACTGCGGGCAGCGATCCCGTCGGCATCATCGGCGCGCTCCCCCGTTGCACGCATTGACGGTAAGCCGACCGGTAACGCTCAGCAAGCCGCCGGGCACCGGTTGGGGACGGCGTTCAGCCGCGCCCGCGTGCCAGGTCGTCGGCGCCGAAGGCGTCCGGCAGCAGGTCGCCGAGCCGGCGCGGCCCGCGCGGATGGTCGATCAGCAGCTCGGGGCCGCCGTGTTCGGCCAGCACCTGACGGCACCGCCCGCACGGCATCAGCACCGATCCCCGCCCGTCCACGCACGCCAGCGCCACCAGCCGCCCGCCGCCGCCCGTATGCAGGGCACACACCACGGCGCATTCGGCGCAGAGACCAAGGCCATATGAGATGTTCTCCACATTGCAGCCGGTCACCACCCGGCCGTCATCGACCAGGGCGGCCGCCCCGACCCGGAATCGCGAGTACGGTGCGTAGGCACCCGCCGCGGCATCGATCGCCTTGTCGCGCAACGCATTCCAGTCGATCTCCGGCATCACGAAACCCCGCTCACCCATGGCCGATTCCGAGAGCCACCCTAGCCGCAAAACGGCAATTCGCCCGAGGAGACATTGGCGCAAGTCACAGCGTGTCCGAGCTAAGCTCAAGTGCCCGGCGTGACCGACGTTGAAGCCGGAAGAAGGCGGTGAGGACTGGGGTGACTACGCAACCGACAACCGCGGATCCGGCGGCACCGGCTCCCTCGCGCAAACGCAGGCCGCCGCGGACGCTGTACCGCGGCGACCCCGGCATGTGGTCGTGGGTGCTGCACCGGATCAGCGGCGCGACGATCTTCTTTTTCCTGTTCGTCCACGTCCTGGACGCCGCGATGCTGCGGGTCAGCCCGCAGACCTACAACGCGGTGATCCACGACTACCAGATGCCGATCGTCGGCCTCATGGAGTACGGCCTGGTCGCCGCGGTGCTCTTCCACGGCCTCAACGGCATCCGGGTGATCCTGATCGACTTCTGGTCCGAAGGCCCGCGCCACCAGCGGCTGATGTTCTGGATCGTCGGCGTCGTGTTCCTGCTGCTGATGGTTCCTGCCGGCGTGGTGACGGTCATCCACATGATGGAGCACTTCCGATGAGCAGCCCGGATCTTCAGCTGGGTCGCGGCGAGGTCGCCCCGGTCAAACAGCGCTTGTACGACCGCCCCGCCAGCTTGGACAACCCGCGCTCCCCGCGGCGGCGGGCCGGCATCCCCAACTTCGAGAAGTTCGCCTGGCTGTTCATGCGGTTCTCCGGGATCGCGCTGTTCGTGCTGGCGATCGGCCACCTGTTCATCATGCTGATGTGGGACAACGGCGTGTACCGCATCGACTTCAATTACGTGGCGCAGCGCTGGGCGTCGCCGTTCTGGCAGTTCTGGGACCTGGCGCTGCTGTGGCTGGCGCAGCTGCACGGCGGCAACGGCCTGCGCACCATCATCGACGACTACAGCCGCAAGGACAGCACCCGGTTCTGGCTCAACAGCCTGCTGTTGTTGTCGATGGGGTTCACGTTGGTGCTGGGCACTTACGTGCTACTGACGTTCGACCCCAACATCTCTTCGTAGGGAGGCTGATCGTTTGATCCAGCAACACCGATACGACGTGGTGATCGTCGGCGCCGGCGGTGCCGGCATGCGGGCCGCGGTGGAGGCGGGCCCACGGGTGCGCACCGCCGTGTTGACCAAGCTCTACCCCACCCGCAGCCACACCGGGGCCGCGCAGGGCGGGATGTGCGCGGCGCTAGCCAACGTCGAAGAGGACAACTGGGAATGGCACACCTTCGACACCGTCAAGGGCGGCGACTACCTCGCCGACCAGGACGCGGTGGAGATCATGTGCAAGGAAGCCATCGACGCGGTGCTCGACCTGGAGAAGATGGGGATGCCGTTCAACCGCACCCCCGAGGGCCGCATCGACCAGCGCCGGTTCGGCGGCCACACCCGCGACCACGGCAAGGCCCCGGTGCGCCGGGCCTGTTACGCCGCCGACCGCACCGGTCACATGATCCTGCAGACGCTGTACCAGACCTGCGTCAAGCACGACGTGCAGTTCTTCAACGAGTTCTATGCGCTGGACCTGGTTTTGACGCAGACGCCCAGCGGGCCGGTGGCCACCGGGGTGGTCGCCTACGAGCTGGCCACCGGCGACATCCACGTCTTTCACGCCAAGGCGGTCGTGCTGGCCACCGGCGGGTCGGGCCGGATGTACAAGACCACCTCCAACGCGCACACGCTCACCGGCGACGGCATCGGCATCGTTTTCCGCAAGGGACTTCCGTTGGAGGACATGGAGTTTCACCAGTTCCACCCGACCGGCCTGGCGGGACTGGGCATCCTGATCTCCGAGGCGGTGCGCGGCGAGGGCGGCCGGCTGCTCAACGGCGAGGGCGAGCGCTTCATGGAGCGCTACGCCCCCACGATCGTCGACCTGGCCCCGCGCGACATCGTCGCCCGCTCCATGGTTTTGGAGGTTCTGGAGGGACGCGGCGCGGGCCCGCACAAGGACTACGTCTACATCGACGTCCGCCACCTCGGTGAGGACGTGCTGGAGGCCAAGCTGCCCGACATCACCGAGTTCGCCCGCACCTACCTGGGCGTGGACCCGGTCAAGGAGCTGGTCCCGGTCTACCCGACGTGTCACTACGTGATGGGCGGCATCCCGACCACCGTCACCGGACAGGTGTTGCGCGACAACACTTCTACGGTGCCGGGCCTGTACGCGGCCGGCGAGTGTGCGTGCGTATCGGTGCACGGGGCCAACCGGCTGGGCACCAATTCGCTGCTGGACATCAACGTGTTCGGCCGCCGCGCCGGCATCGCCGCGGCCGGTTACGCTCGGGGCCACGACTTCGTGGACATGCCGCCCGAACCCGCGGCGATGGTCGTGGGCTGGGTCGGCGACATCTTGAGCGAGCACGGCAACGAGCGCGTCGCCGACATCCGCAACGCGTTGCAGCAGTCGATGGACAACAACGCCGCGGTATTCCGCACCGAGGAGACGCTCAAGCAGGCGCTCACCGACATCCACGCCCTCAAGGAGCGCTACGCACGAATCAGCGTGCACGACAAGGGAAAACGGTTCAACAGCGACCTGCTGGAGGCCATCGAGCTGGGCTTCTTGCTGGAGCTGGCCGAGGTCACCGTGGTCGGTGCGCTGAACCGCAAGGAGTCCCGCGGCGGCCACGCCCGCGAGGACTACCCCAACCGCGACGACGTCAACTTCATGCGCCACACCATGGCCTACAAGCAGGGCAGCGATCTGCTGAGCGACATCGCGCTGGACTTCAAGCCGGTGGTGCAGACGCGCTACGAACCCAAGGAACGGAAGTACTGATGGCCGAGAGCGTCGGAACCGAAGAGGCAGCCGAGGTCGAGACCAGCCTGGAACCGCCGCTGCCGGCGATTCCCGACGGGGCGGTGATGGTGACCGTCAAGATCGCCCGGTTCAACCCGGACCAGCCCGACGCCTACGCGGAAACCGGTGGCTGGCAAAGCTTTCGGGTGCCGTGCCTGCCCAGCGACCGGATGCTCAACCTGTTGATCTACATCAAGAGCTACCTGGACGGGACGCTGACCTTCCGGCGCTCCTGCGCGCACGGGGTGTGCGGCTCGGACGCCATGCGGATCAACGGCGTCAACCGGCTGGCGTGCAAGGTGCTGATGCGCGACCTGTTGCCCACGAAGCCGGGCAAGGCCCTGACCATCACGGTCGAGCCGATCCGCGGGCTGCCGGTGGAAAAGGACCTGATCGTCGACATGGAGCCGTTCTTCGACGCCTACCGCGCGGTCAAGCCGTACCTGGTCACCACCGGCAATCCCCCGACCCGCGAACGCATCCAGAGCCCGACCGACCGCGCGCGCTACGACGACACCACCAAGTGCATCCTGTGCGCGGCGTGCACCACCAGCTGCCCCATCTTCTGGCACGAGGGCAGCTACTACGGGCCGGCGGCGATCGTCAACGCGCACCGGTTCATCTTCGACAGCCGCGACGAGGCCGCCGCCGAGCGCCTGGACATCCTCAACGAGGTCGACGGCGTGTGGCGCTGCCGCACCACGTTCAACTGCACCGAGGCCTGCCCGCGCGGCATCCAGATCACCAAGGCGATCCAGGAGGTCAAGCGCGCGATTATGTTCTCGCGCTAGGGTTTTCGCGGCTACGCGGGGTAGGTCAGGGTTTCGACTCACCCCGGCGGGTACCCGCCACGTGCGCCGGCCCCACGCGGTCGTCGTCGCGATCGGATTCCGGCATTTGCGAAGCGGGTTGTTCGTCTGCCGGCGACTGAGTCGCACCGCCGGGGGTCTCCGACGGGCTGGCTGACTTGAACTCGGCGTCCGCCGCCGGGCCGGTCGCACCGCCGGCGCCTTGGGTGTCGGTCGCGGCACTTTCTCGGCGGCCCTCGTACGGCGGGATCGCACTGCCGGTGTCCTGTGGCGGCAACTCACCGGTGCCGCTGTAGGTATCCGACGCGGTCGGGTCGCTCATCGGTGGATTCGCGTCCTCGTCCACGGTTCCGACGGGGCGATCTCCCCCGCCGGGTTCGGGGGTGTCCGTGCCGGTGTCGCGCGCACCGCTACCCAACTCGGGGTCGTCGAAGCGCTCCAGCCTCGCATCGTCCGGCTGTTGATCGTTTTGAGAGGTCATCATCTGTCTCCTCACCCTCTCGCTGCCCCGCCGCACCGGTTGGCCGGCGAGGTTGCGAGACGGGTACCCCGGCCCCTTGCCGGGAAACCACTGCTCACCACGCCCGTCACACTTCTCGGGCCCGTCTCGTCTGACGGGTATGACACAGACACAGAAAACCCGCATCGAGCCCCTGTCCCCCCAGCGCGCCGGGTTGCTGACCCGGGCCATGTACCGGATCGCCAAGCGACGCTTCGGCCAGGTTCCCGAGCCCTTCACCGTCACCGCGCATCACCGCGGGCTGATGATCGCCGGCGCCCTGCACGAGACGATGCTGGACCGGGCGTCGAAGACGTTGCCGGTCAGCGTGCGTGAGCTGGCGGTGTTCTGGACCGCGCGCACGGTCGGCTGCTCGTGGTGCGTGGACTTCGGGTCCATGCTGCAGCGCCTCGACGGCCTGGACATGGAGAGGCTCAAGGATATCGAGAACTACCGCAGCTCAACGGCGTTCAGCGACGACGAGCGCGCCGCGATCGCCTACGCCGACGCGATGACCACCGATCCGCACACCGTCACCGACGAGCAGGTCGCCGATCTGCGGGCCCGATTCGGCGATGCCGGGGTGATCGAGCTGACCTATCAGATCGGGGTGGAGAACATGCGGGCGCGGATGAACACCGCGTTGGGCATCACCGAGCAGGGCTTCAATTCCGGTGACGCGTGCCGGGTTCCGTGGGCAAGCGACGATCGCAAGCGCGGCGTAGCCGGGCGCAGCGGGTCGTCGCCATCGGCTACCGAGCTCAACGAGCCCGCAACGGGGAACCGGTGAATTTGTCGGGGTTGGCGACATCCCATAGCGCGCAGACCTTTCCGTCGCGCACCGTCGCGGCCATGATCCGCGGCATCAGCTCGCGGTAACCCTCACTGGCGGGGCAGCCGGGTGTGTAACCGCCCAGCTCGCCGTTGACCAGCCCCAGCTGATACGAGGTGAACATCGCCGGCCCGTAGCGCTGGGCCAGGCCGAAGAAGAACCGGGCCACCTTGTCGGCGCCGAGAATGACGTTGACTGCGGTGGGCGCCTTGCCATTCGCGTCGCCGGTCAGGATCACGTCGGGATGCAGCAGCGCCACCACGGCGTCCAGATCCCCCGCGGCCATGGCGGCCAGCAATTTGCCCACCACCTCGTTGTGCGCCGGATCGGGCTTGGGTGCGGGCTCGGCGGCGACGGCCTTGCGGGCCCGCGACGCCAGCTGCCGCGCGGCGGCCTCGTTGGTGCTCAGCACCTCGGCCACCTCCGCGAACGGCACGGCGAACCCGTCGTGCAGCACGAAGGCGACCCGCTGATCGGGCGACAGCCGCTCGAGCACCACCATCGCGGCGAACCGCGCGTCCTCGTCGGCCACCACCGCGGACAACGGGTCGGGTTCCGAAGCGGGGGAGGCGAACCCGGTGACGACCGGCTCGGGCAGCCAGTTGCCGGTGTAGGTCTCGCGGCGATGCGCGGCGGAGCGCAGCCTGTCCAGGCACAGCCTGCTCACCACCGTGGTCAGCCAGGCGCGCAGGTCGGTGATCTGCGTCGCCTTCTCGGGGTCCTGCCGGTGCCAGCGCAGCCAGGCGTCCTGGACGATGTCCTCGGCGTCGGCCACCGTGCCGGTGAGCCGGTAGGCCACCGCCATGAGATGCGGACGCAGCGCTTCGAACTCGCTGACCTGCGTTGAGGTCATGCGCAAAGCCTAGCGCGGCGACGCCGAGCGCCGAACGGCGCGAGGAAGGAGCCGCGCCATCAAACCGAGCGCGGCGACGCCGAGCGCCGAACGGCGCGAGGAAGGAGCCGCGCCATCAAACCGAGCGCGGCGACGCCGAGCGCCGAACGGCGCGAGGAAGGAGCCGCGCCATCCAGCCGAGCGCTACGCTCACCAACAACATGACTGGGAATCTCTGGCTGCACTTCGCCCGGCACGGCCCGGACATCACGCCGCCGATCATCACCCGCGGCGAGGGTGTCACCATCTACGACGACCGCGGCAAGAGTTACCTCGACGGCCTGTCCGGGCTGTTCACCGTGCAGGTCGGCCATGGCCGCACCGAGCTCGCCGAGGTCGCCGCCCGCCAGGCGGGCACGCTGGCGTTCTTCCCGCTGTGGGGCTACGCCACTCCCCCGGCGATCGAGCTCGCCGAACGCCTCGCCGGCCACGCCCCGGGCGACGTGAACCGGGTGTTCTTCACCACCGGCGGAACCGAGGCCGTCGAGACCGCGTGGAAATTGGCCAAGCAGTACTTCAAGCTCACCGGCAAACCCGGTAAGCACAAGGTGATTTCGCGATCGGTCGCCTACCACGGCACCACCCAGGGCGCGCTGGCGATCACCGGGCTGCCGAAATACAAGGCGCCGTTCGAGCCGGTGACACCCGGCGGCTTCCGGGTGCCCAACACCAACTTCTACCGGGCGCCCGAAACGCTGCGCACCGACCCGAAGGCGTTCGGGCAGTGGGCCGCCGACCGGATCGCCGAGGCCATCGAGTTCGAGGGCCCCGACACCGTGGCCGCGGTGTTTCTGGAGCCGGTGCAGAACGCGGGCGGCAGCATCCCGCCTCCCCCAGGCTATTTCGCGCGGGTGCGCGAGATCTGCGACGAATACGACGTGCTGCTGGTCTCCGACGAGGTGATCTGCGCGTTCGGCCGGATCGGGTCGATGTTCGCCTGCTCATCGGACCTCGGCGACTTCGGCTATGTGCCCGACATGATCACCTGCGCCAAGGGGATGACGTCGGGCTACTCACCGATCGGCGCCATGATCGCCAGCGAGCGGCTGTTCGAGCCGTTCAACGACGGCGCCACCATGTTCCCGCACGGCTATACCTTTGGCGGCCACCCGGTTTCGGCGGCCGTCGGGCTGGCCAACCTGGACATCTTCGAGCGCGAGGGCCTCAACGATCACGTCAGAACTCAGGCGCCCGCCTTCCGCGCCACCCTGGAGAAGCTGTACGACCTGCCCATCGTCGGCGACGTGCGCGGGGAGGGATTCTTCTACGGCGTGGAATTGGTCAAGGACCAGGCCACCAAGCAGACCTTCAGCGACGACGAACGCCGCCCGTTGCTGGCCCGGGTCTCCTCGGCGCTGTTCGAGGCGGGGTTGTATTGCCGCACCGACGACCGCGGCGATTCGGTCATCCAACTGGCGCCGCCGCTGATCAGCGGCCAGGCCGAATTCGACCTCATTGAGGCGGCGCTGCGCGCGGTGCTCAGCGACGAGTGCCGTCTGCTGTAGCCAGGATCCGCCTGACCTCGTACGCGGCCAGCAGCACCTCCCGCGAATGCGCCGCGGTGGGGCTGCTCCCGATCCGCGATTGCGCGTTGCACAGCCAGGCCAGCGCCGACCGCAGGTCGCCCTCGGGCGCGGCATCGCGGTGCTGCTTCAGCTCCGCCAGCACCCGGTCATGATCGGAGCTGCGAACCTGGCTGCCCTTCTCCACCTGCTTGAGCAGATGTTCCAACGATCGCGGCCCGTCGCCGCCGCGCCGCCGCGCGGACCACGTTCGAGACCAAAACCCGTCGTTTGAAATGGCACATCCCTCGGCAAGTCGGGGCGGTCGACGGCATCCAGGCTGACCGCGTGCCCAGCGTAACCCGGCCCAGCCGACACGGCTCAGTAACTTCCGTCTCACCAGTCACAGCGCGGCTCCCCGGATTCGGGCCGTCGATCGCTTACTGTGCACAGACGATGACCCTGTTACGTTCCGCATCATGCCTGGCAGCGGCGCTTTTCCTGGCGGCCGCCCCCGTCACGGCGGGTCTGCCGCTCGCCGGCGCAGAACCCGGCGCGGAGCCCAATGCCGCGCCGGCAAACTGCCCGTACAAGGTGAACACGCCGCCGGCGGTGGATTCCTCCGAGGCCCCCACCGCCGGTGACCCGCCGATCCCGCTGGCGGTGCCCGCCAAGCCGGTCGGCGGTGACGCGCTGGGCAGCTGCGGCATCGTCGCGGCGCCGAACACGCCAGCCCTGCCCAACGACGTCTCCGCCGAGGCCTGGCTGGTGGCGGACCTGGACAGCGGCGCGGTGATCGCCGCCAAGGATCCCCACGGGCGGCACCGCCCGGCCAGCATCATCAAGGTGCTGGTCGCGATGGCCTCCATCAACGCGCTCAACCTGAACAAGGCCGTTCCCGGAACCGCCGACGACGCCGCGGCCGAGGGCACCAAGGTGGGCGTCGAGGAGGGCGGCGTGTTCACCGTCAACCAGCTGCTGCACGGGCTGCTGATGCACTCCGGCAACGACGCCGCGCACGCGCTGGCCATGCAGCTGGGCGGCATGCAGCAGGCGCTGGAGAAGATCAACGTGCTCTCCGCTAAGCTGGGCGGTCAGGACACCCGGGTGGCGTCGCCGTCGGGCCTGGACGCGCCGGGCATGAGCACCTCGGCGTACGACATCGGGCTGTTCTACCGCTACGCCTGGCAGAACCCCACGTTCGCCGACATCGTCGCGACGCGGACGTTCGACTTCCCTGGCCACGGCGACCACCCGGGCTACGAGCTGGAGAACGACAACCAGTTGCTCTACAAATATCCCGGCGCCCTGGGCGGCAAGACCGGTTACACCGACGACGCGGGCCAGACGTTCGTGGGCGCGGCCAACCACGACGGACGACGGCTGGTGGCGGTGCTGTTGCATGGCACGCGGGTGCCGATCGCGCCGTGGGAACAGGCCGCGCACCTGCTGGACTACGGCTTCTCCACGCCGCAGGGCACCCAGGTCGCCTCGCTGATCGCCCCGGACCCGTCGCTGGCGCCGGCCAAGCGCGACGCCGCCGCGGACCCGCTCGCCAACAACGCCGCGGCCGGCGGCATCATCCCGTCCGCGGACGCCATGCCGATCCGGGTGGGTGTGGCGGTGATCGGCACCGTCGTGGTGTTCGCGCTGATCATGATGGCCCGTTCGATGAACCGCCGACCGCAGCACCGCTGAGCGCCGTGGCACGCGGATCGCGGCGCGGACTGCTGGTCGGGCTGACCGCCGCCAGCGTCGGCGTCATCTACGGCTACGACCTGTCCATCATCGCCGGGGCGCAGTTGTTCGTCACCGAGGACTTCGGACTGTCCACGCGCCAGCAGGAACTGCTGACAACGATGGTGGTGATCGGGCAGATCTTCGGTGCGCTGGGCGCCGGCGTGCTGGCCAACGTCATCGGGCGCAAACGATCCGTGGTGCTGATCCTGTGCGCCTACGCGGTTTTCGCGCTGCTGGCCGCGTTCTCGATCTCGCTGCCGATGTTGTTGACGGCGCGGCTGCTGCTGGGCCTGACCATCGGGGTGACGGTGGTGGTGGTGCCGGTGTACGTGGCCGAATCGGCGCCGACGGCGGTGCGCGGCTCGCTGCTGACGGCTTATCAGCTGGCGATCGTCAGCGGCCTGATCGTCGGCTATCTGACCGGCTACGCGCTGGCCGGCACCCACAGCTGGCGATGGATGCTGGGGCTCGCCTGTGTGCCCGCAATCCTGTTGCTGCCGTTGGTGATTCGGATGCCCGACACGGCACGCTGGTATGTGCTCAAGGGCCGGACGGACGAGGCCCGGCGGGCGCTGCTGCGGGTCGAGCCGGCGGCGCGCGTGGACGACGAGCTGGCCGAGATCGGGCGCGCGCTGAGCGAGGATGCCCCCGGCGCGGGCGGCGGGTTCGCCGAGATGCTGCGGCCGCCGTACCTGCGGGCCACCGCCTTCGTCGTGGTGCTCGGCTTTCTGATCCAGATCACCGGCATCAACGCGATCATCTACTACAGCCCCCGCATCTTCCAGGCCATGGGCTTCACCGGCAATTTCGCGCTGCTCGGGCTCCCGGCCCTGCTGCAGGTCGCCGGGCTGGCGGCGGTCGGCGCGGCGCTGCTGCTGGTCGACCGGGTGGGCCGACGGCCAATCCTGTTGTGGGGCACCGCCATGATGATCGCCGCCGACGTCGCACTGATGGCGGTGTTCGGCCAGGGTTTCGGCGGCGCGATCGCCGGGTTCGCCGGCATCCTGTTGTTCATCGTCGGCTACACCATGGGCTTCGGCTCGCTGGGCTGGGTGTACGCCAGCGAAAGCTTCCCGTCGCGGCTACGCTCGATCGGGTCGAGCACCATGTTGACCTCAAACCTGGTGGCTAACGCCATCATCGCCGCAGTGTTCCTGAGCCTGCTCCATTCGCTGGGCGGCGCAGGGACGTTCGCGCTGTTCGCCTCGCTCGCGCTGGTCGCGTTCGTCTTCGTCTACCGCTACGCGCCGGAGACCAAGGGCCGCCAGCTCGAGGACATCCGCCACTTCTGGGAGAACGGCGGCCGCTGGGAGAACCCGTGCCCTTGATCGCCGCGGGCACCATGGTGCTCGAGGGTCAGGTCTGCCGCCCGGGCTGGCTGCGGACGGCCGGTGAAGGGATCGCGGCCTGCGCGCCCGGGCCGCCGCCCGAGCCACCCGATCGGGATTTCCCGGATTGCACTGTGGTGCCGGGCTTTGTCGACATGCACGTGCACGGCGGCGGCGGCGCCTCCTACACCGACGCCGACGGCATCGCCGGCGCCGCGGCGTTTCACCTGCGGCACGGCACCACCACCACGCTGGCCAGCCTGGTCACCGCCTCGCCGCCCGAACTGCTGGACGGGGTGCGCGCGCTGGCCGGGGCCACCGGGCGCGGCACCGTCGCGGGCATCCACCTCGAGGGGCCGTGGCTGAGCCGGGCGCACTGCGGCGCCCACGACCGGACCCAGATGCGCGATCCGGACGCGCACGAGATCGACGCGCTGCTGGCCGTGGGCGGCGACGCGATCCTGATGGTGACGCTGGCTCCCGAGCTGCCCGGGGCCGACGCGGCGATCCGGCGCTTCACCGAGGCGGGAGTCGTTGTGGCGGTGGGTCATACGGCCGCCACCTATGAGCAGACCCGGCACGCCATCGCGCTGGGCGCCACGGTCGGCACGCATCTGTTCAACGCGATGCCACCGCTGCACCATCGCGAACCCGGCCCGGCCCTGGCCCTGCTGCGCGACCCCCGGGTGACCGTCGAGCTGATCGCCGACGGCGTGCACCTGCACCCCGACGTGGTGCGGTCGGTGATCGGGGCCGCCGGACCCGGCCGGGTCGCCATGGTCAGCGACGCGATCGCCGCGGCCGGCCGCGCCGACGGCGCCTTCCGGCTCGGGGCGGTGCCCATCGACGTCGTCTCCGGCGTCGCACGCGTGCACGGGACGTCGACGATCGCCGGCAGCACCGCCACCATGGATCGGCTCTTCCGCACGGTGCACGCCGATGCGGGGCTGGTGGCGGCCGTGCAGACGACGGCCGTGACGCCGGCGCGAGCGCTCGGCCTGCCGCGGGTGGGTGAACTCAGGGCGGGCCACGACGCCAATCTTGTTGTGCTGGACCGCGATCTGCAGGTCGGCGCCGTCATGCTGCGCGGTGACTGGCGGGATCCGTCGCCGGAAGTTTGTTAGCATCGAGCGCGTCAGCACCTGACAACCGGACGAGGGGCCCCGTACCCGGCCAGCGACAAGACGGCGCCGCGGAGGTGCGTGATGGCCTGGCTCGTCCTGATTGCGTCGGGGATCCTGGAGGCGGTGTGGGCGACCGCCCTGAGCAAGGCGGACGGCTTCTCCCGGCCGCTGCCGTCGCTGGTTTTCCTTGCGGCCGTGGCTCTTTCGATGAGCGGATTGGCGATCGCCATGCGCACGCTGCCGGTCGGAACCAGTTATGCGGTCTGGGTCGGCGTCGGGGCCGCGCTCACGGTGGGTTATGCGATGCTGACCGGTGGCGAATACGTTTCGTCGATCAAGCTGGCGCTGATCGCCGGGATCGTGGTCTGCGTCGCGGGTCTCAAACTGGTCGGCTAGCGGCTGCGCCGGGTGAAGCGGGCGATGCGGGAAAGTGTCAGCGCGCCAACGGCTCCCAGCGCCATCGCCGTGAGCGTCTGGCGGGTGTTGAGGCCCTCATCCATCTGCACGCGCGGGGCGATGATCGCCGGGGCCGGCGGGGCGACGGGCAGACTGCGTGGATCCGTGGATGCCGTCGCCGCCCAGGCCGTGCAGAACAGGACCAGATAGGCGGTGATGTAGGCGAACACCATCAAGCCCAGCACCGGCCCGAACGCGGCTCCCGCGGGACTGCGCAGCACCGTCTTCAGATAGATGGACGCCACCTGTTTGAACACCTCGAAGCCGATCGCCGCGATCAACCCCGCGCGCATCGAATCGACCAGGCTGACCTTCTCCCGGGGCAACCGGGCGATCATCCAGGTGAACAGCAACCACGACACCAGCGTCGCGATCAGAATGGAGATCAGCCAGAAGAGCCAGTCGAACACCACAAACCGCGGTATGCCAAGCCATTTCAGCAGCGCGGACATGGGCGCGGCGTGGCCGACGGTGGTCAGTGCGACGGTGACCACGATCACCGCGAACGTCCCCACCATCGCCAGCAGATCGGAGAGCTTGTTGCGCACGAAGCCCGGTGACTCGATGTGGGTGTCCCACCACATCTCCGTCAGCGCCTGGCGCAGGTGCGAAATCCAGCCCAGGCCCGCCCACACCGCGGTGGCCAAACCGATGATGCCGACCGACGTTCGGGCGTCGATCGCCGAATTCATCAACTCCTGCAGCTGATTACCCAACGTGCCGTTCACCTGGGAACGGATGTGGTCGTCGATGGTGCTCAACAACTGCGGCCGGCGGGCCAGCACGAACCCGAAGACCGCGAAACCGACCATGAGCAAAGGGAACAACGCGAAGATCGTGTAATAGGTGAGGCCGGCCGCGAAAAACCCGCCGTTGCGCTCGTCGAAACGCTGGTAGGCGCGGATGACGTGATCGATCCAGCCGTAGCGGGTCCGCAGTCGATCGAAAATGCCCGGCTTGGCCGGCTCGCTCATCGCACGACTCCAATGAGAAGCGGATCTAGCTCCGTGGGGATCTAGTTCCCTGATGGAAGAAACCCAAGCCGATCGTAAACCCGCCGGACCGTTTTCCCGGCCACATCGTTGGCCTTTTCCGCGCCGGCGGCCAACACGGCCTCCAATTCGGCTACATCCGCGGACAGTTCGTCGACCCGGGCCTTGATCGGGGCGACGAACTCGACGACCGCCTCGGCGGTGTCCTTCTTCAAATCGCCGTAACCCCTTCCGGCATAGCCGTCCACGAGTGTGTCGATCCCGACGCCGGTGACCGCGGACTGGATGCTCAGCAGGTTGGACACGCCCGGCTTGGCCTCGATGTCGAAGCGGATCTCCCGCTCGCTGTCGGTGACCGCCGAGCGAATCTTCTTGGCCGACACCGCCGGATCGTCGAGCAGGTTGATCAACCCGGCGTCGGTGGCCGCCGACTTGCTCATCTTCGCCGTCGGGTCTTGTAAGTCGTAGATCTTGGCGGTCGCCTTGGGAATGAGCATGTCCGGCACCACGAACGTGTCCGGGAAGCGGCCGTTGAACCGCTCGGCGATGTCGCGGGCCAACTCGAGGTGCTGACGCTGGTCCTCGCCGACCGGCACCAGATCGGTGTCGTAGGCCAGCACGTCGGCGGCCTGCAGCACCGGGTAGGTGAACAGCCCGACGGTGGTCGAATCCGTCCCCTGGCGCAGCGACTTGTCCTTGAACTGCGTCATCCGCGACGCCTGCCCGAACCCGGTGAAGCACCCCAGCACCCACGCCAGCTGGGTGTGGGCGGGCACCTGACTCTGCACGAACACGGTGCTGCGGGCCGGGTCGATGCCCAGCGCCAGGTACTGGGCAGCGGTGATCAAGGTGCGACGGCGCAGCGCCTCGGGATCCTGGGCGACGGTGATGGCGTGCAGATCGACCACGCAGAAGAACGCGTCATGGTCGTCCTGCAGCGCGACCCACTGCGTGACGGCGCCCAGCGCGTTACCCAGGTGAAGCGAATCGGAGGTGGGCTGCACGCCGGAGAAAATCCGGCTGGATCCGGTAGCGGTGCTCATGATGCACCGATCTTTTCACGCGCGGCCGCCGGGGCCGCACGGACCGGCGCCCGGCCACCCCGGATGTTGCGGTACCGGCGGTACCGCATTTAATGTCGGGTTATGCGCACTCTCGTCTGCTCGGCTCCTTCCGCGTGAGCTCCGCTCACTCGCCGTCGCCTTCGGGCCGGTCGCCGATCCACCTCGGTCCCCGGGATGGGTCCGGAGAGCCGATCCTGATGCTGCACGGGTTCCTGATGTCGCAGACGGTGTGGGAGCCGGTCGCGCCGCGGCTGGCCGACACCGGCCGCTTCGAGGTCTTCGCGCCGACGATGGCCGGGCACAACGGCGGGCCCTACGCCGGCACCTGGCTGCTGAGCTCGTCGGTGCTGGCCGACCACGTCGAGCGCCAGCTCGACCAGCTGGGCTGGGAGACCGCGCACCTGGTGGGCAACTCGCTGGGCGGCTGGGTCGCCTTCGAGCTGGAGCGGCGCGGGCGCGCGCGCAGCGTGACCGGCATCGGCGCCGCGGGCGGATGGACGCGGTGGAGCCCGGTGAAATTCGAGGTCATCAGCAAGTTCATCGCGGGCATGCCCATGCTGGCGCTGGCCCGGCTGTTCGGTGAGCGGGTCCTGCGGTTGCCGCTCAGCCGGCGGTTGGCCACCCTGCCGCTCACCGCACGGCCGGACGGCATCAGCGCCGAGCAGCTGTCCGTCGTCGTCGACGACGCCGCGCACTGCCCCGCGTACTTCCAGCTGCTCGTCAAATCGCTGCTGGATCCCGGCCTGCTGCAGTTGGCCGAGACCGCGGTGCCCGTCCAGCTGGTGCTCTGTGAGAAGGACCGGGTGGTGCCCGCGAGCAGGTTCAGCCGGCACTTCACCGACTACCTGCCCCAGGGCACGAAGATCACCGAGCTCAAAGGCGTCGGGCACGTGCCGATGTTCGAGGCCCCCGACCGGGTCACCGCGGCCATCGCCGACTTCGTCGACGAATGCGCCGCCGGCCGGCACGCGGAAAGGCACCAACCCCCGGCTAGCTAGCCAGGCGTTTGTCCAGGTTCTCGGCGATCGAGTTGAGGAACTCCTCGCTGTGCTGCCACTCCTGGTCGGGGCCGATCAGGATGGCGAGGTCCTTGGTCATCTTCCCGCTCTCGACGGTGGAGACCACCACGTTCTCACACGTCTGGGCGAACTCGGTGACCTCGGGGGTGTCGTCCAGCTTCCCGCGGTGCGCCAGCCCCCGCGTCCAGGCGAAGATCGAGGCGATCGGATTGGTCGAGGTCGGCTTGCCGGCCTGATACTGGCGGAAGTGCCGGGTGACGGTGCCGTGCGCGGCCTCGGCCTCGACCGTCTTGCCGTCGGCGGTCATCAGCACCGACGTCATCAGCCCCAGCGAGCCGTAGCCCTGCGCGACGAGGTCAGACTGGACGTCGCCGTCGTAGTTCTTGCAGGCCCACACGTAGCCGCCCTCCCACTTCAGGCAGGCCGCGACCATGTCGTCGATCAACCGGTGCTCGTAGGTCAGCCCCTCGGCCTCGAACTCGTCCTTGAACTCCTCGTCGTAGACGCGCTGGAACTCGTCTTTGAACATGCCGTCGTAGGCCTTGAGGATGGTGTTCTTGGTGGACAGGTACACCGGCCACTTGGCGTTCAGCCCGTACTTCAGCGAGGCGCGGGCGAAGTCCCTGATGGAGTCCTTGAAGTTGTACATCCCCATCACGACGCCGCCGTCGTCGGGGATGGACACCACCTCGTGGACCATCGGCTCGCTGCCGTCGGCGGGGGTGAAAGTGATTGCGACGGTTCCGGGTTTGTCGACCTTGAAGTTGGTCGACCGGTACTGGTCGCCGAAGGCGTGACGGCCGATGACGATCGGCTTGGTCCAGCCCGGCACCAGCCGCGGCACGTTCGAGATCACGATGGGCTCGCGGAAGATGGTGCCGCCCAAGATGTTCCGGATCGTGCCGTTCGGCGAGAGCCACATCTTCTTGAGGTTGAACTCCTGGACGCGGGCCTCGTCGGGGGTGATGGTCGCGCACTTGACGCCCACGCCATGCCTTTTGATGGCGTAGGCCGCGTCGATGGTCACCTGGTCGCCGGTGCGGTCGCGGTGCTCGATGCCCAGGTCGTAGTAGTCCAGGTCGATGTCGAGGTGCGGCAGGATCAGCAGGTCCTTGATGAACTTCCAGATGACGCGGGTCATTTCGTCACCGTCGAGCTCTACGACGCGGCCTTTGACCTTGATCTTGGCTTCGCCTGCCATGTCGAGTCCGGCTTCCTGGTTGCGGCCCTAGCCCGTCGAAGCAGCCAGCGCCTCGTTGAATGTCTTGCTGGGCCGCATGATCGCCGTCGTCTTCTCGGCGTCCGGGTAGTAGTAGCCGCCGATGTCGACCGACTCGCCCTGCGACTCGGCGAGTTCGGACACGATGGTCTCTTCGTTCTCGGCCAGCGAGTCGGCCAGCGCACCGAAGTGCTGACGCAACTCCTCGTCGTCGGATTTTGCGAGTTCGGCCGCCCAGTACAGCGCCAGGTAGAACTGGCTGCCGCGGTTGTCGAGCTCACCGGTCTTGCGCGACGGGCTCTTGTTGTTCTCCAGCAGCTTGCCGATCGCGGCGTCCAGCGTCTTGCCCAGCACCTTGGCGCGCTCGTTGTCGGTCTTGATGCCGATGTCTTCGAAACACGCTCCGAGAGCCAGGAATTCACCCAGCGAATCCCACCGCAGGTGGTTCTCCTCCACCAGCTGGTGGACGTGTTTGGGCGCCGAACCGCCCGCCCCGGTCTCATACATGCCACCGCCCGCCATCAACGGCACGATGGACAACATCTTGGCGCTGGTGCCCAGCTCCAGGATCGGGAACAGGTCGGTGAGGTAGTCGCGCAAGATGTTTCCGGTCGCGGCGATGGTGTCCTGCCCGCGCATCGCACGCTCGATCGTGTATCGCATGGCCCACACCTGCGGCATAATCTGGATCTCCAGGCCCTCGGTGTCGTGCTCCTTCAGGTACGCCTTGACCTTCTTGCGCAGCTCGACCTCGTGCGGCCGCTCGGTGTCCAGCCAGAACACCACCGTCATGCCGGAGTTCCGCGCTCGGGTGACGGCCAGCTTCACCCAGTCGCGGATCGCTTCGTCGGTGACGATGGGCATGCGCCAGATGTCCCCCTCTTCCACGTTCTGGGTCAGCAGCACTTCCCCGCTGTCGAGATCGACGATGTTGGCGACGCCGGCCTCGGGGACCTCGAAAGTCTTGTCGTGCGAGCCGTATTCCTCGGCCTGCTGCGCCATCAGCCCGACGTTGGGGACCGTGCCCATCGTGGTGGGATCGAACTGCCCATGGGTTTTGCAGAAGTTGATGATCTCTTGGTAGATCCGGGAGAAGGTGGACTCGGGGTTGACGGCCTTGGTGTCCTTCTGCCGCCCGTCGGCGCCCCACATCTTGCCGCCCGCGCGGATCATCGCCGGCATCGAGGCGTCCACGATCACGTCGCTGGGCGAGTGAAAGTTGGTGATGCCCTTGGCCGAATCGACCATGGCCAGCTCGGGGCGGTGCTCGTGGCAGGCGTGCAGGTCGCGGATGATCTCCTCGTGCTGCGACGCGGGCAGCGACTCGATCTTGTTGTACAGATCGACCAGTCCGTTGTTGACGTCGACGCCGAGCTCGTCGAAAAGCTCCTGGTGCTTGGCGAAGGCGTCCTTGTAGAAGATCTTCACCGCGTGGCCGAAGACGATCGGGTGCGACACCTTCATCATCGTCGCCTTGACGTGCAGCGAGAACATCACGCCCGTCTCGTAGGCGTCCTGCATCTGCTCCTCGTAGAACTCGACGAGGGCCTTCTTGCTCATGAACATCGAATCGATGACGTCGCCGTCGCGCAGCTCGACCTTGGGCTTGAGCTCGACGGTCTCCCCGCTCTTGGTCTCCAGCACCATCTTCACGTTGCGCGCGCGGTCCAGCGTCATCGACTTCTCGCCGTGGTAGAAGTCGCCGTGGCGCATGGTCGCGACGTGAGTGCGCGACGCCGGCGACCAGTCCGCCATGCTGTGCGGGTGCTTGCGGGCGTACTCCTTGACCGCCTTGGGCGCACGACGGTCCGAGTTGCCCTGCCGCAGTACCGGATTGACCGCGCTGCCAAGGCATTTGGCGTAGCGCGCGCGAATTTCCTTGTCCTCGTCCGTCTTCGGGCTCTGCGGGAAGTCCGGGATCTTGTAGCCCTTGCCCTGCAGCTCCTTGACCGCGGCGATCAGCTGGGGCACCGAGGCGCTGATGTTCGGCAGCTTGATGATGTTGGTGTCGGGGAGCTCGGTCAGCCGGCCCAGTTCGGCCAGGTTGTCCGGCACCCGCTGTTCTTCGGTCAGGTGCTCGGGGAACTCGGCCAGGATGCGGGCGGCCACCGAGATGTCGCTGGTCTTGATCTGGATGCCCGCCGGCTCGGCGAAGGCACGCACGATCGGCAGGAACGCGTAAGTCGCCAGCAGCGGCGCTTCGTCGGTCAGTGTGTAGATGACGGTCGGCTGTTCGGCGCTCACGATCCCTCTCCCGGCGACAATGATGGGTTGAAATTTTGGGGGCTCAGCGTTCTGACTGCCACGTTATCAAGGGTGTTTGGACAGGTGTCGACCTGCACGCGCACCGCCGGGGTTAGCACTGAGTCGGCACCGTAAGATAGTCTTTGTATTGGTCATGAGCGCCAGCATCAAGCCCCGGCTTGCTGGCCGGCAACCCTCCAACCGCGGTGGGGTGCCCCGGGTGATGACCAGGTTGAGTAGCCACACACACCGGCTATCCGGCAAGCGCGGGTCCGCCATGACGGGCCCCTGAGTAGACAGGGAAACGTGATGTGCATTCTCTTGAACCGATCACGCCCGCTCGTGCGTCGCTGCTAGCCCGCGGCGCCGGTTGACGCCCCATCCTCGCGTCCCGGTTGCCCGATGCAGATTCCCCTACCAGCAGAAAGCCACCCCGTGACCTCCGAGAACGCCGATCACGACACCGATCCGACCGCGCACTGGTCGTTCGAGACCAAGCAGGTGCACGCCGGCCAGCGCCCGGACCCGGCCACCAACGCCCGCGCCCTGCCGATCTACCAGACCACGTCGTACACCTTCGACGACACCACGCACGCCGCCGCCCTGTTCGGGCTGGAAGTGCCGGGCAACATCTACACCCGGATCGGCAACCCGACCACCGACGTCGTCGAACAGCGCGTCGCCGCGCTCGAGGGTGGGGTGGCGGCGCTGTTCCTGAGCTCCGGTCAGGCCGCTGAGACTTTCGCCATATTGAACCTGGCGAGTGCCGGAGATCACATCGTGTCGAGTCCGCGCCTCTACGGCGGGACGTACAACCTGTTCCACTACTCGCTGGCCAAGCTCGGCATCGAGGTCACCTTCGTGGAGGACCCCGACGACCTGGATTCGTGGCAGGCCGCGGTCCGGCCGAACACCAAGGCGTTCTTCGCCGAGACGATTTCCAACCCGCAGATCGACATCCTCGACATCCCGGGTGTCGCCGCGGTGGCGCACGGCAACGGCGTGCCGCTGATCGTCGACAACACGATCGCCACGCCCTACCTGATTCAGCCGTTCTCCCACGGCGCCGACATCGTCGTGCACTCGGCCACCAAGTACCTCGGCGGCCACGGCTCGGCGATCGCCGGCGTCATCGTCGACGGCGGCACCTTCGACTGGACGCAGGGCCGCTTCCCGGGATTCACCACCCCCGACCCGAGCTACCACGGCGTCGTGTTCGCCGAGCTCGGTCCGCCGGCGTACGCGCTCAAGGCGCGCGTGCAGCTGCTGCGCGACCTGGGGTCGGCCGCGTCACCGTTCAACGCGTTCCTGGTCGCCCAGGGCATCGAAACGCTGAGCCTGCGCATGGACCGCCACGTCGCCAACGCGCAGCGCGTCGCCGAGTACCTGGCCGGCCACGAGGGCGTGCTGTCGGTGAACTACGCGGGCCTGCCCGACTCGCCCTGGCATGAGCGGGCGAAGAAGTTGGCGCCCAAGGGAACCGGTGCGGTGCTCGCCTTCGAGCTGGCCGGCGGCGTCGAGGCCGGCAAGGCGTTCGTGAACGCGCTGAAGCTGCACAGCCACGTGGCCAACATCGGCGACGTGCGCTCGCTGGTGATCCACCCGGCGTCCACCACGCACGCGCAGTTGAGCCCGCAGGAGCAGCTGAGCACCGGGGTCAGCCCCGGCCTGGTGCGCCTGGCCGTCGGCATCGAGGGCATCGACGACATCCTGGCCGATCTGGAGCTCGGCTTCGCCGCGGCAGCCAAATTCGGTGCGACCGCCGGGGCGTCGGGCGCCGATCCGCAAGCCGTGGCGGCGTTCTAGGGATCCGGCCATGACCATCTCCGACGTGCCGACCCAAACGCTGCCCGACGAGGGCGAGATCGGATTCGTCCACATCGGCGCGCTGACCACCGAGGGCGGCGCGGTCATCGACGACGTGCACATCGCCATCCAGCGCTGGGGCGAGTTGTCGCCGACGCGGGACAACGTGGTGGTGGTGCTGCACGCGCTGACCGGCGACTCGCACATCACCGGGCCCGCCGGCCCCGGACATCCCACCGCCGGCTGGTGGGACGGGATGGTGGGGCCGGGCGCGCCGATCGACACCGACCGCTGGTGCGCGCTGGCCACCAACGTGCTGGGCGGTTGCCGCGGGTCCACCGGCCCCAGTTCCCGGAAACGGGACGGAAAGCCTTGGGGCTCACGTTTTCCCCGCATTTCGATCCGCGACCAGGTTGAGGCCGATATCGCCGCCCTGACCGCGCTCGGAATCGAACGGGTCGCCGCCGTGGTCGGTGGATCCATGGGTGGCGCAAGGGCTTTGGAGTGGATCGTCGGTCACCCGAGCCGGGTCAGGGCCGGGCTGCTGCTGGCGGTGGGTGCGCGTGCCACCGCCGATCAGATCGGCACCCAGTCCACCCAGATCGCCGCGATCAAGGCCGACCCGAACTGGCAGGGCGGCGATTACCACGACACCGGGCTCGCCCCCGACGCCGGGCTGGCCATCGCCCGCCGCTTCGCGCACTTGACCTATCGCGGTGAGGTCGAGCTCGACACCAGGTTCGCCAACCACGGGCAGAACGACGAGGATCCGACCAACGGCGGCCGCTATGCGGTGCAGAGCTACCTGGAATATCAGGGCGACAAGCTGCTGGAGCGTTTCGACGCCGGCAGCTACGTGGTGCTGACGGAGGCGCTGAACAGTCACGACGTCGGCCGCAACCGCGGCGGCGTGCGTAAAGCGTTGGGCGGCTGCCCGGTTCCGGTGGTGGTCGGCGGCATCACCTCCGACCGGCTGTACCCGCTGCGCCTGCAGCAGGAGCTGGCCGAGCAGCTGCCCGGCTGCACCGACCTGCGGGTCGTGGACTCGCTGTGCGGGCACGACGGCTTCCTGGTGGAAACCGATGCCGTCGGCGAATTGATCCGTCAGACACTGGTGTTGGCGGGCGATGGGGAAGGCACGTCGCAACGGTGACGCGCTCGCGGCACGACCGCTCCCTCTCGTTCGGCTCGGCGGCCGCGGCCTATGAGCGTGGCCGCCCCTCCTATCCCCCGGAAGCGATCGACTGGCTGTTGCCGGTCGGGGCGCGTCAGGTGCTCGACCTCGGTGCCGGCACCGGGAAGCTCACCACCCGGCTGGTGGAGCGCGGCCTGGATGTGGTGGCGGTCGACCCGATCCCGGACATGCTCGAGGTGTTGCGCACCTCGCTGCCGGAGACCCGGGCCCTGCTGGGCACGGCGGAAGAGATTCCGTTGGAGGACAACAGCGTTGACGTGGTGCTGGTGGCGCAGGCCTGGCACTGGGTGGACCCCGAGCGCGCGGTGCCCGAGGTGGCCCGGGTGCTGCGGCCCGGCGGGCGACTGGGTCTGGTGTGGAACACCCGTGACGAACGCCTCGGCTGGGTGCGCGAACTGGGCCAGATCATCGGCAGCGATGGTGACGGCCGCACCCAGGTGACGCTGCCCGAGCCGTTCACCGACCTGGCACATCATCAGGTGGAGTGGACGAGTTACCTTACGCCGCAAGCGTTGATCGACCTGGTGGCGTCCCGCAGCTACTGCATCACCTCACCGACCGAGGTCCGCACCAGGACCCTCGATCAGGTGCGCGAATTGCTGACCACCCATCCGGCGCTGGCGAATTCGACCGGCCTTGCGCTGCCCTACGTCACCGTGTGCACCCGGGCGACGCTGGCCGGGTGAGCATGGAGCAACGACTGAGTCTGATCACCTTGGGAGTTGCCGATCTGGATCGCGCGCATCACTTCTATGAACGCCTTGGCTGGCGCGGTCAAGTAGTGCAGGAAACGGTCTTCTTCCAGGCCGGCGGTCTCGCGGTGAGCCTGTGGGCCCGCGAAAAGCTCGCGGCCGACCTCGGCATCGCCGACCAGGGCGATGACGGCTTCGGCGGTGTCGCCTTGGCGCACAATGTGCGCTCGCGCGCCGAGGTGGACGAGATCCTCGCCACCGCAGACGATGCCGGAGCGACGATCGCACGCGTGGCTCGCGAGACCTTCTATGGCGGGTATGCGGGCGCATTCCGCGATCTCGACGGTCACGTGTGGGAGGTCGCCTACAACCCCGGGTTCCCGTTAGCCGACGACGGCGCGATCACGGTGCCCGACTTCTCAGACGCCTAGCTTCCATTGGCGCGCCCCGGTTACCACCCGTCGTCATCCTCATGTCGCAGCAGTTTCTCGGGGTGGTGGAAGGTGTTGGTGCGCGGTTGGCCCCGGTCGAGTTCGGGCGGTGGTTTCCATTCGGTGTCGCCGCGGGCGGTTTTGCGGGTCATCCAGCCGCCGGGTTTGAGCAGGCGGTGATGGGGGCCGCAGGCGAAGGTGAGGTCGTTGCCGTCGGTGGTGTGGCAGGCGGCGTAGTCGGTGACGTGGTGGACTTCGCAGTAGTAGCCGGGCACGGTGCAGCCCGGGTGTGAGCAGCCGCGGTCCTTGGCGTACAAGACTATTCGCTGCCCGGGTGAGGCCAGGCGTTTGGTGTGATAGAGCGCCAGCGCCTTGCCCTTGTCGAAGATCGCCAGGTAGTGGTGGGCGTGGCGGGCCAGGCGGATGACGTCGCTCATCGGCAAGATGGTGCCCCCGCCGGTCAGGCCGCGCCCGGCGGCCGCCTCCAGCTCGGCCAGCGTGGTGGTGACCACAATCGAGGCCGGTAACCCGTTGTGCTGACCCAGCTTTCCGGAGGCCAGCAGCGCCCGCAGTGCGGCGTTGAGTCCGTCGTGATTACGCTGGGCCGCCGAGCGCGGGTCGCGTTCGATGGCTTCCTGGGAAGGTGCGCCGTCGATGCACGGGACGTCGTCGAGGGGGTTGCACATGCCGGGGGCGGCGAGTTTGGCCAACACGGCTTCCAGGGTGGCGCGAGCTTCGGGGGTGAGCCAGCCGCGCAGCGCCGACATGCCGTCGGCCTGCTGGTTGCCCAGCGTCAGCCCGCGCGCCCGCGCCCGGTCCTCGTCGGTGAAAGTCCCGTCGGGGTTGAGGCAGTCGGCCAGGGTGGTGGCCAGCGCGGCCAGTTGTTCGGGGCGAAACCGGCTGCCCTCCTGGGCCAATCGCGCTTCGGCGTGCTCGCGGGTGGGCATGTCGATCCAGCCGGGCAGGGCGTGGCAGAACTTGCGGATCACGCTCACCTGGCCGGGCCCCAGCGCACCGGCGCGTTGGGCGGCGGCGGTGGCCGGCAGCGCGGGTGGGATCGGTTCGCCGGTCAGGCCGTGGCGTGGGCCCAGATCGCGTGCCTCCTTGAGGCGCCGGGAGGCTTCGGTGCGGCTGATCAGGGTGGCCTCGGCGATCGCATGCACCACCGTGCCGCCGAGCTCGACAGACGGCGCCTGGCGGGCAAGGGAATTGATCACCGGATGCTCGACGGCGGGGATGCGCCGGCGCTGCTTTTCGCACCGCTGCAGTACCGCCAGCTGTTGGCGCGGATTCAGCGCCTCGACGTTGAGCGCGCAGACTCGATCCCAGGCGGCATCGAGCGCGTCGAACGCCGCGTCGATATCCTGCTGATCAGTCACACCGCCAAACTAGCCACACCCACCGACAAAAAACGCGCCGGTGTTACTCCTGAAACTGAAGTGGCGCAAGTTTTTTCGCTAGAAATCCAGACCCGAGAACATCAGCCGGGTGGGGTCGTACTTCTGCCGGACGGTCGTCAGGAGCGACAGATTCGGACCGTAGTAGCGCGCGGGCGCGGTATTGGCCTCCAGGTAGTTGACGTAGCCGCCGACCGAGAACTGTTGTACCGCTTGGTGCGCCGCACCCAGCCAGGTGCTGGCGGCGGAGAGCTGGTTGGCGGCGGGCTCGACGTACCACTGCACCACCGCGGACTGATTGCGCCACGGGAACGCGGTGTCGCCCGGGGCGACGTCGGCGACCGCGCCGCCCAGCGGATCGATCAGCACCGAAGCCTGCCCCGCGCCCGACGCCGGCCAGTGCCCCGCCGCGGTCGCAATGGCATGGGCCGCAGCAGAAGTCATCGGCCCGATAACGTCCGGACCGGCCACGAAACCGCGCGCCGGGCTGGTCGCGCTGCCACCGGCCAGATAGGTCACCAGGTCCATGTGGCTCAGCGTCTTGTTCGTCACGGCGCTGGGCGCCAGTCCCACCGCCGATTTGAGGGCGTCGGCCACACCGGAGCCACTCCCGGCCGGGGACGTCGCCAGCACATGGCAATTCGCCTGCGCCGAACCCACCGACAGATCGACCATCCCCCAGGTGTTCCGGTCGGCGCCCGCGAGCCACGACTGCCAGCCGGTGAGCACCTGCACCGCCGACGACGGCGGGAAGTCCAGCCGGACCAGGTCGCTGTCCGCGGTGGCGAAGGTCGCGAAGGTCATCGACGTCGTCACCCCGAAGTTGCCGCCGCCGCCACCGCGCAAGGCCCAGAACAGATCCGGGTTGTCGTTGGCCGACGCGGTCACCACGTCGCCGCTGGGCAACACCACCGTCGCCGACTGCAGCGCATCGCAGGTGAGTCCGGCACGCCGGGCGTCGGCGCCCACCCCGCCGCCCAGCGCGAGCCCGGCCATGCCGACGGTGGGGCAGGTGCCGACGGGAACGGCGCGGCCGGCGCCGGCCAGGGCCTGGTGTACCGCATACAGATTGGTCGCCGGGGTCACCGTGACGTTGTTGCCGTCGAAGTTCGCCCCGCCGGGCAGGCCGCGCAGATCGAGCACCATGGTGCCGTTGGCGCTCGACGCACCGACGTACGAATGACCGCCGCCGCGCGGCGCGATCTTGAGATTGTTAGTCTTCGCGAACGCGACGGCCTTTTGCACGTCGGCCTGCGACGAAACACGCACTACTGCAGCGGGATTGGAGCCGTTGTAGAACGAGTTGAAAACCTGCTTGCCGGTGGAGAATTGGGCGCCACTGGCCGGCAACAGCACACTGCCGCCGATCGAGGAGGCCAGGCCGCTCCAGCCAGTGGGGTCCGCGGCCGCCGGGGCGGTGCCGAACACCGCTCCCGTCGCCAACATTCCGACGGCGCCGCGAAGAAACGTCTGACGCGAGATCTCGTGGTGGGGTGGGCGGGTCGTCATGGGGCGGATTCTGGTTCATCGGCCGCCCGGAAGTCCGGTGCCACCGCCCGTGTTACGTCACAGTGTGGCGTCGATATGCCCAGCGGCCTTGCGCAATCCGGCCGCGTAATAACCGATGCCGCGCCGGCCGCGACCACACGAAACGCTTATTGTGCGAACCTTTACCCCACCGTGTCGCAAACGTGACAGTGATAGCTCAGAGTTCGTAAGCGTGATTCGAGTGCCTCAGGCGCACTCCATGGCGGACGGGGAGGCTGCGTGAAGGCACTTGCACGAACTCATCAATGGATTTGGGTTTTTCGTCATCAGCCCTTCACCATCCGCCTGCTGGCTGCGGCCGCCGGCCTGCTGACCGTGGCCTCGGCGTTCGCGGCGCCGGCCGGGGCAGAAGGAAACGGCGACGACTTCATCGACGCGCTCAACCACGCCGGCATCGACTTCGGTGAGCCAGGAAACGCGATGTCCGTCGGCGAGTCGATCTGCCCGATGCTGTCACAGCCGGGCGGCAATTTCGCGGCCGCCGCATCCAGCGTCGCCGGCCGCGGCATGTCACCCACGATGGCACGCGTGTTCACCACGATCGCGATCCAGACCTACTGCCCCCAGGAGATGGCAAACATCGCCAACGGCAACCTGTCCGGCGCCATGCCGCAGGTTCCGGGCATGCCGGGCCAGATCCCCGGGATGACCGGACAGATCCCCGGAATGCCGGGACAGGTTCCCGGGATGGCGGGACAGATTCCCGGGATGGCCGGACAGGTCCCGGGAATGGCGGCGATGCCCGGGCAGGTTCCGGCGCTGCCCAGGTACTAGGCCCAGGTACTAGCGGGTGCCCAGCGGGTCGATGGTCCAGGCGATATAGAACATCGCCGCCCCCACCGCCGCGGTGGTGATGAAGTCGGTTCCCTTGCCGCGCACCACCAGAAGGCCGGCCCGGTCCTCGGACAACAGCAAGCGCAGCAGCGCGGCCACGCCGACACCGATGCCGATCAGCAACGAACCGCGGCGCCAGAAGTTGGCCCCCACCAGGGCCAGCGCCGTCGCGAAGATCAAGCCCACCAACAGAATTGGCCACTGGGCCCGCAACACGGTCCGCGCGGTCATCCCCGCTCGGCCAGTTCGACGACGTTGGTCAGCAGGAACGCACGGGTCAGCGGGCCCACCCCGCCGGGATTCGGTGAGACGTGGCCGGCCACCTCCCACACGTCTGGGTGCACGTCGCCGGCGAGCTTGCCGTCCACCCGGCTGACACCGACGTCGAGCACCGCCGCGCCGGGACGCACCATGTCGGCGGTCACCATGTGCGGCACCCCGACGGCGGCGACGATGACGTCGGCCTGCCTGGTCAGAGCCGGCAGGTCGCGAGTTCCGGTGTGGCACAACGTCACCGTGGCGTTCTCGGAGCGACGGGTCAGCAGCAGGCCGAGCGGCCGGCCGACGGTGACACCGCGGCCGATGACGACCACGTGCGCCCCGGCGATCTCAACGTCGTAGCGGCGCAACAGATGCACGATGCCGCGCGGGGTGCACGGCAGCGGCGCGGGGTTGTTGAGCACCAGCCGGCCCAGGTTAGTGGGGTGCAGGCCGTCGGCGTCCTTGTTCGGGTCGACCCGCTCCAGCGCCGCGTTCTCGTCCAGGTGCTTGGGCAGCGGCAGCTGCACGATGTAACCGGTGCACTCGGGGTTGGCGTTGAGTTCGTCGATGGTCTCGTTGAGCGCCTCGGTGCTGATGTCGGCGGGCAGGTCGCGGCGGATCGAGGTGATGCCGACCTTCGCGCAGTCGGCGTGCTTGCCCCGCACGTACGCCTGAGACCCGGGGTCGTCGCCCACCAGGATGGTGCCCAGCCCGGGGGTGCGGCCCGACGCGGTCAACGCGGCCACCCGCTGTTTGAGGTCGACGAAGATCTCGTCGCGGGTGGCCTTGCCGTCCAGCGTGATTGCTCCCACGCTGACAGTCTGGCAGACATCGACGATGGCGACCCGCCGCGCCCGGCTTCGCCGCGCTCGCGATCGCCGGCAGACATCGACGATGGCGACCCGCCGCGCCCGGCTTCGCCGCGCTCGCGATCGCCATTAGGCTCCGGGTATGTCTACCCCGCCGGACGTGTTGAGCCCCGCGAAACTCGGGCCGATAACGCTGCGTAACCGCACCATCAAGTCCGCCACCTTCGAGGCGCGCACGCCCGAGGCGCTGGTGACCGACGACCTCATCGAATACCACCGGCTGCCCGCCGCCGGTGGGGTCGGCATGACGACGGTCGCCTACTGCGCCGTCTCCCCCGGCGGGCGCACCGAGGGCAACGGCATCTGGATGCGGCCGGAGGCCGTGCCCGGGTTCCGCCGGCTCACCGACGCGATCCACGCCGAGGGCGCGGCGGTCAGCGCGCAGATCGGCCACGCCGGCCCGGTGGCCAACGCCAAGTCCAACAAGGCCAAGGCCCTGGCGCCGGTCCGGTTCTTCAACCCGATCGGGATGCGATTCGCCAAGAAGGCGACGCGGGCGGACATCGACGACGTCATCGCCGGGCACGCCAACGCCGCCCGCCTGGCCATCGAGGCCGGCTTCGATGCCGTCGAAATCCACCTGGGCCACAACTATTTGGCGAGCTCGTTTCTGTCCCCGCTGATCAACCGCCGCGACGACGAGTTCGGCGGATCGCTGGAAAACCGGGCCAAGGTCGCCCGCGGCATGGTGATGGCCGTTCGGCGGGCGGTGGAAAAGGAGGGCACGCCCATCGCGGTGACGGCCAAGCTGAACATGGCCGACGGGGTCCGCGGCGGCATCAGCACCGAGGAGTCGCTGACCACCGCCAAGTGGCTCGAGGAGGACGGCGGGCTGGACGCCATCGAACTCACCGCCGGCAGCTCGCTGGTCAACCCGATGTACCTGTTCCGCGGCGACGCGCCCCTCAAGGAGTTCGCCGGGGCGTTCAAGCCGCCGCTGAGCTGGGGCATGCGCATGACGGGCAAGAAATTCCTGCGCGAGTACCCCTACCGCGAGGCCTATCTGTTGCGCGACGCCAAGCTGTTCCGCAACGAGCTGAAGATGCCGCTGATCCTGCTCGGCGGCATCACCAACCGCGAGACGATGGACCTGGCGATGGCGGAGGGATTCGAGTTCGTCGCCATGGCCCGCGCGCTGCTGGCCGAGCCGGATCTGATCAACCGGATCGCCGCTGATGGCGCCGGACACCACGTGCATTCGGCCTGCACGCACTGCAATCAGTGCATGCCCACGATCTACACCCGGACGCATTGCGTGGTCACCGGCGCGCCCGATGTGGTCGCGGGCGCTCCCCGGTAATCCACAGGGGCGCAAGCTACAGTTGTGGCGATGTCAGCACCAGCCCCGCCAGCGCTAACCGTCCATCACGAAGGATCGGAACGCACCTTCGCAGCGGGCCACGATGTAGTAGTCGGGCGCGATCTGCGAGCGGACATGCGTATCACCCACCCGCTGATTTCGCGCGCCCACCTGCTGCTGCGTTTCGACCAGGGCAAGTGGCTGGCCATCGACAACGGTTCGCTCAACGGAACTTTCGTCAATGGCCGGCGCGTGCCGGTGGTCGAGATCCACGACGGGCAGGCCCTCAACATCGGCAACCCGGACGGACCGCTGCTGACCTTCGACGTCGGCCGCCACCAGGGCATGGCCGGACGTCCGCCCCGCACCGAATCGATGAACATCCCGGTGGCGGCACCGCCGCAGGCCGCGGCGTGGTCGGCGCAGCCGGCCCCGCCCGTCGGGGTCCCACCCCCGCCCCCGCCCGGCCGGGCGCCCAACTGGGCGGCGCCGCCGCGGCGCCCGCAGCCCGCGCCCGCGCAGCGCCAGCACCCGCCGGGACACACCATGTACGGCGGTGGCGGGCGCCCGCCCGCGTTCCCACCCAGCGCACCGCCCCCGCCGCACGCCGCACCGCCGATCGCGCAGATGCCCGCCGTCGGGTCCCCGCACACCCAGATGGCACCTGCCTCCGCCAAGCCGCCCGAGGTGGCGAACCTGGCCACCAAGATGTTCCAGGCGCTGATGCCGTCGCGCTCCGGCGCGATCCAGAAGCCGGCCGGCTCGCAGACCATCGGCCGCGCCACCGACAACGACATCGTCATCCAGGACGTGCTGGCTTCGCGCCACCACGCCTTCTTGATCCAGACGCCGCTGGGCACCGAGATCCGCGACGCGCACAGCGTGAACGGGACGTTCGTCAACGGCGTCCGGGTCGGCTCGGCGGTGCTGACCGAGGGCGACGTCGTCACCATCGGCAACGTCGACCTGGTGTTCACCGGCGACAACCTGGTCCGGCGCACCGAGGCGGCCACCCGCTCCGGCGGCCTGGAGGTCAACTCCGTCTGCTACACCGTCGACCACGGCAAGCAGCTGCTCGACCACATCTCCCTGACCGCGCGGCCCGGGACGCTGACCGCCATCATCGGCGGTTCGGGCGCGGGCAAGACCACGTTGTCGCGGCTGATCGTCGGCTACACCAGCCCGACGTCGGGCAACGTCACCTTCGAGGGCCACGACATCCACACCGAGTACGCCTCGATGCGCAGCCGGATCGGGATGGTCCCGCAGGACGACGTCGTGCACCGCCAGCTCACGGTCAACCAGGCCCTCAACTACGCTGCCGAGCTGCGCCTGCCGCCCGACACCAGCAAAGAGGAGCGGGCCCGCGTCGTCGCGCAGGTGCTCGAGGAACTCGACATGACCCAGCACGCCGACACCCGGGTCGACAAGCTCTCCGGCGGCCAGCGCAAGCGCGCCTCGGTCGCCCTCGAGCTGCTCACCCAGCCGTCGCTGCTGCTGCTGGACGAGCCCACGTCGGGGCTGGACCCGGCGCTGGACCGCCAGGTCATGCTGATGCTGCGCCAGCTGGCCGACGCCGGCCGCGTGGTGCTGGTGGTGACCCACTCGGTGTCCTACCTAGACGTGTGCGATCAGATCCTGCTGGTCGCGCCCGGCGGCAAGACCGCGTTCTGCGGGCCGCCGGATCAGGTCGAGGCCGCTATGGGAACCCGCAACTGGGCCGACATCTTCGCCAAGGTGGGCGCCGACCCGGACGAGGCCAACCGCCGCTTCAAGGAGCGCAACCAGCAGTCGTCGCGGCCACCGACGCCGGAGAGCCCGGCGGATCTGGGCGAACCACCCCAGACCGACCTGTTCCGGCAGCTGTCCACGATCGCCCGGCGCCAGGTCCGACTCGTGGTGTCCGACCGCGGTTACACCATCTTCCTGGCGATCCTGCCGTTCCTCATCGGCGCGTTGTCGCTGACGGTGAAGGGCCCCCACCCCGGCCTCGGACCGGCCGACCCGCTGGGTCCCGCGCCCACCCAGCCGCAGTACATCATGGTGTTGCTGAACATCGGTGCCGTCTTCATGGGCACCGCGCTGACCATCCGCGACCTGATCGGCGAGCGGGCCATCTTCCGGCGCGAACAGGCGGTCGGCCTGTCCACCACCGCCTACCTGCTGGCCAAGATCGCGGTGTTCTGCGTCTTCGCCACCGGCCAGGCGGCGATCGCCACCATCATCGTGCGGCTGGGCAAGGGGGCGCCGACGGCGCATCCCCAGTTCTTCGGCAACTCGACGTTCTCGCTGTTCGTCACCGTCGCGGGCACCTGCGTGGCCTCGGCCATGCTGGGCCTGCTGCTCTCGGCGGTGGCGCAGTCCAACGAACAGATCATGCCGCTGCTGGTGGTCTCGATCATGTCGCAGCTGGTGTTCTCCAGCGGCATGATCCCGGTGTATCAGCGCATCGGCCTCGAGCAGATGGCGTGGCTGACGCCCGCCCGGTGGGGCTACGCCGCGGGCGCCTCCTCGATCGACTTCCCGTCGCTGGTCAAGGTCAAGCAGATCCCCACCAACGACCCAATCTGGCAGCACTCGAAGCACATCTTTGTGTTCGACATGCTCATGCTCGCGGCCCTGTCGATCGGCTACACCGGCTTCGTCCGCTGGCACATCCGGCTGAAGCGCTGAGGCCGGGCCGCGCGCACACGACCCCCAACCTGGATGCGATGACGCGATCTGCACAGCCCGTGCTGACGGCTCGAGCTGACCGATCAGAAGGTAGCTTCGCCGCCGGCCGCGACGTGGTCGTCGGCAGCGATCTGCGCGCCGACCTGCGCGTGGCCCACCCGTTGATCGCCCGCGCGCACGTGCTGCTGCGCTTCGACCAGGGCCGGTGGCTCGCCGTCGACAACAACACGCTGAACGGGGTCTACCTCGACGGCCAGCGGGTGCCGGTTGTCGACATCCACGACGGCCAGACCATCAACATCGGCAAGCCCGACGGCCCCCGGATCACCTTCGAGGTGGGTCAGCACACCGGCAGCGTCGGGTCGCTTCCGCCCGCGGCCGCCCCGCCCCGACGGCAAGTTGCTCCCCCGCGCCCGCTCGCCCCGCCCCCGTCGCGGCCCTTCCGGCGGCCGGGTCCGCGCGGCGCCGCGCCGCGGCCCGGGCCCTACCCCGGGGACTTCCCGACCGCGCAGATCGGCGTGCCTGGCCCGCAATCCGACCGGCGACCGCCGCCGGCGCGCGGCGCCTCGATCGGACGCGCGCTCAACAACGACATCGTCGTCCACGACGTGCTGGCCTCGCGCCACCACGCCTACCTGACCCCGACGCCGACGGGCGCGGAAATCCGCGACGCGAACAGCAGCAACGGCACCTTCGTCAACGGCGTCAAGGTCGGGTCGGCGGCGCTGTCCGACGGCGACGTGGTGACGATCGGCAACGTCGACCTGGTCTTCCACGGCGGCGTGCTGGTCCGCCGCCAGGAGGCGGCGTCGCGGGCCGGCGGCCTGGAGGTGCGCGAGGTCAACTACGGCGTGGACGGCAAGAGCCTGCTGGAGCGGATCTCGCTGGTCGCCCGGCCGGGCACCCTGACCGCGCTGATCGGCGGGTCGGGCGCGGGCAAGACCACGCTGTCGCGGCTGATCGCCGGGTACGCCACCCCGTCGGCGGGCTCGGTCACCTTCGAGGGCCACGACATCCACACCGAGTACGCGTCGCTGCGCACCAGGATCGGGATGGTCCCGCAGGACGACGTCGTGCACCGCCAGCTCACGGTCAGCCAGGCGCTGGGCTACGCCGCCGAGCTGCGCCTGCCGCCCGACACCAGCAAGGCCGACCGCGAGCAGGTGGTCGCCCAGGTCCTCGACGAGCTGGGCCTGACCGAGCACGCGAACACCCGGGTCGACACCCTGTCCGGGGGGCAGCGCAAGCGCGCGTCGGTGGCCCTGGAACTGCTGACCGGGCCGTCGCTGCTGATCCTCGACGAGCCGACCTCCGGGCTGGATCCCGCGCTGGATCTGCAGGTCATGACCATGCTGCGACAGCTCGCCGACGCCGGCCGCGTCGTGCTGGTGGTCACCCACTCGCTGACCTACCTCGACGTCTGCGACCAGGTGTTGCTGATGGCGCCCGGCGGCAAGACGGCCTACCTGGGTCCGCCCGGGCGGATCGGCGCGGCGATGGGGACCACCAACTGGGCGCACATCTTCGCCAAGGTGGGCGCCGATCCCGACGAGGCCAACCGCCGCTTCCTCGCGCAGAACAGGCCGCCGCCCACCCGGACCGAGGCGCCCGCCGAGCTGGGCACCCCGGCGCACACCAGCAAGCCCCACCAGTTCTCCACGATCGCCCGCCGCCAGGTCCGGCTAGTGGTCTCCGACCGCGCCTACTTCACCTTCCTGGCGGTGCTGCCGTTCGTGATGGGCGCGCTGTCGCTGACCGTTCCCGGCAGCGTCGGATTCGGTTACGCCGACCCGGTGAGCGAATCGGCCGGCGAGGCCGGGATGATCCTGACCCTGCTCACCATGGCCGCGGCGTTCATGGGTACCGCGCTGACCATCCGCGACCTGATCGGCGAGCGGCCGATCTTCCGGCGCGAACAGGCGGTCGGCCTGTCGAGCACCGCCTACCTGCTGGCCAAGGTCGCGGTGTTCTGCACGTTCGCCGTCATCCAGGCGGCCATCGCCACGGCGATCGTGGTGCTGGGCAAGGGGCCCCCGACGCGACCGGCGGTGCTACTGGGAAACGCCACCCTCGAACTGTTCGCCGGGGTCGCGGCGACGTGCGTGGCGTCGGCCACGCTGGGCCTGCTGCTCTCGGCGCTGGCGCGGTCCCACGAGCAGATCATGCCGCTGCTGGTGGTGTCGCTGATGATGCAGATGGTGCTCTCCGGCGGCATGGTGCCGGTCACCCACCGGATCTTCCTCGACCAGCTGTCCTGGCTGGTGCCCTCCCGGTGGGGGTACGCGGCGCAGGGGTCGACGGTCGACCTGTGGACGGTCTCGCCCGGCCCGCAGAGCCCGCGGGACAGCCACTTCGAGCACACGCCGGGGGCCTGGCTGTTCGACATGGGCATGCTCGCGGTCCTCACGATCGGCTACGCCGCGCTGGTGCGCTGGCGCATCCGGCTGACCCGCTGAGGGCTCAGCCGCCGTCCAGCCGCAGCCCGTGGGCGAGCGCGAAGGCCACGGCCTGATCGACGTCGACGCGGGCGCCGGCCAGCGAGGCCGTCGTCCACAACGTGGGATCCGCCCCCGCGCCGCGCAGGTCGGCGTCGTCCAGGCGGGCGCCGGCGGTCCGCGCGCCGCGCAGGTCCGCGCCGCGCAGCACGGCCTTGCGCAGGTCGGCCTCCACCAGGCTGGCCTCCCGCAGCCGGCAGCCGCTCAGGTCGACACCGCGCAGGTCGATGCCGCCGAGCGTGGCCAGCGTGAAATCCACCTCGTCGAACGTGATCGGCCGCAGCCGGCACTCCACGAACACCGACCCGAGCATCGAACACTGGGCGAACGTGCTGTGCCACAACGACGTCCGCCGGAACGTGCAGTTGCGAAACGCCGAGCCGCGGTGTCTCGACTCGGCCAGGTTGGCGCCGCTGAAGTTGCATTCGGTGAACACGACCCGCTCGGTCTGCAGCCGGCTGAGGTCGTCGTCAGTGAAGTCGTGACCCTCGAATTCCCGGTCGACCCACGGGGCGGTCAATTGGCCGACAGGCTGGCCAGGGCGTATTCGCTGACCGCGATCAGGGCGTCGGTCGCCGAGCGGCGGTCCCTGGCGTCGACGGTGATCACCGGGATGTGCGGCGGCAGGGTCAGCGCCTCGCGCACCTCGGCCACCGGGTAGCGGGGAGCGCCGTCGAACTCGTTGACCGCGACCAGAAACGGCAGGTTGCGGTGCTCGAAGAAGTCCACGGCGGCGAAGCTGTCCTGCAGGCGCCGGCAGTCCACCAGCACGACCGCGCCGATCGCGCCGCGCACCAGGTCGTCCCACATGAACCAGAAGCGGCGCTGCCCCGGCGTGCCGAACAGGTAGAGCACCAGATCTTCGGCCAGGGTGATCCGCCCGAAGTCCATCGCGACGGTGGTGGTCCGCTTGTCCGGGGTGGCCTCCAGCGCGTCGACGCCGGCCGAGGCGTCGGTGAGCATCGCCTCGGTGCGCAGCGGCATGATCTCCGACACCGCCCCGACGAAGGTGGTCTTGCCGGCCCCAAAGCCACCGGCGATCACGATCTTCGTCGACGCGTGGGCGCCGGAGTCGGGCTGCACCTCAGAGTGCGCGTAAGCCACGCAGTGTCCTTCCTATGAGTTCGGAGCGCTCATCTCTGGTCGAGCGCTCGGACAACGTCTCGTGCACCCGAAGGTAGCCGGACAGCACCAGATCTCCGACCAGGACGCGCGCGACGCCGAGCGGCAGGTCTAGGCGGGCCGAGATTTCCGCGACCGACGGGTGCTCGACGCACAGTTGGATGATTCTGCCCCGCGGGTCGTTGGGCGGCCACCGGTGCGCCAGTCCGGCCTGCAGCGCCTGAATCGGCGCCTCCAGGGGGAGGTCGACGTTGGTGTCGGTCCGTCCCGACGTCAGGGTGTACGGGCGGACCAGGTTCCCCTTACGGTGCGCCGGCCAGGTCTCGGGGGTGTCCATCGCGGCTCACGAGACGCCAGACCGGCGGGTGGATTGCACCACGCCCCCGACCCGTTCGACGAGGACGGCCATCTCGTAGCCGATCTGACCGATGTCGCACGACGTCACGGCCAGCGTCGCCAGGTGCGAGCCGTCCCCGACCCGCATCAACAGCAGGTAGCCGTTGGCCATCTCGACCACCGACTGCAGCACCTGCCCGCCCTCGAACAGTTGCGCGGCGCCGGTGGCCAGGCTGGCCAGCCCGGAGGCCACCGCGGCGAGCTGGTCGGCGCGTTCCCGCGGGAGATGCTCGCTGGCGGCGATGGGCAGCCCGTCGACGGACACCAGCAGCGCGTGGGCGACGCCGGGGACCTCGCGGGCGAACCTGGTCACCAGCCAGTCCAGGGACCGGTCTGAGGGATTGTCGGGGGAGGTCATTATTCGTCGGATCCTTGATCGGTGTCGCGGGCGTGCGAGCGTCCGGTGCGCACGCCGCCGAAATGGCTACTGAACGAGGCGCGCACCGCCTCGGGGTCGCGGGTGACGGCCGCGTGCTGCGGCTCCCGGTGCGACGGGGATCCGCCGCTGCGCTGCTGGTCGGGTTCGGCCGGCTCGCCCTGGTCGGCGCGGTTGGCGCCGCCCGGCACCAGCCGGGCACCCGGGGTGCGCACCGGCAGCCCGTGGTCGGTGGTGTGCGCCTCGACGGGCTTGTCCTCGGCCGCGGCCGCCAGCGTCCAGCCCCGGTCCCAGACCGACTGCCAATCCAGGTCGGGGCTGTTGACCAGGTCATGCGGGTCACCCAGCATCTCCGAGAGCATCCGCCGGTAGATGACGTCGTCGTCGACCGGCGCCGCCGGTGCTTCGGGGGCCGACGGGAGGGAGGCGACCGGGGCGGGCCTGGCCGGCTTGTCCTGGCGGGTCTGCGTGCGGCCGTCGGCCTCCCGGGGGCGGGCCGCGAAGAACGCCGACGTGTCCGACGCCGCCCGGGCCGGCGCGGGTTCGGCCGCCGGGGTGGGGATGGGTTTCGGCTCGGGCTTCGGCTCCGGTGTCGGCGCCGCCTTCGGGGCGTTCTCCCACCAGGGGGTCGCCAGCTCGCGGCGCTCGCGGCGGGGCGGCTGCTCGGCGGGCGGCGCGGGGACTTCGGTGATGCCGCTGGAACCCGGGTTGCGGCGCGGCAGCAGCGTGACCGACGGCCCGGCCGCGTCCGGGGCGGTGCGCGACGCGGGCTCGAGCGAGCCGTCGGGCCGCGCGGCGTCGTCGGCGGGCGCGGCCGTCGCGCTGGCGAGCTTGGCGCTCGGCGAGGAGACCGCCCGGATGTGCCGGGCCGCAGCCGACTCGGCGACGGCCGACCTGGCGAGCACCGTCGGCGGCAGGTAGACCTCGGCGGTGGTGCCCGAGCCGGACTCGTTGGCGGCAGGGCCGCGCAGCCCCACCCGGATGCCGTGCCGGGCCGCGATCCGGCCGACCACGAAAAGACCCATGTGCCGGGCGTTGTCAGGGCTGACGTCACCGCCGGCCTGCAGCCGCATGTTGGCCATGCGCCGGTCGGTGTCGTTCATCCCCAGACCGGAGTCGGCGATCCGCACCACGACGCCGCCGTCGCCGCCGCGTGAGGCCGAGATCCGGGCCGAGGTGGTCGGCGGCGAATAGCGCAGCGCGTTGTCGATCAGCTCGGCGAACAGGTGGATGGCGCCGCCGGCGGCCGCGCCGATCAGCGAGCATTCGGGCAGCCCGGCGAGTTCGACGCGGCGGTAGTCCTCGACCTCGGACACCGCGGCGTTGATGACCGTGGCCAGCGTCACCGGGTCGCGCTGGTCGCGGGCCAGCTGCGCGCCGGCAAGCACCAGCAGGTTGGCGCTGTTGCGGCGCAGCCGCGCCGCCAGGTGGTCGAGCCGGAACAGGCTGTCCAGCCGGTCGGGGTTGTCCTCGTTGCGCTCCAGCCGGTCGATGAGCGCCAGCTGCTGGTCGACCAGCGAGCGGCTGCGCCGCGACATCGTCTCGAACATGTCGTTGACCAGCAGCCGCAACCGCGCCTCGTCGCCGGCCAGCAGCAGGGCCTGGGTGTGCAGCTCGTCGACGGCGTGCGCGACCTGACCGATCTCCTCGGTGGTGTACACCGGCAGCGGGCTCGGAATCGGTTCGGGCCCACCGGCTTTCACCCGGGCGATCTCCTCCTCGAGGTCGGTGTGGGCGACTTTGAGCGCGGCGTCGCGCAGGATGCGCAGCGGCCGCACCAGGGCGCGCGCCACCAGCAGCACGACCGCCAACGCGATCACGATCGCGGCCAGCACCAGGACGGTGTCGGTGATCGCGGCCGAGCGTCGCTCGGCGGCCTGGGCGTGCACCGCCTTGGTCACCGACGCGGTGGCGTTCTTGATGACCTGGTCGGCGATGTCGTCGGTGGTCTGGATCGAACGCAGCAGGTCGGCGTTGTCGACCAGCACGCTGGCCGGATCGGACATGATCGCCATCCGGTTCACCATCTGCTGTTGCAGCGCCTTGGCCTCCGGCGAGCCGGCCCCCAGCACCTCGCTCATGCCGAACAGCGTCGAGGGTTCGGTGCCCGCCAGGGTGGCCATCGAGGTCCGCAGCTGCGGCTCGGGCAGGTCGGCCCCGCGGGTGACCAGGATTTTCTGCATCGTCATCTGGCCGCGCGCGCCCACCGCCCGGCTCAGGCCCTGCGCCTGGGCGCGGATCTTCTCGTCGTCGACGCGCACCGAGGCGTTGATGACGTCCTCGGCCGTCAACAGGATCGGCGCGTAGAGGGTGACCCGTTCCCGCAAACCGAGGGCGGGGTCGGCCGCCTTGTTCACCAGCATCTGGCCGCCGTCGAGCAGGTTGTTCACCCCGGAGCGGACGTCGGAGCTGACGTCGGTGTCGTCCAGCCTGGACTGCAGTTCGTACTTGCGCGCCTCGTAGTTCTTCTTGGCGCCGTCGACGTCGCGTCCGGTGGAGCTGGCCAGCAGCGCGACGTCGAGCGCGGACATGTATTTGGTGATGACGGGGACGACGTCGGCGCGGGTCGCGGCCAGCCGCAGGCCGGCCGCGTTGGCCATGGCGCCGTTGATGCGCAGCACCCCGAAGACCGTCGCCAATACTAGCGGGACCAGGACGATCGCCAGCACCTTCCAGCCCACCGGCCAGTTGCTCAGCGACCAGGACGGCGGGCGCTTGGCCGGCGCCGCGGCGGGCGCGCCCACCGGGGCGGGCTGCACGACTTCCGCCTCGGCCGGTTTGGTCGGGCGGGTGAACATGGTCACGTCATCGCGGCCGCGCGACCGGCCGCTGCGCTGACGCTGAGCGCTGAAGGTAACGAGAAACTCATTGAAACTTCCTGCTTTATTCGCCCGCCCCGCGCCAGATAGGCGTGTGCGTGTAGGTGTGGCAATCCGACGAGTATGACAGCCCGCGGCGCAGGCCACCAGAATCGTTACTGAGCAGACAGGTCCCTCCAAGGTGGCGCCGCGCCCGCGCGGCCGCCCCTGGCAAACACCGGAGCGCGCGAAACCCTAGGCGGGCCGAAGCAGCGCGACGAGGAAATCCGAGTCGTCGGTGAAGGGGCGCATGTCCCAGGTGGACAGCAGCAGGTCGGGCGCGAAGCCCGCGTCGACGGCGTCGTTGAGGAACACGTCGAACTCGTAGTCGCGGCCGGCGCCGAAGCCGATCGCGGCGCGGCCGTCGTCGGCGATGTGGGCGCGCAGCCGGCTCAGCACCTGGATCCGGGTGCTCGGCGCCAAGAACGCCATGACGTTGCCGGCGGAGACGATGACGTCGAACGGTTCGGCGATGCCGCGCGGCGGCAGGTCCAGCTCGGCCAGGTCGCCGACCAGCCAGCGGGGGCCGGGGTAGTCCTGTTCGGCCGCCTCGATCAGCGCCGGGTCGACGTCGACGCCGACCACCCGGTGGCCCACCGTGGCCAGATATCCGCCCAGCCGGCCGGGGCCGCAGCCGGCGTCCAGAATGTGGGCGCCGCGCGGCGCCATCGCGTCCACGAAGCGGGCCTCGCCGGCCAGGTCGTCACCGGCGCGGGTCATCGCACGGAAACGCTCGATGTACCACTGCGAATGCCCGGGATCGGCAGCGACCTTCTGCATCCAGATGCTCTGCTCGACCATGCGACCATTATCCCCGTTGTGTTCAAGCTGATGTTCCTGGCGCCGCGGATCCCGCCCAATACCGGCAACGCCATCCGGACGGCGGCGGCGACGGGCTGCGAGTTGCATCTGGTCGAGCCGATGGGGTTCGACCTGTCCGAACCCAAGCTGCGGCGGGCCGGGCTGGACTACCACGACCTGGCGTCGGTCACCGTGCACGCGTCGCTGACGGCGGCCTGGGCGGCGCTGTCACCGCAGCGGGTGTTCGCCTTCACCGCGCACGCGCCCACGTCTTTCGCCGACGTGCGCTACCGGGCCGGCGATGTGTTGATGTTCGGCCCCGAACCCACCGGGCTGGACGCCGCGACGCTGGCCGACCCGCACATCACCGGGCAGGTGCGCATCCCGATGCTGGCGGGCCGGCGCTCGCTGAACCTGTCCAACGCCGCGGCGATTGCGGTCTACGAGGCCTGGCGGCAACACGGCTACGCCGGCAGCTAGGTAGCGGTAAGTTCCGCGACCGGCGGGAGTCAACAGTGATATGCCTACCTTCATCACGATCGGTTACGGCCAGGAGGCCGGATACCACCAGCTGACAGACGACCGCAAACAGGCCGCGCACGCACGCGACGACGAACTCAGCGCCTCCGGGCCGCTCGTCGGCCGAGCCGGGGACCCCGTCCAGGTGCGCAATCCGGACGACGCGGGGGTGCGGGTCGAGCCGGGGCCCTTCCTCCGCTCGACGTTGCCGATCGCGGGGTTCGCGGTCTTGGAGGCCGATGACCTCGAGGCGGCGATCGAGCGGGTGAGTCAGACGCCCTGCGCGGTCGCGCACGGGGTGGTCGAAGTCTGGCCGCTGGTCACCACGCGTCCCAGTGCGTGACCTGGTCGGCGGGCAGCCGCTTGGCCGGGCGGAAGTCGGTGCCCTTGGTGTAGGCGATCGGGAACAGGCCGCCCTGGCTGTAGCGGTCGTTCGGGATGCCCAGGATGTCGGCGACCTGTTGCTCGCCGTCGCGCAGCAGGTGCAGCGTCGTCCAGCAGGACCCCAGTCCCCGCGAGCGCAGCGCCAGGCAGAAGCTCCAGACCGCCGGGAACAGCGACGCCCAGAACGACACCCCACCCAACGGTGACCTGTCCGGGCGACCCTCGAGGCAGGGGATCAACAGCACCGGCGCCTCGTGCATGTGCTCGGCGAGGTAGGTGGCGGAGTCGCGGACCGCGCCCATCCGCTGGCCCCGCGTGTCCCCCTCGGGGTACTCGGCCCCCGGAGCGCTGAGGTAGCCGCGGGCGTTGGCCAGGTAGACGTCGGCGATCGCCTTCTTCTTGTCCGCGTCCTCGACGAACACCCACTGCCAGCCCTGCGAGTTGGAACCGGTGGGCGCCTGCAGCGCCAGTTCGAGGCATTCCCTGAGCACGTCGCGGCTCACCGGCTTGTCGAAGTCGAGACGCTTGCGGACCGAGCGGGTGGTGGTGAGGAGTTCGTCGACGGACAGGTTGAGGGTCATGTGTGGAGACTACCGACGGCCGCGAAACTGTATTCCACGACGCGTTTCTCGAGTGAGCCCGTTGCTAGTTACAGCCTCGCGAAGACCATCAGCGGAAGTCGCGGGACTTGGAGCCGACCGCCAGGGTGATGCGGCCCAGCCGCTCGGCGACGACGGTGATCGCGCCGCTGGCGTTCTGGACCTGCCCGCGCACCAGCAGCGCCGGCGCCGAGTTCGCCAGCTTGCGATGCCGCGCCCACACCCACGGCGCGCAGAGCACGTTGACCATCCCGGTCTCGTCCTCGAGGTTGATGAACGTGACCCCCTGCGCCGTGCCGGGCCGCTGGCGATGGGTGACCGCGCCGGCGATCAGCACCCGGTCGCCGTCGGGCACCGAGCCCAGCTTCCCGGCGGGCACCACCCCCATCGCGTCCAGGTCGGCCCGCAGGAACTGCGTCGGATAGCTGTCCGGGGAGACGCCGGTGGCCCACACGTCGGCGGCGGCCAGTTCCAGCTCGCTCATCCCGGGCAGCGCCGGGATGCGCGACGACGAGCCGACGCCCGGCAGCCGGTCCGGGCGTTGGGTGGCGGCCGCCCCGGCCGCCCACAGCGCCTCGCGCCGCGACATGGCAAAGCAGCCGAGCGCCCCGGCCGTCGCCAGCGCCTCGGTCTGCGGCACGCTCAATTGCAGCCGGGTGGTCAGGTCTAGCAGAGAAGCGAACGGGCCGTTGGCTTTTCGTTCCTCGACCAGTCGCTCGGCGAGGTCGTCGCCGATGTGGCGCACGGCGCCCAACCCGAGGCGGACCTCGGTGCCCGCGTTCTCCAACGTGGCGTGCGCCAGGCTGGCGTTGACGTCCGGGCCATGCACCGTCACGCCGTGCCGGCGCGCATCGGCGACCAGCGACTGCGGCGAGTAGAACCCCATCGGCTGCGCGCGCAGCAGCGCCGCGCAGAACGCCGCCGGGTGGTGCAGCTTGAACCACGACGAGTAGAACACCAGCGACGCGAAGCTCAGCGCATGGCTTTCCGGGAAGCCGAAATTGGCAAAGGCCTCCAGCTTTTCGTAGGTGCGGTCGATCACCTCGTCGGGCGCGCCGTGCAGCGCGCGCATGCCCTCGTAGAACCGGCCGCGCAGCCGTCGCATGCGTTCGGTCGAGCGCTTGGATCCCATGGCGCGGCGCAGCTGATCGGCCTCGGCCGCGCTGAAGCCGGCGCAGTCGACCGCGAGCTGCATCAGCTGCTCCTGAAAGAGCGGCACTCCCAACGTCTTTCGCAGTGCCGGTTCCATGGAGGGGTGGTCGTAGACCACCGGGGCCTGCCCGTTGCGACGCCGGATGTAGGGATGCACCGACCCGCCCTGGATGGGGCCGGGACGGATCAGCGCGACCTCCACCACCAGGTCGTAGAACACCCGCGGCTTCAGCCGCGGCAGCGTGGCCATCTGCGCGCGCGACTCCACCTGGAACACGCCGACGGAATCGGCGCGGGCCAGCATCTCGTACACGGCAGGCTCGGACAGGTCGAGGCGGGCCAGGTCCACCTCGATCCCCTTGTGCTCGGCCACCAGGTCGATGGCGTAGTGCAGCGCCGAGAGCATCCCCAGCCCGAGCAGGTCGAACTTCACCAATCCGATTGCCGCACAGTCGTCTTTGTCCCACTGCAAAACGCTGCGGTTCTCCATGCGCGCCCATTCCACCGGACACACGTCGGCGATCGGGCGGTCGCAGATCACCATGCCGCCGGAATGAATGCCCATGTGCCGCGGCAGGTTCCGGATCTGGTTGGCCAGATCGAGCACCGGCTCGGGGATGCCCTCGACATCCGGGGAGTCTGCAAGCCCGTTCCAGTGGTTGATCTGCTTGCTCCACGCGTCCTGCTGGCCCTGCGAGAAGCCCAGGGCGCGGGCCATGTCGCGCACGGCGATCTTTCCCCGGTAGGTGATGACGTTGGCGACCTGGGCGGCGTAGTCGCGGCCGTATTTGTCGTAGACGTACTGGATGACCTTTTCGCGCTGATCGGACTCGATGTCCATGTCGATGTCGGGCGGCCCGTCGCGGGCCGGCGACAGGAAGCGCTCGAACAGCAGCTCGTTGGCCACCGGGTCGACGGCGGTGACGCCGAGGGCGTAACAGACCGCGGAGTTGGCCGCCGATCCGCGGCCCTGGCACAGGATGTTGTTCTCCCGGCAGAACCGGGCGATGTCGTGCACCACCAGGAAGTAGCCCGGAAACGTCAGCTGGGCAATGACTTTGAGCTCGTGTTCGATCTGGGCGTAGGCGCGCGGCGCGTTCTCGGCCGACCCGTAGCGCCGGCGCGCCCCGGCCATGGTCAGCTGCCGCAGCCAGCTGTCCTCGGTGTGCCCGGCCGGCACGTCGAACGGCGGCAGCTGCGGTGCGATGAGCGCCAGCCCGAACGCGCACTGCTCGCCCAGCTCGGCGGCCGCGGTCACCACGTCGGGGCCCCCACAAGGCACATCCGCGAACAGCCGGGCCATCTCCTCACCGGAGCGCAGGTGCGAACCGCCCAGCGGGGCCAGCCACCCGGCGGCCGAATCCAGGGACTCCCGCGCCCGGATGGCGCCCATCGCCATGGCCAGCCGGCGCCGCGACGGCCCCGCGAAATGCGCGCCGGTGGTGGCCACGACGCCCACCCCGAAGCGCGGGGCCAGCGCGGCCAGCGCGGCGTTGCGTTCGTCGTCGAGGGGTTGACCGTGATGGGTGAGCTCGATGCTGACCCGCTGGGCTCCGAACCGGTCCACCAGGTCGGCCAGCGCCCGCTCGGCCGCCGCCGGGCCACCCTCGGAAAGCGCCTGGCGTACATGGCCTTTGCGGCAACCCGTCAGGATGTGCCAGTGTCCGCCGGCGGCCTCGGTCAGTGCGTCGAAATCGTAACGGGGCTTGCCCTTCTCGCCGCCGGCCAGGTGTGCGGCGGCCAGCTGCCGCGACAACCTCCGGTAGCCCTCGGTTCCGCGGGCCAGGACCAGCAGGTGTGGGCCGGGCGGATCCGGCGCCTCGGTGCGCGCGCCCGGGCCGAGCGACAGTTCGGCACCGAACACGGTGCGCATGTCGAGTTCGGCCGCCGCCTCGGCGAACCGCACCGCCCCGTACAGGCCGTCGTGATCGGTGAGCGCCAGGGCGCGCAGGTCAAGCCGGGCCGCCTCCTCGACCAGCTCCTCGGGCGTGCTCGCCCCGTCCAGGAAGCTGAACGCCGAATGCGCATGCAGTTCGGCGTAGGCGACGGACGAGCGGGACGTCCGTCCGTCATCCGGCGGGCGGTACGTCGCGCGCCGGCGCGACAGGGGGGCGTCCTCGGGAAGCCCCGCCGGCTCACCGGCGCGGCGCGGCTTGCTGTCGAGCACCCGCTCCATTTCCGCCCAACTCGGCGGCCCGTTGAACCAGCCCACACCCGCAGTCTATCGAAAGTATGTTCGATAGTCGCTATCGTGAGAGGGTTGGTTCATGCCGGTCATCATCGATCCGCGCCGCCATGACGCGGTGCTGTTCGGCGCCGGCAGCGCGCTCGGCTCGGCATTGGCCGCGCAGCTGCGCGAAATCGGGGTGGGCGTCGCCGTCGCCGCCGACGACCCGGTGCGCGCGGCCGACCGGCTGCAGGTGCGGCCCGGCCGCTGCGTGGTGGTCGCGGGGGACGCCGCGGGCGTCGAGGCCGCCCGCGCCGCCGGGTTCGCGTTGGTGATCGGCCTGGACCCGGCCGGGCGCGACGCGCTGGATGGGGCCGGGGCCGACGCGGTGGTCGCCGACCTCGGCGAGGTCACCGTGCGCACCGGTGACCGCCGGATGTCGCAGCTGCCGGATGCGTTGCAGGCCTTGGCCGATGGGCTGGCCTCCCGGCGCCCGGCCGTGTTCTTCGACTTCGACGGCACGCTCTCCGACATCGTCGACGACCCGGACGCGGCGCGGCCCGTCGCCGGGGCCACCGAGGCGCTGGAAAAGCTGGCCGCCCGGTGCCCGGTCGCGGTGCTGTCCGGCCGCGACCTGGCCGACGTGGCGAAACGCGTTGGCGTGCCGGGCATCTGGTACGCGGGCAGCCACGGCTTCGAGCTGACCGCCCCCGACGGCACCCACCACCAGAACGAGGCCGCGGCCGCCGCGATCCCGGTGCTCGAGCGGGCGGCGGCCCACCTGCGCGAGGAGCTGGGCGGGCTCGACGGTGTGGTGGTGGAGCACAAGCGGTTCGGGGTCGCCGTGCACTACCGCAACGCCGCACGCGACCGCGTCGGCGAGGCGCTGGCGGCGGTGCGCGCCGCGGGCCGCCGCGACGGGCTTCGGGTCACCACGGGCCGCGAGGTCATCGAGCTGCGCCCAGACCTGGACTGGGACAAGGGCAAGACGCTGCGCTGGGTGATCGATCACCTGCACGAGGCCGGGTCGGGGGCGCTCACGCCGGTCTACCTCGGCGACGACATCACCGACGAGGACGCGTTCGACGCGGTGCGCACCGACGGCGTGCCGATCCTGGTGCGCCACGGCGATGATGGCGACCGGGCGACCGCCGCGCTGTTCGCGCTGGACAGTCCCGCGCGCGCCGCCGAATTCACCGACCGGCTGGCCGACCAGCTGGCGCGCTAGGCAGACACGTATTCCGCCGCGCCGTCGTCGAGCACCACGCGGGGGCCGGAACCCTCCGCGCCGGACGCCTCGGTGCGAAACACCGCCTTGCCCGGTTCGGTGCGCCAGATCAGCGTGGTCAGCGTCTCGCCGGGGAACACCGGCGAGGTGAACCGCGAGGCGATCGAGGTGATGTTGGCCGCGACGCCCCCGCCGAGCTCGGACACCAGCGCGCGACCCGATACCCCGTAGGTGCACAGCCCGTGCAGGATCGGCTTGGGGAATCCGGCCAGCTCGCGGGCGAACCACGGGTCGCTGTGCAGCGGGTTGCGGTCGCCGGAGAGCCGGTAGATCAGCGCCTGGTCCTCGCGGGTGGGCAGCGCGATCCGGGCGTCGGGCTCGCGGTCCGGGAATTCCGGGGCGACCGGCCGCTGACCCGGCATCCCCCCGAAGCCGCCCTCGCCCCGGATGACCAGCGTGGTGAGCGTCTCGGCGATCAGCTGCCCGGACTCCGGTTCGGTGCCGCGGCCGCGCAGCACCAGGATCGCGTTCTTGCCCTCGCCCTTGTCCTGGATGTCGGCGACCTCGGACACCACCGAGAGCTTTCCCGCCGGGGGGAGTGGAGCGTGCAGCCGGATGCTCTGCGATCCGTGTAACAGCATGGCCCAGTTGAACTTTCCGACCAGGCCCGCCGCGCCGAAGGCCGGGCAGCAGATCACCGCGTAGGTCGGCAGCACCTGCTGGTCGATGTCGTGGCTGTTCTCGGTGGTGAAGGCCAGGTCGTCGATCCCGGCGCCGACGCCGAGCGCGTAGAGCAGCGTGTCCCGATCGGTCCATTCGAACTGCATGGGTTCGGTGACCGCGCCGACGGCACTCGGATCAATCGCCATGGAAGTCTCCTGATCGTTGGTAGGGATCCTCGGTCCACTCTGGCATCCGGCGAAGCGCGGGCATGATCAAGGCCCTCCGCACGGCGCCGGGCGGTAACAAACCATGGCAAACCCTTCCCACCGAAGCGGTCGGCAGGGCAGGCTATCTCCCATGCCCAAGCGCAGCATGATCCGCACGTTCTCCGTGGCGCTCGCCGCCCTCACCGCCGCGATGATCGTCGCCGGCTGCGGGGGCGGTTCACCGCAGGCGCGGTCCATCACGGTGACGTTGATCCGGCACGCCCAGTCCGAGGCCAACGCCAGCGGCGTCATCGACACCGAGGTGCCGGGTCCCGGCCTGACGCCCGAGGGCAAGGGACAGGCCGAACAGCTCGCGCACCAACTCGGCCGCAAGGACTACGACAGCGTTTACGCCTCCACCATGACCCGGACGCAGCAGACCGCGGCCCCGCTGGCCGCCGAACTCGGCAAGCAGGTGGAGGTGCTGCCCGGCATCCAGGAGATCAACGCCGGCTGGTTCAACGGCAGGCCCGAGTCGATGGCGAAGTCGACGTACATGGTGGCGCCGGTGGACTGGATCAACGGCGACGTCTCCAACAGCATCCCCGGGTCGATCAGCGGCAAGGAGTTCAACGACCAGTTCACCGCGGCGATCAACAAGATCTACAACAGCGGCCACCGCAACCCGGTGGTGTTCTCGCACCGCAACTCGATCATGGTGTGGACGCTGATGAACGCGCGCAACGCCAAGGACAGCCTGATGAGCAGCCACCCGATCCCCAACACGGGTCGCGTGGTGATCAGCGGTAACCCACTGACCGGCTGGACGCTGGTGGACTGGGACGGGATCCGCGACTTCCACAACTAGTCGCCACTGCGCGACATCGGCGGTTGACGTGCGCGGCCGCCGCCGCCACGATGTCTTCATGCGGTATGTCGTTACCGGCGGTACCGGGTTTATTGGTCGCCGCGTCGTGTCTCGTCTTCTGGAGTCCCGCGCCGACGCGCGGGTGTGGGTGCTGGTGCGGCGCCAGTCGCTGGGCCGCTTCGAGCGGCTCGCGACCGATTGGGGCGAGCGGGTAAAACCGCTGGTCGGCGCGCTGCCGGAGCTGGAACTGAGCGACGAGGTGCTCGCCGAGCTGGGTCGGGTCGATCACGTGGTGCACTGCGCGGCGATCTATGACATCACCGCCGGTGAACCCGAACAGCGGGCCAGCAACGTCGAGGGCACCCGCGCGGTGATCGCGCTGGCGCAGCGGTTGGACGCGACGTTGCACCATGTGTCGTCGATCGCGGTGGCCGGCGATTTCCCCGGCGAATACACGGAGGACGACTTCGACGTCGGCCAGCGGCTGCCGACGCCCTATCACCAGACCAAGTTCGAAGCCGAGCTGCTGGTGCGCTCGGCGCCGGGCCTGCGTCATCGCATCTATCGCCCGGCGGTGGTGGTGGGCGATTCGCGCACCGGCGAGATGGACAAGGTGGACGGCCCGTACTACTTCTTCGGGGTGCTGGCCAAGTTGGCGGTGCTGCCGTCGCTGACCCCGATCTTGTTGCCGGACACCGGCCGCACCAACATCGTGCCGGTGGACTACGTCGTCGACGCGCTGGTCGCCCTGATGCACGCCGACGGCCGCGACAGGCAGACGTTCCACCTGACCGCCGAGAAGACCATCGGCCTGCGCGGCATCTACCGCGGCGTGGCCAAGGCGGCCGGGCTGCCGCCGCTGCGCGGGTCACTCCCCCGCGCGGTGGCCGCCCCGGTGCTCAAGGTGCGCGGTCGCGCCAGGGTGGTGCGCAACATGGCGGCCACCCAGCTGGGCATCCCCGCCGAGGTGCTGGACGTGGTCGACCTGGCGCCCACCTTCGTCAGCGAGAAGACGCGAGAGGCCTTGCGGGGCACCGGGATCGAGGTTCCCGAGTTCGCCGGCTACGCGCCCATGCTGTGGCGGTACTGGGCGGAGCACCTCGATCCCGATCGCGCGCGCCGCGACGATGCACGGGAACCGTTGCGGGGCCGGCACGTCATCATCACCGGGGCGTCCAGCGGCATCGGCCGCGCGGCGGCCATCGCGATCGCCGAGCGGGGCGCCACCGTGTTCGCGCTGGCCCGCAACGGCGCGGCGCTGGATTCGCTGGTCGCCGAGATCCGCGCCAATGGTGGTGCCGCCCATGCCTTTACCTGTGACGTCACCGATTCCGCGTCGGTGGAACACACCGTCAAGGACATCCTGGGCCGCTTCGACCACGTCGACTACCTGGTGAACAACGCCGGCCGGTCGATCCGCCGCTCGGTGGTCAACTCCACCGACCGGCTGCACGACTACGAGCGGGTGATGGCGGTCAACTACTTCGGCGCGGTGCGCATGGTGTTGGCGCTGCTACCCCATTGGCGTGAGCGCCGATTCGGCCACGTCGTCAACGTGTCGAGCGCCGGTGTGCAGGCACGCAACCCGAAGTACAGCTCCTACCTGCCGTCGAAGGCGGCGCTGGACGCGTTCTCCGACGTGGTGGGCACGGAGGTGCTCTCCGACCACATCACCTTCACCAACATCCACATGCCGCTGGTGCGCACGCCCATGATCGCGCCCTCGCACCGGCTCAACCCGGTGCCGGCGATCAGCCCCGAGCGCGCGGCGGCGATGGTGGTGCGTGGCCTGGTTGACAAACCGGCCCGCATCGACACCCCGCTGGGCACGCTCGCCGAGGCCGGCAACTACTTCGCCCCGCGGACTTCCCGGCGGGTCCTGCACCAGCTCTACCTCGGTTATCCCGACTCGGCCGCGGCGCGCGGGCTGACCGCCGAACCGGCCCCGAGCCCAGCCCCGCGGACTCCGCGGCGCAGGCCCAGCCGGCCCGTGCGCGCCGTCACCCGCGGCATCCGGACACCCCGTCCGGTCAAGCGGCTGGTCCGCCTGGTGCCCGGGGTGCACTGGTAGTCACTTCTGCAGCGTGAACTGGTTGACGTCGGTGTATCCGATCCGGAATGCGTCGGCGCAACCGGTCAGGTATTTCATGTACCGCTCGTAGACTTCCTCGGACTGCAGCGCGATGGCCTCGTCCTTATGGGCTTGCAGTGCGGCGGCCCAGATGTCGAGCGTCTTGGCGTAGTGCGGCTGCAGCGACTGCACGCGGCTCACGGTGAAGCCGTTCGCGGTCGCGCGCTCTTCGACCATCGGTATCGACGGCAGCCGCCCGCCCGGAAAGATCTCGGTGACAATGAATTTGATGAACCGGGCGAACGTGAACGAGATGGGCATGCCACGCTCGGCCATCTCCGTCGGGTGCAGCCCGGTGATGGTATGCAGCAGCATGGCCCCCTCGTCGGGCAGCAGGTCGTGCATCAGGGTGAAGAACGCGTCGTAGCGCTCGTGCCCGAAGTGCTCGAAGGCGCCGATGCTGACGATCCGGTCGACCGGCTCGTCGAACTGCTCCCAGCCCTGCAGCAGGACCCGTGCCGAACGAGGGCTGCCGGACTGGGCGATCAGCTGTTCGACGTGGTCGGCCTGGTTGCGGCTCAGGGTGAGGCCGACGACGTTGACGTCGTACTTTTGCTGGGCCCGCATCATGGTGGCGCCCCAACCGCAGCCGACGTCGAGCAGCGTCATGCCCGGTTGCAGCCCGAGTTTGCCGAGGGCGAGGTCGATCTTGGCGATCTGGGCCTCTTCCAGCGTCATGTCGTCGCGTTCGAAGTACGCGCAGCTGTAGGTCTGGGTGGGGTCGAGGAATAGCCGGAAGAAGTCGTCCGACAGGTCGTAGTGGGCCTGCACATCGTCGAAGTGCGGCGTGAGATCAGTCCCCTCGGGGGGCTCCGACGTCGTTGGCATCTTGCCAGCCTAGCGCCGGTATGTTGGAGACAATGAATGCGCCCGTTTTCGTTGACGTCGATACCGGCGTGGACGATGCGCTGGCGCTGATCTACCTGTTCGCCAGCCCGGACGCCGACGTGGCCGGCATCGCCTCGACCGGGGGAAACGTTGGGGTGGAACAGGTTTGCGAAAACAACCTGGGCCTGCTGGCGCTGTGCCGGCGCACCGGCATACCGGTCTCCCAGGGTTCTCCGGAGACCCTGACCGGCCCCATGCGGTTGCCCTCAAAAGTCCACGGCCCCAGGGGATTGGGCTATGCCGACCTGCCGCCGGGATCGGGTCGGCTCACCGACTACGACTCGGCCAGCGCCTGGGTGCGCGCGGCGCGGGCCTTTCCCGGCGAGCTCATCGGGGTGGCGACGGGCCCGTTGACCAACCTGGCGCTGGCGCTGCGCGCCGAGCCCGAGCTGCCGACGCTGCTGCGCCGCCTGGTGATCATGGGCGGGTCCTACGACCACCGGGGTAACACCACCGCGGTGGCGGAGTGGAACATCAGCGTCGATCCCGAGGCCGCTGCCGAGGTGCTGGCGGCATGGTGCCCCGAAACCAGTGGACGACAGCGACTTCCGATCCTATGCGGCCTGGACCTGACCCGCAAGGTCGCGTTGACGCCGGATCACCTTGCGCGGCTGGCCGCGGCCGCGGAGTCGACGACGACGCGGCTGAGCGAACACGACGAACCCGGAACCCGTTCGCGCGCGTCCAATCCGCTGATTCGGGTGATCGAGGACGCGACGCGGTTCTATCTGGAGGCCTATCACCAACTGGGCCACGGGTATCAGGCGCACATGCACGATCCGTTGGCCGCCGCCGTCGCGCTGGACCCCGACCTCGTCACGACGCGCCCGGCGACGGTGGACATCGAACTGACCGGGACCCTGACCCGCGCCATGACGGTGACCGATTGGACGGATCGTCGAGAACCCAACGCGCTGATCGGGATTGACGTGGACGCCGCGGCGTTCTTCGATCGATTCATCGACCGGGTGGGTCCTTTCGCGCGGCAATTAGGGGGCGCCGAATGAAGATTCGGGCGATCGAGCTGATCCGGGCCGGGTGGGGCGCGGTGTTGGTGGCCGCACCCGCCGAGGTGCTCGACCACATCCACGGGGTCCGGGTCGACCGCAAGGCGCTCGTCGTCACCCGGATCCTGGGCGCCCGCCATCTGGCCCAGGCGCTGCTGTCGGGAGTCAACCCCGGCCCCGAGGTGCTGGCGGCCGGCGTCTGGGTCGACGCCGTGCACTCCGCGACCGCGCTCGGCCTGGCCGTGGTCGACCGGCGCCGCGCCCGCGGCGGGGTGACCGACGCCGCCGTCGCTGCGTCCTGGGCGGCGCTCGGCTGGCGGCATCTGCGCGCCGGGCGAGCCAGGACCGACGGCATCCGCGGGCGCGACCGGCTGGCCCGCACCGTGGTGGGCGCCCTGCCCGGCGGTCGCGGGCTGATGGCGCGAGCGCAGGCGGTGCGCGCCGGCTAGCGGCGGATCCGCCGCGCCGTCCAACGAAAAACGAGCAGCTGATGGCGGGTTTTTGGGCCGGGAATCCGGCTTTCGCCGTGTCTCGTTGCCCCGACTTTTCGATGTTGGGACAATGGAGGTTTGTATCTGACGATTTGGTGGGGAGTGGGGCTCGACGTCCAGCGTCATCGGCTCTCATCAAGTGAAAGGTTTTGCGAGTCATGACGGAGTTGGTTACCGGGAAAACGTTGCCGAACGTGGTCGTCACGGGCGTGGCCATGACGACGGCGCTGGCCACGGACGCCGAGAGCACCTGGAAGCTGCTGCTGGACAGCCAAAGTGGTATCCGCAAACTCGAGGATTCCTTCGTCGAGGAGTTCGACCTGCCGGTCCGCATCGGCGGGCACCTGCTGGAGGACTTCGACGGCGCGCTGACCCGCGCCGAACGCCACCGGATGGGCTATCTGCAGCGTATGTCGGCCGTGTTGAGCCGGCGGGTCTGGGAGAACGCCGGCTCCCCCGAGGTCGACCCCAACCGCCTGATGGTGTCGATCGGCACCGGTCTGGGGTCCGCCGAGCAGATCGTGTTCAGTTATGACGATTTGCGCGCCCGGGGCATCGCGGGGGTCTCGCCGCTGGCGGTGTCGAAGTACATGCCCGACGGCGCGGCCGTCGCGGTGGCCCTGGAGCGGCGCGCCAAGGCCGGGGTGATCACGCCGGTGTCGGCGTGCGCGTCGGGTTCCGAGGGCGTGGCGCAGGCCTGGCGCAACATCGTGTTCGGCGAGGCCGATGTGGCCATCTGCGGTGGCGTCGAGGTCCGGATCGAGGCGGTCGCGATCGCGGCGTTCGCCCAGATGCGCATCGTGATGTCGACCAAGAACGACGACCCGGCGGGGGCCTGCCGCCCGTTCGACCGCGACCGCACCGGCTTCGTGTTCGGCGAGGCCGGCGCGCTGATGGTCATCGAAACCGAAGAACACGCCAAAGCTCGCGGCGCCAATATCTTGGCCCGCATCATGGGCGCCAGCATCACCTCCGACGGCTACCACATGGTCGCCCCGGACCCCAACGGCGAACGCGCCGGGCACGCCATGAGCCGCGCCATCCAGCTCGCCGGCCTGAGCCCGTCCGACATTCACCACGTCAACGCCCACGCCACCGGCACCTCCGTCGGCGACGTCGCCGAGGCCCAGGCCATCAACAACGCCCTGGGCCCGCACGGCGGCAACGCCGCCGTCTACGCCCCCAAGGCCGCCCTGGGCCACTCGGTGGGCGCGGTCGGCGCGGTGGAATCCATCCTGACCGTGCTCGCCCTGCGCGACCAGGTCGTCCCGCCCACGCTCAACCTGGAAAACCTCGACCCCGAAGTCGACCTGGACGTCGTGGCCGGCAAACCACGCCCCGGCAACTACGAGTACGCCATCAACAACTCGTTCGGCTTCGGCGGACACAACGTGGCCACCGTCTTCGGGCGGTACTGAGCCTCGTTTGGTGGGCGGAGCCGGGGGTAAAGCCCCGACTATGGCTTTCGCCGAGTATCAAAACGAGCTGTACGAGGAGTCGCTGCACGGCAATCAGCCGCAGTATCCGATCAGGTTCGAGGAGCTGGAGGCCAAGGCCGCGGCGGCGATGACGCCGAAAGTGCTGGGCTATGTGGCCGGCGGCGCCGGTGACGAGCACACCCAGCGCGCCAACTGCGAGGCCTTCAAGCGGTGGGGCTTGTATCCGCGCATGGGGATCGCCCCCGAGCAGCGCGATATGTCCGTCGAGTTGTTCGGCATCAGGTTTCCGTCTCCCATCTTCATGGCACCCATCGGCGTCATCGGGGTGTGCGACCCCGACGGCCACGGGGACATGCTCTGTGTGCGTGCCTCGGTCCGCACCGGCGTGCCGTTTTTCGTGGGAACACTGTCGGCCGACCCGATGGAAAACCTCGCCGCCGACCTCGGTGATACCCCGGCGTTTTTCCAGCTGTACACGCCCCCGAACCGCAAGATGGCCGCCAGCCTGGTGCACCGGGCCGAGGCGGTCGGCTTCAAGGGCATCGCCGTCACCCTGGACACCTGGGTCACCGGCTGGCGTCCCCGCGACCTGAGCGGCGGGAACTACCCGCAGGTGCCCAGCGGGTGCCTGGCCAACTACACCAGCGACCCGGTTTTTCGCGCCACGCTGAGCCGGGGTGAAGACGCCACGGAGGCGGCGGTGCGTAAGCTGCCGATCTTCGGTGGGCCGTTCCGGTGGGAGGACCTGGAGTGGCTGCGGTCCGAGACCAGCCTGCCGCTGATGGTCAAGGGCATCTGCCATCCCGACGACGTTCGCCGCGCCAAAGACCTTGGCGTGGACGCCATTTACTGCTCCAACCATGGCGGACGGCAAGCCAACGGCGGGCTGCCCTGCCTAGATTGCCTGCCCGGGGTCCTCGAGGCCGCCGACGGGATACCGGTGCTGTTCGACTCGGGGGTGCGCGGGGGCGCCGACATCATCAAGGCGCTAGCCCTGGGTGCGACCGCCGTTGGGATCGGCCGGCCGTACGCCTACGGGTTGGCGGTCGGTGGTGTCGACGGCATCGTGCACGTGTTGCGCTCGCTGCTGGCCGAAGCGGACCTGATCATGGCCGTCGACGGGTATCCCTCGCTCAAGGACCTCACCCCCGACGCGTTGCGACGCGTCGAATACGCTCGGTAACAAGACTATTCGTAACTCCCCTCCACGTACCAGTGCCGCTGGCGATAGCACAGCAGCAGCGCACGCTCGCTCTCCAGCAACACCTGGGCGCGGGCGGTGCGGCCCTTGCCCAGGTCGGGATCCCACCACCGCTCGTCGACCGGCCAGGGCCCGGACCACCAGCACAGCCGTTCGTCCCGGCCGTGGGCGACGATGCGCGCGGGGTCGGCGGAGAACAGCCCCCGGATGGTCACCCGTATCGGATTCCCTTGGGCGTCAAGCAGTTCCACCGGTTCGTCCAGCAGCACCGCCGGTGACGGCTCGGGCAACCGGCCGGGCCACGGCAGATCGGGATCGGCCCGCGGCACCGGCTCGTCGCCGAGCGGGATCAGCGTGATGCGCTCGGCCGGGCCGCGCCCGCCGGACAGCACCGGCACCCGCACCGCCTCCGGGCCGAGCAGGCCCTGCACCCGTACCAGCGCGCGGCGGGCCCGCAGCCTGTCCTCCTCGCCCAGGCCGCCCCAGAGCGGCAGCTGCAGCGCCTCGGCCGAGACCACCTCCACTGCGGCAAGCCGCAACAGCGTCACCGCGGCGGTGGGACGGGGAGTGCGCGCGGTGCGGCTGCTCAACCATCCGTCGAGCTGCCAGCGCACCCGATCGGCGGTGGCGTCCTCGGTCAACGGTTCGGCGCACCGCCACACCCGGTGCAGTTCTTCGCCGTTGGCGGTGACGGCGTGGATGGCCAGCCGGGTGCATCCCACGCCGGCGTCCATCAGCGCCTGATGCAGCCTACCGGCCAACGAGCGGCCGGCGAACGCCGCGGCATCGACCCGGTCGATCGGTGGATCGCAGTCCAGCACGGCCTCGAGTTCGGCGGGCGGCTCCCGCCCGGAGGGCGGCCGTTCGGGCTCGCCGCGGGCCAACCGGTGCGCGGTCACCCCGTCGGCGCCGAACCTGGAGGCCACGTCGCTGCGCGACAGCGCGGCGAACTGCCCGATGGTGCGAATCCCCATCCGCCACAACAGGTCCGTCAGTTCTTCGCGGCCGGCACCGGACAGGCTCGGTTCGGTGGCAAGTTGGCGGATGGACAGCACCGACAAAAATTTCGCGTCGCCTCCCGGCTCGACGATCCGGCCCGCCCGGGCCGCGAAGACCGCGGTGGACAACCGGTCGGCGGTCCCGGCCTGACACTCGGCGCCGGCGGCGGCCACCGCGTCGATCAGGCGTTCGGCCGCGGTGGCCTCGGACCCGAAATAGCGGGCCGCCCCGCGCACCGGCAACACCAGGAGGCCGGGCCGCAGCACCTCGGCGCGGGGCACCAGGTCGTCCACCGCCGCGATCACCGCCTCGAAGAAGCGGGCGTCGCGGTCCGCGTCGGCGGCGGTGACGTGCAGTTGCGGGCACCGCGCCGCCGCCTCCCGGCGCCGCAGCCCCCGCCGCACTCCCGCCGCACGGGCGGCCGACGAACAGGCGATCACCCGGTTGGCCAGCGTGACCGCGATCGGGGATGTCGCGGACAGACCCGCGGCGGCCGCCGCCGCGACCGCGGGCCAATCCATGCACCAGATCGCCAAAACCCTTGAACCAGAAGGGTTTACCACGGTTTTTACCCGGCTCGAGCCTGGGCCGTCACCCGTCGTCCCGCACACGTCCCGCTGACCTGCAGCCGCACCCCGCCAATGCGGCCGAATCCAGGACGGCCCTCGGCGGTGATCTCGTACCCACAGACCCGGGCGGCAAGGCGCGTCGGCGCCCCCTGCCAATCGCCGCCGGTGACCAACAGGGTGCAGCCCTTGTTCCGGGCGCGGGCCACCACCGCCCGCGCCCGGGTCGGCGGCACCCGGCGCCCGCCCAGCCCCAGGACCACCAGGTCCATGCCGTCGACGAGCACCGCGGCCACCTCCACCGGATCGGTGCCGGGATCCGGTATCACCGCGAGCCGGCTCAGATCCGCCCCCATCTCCGCGGCGGCCAGCAGCCCGATGTCCGGCTGGCCCACGATTGCGGCGTTGCCACCGGCCGCCGTGACGGCGGCCACCACGCTCAGCAACAGCGACCGGGCACCCGAGAGCACCGCGACCGTTCCCCGCGGCACCGGCGCGGGCAGCAGGTCGGCCAGCCACGGCGGGAGGGCCAGCTGCGACTCCGAGTCCGGCAGCAGATCGTCGGCGGGCGCGGCGGCGGGCCCGGCCTTCCTCCCGGTGATGCTCGCCATCCGCCGGCGAAGCGATTCCAGCTGCTCAGCGCGGGTTTCCTGGCGGTGGCTGGAGGCAAAAGCCGCGGTCATGACAGCCTCCTACACCACGTTCGGGGAAGTGCGTTCGAATGTATGTTCGATACATTTCGAAGTAAACACCCCCCTCCGACAACCGTCAAGCGACGCAAGGGGCAGCGTTATGCGATCGGTACTGGTGTGGCTGATGGGTGCCATGTGGCCGCATTTTCGCGGGCGACTAGGCCGGGCCGCCTACTCCCATTCGATGGTGCCGGGCGGTTTGCTGGTGATGTCCAGCACCACGCGGTTGACCTCGGCCACCTCGTTGGTGATCCGGGTCGAGATACGCTCCAGCACCTCGTAGGGCGCCCGGGTCCAGTCCGCGGTCATGGCGTCCTCGCTGGACACCGGGCGCAGCACGATCGGGTGCCCGTAGGTGCGACCGTCGCCCTGCACCCCGACCGAGCGGACGTCGCCCAGCAGCACCACCGGGCACTGCCAGATCAGGGCGTCCAGGCCGGCCGCGGTGAGTTCCTCGCGGGCGATCGAGTCCGCACGCCGCAGCGTGTCCAACCGGGCAGCGGTGACCTCCCCGACGATCCGGATCCCCAGGCCCGGACCCGGAAAGGGTTGGCGCGCAACGATTTCCTCCGGCAGTCCCAGCTCGCGGCCAACCGCGCGCACCTCGTCCTTGAACAGCAGCCGCAGCGGCTCGACGAGCGTGAACTTCAGGTCGTCGGGCAGGCCGCCGACGTTGTGGTGGCTCTTGATGTTCGCGGTCCCGCTGCCGCCGCCCGATTCCACCACGTCCGGATACAGCGTGCCCTGCACCAGGAACTCCACGTCAGAATCGTTGTCCCCCACGATATCCCGCACCGCACCCTCGAAGGCCCGGATGAACTGGCGGCCGATGATCTTGCGCTTGCCTTCGGGATTGGTCACGCCCGCGAGTGCGGAGAGGAAGGTGTCGGCCGCGTCGACGGTGACCAGGTTGGCCCCGGTGGCGGCGACGAAGTCGCGCTGGACCTGCGCGCGCTCGCCGGCGCGCAGCAGGCCGTGGTCGACGAACACACAGGTCAACCGGTCCCCGATGGCGCGCTGGACCAGCGCGGCCGCCACCGCGGAATCCACCCCGCCCGACAGACCGCAGATCGCCCGGCCGTCACCGATCTGGGCGCGCACCTGCTCGATCAGCACCTCGGCGATGTTGGCGGCCGTCCAGTCCGCGCCGAGACCGGCGAAGTCGTGCAGGAATCGGCTGAGCACCTGCTGCCCGTGCGGGCTGTGCATGACTTCCGGGTGGTATTGCACGCCGGCCAGGCGGCGGGCCCGGTTTTCGAAGCCGGCCACCGAAGCGCCGGAGCTGCTGGCCACCACCTCGAACCCGTCCGGTGCGGCCGTGACCGCGTCACCGTGGCTCATCCACACCGGTTGCACACTCGGTAGACCCGAATGCAGTTCGCCGCCAAGGACTTTCAGTTCGGTGCGACCGTATTCGCTGGTGCCGGTGTGGGCGACTGTCCCGCCCAGCGCCTGCGCCATCGCCTGAAAGCCATAACAGATGCCGAACACCGGCACCCCGAGATCGAACAGCGCCGGGTCGAGCTGGGGCGCGCCGTCGGCATAGACGCTGGCCGGGCCGCCCGAGAGCACCAGCGCCAGCGGGTCGCGGGCCTTGATGTCCTCGACCGTGGCGGTGTGCGGGATGACCTCGGAGAACACCCGCGCCTCGCGGACGCGCCGGGCGATCAACTGCGCGTACTGCGCGCCGAAGTCCACGACCAGCACCGGTCGAGCCGGCGCTCCGGACACCTCGGAGATCTCGAGTTCAGGGCTTTCAGTGGGGTCGGCCACGCACGAGAGTCTAGTGGCTGGCCGCGTCGTCTCCGCCCGCAAGGCCTACAGCGCAAACGCGGTGCGCAGTGCGCGGATGGCAGCGGCGTCGCCGTCGAACTCGATTCGCCGCAGGGCGGCGTTGCGCTTGGCTTCGTCGGCCCCGAGCCGGGCGGTGACGAGATCCGCCGCGGCCGCCGTGAAGGTCACCGCGGGCTCCCCACGAGCCGCGCCCAGGCGGCCCTGTGTGACGGCGAATTCGAAACGGCGGCCGTCGATCTCGACGCGGTAAGTCGCCTCCAGGTCCCTCGCGGCGCCGGAGTTGAAGCCGAGCAGTATCCCGGCCAGAAAACCGTTGAGCGGCGATACCGGCCCATCGCCGATCGGGTCCAGGTGGTCCACGCCGAACCACGCGAGGCCCTGCAGGATGGGAAGCACCCGCTGCCAACCCAGGTCGCTGAGCGTGTAGACGGTGCGGCCGATCGGGGCCGGCAGGTCGGCCCGCTCGATGAGCCCGGCCTCCCGCAGCTCCTTGAGCCTCTCGGCAAGCAGATTGGTCGCGATGCCGGGCAGTTCGGCCCGCAGGTCGCCGTAGCGACGGGCCCCGCCGACGAGTTCGCGCAGGATCAGCAGCGTCCACCGCTCGCCCAGCACATCGAGGCCGCGCGCGATCGGGCAGTTCTGGTTGTAGTTCCTGCGCGACGCCACCAGGCCACCCTACCTGGGTTAGACATTTTTTCAACCTCTTACTTGATTACTTTGTCTATTGGATTTACTGTCTTGTCCATGCGCACTGAGCCGACGTTTCGCAATCACCCCGTTGCCGCGCTCTCCGTCATCTGCCTTGGCGTCTTCGTCATCAGCGTCGACGCCACCATCGTCAACGTCGCGCTGCCCACGTTGTCGCGTGAACTCGGTGCGGACACCGCACAACTGCAATGGATCGTCGATGCCTACACCCTCGTGATGTCCGGACTGCTCCTCTCGGCGGGCAGCCTGTCCGACCGCTACGGCAGGCGAGGCTGGCTCAACTTCGGGCTCACACTGTTCGCGATCACTTCTGCGATTGCCGCACAGATGAATTCGGCCGACGCGTTGATCGCGGCGCGCGCGGCCATGGGTGTGGGCGCGGCGGTGATCTTCCCGACCACGCTGGGCCTGATCACCAACATCTTCACCGACCCGATACCGCGTGCCAAGGCGATCGGACTATGGGCGGCGATGGTCGGCGTCGGAGTCGCCGTCGGGCCGATCAGCGGCGGATGGTTGCTCGAACACTTCTGGTGGGGCTCGATATTCATGGTGAACATTCCGATCGCGGCCTTGGCCATCGTCGGCGCCAGGCTGTTCGTTCCCACCTCGCGTGACCCCGCGGCGCCGCGCGTTGACGTCCCCGGCCTCATCCTGTCCGCGACCGGAGTCACGATGCTGGTCTACACAGTCATCGAGGCGCCCACCTGGGGGTGGACTGACGGGCGGACCGTCGCCGGATTCGCCCTCGCCGCAACCTTTCTAGCGACCTTTGCGCGCTGGGAACAGCGCAGTACCCATCCGATGCTGGACGTCACGGTGTTTTTCAACCCCCGATTCTCCGGCGGCAGCCTGGCGGTGACCGCAGGGTTTCTCACCCTGTTCGGATTCATCTTCGTCATCACCCAGTACTTCCAATTCATCAAGGACTACACCGCGTTTCAGGCCGGCGTGCGCCTGTTACCGGTGGCCGTCTCGATCGCGCTGGCCAGCATCCTGGGGCCCCGGCTGGTCGAACGCGTCGGCACCACCGCCGTCGTCGCCGCCGGTCTTGCCGTATTCGCGGCCGGCCTGGCCTGGGCGTCCACCGCCGACGCCGCCACGCCGTACATCCAGATCGCCATGCAGATGCTGTTGCTCGGTGGCGGCCTCGGCCTGACGTTTTCGCCGGCTACGGAGGCCATCATGGGATCGCTGCCGGTCGACAAGGCCGGCGTGGGTTCGGCCGTCAACGACACGACACGCGAACTGGGCGGTACCCTCGGCGTCGCCATCGCGGGCAGCATCTTCGCATCGGTGTACTCGGGACACCTCGGGGTTTCCGCACTGACGGGATTGCCCGCCGACGCGATGCGCCACTCGATGGCACTGGCGCACACAGTGATTCAGAGTCTCCCCCCACAGCAAGCCGACCATGTGCGCGCCGCCGTTGACCGCGCGTTTCTGGACGGGATGCGGGTGAGCTCGCTGGTGTGCGCGGGCATCGCGCTCGGCGCGGCGATCGTCGTCGGCTGGCTTCTCCCAGCAAGGGAGCCGGCGCTTCTACAGGAAAGGACGGGAACGCGATGAGCACCGCACCACAAGGCAGCACCTACGTCTTGGGCCATGCCGACGCAGAGGTGCGGCGGCTCCTCCTGCAAGGACGGCTGTACGACCACTACACGGAGAACGCGCTGCGACTCGCCGGGCTGCGGCCGGGCATGCGGGTGCTCGATATCGGGTCCGGGCCCGGCGATGTGTCGTTTGTCGCCGCGCGGCTGGTCGGTCCGACGGGGACGGTTCTGGGCGTCGACGCCGCACCCGCGATGGTCGAGCTTGCCCGCGCCCGCGCCCACGAAAAGGGCTTGTCCACAGTGCGTTTCACCTTGAACGCGGTCGACACGATTGTCCTGGATGAACCGGTGGATGCCGTGATCGGCCGATTGATCCTGATGCATTTGCCGGACCCCGCCGCGACATTGCGGCGCCTCAGTTCCTACGTGCGCCCCGGTGGCGTGATCGCGTTCTCGGAGAACGACATCACCGGTGCGCACGGCGTGCCGGATACGCCGCTGTTCCATCGGGTGACGGGTGGGATCGTTCGCGCCTTCGAGGCCATGGGGCTCAGCCCGCGGTTCGGCACCACGCTGCACACGCTCTTCGCCGACGCCGGCCTGGGCGCGCCTCGATTGACCCTCGGCACGCCGGTCGGCACGGCCGCCGACGCCGACATCCTGGCCTACCTCGCAGAAGTGTGGCGGCTGGTCTCCCCTATCGCCGAACAAGGGGGCTTCGCCATCGACGAGCTCGCCGACATCGACGAGTTCGTGCCGCGATTCCGCGAAGAGGCACGGGCGGCCGACGCCCTCATCGCGATGCCTCCCCTCATTACCGCGTGGGCTCAGGTGCAGTAATGAACGACACCATCCAAACCCAGTACTCGACGGGCCTGGCGCGCAACAACGTCGAACGGGCACTCGTCTCCGCCGGCAAGGACCTCGACCGCCTGACCCCCGCCGACCTGGCCCTGCTGGAGGACTTCCACACCATGGGCCGTATCGCGACCGCCCAGCTGGCGGACCTTGCGGGGATCACGAGTGAGAGCGAGGTCCTAGACGCCGGCAGCGGTGTCGGCGGCACCGCCCGCTACGTCGCCGATCGCTACGGCCCGCGGGTGACCGCCGTGGACCTCACCGGCGAGTACTGCGAGACGAACCGCTGGCTCAACGGGCTTGTTGGGCTCGAGGACCGGATATCGGTTCGCCAAGCGGACGTCACCGCGCTGCCCTTCGACGACGCGACTTTCAACGTCGTCTTCAGCCAGCACGTGCAGATGAACGTGGCCGATAAGGCGCGCCTGTACTCCGAGGCGCGACGAGTGCTGAAGAAAGGCGGTCGACTTGCCCTGTGGGACATCACGATTGGAGACCGCGGCGAACTCGACTACCCCTTGCCGTGGGCCGATCACGCGGCACGCAGCCACCTGGTCACCCCCGCTGAGCTGCGTGCCGGCGTCGAATCGGCCGGCTTCGCCGTCGTGGCGTGGAGCGACCTCACCGACCAGGCGGCCGAGCTCATGCGGGCGATTCTGGCCCAGCCCGCCGGCCCGCTGGGCCTGCACGCCTTTGTCACCGACTTCGCCCGCAAAGCCGAAAACCTCACACAGGCCCTGGCCGACGGGCGCCTCCGCGCCATCCAGGCCGTATTGGAAGCGTGAATGACGCGCACCGCGCCCCTCGGGCGCGATCACGTCGTCGGGCAGCTCCGTGTCAACACATCCCGCGGCGGCCGATCGCGGCGACCCGATTCCCCACGAGAAATCCAGGATCCGGTCTGGGCGGTGAGGCACTTTATGTCTTTGGTATGAGATCCGCCCGCCCGTATTGATAACGATATTCATTTGCATTTACCTTCTCGGTGATTCTGTAAAGCTCGCCCAGCCCAGGAGTTGCCGTGATGACGTTGCCCTCCGCGATCAGGCCGCTGATCGTTGACCGCATCGGAGGCGTCCGACGATGACCTCGCCGATATGGATGGCTTCCCCGCCGGAGGTGCACTCGACGTTGCTGAGCAGCGGTCCCGGCCCGGCCTCGCTGTTCGCCGCGGCCGCGGCATGGAGCGCGATGGGTGCCGAATACGCCTCGGCGGCAGAAGAACTCAGCGGGCTGCTGGCCTCGACGCAGGCCGGGGCGTGGCATGGCTGGAGCGCCGAATCCTACGTCACCGCGCACGCCCCGTATCTGGCGTGGCTGACGCAGGCCAGCGCGCGCAGCGCCGCGGCGGCCGCACAGCACGAGACGGTGGGCACCGCCTATACCGCCGCGCTGGCGGCGATGCCGACCCTGCCCGAGCTCGCCACCAACCACGTCGTCCACGGCGCCCTGGTCGCGACGAATTTCTTTGGCATCAACACCATTCCAATCGCGGTCAACGAGGCCGACTATGCGCGGATGTGGGTCCAGGCCGCCGCCACGATGGGCACCTATCAGGCCGTCTCCGGGGCGGCCGTGGCGGCCACACCGCACGCCGACCCGGCGCCGCCGATCCTGAAATCCGACGCCACCGTGCAACACGAGCACGAGGAAGACGACGACCACCACGACCATGAGCACGGGTTCGACAGCCCGCTCAATCAGTTCATCGCCCAGATCCTGCGCCTCTTCGGACTCGATTGGGATCCGGTCGAGGGGACACTCAACGGCTTGCCCTACGAGGCCTATAACAATCCCGCAGACCTGCTCTGGTGGGTGGTCCGGGCCCTCGAACTGTTTTCGGATTTTCAACAGTTCGGGGCCCTACTGCAGGAAAATCCGGCGGCGGCGTTCGAGTTCATCACCGACCTCGTGCTGCTCGACTGGCCCACTCACCTGGGTCAGCTCGCCAGTTGGCTCCCGGCCCAGCCCCAGTTGCTGTTGGTGCCCATGCTCGTCGCCGTGGCGCCTTTCGGGGCGCTGAGCGGCTTTGCGGACCTGGCCGGGCTTGGGCCCTCGGCCAGTGCGGTCCCGATGCCGCCGGCCCCGGCGGCCGCGGCGCCGCCCAGCCTGCCGGCCGCCCTCGGCACCGCGCCGATCACCGCACCCGCCGCGGCCCCCGCTTCGGCGCCCGCCCCCGCGCCTGCGACCACGGCCAGCGCGGTGGCCAACCCGGCGCCGGCCGCCCCACCGGCCTCGGGCGGGATCCCGTTCGGACCTCCGTATGCCCTCGCGCCGCCCGGTATCGGTTTTGGTTCGGGCATGAGTGCGGGCGCTGCCGCCGGTGCGAAAAGGAAGTCCCCTGAGCCCGATTCGGCCGCGGCCGTCGCCGCGGCGGCGGAGCGGCAGGCGGCGCGGGCCAGGCGGCGCCTGCGGACGCGGCAGCGCGATCACGGCGACGAGTTCTTGGAGATGAACGTCGACGTCGATCCGGACTGGGGCGAGCCGGCGACGACGGCGTCGGACAGCGACGCCGGAAGCCTGGGCTTCGCCGGTACGGCACGCAAGGCAACGGTTGCCGCGGCGGGGCTGACCACCCTGTCCGGTAATGAATTCGGGGCCGGGCCCAGCATGCCGATGATGCCGGGCACCTGGGCACCGCAGGACACCGCGCAGACACACGACGGCGAGACTTGAGGTACAAGTCAAAGTTAAATCCGTTGCAGCGCAATGGGATAACCAAGCATCCCGGCGGGAATCGGCCGGGGCCGTGGATGCGGCGCCGCCCCCAACCCCAATCACCGTCTTCGCTCGTGGCGGCATGTTGGCCGGCGGGACATGCCGGCGTTGCGGCCAGCGCAAGACCCGATACGGCTGCGAGGGGATTGCCCGGCATGGTGGAGTGGGTATCGCATACCCAGTCCGTCAAGACCAGAGAGCGAGGTCCGCCGTTGAGCTCAGCGTTGGGTCTGCCGGAGGAGGTGCGTGCCTGTCTGTTCGACCTCGACGGCGTGCTCACCGACACCGCCAGTGTGCACACCAAGGCCTGGAAGGCCATGTTCGACGCCTACCTGTCCGACCGGGCCAAGCGCACCGGTGAGGAATTCGTCCCCTTCGACGAAGCCGCCGACTACCGCGAGTACGTGGACGGCAAGAAGCGCGAGGACGGCGTGCGGTCCTTCCTGGAAAGCCGCGACATCCAGCTGCCCGACGGCAGCCCCGACGACCCGGACGACGCCGAGACGGTCTACGGCCTGGGCAACCGCAAGAACGACATGTTCCAGAAGGTCCTGAAGGAGGACGGCGTCAAGGTGTTCGACGGGTCCCGCCGCTATCTCGAGGCGGTGTCGGCCGCGGGCCTGGGCATCGCGGTGGTGTCGTCGAGCGCCAACACCCGCGACGTCCTCGAGGTGACCGGCCTGGACCGGTTCGTGCAGCAGCGGGTGGACGGCATCACCCTGCGCGACGAACACATCGCCGGCAAGCCCGCCCCCGATTCCTACCTGCGCGGGGCGCAGCTGCTCGACGTCGACGCCGGGGCGGCCGCGGTGTTCGAGGACGCGTTGTCCGGCGTGGAAGCCGGCCGGGCCGGTAACTTCGGTTTCGTGGTGGGCGTCGACCGGGTGGGCCAGGCCGAGGAACTGCGCCGCAACGGCGCCGACGTGGTGGTCACCGACCTCGCCGAGCTGCTGCGCTCATGATCACCGACGAATCGTTCCCCGTTGACCCCTGGCACGTGCGCGAGACCCAGCTCGACCTCAACCTGCTGGCCCAGTCCGAATCGTTGTTCACCCTGTCCAACGGGCACATCGGGCTGCGCGGCAACCTCGACGAGGGCGAGCCCTACGGTCTGCCGGGCACCTACCTGAACTCCTTCTACGAGATCCGGCCGCTGCCCTACGCCGAGGCCGGTTACGGCTACCCCGAAGCCGGCCAGACGCTGGTCGACGTCACCAACGGAAAGATCATCCGGCTGCTGGTCGAGGACGAGCCGTTCGACGTCCGCTACGGCGAAGTGCTGTGCCACGAACGGGATCTGGACCTGCGCGCCGGGACGCTGACCCGCAGCGCGCACTGGCGCTCGCCGGCCGGCAAAGAGGTCAAGCTGGTCTCCACCCGGCTGGTGTCGCTGGCCCAGCGCGGCGTCGCCGCCATCGAATACGTCGTCGAGGCGATCGGCGAGTTCGTCCGCGTGACGGTGCAGTCGGAACTGGTCACCAACGAGGACCAGCCGGAGACCTCCGGTGACCCCCGGGTGTCGGCCATCCTGGAGAACCCGCTCGAAGAGGTGGCCCACGAATACACCGACACCGGAGCGGTTCTCATGCACCGCACGCGCAGCAGCGCGCTGATGATGGCCGCGGGCATGGATCACGAGGTCGACGTTCCGGGGCGCGTCGAGGTCAGCACCGACGCGCGCGCCGACCTGGCCCGCACCACCGTGATCTGCGGGCTGCGCGAGGGGCAGAAGCTGCGCATCGTCAAGTACCTGGCGTACGGATGGTCGAGCATGCGCTCGCGCCCGGCGCTGCGCGACCAGGTCGCCGCCGCGCTGCACAGCGCCCGCTACACCGGCTGGGAGGGCCTCCTGGACGCGCAGCGCGAATATCTGGACAACTTCTGGGACTGCGCCGACGTCGAGGTCGAGGGTGACCCCGAATCCCAGCAGGCCGTGCGCTTCGGGCTCTTCCACCTGCTGCAGGCCAGCGCCCGCGCCGAACGCCGCGCCATCGCCGCCAAGGGACTCACCGGAACCGGCTACGACGGCCACGCCTTCTGGGACACCGAGGGGTACGTGCTGCCGGTGCTCAGCTACACCGCGCCGCACACGGTGGCCGACGCGCTGCGCTGGCGCGCCTCCACCCTGGACCTGGCCAGGGAGCGGGCCGCCGAACTGGGATTGGAGGGCGCCGCGTTCCCCTGGCGGACCATCCGCGGGCAGGAGTGTTCGGCCTACTGGCCGGCCGGCACCGCGGCCTGGCACATCAACGCCGACATCGCGATGGCCTTCGAGCGCTACCGCATCGTCACCGGAGACGACGACCTGGAAGCCGATTGCGGGCTCGAGGTGCTGGTCGAGACCGCCCGGCTGTGGCTCTCGCTCGGCCACCACGACCGGCACGGCGTCTGGCACCTCGACGGCGTCACCGGCCCCGACGAGTACACGGCGATCGTGCGCGACAACGTCTTCACCAACCTGATGGCCGCGCACAATCTGCGCGTGGCCGCCGACGCCTGCAACCGCCACCCCGACGCGGCCAAGGCGCTGGGGGTCACCAACGAGGAGACGGCGGCGTGGCGCGATGCGGCCGGTGCCGTCAACATTCCGTACGACGAGGGGTTGGGCGTCCACCAGCAGTGCGAGGGGTTCACCACCTTTGCCGAGTGGGACTTCAAGGAGAACCACTCCTACCCGTTGCTGCTGCACGACCCGTACGTGCGGCTGTATCCGGCGCAGGTGATCAAGCAGGCCGACCTGGTGCTGGCGATGCATTGGCAAAGCCACGCGTTCACGCCCGAGCAGAAGGCGCGCAACGTCGACTACTACGAACCGCGCATGGTGCGCGACTCGTCGCTGTCGGCGTGCACGCAGGCGGTGATGTGCGCCGAGGTCGGGCATTTGGAGCTCGCACACGACTACGCCTACGAGGCCGCCCTGATCGATCTGCGCGATCTGCACCACAACACCCGCGACGGTCTGCACATGGCCTCATTGGCCGGCGCCTGGACGGCGCTGGTGTCCGGCTTCGGCGGCCTGCGCGACGACGAGGGCGTCCTGTCGCTGGATCCTCAACTGCCCGATGGCATTTCGCGGCTACGGTTCCGGCTGCGGTGGCGCGATTTCCGGGTCACGGTCGACGTCAACCACGACGATGTCACCTACGCGCTGCGCGACGGGCCCGGCGGTGAGCTGACCATCCGGCACGCCGGCGAGGACCTCGAGCTGAGCACCGAATCCGCGACGACGGTCGCGGTGCGCCCGCGCAAGCCGCAAATGCCCCCGCCGCAGCAGCCGGCGGGCCGCGAACCGCTGCATCGGCGGTCCCTGATCGCCGAATCGGTGCGGGCTCAGTGAGTCTCGGTCGGCCCGAGGATCCGTTGCACCTCGGCGCCGGCCGCCTGGCGTATTTCCTCGTCGGTCAACTCTTCAATCCCGGTGGCCGAGCGCAGGATCGGGGCGAACAGACGCCAACCGAACTGCAGCGCAAGGGCGTTGGCGACCGCGAGCCGGGCTTTGACGTCGTCGTCGTAGAGCGGGCGCACCCCGTCGAGCAGCGTCGCGATGTTGGGAAAGCGCTTCTGTAGCTGGCCGGCCGGATAGCCGTCGAGCACGGTGCGGGCCATCACCCGCATTTGGCGATCCAGGGAACTCTCCAGCACGGCCGCCGGGGCATCGGTGCCCAGCAGCGTGCTCAGGTTGGCGCCCAGGTGATCGAGCACGGCGCCGACCAGCTGCTCCTTGGTGCCGAAGTGGCGGAACACCAGTCCGTGGTTGACGTTGGACCGCGCGGCGATGTCGCGAATGGACGTTGCGGCCGGACCGCGCTCGGCGAACAGCTCGGTGGCGGCCTCCAGGATCGCCGCGGCCACCTCCGCGCGCCCGGTGGGCATTTTCCCGCGGCCTGTTGCCGAAGTTGTAGTCATGTGACTACACTACCAATGTAGTCAGTTGACTACGCCCGTTTTGACTCAAGGAAACGACAATGACAGGTCAGATAACCGTCACCAAGCTGGGCAGTCGCATCGGCGCGCGGGTGGACGGGGTTCGCCTCGGCGGCGGCCTCGACCAGGACGCGGTCGACACGATCCGCCGGGCGCTGTTGACCCACAAGGTGATCTTCTTCCGTCACCAGCACCACCTCGACGACTCCGGGCAGCTCGCGTTCGCCGGCCTGCTGGGCACGCCCATCGGCCATCCGGCCGCTGCGGCCCTGGCCGCCAAGCACCTCCCGGTGATCACCCCGATCGACTCGGAGTACGGCAAGGCCAACCGCTGGCACACCGACGTGACATTCGCGGCCAACTACCCGTCGGCGTCGATCCTGCGTGCGGTCACGCTGCCGGCCTACGGCGGCTCGACGCTGTGGGCCTCGACCGTGGCGGCCTACCAGCAGCTGCCCGAACCGCTCAAATGTCTGGTGGAAAACCTCTGGGCGCTGCACACCAACCGCTACGACTACGTGAGCGTCGACGCCATGAGCGAGGGCCAGCGGGCGTTTCGGCAGGCCTTCGAAAAGCCGGACTTCCGCACCGAGCATCCCGTGGTGCGGGTGCACCCCGAGACCGGCGAACGCACCCTGGTTGCCGGCGATTTCGTACGCGGCTTCGTCGGCCTGGACAACCACGAGTCCAGCGCCCTACTGGAACTGCTGCAGCGGCGAATCACCATGCCGGAGAACACCATTCGCTGGAGCTGGGCGCCCGGCGACGTCGCCATGTGGGACAACCGCGCCACGCAGCACCGGGCCGTCGACGACTACGACGACAAGCCCCGGCTGATGCACCGCATCACCCTGATGGGCGACGTGCCGGTCAGCGTGCGCGGGGAGCGCAGCCGGGTCGTCAGCGGCGCGCCGCTGCAGGTGCTGGCGAGCTAACTGGCGTCGGCGGTGGAGTTTATGTGGTTGCTCGGCAACCAGCGCAGCGCACCGGGCGCCTCGGCCGGCACCACGGGCGCCTTGGGCGGGATCGGCTCCAGCCGGCGATACGGCTCACCCTGTGACGGGCGCTGGTCGTTCTCGCCGTTGTTCGGCCACAGCGAGGCGGCCCGCTCGGCCTGGGCGGTGATTGACAACGAGGGGTTGACGCCCAGGTTCGCCGAGATGGCCGCGCCGTCCACCACGAACAGCGTCGGGTAGCCGTAGACCCGGTGGTAGGGGTCGATCACGCCGTGCTCGGCGCTGTCGCCGATCACGGCGCCGCCGAGGAAGTGCGCGGTCAGCGGGATGTTGAACAGCTCGCCCCAGGTGCCCCCGGCCACGGCGTCGATCTTGTCGGCGATGCGCCGGGTGACCTGGTTCCCGACCGGGATCCACGTCGGGTTGGGCTCGCCGTGCCCCTGTTTGCTGGTGTACCAGCGGATGCCGAGCTTGCCGCGCTTGGTGTAGGTGGTGATCGAGTTGTCCAGGTGCTGCATCACCAGGGCGATCAGCGTGCGTTCGCTCCACTGACGGGTGTTGAGCAGCCGCATCATGCGGCGCGGATCCTCCCGCGCCTGGTCCAACAGCTGCTTCCAGCGCGGCACGTCGGTGCCCTCGGGACCGGCCCCGTCGGTCATCAGCGTCTGCAGCAACCCCATCGCGTTGGAGCCCTTGCCGTAGCGCACCGGCTCGATGTGGGTGTCCGGCGTCGGATGGATCGACGACGTGATCGCCACCCCGTGCGTCAGGTCGAGGTTCGGGTCGACCTCGAGCTTCCCGGCGCCGACGATGGACTCGGAATTGGTGCGGGTCAGCATGCCCAGCCGGTTCGAGAGCCGGGGCAGCAGACCCTGATCGCGCATGTTGAACAGCAGGTGCTGGGTGCCCCAGGTGCCGGCGGCCAGGATCACATGCTTCGCCGTGTAGGTGCGACGGTCGCGGCGCAGCCAACTGCCGGTGCGCACGGTGCGGACCTCCCACAGTCCATCGGGACGCTGCTGGAAGCGCTTGACCGTGGTCATCGGAATCACCTGCGCCCCAGCAGATTCCGCGAGGGCGAGGTAGTTCTTCAGCAGGGTGTTCTTGGCGCCGTAACGGCAACCGGTCATGCAGCAACCACATTCCAGGCAGCCGGTGCGCTCGGGACCCGCGCCACCGAAGTACGGGTCGGGCACGGTCTTGCCCGGGGCTTTGGTGCCGTCGGGGCCGAAGAACACGCCGACCGGCGTCGGGACGAACGTGTCGCCACAGCCCATCTCGTCGGCGACCTCCTTGACCACCCTGTCGGCGTCGGTGAACGTCGGGTTCTCCACCACGCCGAGCATCCGCTTGGCCTGTTCGTAGTGCGGCATCAGCTCGTCGCGCCAGTCGGTGATGTGCTTCCACTGCGGGTCGTTGAAGAACGGCTCCGGCGGCACATAGAGGGTGTTGGCGTAGTTCAGCGAGCCACCGCCCACGCCGGCGCCCGCCAGGATCAGCACGTTCTTCAGCGGGTGAATGCGCTGAATCCCGTAGCACCCCAGCCTCGGCGCCCACAAAAACTTGCGCAGCTCCCAGGACGTCTCGGCGAAATCCTCGTCGGCATACCGGCGCCCGGCCTCCAATACGCCGACCCGGTAGCCCTTTTCGGTCAGCCGCAACGCGCTGACGCTGCCCCCGAAACCCGAACCGATGATCAGGACGTCGTAATCCGGCTTCATCGCACCAGTATGGCCGTACCCGCGGGTAACAAGCCAGCGGCCCGCGCCGGGCTAGCTACCGACGGTCAGGCCGACCTTCTGGAACTCCTTGAGGTCGCAATAGCCGGCCTTGGCCATCGACCGGCGCAGGCCGCCGACCAGGTTGAGGCTGCCGAACGGGTCGTCGGACGGCCCGTTGAGCACCTGCTGCAGCGGCGGGCGCTCCCCGACGGCGATCTGCAGCAACGCCCCGCGCGGCAGCGATGGGTGCGCCGCGGCGGCCGGCCAGAACCAGCCCTCGCCGAGCGCCTCGGCGGACTCGGCCAGCGGGGTGCCCAGCACCACGGCGTCGGCGCCGCAGGCGATGGCCTTCGCCAGCTCGCCGGAGGTGTGGATGTCGCCGTCGGCCAGCACGTGCACGTAGCGGCCGCCGGTCTCGTCGAGGTATTCGCGCCGCGCGGCGGCGGCGTCGGCAATCGCGGTGGCCATCGGCACGCTGATGCCCAGCACCTCGTCGCTGGTGGTCACTCCCCTGGTCGCGCCGTAGCCGACGATGACGCCGGCGGCGCCGGTGCGCATCAGGTGCAGGGCGGTGCGGTGGTCCTGCACGCCACCGGCGACCACCGGCACGTCGAGCTCGGAGATGAAGGTCTTGAGGTTCAGCGGTTCGCCGGCCCCTTCCCGATCCTGGGCCACTCTTTCGGCCGAGACGATGGTGCCCTGGATGACCAGCAGGTCGATCCCGGCGGCCACCAGCACCGGCGTCAGCGCCTGGGCGTTCTGCGGGCTGACCCGCACCGCGGTGGTGACCCCGGCCTCCCGGATCCGGGCCACCGCGGAGCCCAGCAGGTCCGGGTTCAGCGGGGCCGCATGGAACTCCTGCAGCAGCCGGATGGCCGCCGAGGGCTCGGGCTCCTTGCTGGCGGCCTCGACGAGCTGGGCGATCTTGGCCTCGACGTCCGCGTGGCGCCCGATCAGTCCCTCGCCGTTGAGCACGCCCAGGCCGCCGAGCTTGCCGAGCTCGATCGCGAACTCCGGCGACACCAGCGCGTCGGTCGGATGCGCGAGCACCGGAATCTCGAACCGGTAGGCGTCCAGCTGCCAGGCGGTCGACACGTCCTGCGAGGAGCGGGTGCGCCGGGAGGCCACGATGCTGACTTCGCTCAGTTCATAGCTGCGACGGGCGACGCGGCCCATCCCGATCTCGACCATCTCCGGCCCTAGCGTGCGTAGTAGTTGGGGGCTTCGACCGTCATGGCGACGTCGTGCGGGTGGCTCTCCCGCAGTCCGGCCGCGGTGATCCGGACGAACTGCGCCTGCTGCAACGCCTCGATGCTCGGCGCGCCGGTGTAGCCCATCGCGGCGCGCAGGCCGCCGGTCAGCTGGTGGATCACCGAGGACAGCGGGCCGCGGAAGGGCACCCGGCCCTCGATGCCCTCCGGCACGAGCTTGTCTTCGGACAGCGCGTCGTCGGCGAAGTAGCGGTCCTTGGAGTACGACTTGCCGCCGGTCGAACCGCGGCCGGCCATGGCGCCCAGCGACCCCATCCCCCGGTAGCTCTTGAACTGCTTGCCGTTGACGAAGATCAGCTCGCCCGGGGCCTCGGCGGTGCCCGCCAGCAACGAGCCCAGCATGGCCGTCGACGCGCCGGCGGCCAGCGCCTTGGCGATGTCGCCGGAGTACTGCAGGCCGCCGTCGGCGATCACCGGCACGCCCGCCGGGCCGCACGCCGCGACCGCCTCCAGGATCGCCGTGATCTGTGGCGCGCCGACTCCGGCCACCACCCGCGTGGTGCAGATCGATCCCGGTCCCACGCCCACCTTCACCGCGTCGGCGCCGGCGGCGACCAGGGCCGCGGCCGCCGACCGGGTGGCGACGTTGCCGCCGATCACCTCGACCTTCTCGCCCACCTCGGCCTTGAGCTTGCCGACCATGTCGAGCACCAGCCGGTTGTGCGCGTGCGCGGTGTCCACGATCAGCACGTCCACCCCGGCGTCGACCAGCATCATCGCGCGGACCCAGGCGTCGCCGCCGACGCCGACGGCGGCGCCGACCAGTAGCCTGCCGTCGCTGTCCTTGGTGGCCAGCGGGTGTTGTTCGGTCTTGACGAAGTCCTTGACGGTGATCAGCCCGGTCAGCCGGCCGTGGCCGTCGACGATGGGCAGCTTCTCGATCTTGTGTCGGCGCAGCAGCCCCAGGGCCGCGTCGGCGGACACACCCTCCTGGGCGGTGATCAGCGGGGCCTTGGTCATCACCTCGGCGACCTTCTTGGTCTGGTCGACCTCGAAGCGCATGTCGCGGTTGGTGATGATGCCGACGAGCGCGCCCGACTCGTCGACCACCGGCAGCCCGGAGATGCGGAACCGCGCGCACATCGCGTCGACCTGGGCCAGGGTGTTGTCCGGGCGGCAGGTGACCGGGTCGGTGACCATGCCGGCCTCCGAGCGTTTGACCATCTCGACCTGCCCGGCCTGTTCGGCGACCGGCAGGTTGCGGTGCAGCACTCCCATGCCGCCGGCCCGGGCCATCGCGATGGCCATCCGCGATTCGGTGACCGTGTCCATCGCCGAGCTCACCAGCGGCACCTTGAGCCTGATCTTCTTGGTGAGCTGGCTGGACGTGTCCGCGGTGGCGGGCACCACGTCGGACGCCGCGGGCAGCAGCAAGACGTCGTCGAACGTCAGCCCGAGCATGGCGATCTTGTGGGGGTTGTCGCCCCCGGTGGGCACCGGGTCGTCGACTAGGCCACCCACCCGCACATACGCACTGCCGACGAGGTCAGAGCTGTCTTCCAGGTGGGACGTGCCACGGGTCATCTGCGCCCTCCATACGATGCGGCGTGAGAGACCCATCCTATCGGCTCGCCTGCTCGTGTCGTCCGCTTGCTCGGGCGCGCCGCGCGCACCAAACGGCGCGGCCGAACCATCCGGCACGGCGGGTAGCTGCCTGCTGGCGTTATCCGGGGCGGGCTGCGTAGGCTAGAGGCGTGCGCGACCACCTCCCACCGGGTTTGCCGCCCGACCCTTTCGCCGACGACCCCTGTGATCCGTCGGCCGCATTGGAAGCCGTCGAGCCAGGCCAGCCCCTGGATTCCCAAGAGCGAATGGCCGTCGAGGCCGACCTCGCCGACCTGGCCGTGTACGAAGCGCTGCTGGCGCACAAGGGTATTCGCGGCCTGGTGGTCTGCTGCGACGAATGTCAGCAGGATCACTACCACGATTGGGACATGCTGCGGGCCAACCTGCTGCAGCTGCTGATCGACGGCACCGTGCGTCCGCACGAGCCCGCCTACGACCCCGAGCCGGACGCCTACGTCACGTGGGATTACTGCCGCGGGTACGCCGACGCGTCGCTCAACGAGGCGACCTCGGACGCCGACGGTTTCCACCGCAGGCACTGAGCTAGCGGCTCACTGATTCGCAGGCAGCGGCGCCACCGGAGGTGGCGTGTGGCCGTGATGGTGATGCTTACCCACTGATGGGCTCGGCGTCGGACTCGGCGCGACCGCCGGCGGCGTGAGCGGTGCGGGCGGCGCCGCGGGGATCGCGGAGGCCGGCCCGGCCGGTGCCGCGGGGGGCGAGGCCACCGGGAGCGTCGCGTTCGGGTCGCGCGCATCGACCTTGGCGTTCAACAGCTTCAGCTGGTTGGTCAGCTCCTGTTTGCTGGCCGGGTCGTCAATCGACTGCACCAGGCTGCTCACCTCGGTCAGCTGATTCTTGGCCTGGTCCCACTGGCCGCGGTCGATCGATTCCTGCACCTTCGCCAGGTCGGCCTTGGCGGCCAGCATCTCCTGCTTTTCGTGGACCTGGGGCTGGTCGAAGAACATCGCGTGCAGCCCGTACAGGGTTCCGCCGGGCCGCGCCTCGACCACCATGGCTCCGAAGCCGCTGAGCACCATCAGCGCCGCGGCCACCGATCCGACGACGGTCAGGCCGCGATGGCCGCGCCGCTGTTCGGCCAAGCCGGTACGCAACGCGTTGACGGCCTCTTCGGGCGTCACCAGCGCGCTGGCCGGCGGCCACCGCAGGTTGTCGCGCCAGTCCTCCAGCAGGGTGGTGAGCACGTCGGCGTCGGGATCCTCGACGTCGACCGGCCGGCGCTGGGCGAGCGCATCGAGCATCAGGTCGGTGCGGGCGAATTCATCCAGGGAGTCAGGCACAGTCACCTGCCGCAATCATCTCGGACTTCAGCCGCGACAGCGCGCGGTGCTGGGCAACTCGGACCGCCCCGGTGGTGCTGCCGACGGCGGCTGCCGTCTCCTCGGCGGACAGGCCGACGACGACGCGCAGGATCAGGATCTCGCGTTGCTTGGCGGGCAGGATCTCGAGCAATTCGCTCATCCGGCTCACCGAATCCGCTTCGATCGCAAGCTGTTCGGGTCCCGCATCGTTCGACCAGCGATCGGGGATCGATTCGGTGGGATAGGCGAGATCGCGTCCGGCAGCGCGGTGCGCATCGGCGACCTTGTGGGCCGCGATGCCGTACAGGAAGGCCAGGAATGGACGCCCGCGATCGCGATAGCGCGGCAGCGCCGTGATAGTCGCCAAGCACACCTCCTGTGCCACGTCATCCGCTGACAGGCCACCCCGATCGACCGTGCCGACACGCGCTCGGCAATATCGCACGACGATCGGACGAATGGTCTCCAGCACCTCCCTCAATGCGTTGTGGTCTCCGGTCACGGCCTTGGCGACCACAGCGTCGAGACGTTCCCCTGCTGGAATTGTCATCGACGGTGATATCTCCAACGTTACGAAGCGGACACATCGCGGGCCAACCGGGCTAACTAACGAAATGACAATAACGGTCGGAAGGCCGTTTCAAGCGGAACGCCACGTCCCACCGGCGCGCCGCACCTGGCCTGCGCAGACATCGCGTATTTCGTGCAGCTGATGTGCCGGAAATGTGACACTTTCGATGTCGATCAGCAAGCAGGCCAACGCCCAACGAAGCGGCAGCAGCCCTAGCCTGCCCGCGGTCGCCAGCGCGGCGTCCGCGACCGCGCGGGCCCGCCCGAGGTCGCCCGCGCAGCACAGCGCGGCGGCCAGCACCACGTCGCTTTTGACCCGGTGGCGCGGCGAGGCGACGGTCATGGCCGCCGCGAGCTCCACGCCTTCGCGGGCGTGACGGACGGCGGCGTCGCCGTCGCCGCGGGCCATCGCCAGCTCGGCGGCCACCCAGCGCCGGCGCACCGGCAGCCGATCGGGCAGCGGCGCTTCGGAATTCGTCGACGCGAGCAGCGGATCGGTGCGCGCCAGCAGTGTCGCCGCGGCGGCGAAGCGCCCGACGCCCAACGCGTCGGCGGCCAGCCCGACCAGGGCGTCGACGCACCCCTCGGGGTCGCCGCCGGCCAGCGCGAGGGCGCGTCCGTCCCAGCCCCGCGCCACGCTGTGCCAACCGAGCTGACGCAGGAACGAGGCCTGGGTGCTCAGCCCCAACGACGCCAGGCGGCCGGTCGGCGCGGTGCGCCGCAGCACCGCGAGGTCGCGGTAGGCGGCGCCATAGCGACCCTGTCCCCCGGCCGCCACGGCGCGCAGCCACAACTGGTCCGGGGTCGTCGCCGACGGCAGCGGCCAGTCGGCGGGGCGGTCCCCGAAGGCGGCGTCGGCCAGCCGCCGCCCAATCAAGGAAGTGTGACGAGTTTCAATCACAATGATGTAGTAAACAGTTTGTGGTCTTCATGTTACCGAACCGTTAATCACTATAGCCCATGGATAAATTCGCCTTATCCCGCTCCCGCGCGCTGAGCTGGGCAATCTCGTTTCGGCCAACCGCCTGGTAGCACGGCATAGGTTTCGCATTTTCAATCGAGATGAACGCAAAGTTAATTCCGCTCTAACGCGCACATACTTTGTCGGGCTAAGTGGCTATTGACGGAAATTCACCGTCGCCCCTAACGTCTACGCATGACGGGTAGTCATCGGGGACTCCACTCCACTTAATTTAAGTTGCACCCAACCGCTTTCACGAACCTGACCTCGAGCGGGCGGTGCAGAGAGGGAACGAACCAATGCCACAGCCGGAGCAGCTACCTGGACCCAACGCCGACATCTGGAATTGGCAACTGCAGGGCTTATGCCGCGGCGTTGACTCGGCGATGTTCTTCCACCCCGATGGTGAGCGTGGCCGGGCCCGCATGCAACGCGAGCAGCGCGCGAAAGAAATGTGCCGGCAGTGCCCGGTGATCCAGGAGTGCCGCTCGCACGCCCTCGAAGTCGGTGAGCCCTACGGGGTTTGGGGCGGGCTGTCCGAGTCCGAGCGCGACCTGCTGCTCAAGGGCGACATCGGCCGCGGGCGCACCATCCGCCGTTCGGCCTAGTCCCCCATTCGCCCGCGGTTGAACGATCCCCGGGGCCAACCCGTGTCCTAGTCATGGACCGGGCCGGTTTGGTCGCGTCCTAGTCGACGCGGCGTCGAGCCCGTTGCGTCACGCCGGCTCTCGCCTACACCGGAGGACGCCATGGCGAAACGGTGGCAGCATTTCGACGATCGGATCCGCACGGCCGGGGTCAGCGTTCGGACGACTTTGGGCCGGCAAACGTGGCTGGATCGGCCCGGCTACCGGCTCGAGCACGCGCTCACCTTCGCGTTCGCCGCCATGGGCCGCAACCGCGATCGAATCAGCAACGCGCTGCACGGCACCTGGCTCGGCCATCCGCTGCACCCCGCACTCACCTCGGTGCCGACCGGCGCGGTGGCGACGACGCTCGTCATGGACGCGGCCGGCCTGCTGCCCGGCAGCCCCGCCGGACTGCGGGACGGGTCCCGCTTCGCGTTGGGTGTCGCGCTCGCGGGCAGCGTCGGCGCCGCCGCGACCGGCGTGACGGACTGGCAGCACACCCACGAGCAGTCGCGCCGGATCGGCCTCGTGCATGGCGCGCTGAACGCGCTCGCCACCGGACTGTATGCGGCGTCGTACCGGGACCGGCGCCGCGGCCGGCACCGTCGCGCGATGGCGAGCAGCGCGCTGGGCTACGGCCTCACCCTGGGCAGCGGCTATCTCGGCGGAGCCTTGGTATTCGGCGCGGGCCTCGGCGTGGACCGGTCCGGCGACCGGTTGGGCGGCGACCGCTGGCTGCCGGTGCTGCCGGCGGCCGCGCTGGACGGCCAACCGCAGCGCGTCGCGGTCAACGGCGTCGGCGTGGTGCTGTATCGGGACGACGGCCAGGTGATCGCGGTCGGCGAGCACTGCCCGCACCTCGGCGCGCCGATGAGCGACGGGTGGATCGACCGCGGCCGAATCGTATGCCCCTGGCACGGTTCCCGATTCGCGTGCGGGTCGGGCGATGTGCTGCGCGGACCGGCTACGGCGGCGCTGCCGCATTACCCGGCGCGGATTCGCGACGGGCTCGTCGAGGTGCGCGGGGTGGCGAAATGAACGCCTACGAGGTGCTTTTCGAGCACCACCGGGTCCTGCGCGGTCTGTGCGCGAAGATCACCGAGATGCCGGCGGATACCGACGAGCGGCAGGACGCGCTCGATGAACTGCTGATCGAGCTGGACATCCACATGCGCATCGAGGACGACCTGTTCTACCCGGCCGTATCGGAGGCCAGCACATTGGTTGCCATCGCCCATGCCGAGCACCGACAGGTGTGGGACCAACTGGCGGTGCTGCTGCGCACGTCGCCCACGGCGCCCGAATACGCCGACGAGTGGCGGTCGTTCGTCACGGTCCTGGACGCCCACGCCAGCGAAGAAGAGCGCGACTTATGTCCGGCCCCAATAGATTTGAGTGAGGACATGCTCGACGCGCTGGGCAACCGGATGGTCGAACGCATCACCCGGCTGCATCGATCCCCCATCAACAGGTTCCGCGTTCGCAGCCGCAAGGCCCTGCTGAGCTCGCTGGGCCGGTAGGCTTGGTCACCGGGGACGCCGAACGGAGGGGAACGCAGATGGCCGACACCGTGTCAGATCGCGCTATTAACAACGTCTTTGAGGCGGTGAACACGACGGCGACGCATCTCGGGCGGATCGTGGGGCTGGTCGCCGGCGCGGCGGGTCGGGCCGCGCACGAGGTGGTCGACCTGGTGTGGGACTACCGCGACCTGGCCAACGAGGTGCGCAAGCCCGCCGAGTAGGCCGTTTCGTCGCGGGCCAATGTGGGTAGGCACCGCAAATGAACAAGGCCGCATGCTTTGCGGTCGCGGCGCTGACCGCGACCGTGGCGCCGCTAGCCGCATGCTCAAACCAGCAAGGCAGCCAGCCCAGCACCTCGACCAGCTCGACCCCGGGAGCGGAGCGGCTGACCACCCAGCTGAAGACCGCCGACGGCAGTCCGGTCGCCAACGCCACCTTCGAATTCGCCAACGGCTATGCGACGGTGACCGTGGAAGCCGGTCCCAACCAGGTACTCAGCCCCGGTTTCCACGGCCTGCAAATCCATGCGGTGGGCAAATGTGAGGCCAATTCGGCTGCGCCGAACGGCGGCTCGAGCGGGGACTTCGACTCCGCCGGAAGCGTTTACCAGGCGGCCAACCACACGAGCTACCCCGCCAGCGGCGACCTGACCGCCTTGCAGGTGCGCTCGGACGGCTCGGCGAAACTGGTCACCACCAGCAACGCGTTCACCTCCGCCGACCTGAGAAACAGCGCGGGTACCGCGCTGATCATCCACCAGACCGCGGATAATCTGGGCACCACCGCCCCCACCGCCGACTCGGGCAAGCGGCTGGCCTGCGGGGTGATCGCGGCGTCGGCGGCGACCACGACCTCGTCGACCACCAGCGTCACGACCAGCACCACCACCACCGTCGTGCCGCCGGCGTCCACCAGCACGAGCACCAGCACCGTCACGGTCACCAGCAGCACCCCGACCCTCACGACATCCATGCCGACCACCACGGTGACGACGCCGCCCACCTATCCGCCCGGGCGCTGACGC
>NZ_JCALDN010000014.1:0-105708 GCF_059812885.1 Mycobacterium sp. NGS33 | reverse complement strand
CGCTGCGGTCCGAGTCGGCGCGGCGCCGGCAACGCCCGACATCTTTATTGACGCCGCCGCATGTCGTTGACGTTAAGCCAACGCGAGCTTTTCGTGGGCGCGCCTTAGTATCACCTGATGCCCACGGCAGCTGAACCGTTCACGATCCAAGGCCCCGGCGGGGTGCAGATCGTCGCTGACCGCCTCGGGGATCCGCAGGCACGCGCCGTGGTGTTCTTGCACGGTGGCGGGCAGACCCGCCGGTCCTGGGGCAAGGCGGCCGCCGCTGTCGCCGCCCGTGGGTGGCAAGCCGTCACCGTCGACCTGCGCGGCCACGGCGAATCGGATTGGTCCGACGACGGCGACTATCGCGTCGTCAGTTTCGCCGCCGACGTCCAAGAAGTGCTGCGCACGCTGCCCCCACACCCCGTTCTCGTCGGCGCCTCCCTGGGCGGTTTCACCTCGATGCTGCTCGCCGGGGAGCTCGCGCCGGGCATCGCCAGCGCGGTCGTTCTCGTGGACATCGTGCCGAACATGGATCAGTCCGGCGCCAACCGGATACACGCCTTCATGGCCGACCGGGTCGAGTCGGGCTTCAGCTCACTCGACGAGGTCGCCGACGCGATCGCCGAATACAACCCGCATCGGCCGCGACCGACCGATCTGGATGGCCTGACCACCAACCTGCGTCGCCGCGGCGATCGCTGGTACTGGCATTGGGATCCGCAGTTCATCAGCGGCACTGCGGCTTTCCCTCCTTTCGAGGTCACCGACCCCGACCGGATGCACACCGCGGTCGAGGCCATCCTGCGCGGCGGAGTGCCGATCCTGCTGATCCGCGGCCAGATGAGCGACCTGGTCAGCCAGGAGCGCGCCGACGAATTCTTGGCGCGTTTCCCGCAAGTCGAATTCACCGATGTCCGCGGTGCGGGGCACATGGTGGCCGGTGACCGCAACGACATCTTCGCCGACGCTGTGCTGGACTTCCTCGCCCGGCATGTCGACGCCGGGTGACCCGCGTGCACGGAATAGATTGGTCGCCATCTCATTTCACAGGGGCAGCGCTGCTACTATCTGCCGGGCACAAGCGGAGGGGGACGGCGTGACCATGCCGCGGTTACGGGGTTTGGGACTCTTGGCGGCCGTGCTGATGGCCGCCACGGCGATGGCGAAAACCGCTGTGGCAGCGCCGCCCCCGGCCCTGCCGTCGCCTCCGCCGGCGCCCGGCATCGGGGTCGATCATGAAGCTGGAAGGTGCACAGCCGGATTCGCCGCGCAGGGTTCTGACGGCAGTTACTACCTGATGACCAGCGGGCACTGCGATTCCCATGACGGCACCGAATGGACCTACGGCAACGATGCCCCGCTCGGCAGGATCTCCGTCAGCGAGCATGAGGGCGATAAGAGGGACGCCGCGATCATCCGGCTCGAGCCCAGTGTCGGCATGCCGGTGGGCGACGTCGGCGGCCGGTACCAGGTGCGAGATGTGTTGAGCCGCCAGCAGATTCAGGTCGGGATGCCGTTCTGCAAGATCGGTGCGGTGACCGGTGAGACGTGCGGCGCCGTCAAAGGCATCAATGGTGACGTCGTCGAAGCCAGCGTGTTCAGCCTGGACGGTGACAGCGGCAGTCCCGGCTTCGTGATGAACCCGGACGGCACCGTCAGCGCGGTCGGCCTATTGATGTCATCACCCGACGGTGATGACTACACGACCTACTTCATGCTCATCAATCCGCTGCTGGGCAAGTGGGGGTTGCGTGTTCTGCCGTGAGTGCACGGCCCCTGGCGCACCCGGCGGGCCGTAACGTAGGGTTTGCAACTCCTGGGAACCGGGTATTGGGGACGCGGCCCAGCAGAAGGCGGCGCAGTCAGCGACACGAAGGGAAGTAGTAGTGAAGCGTGGGATCGTGGTCGGCGTTGCCAGCGTGGCCCTGGTGGTCGCGGCCAGCGCCGGTTGTTCGAGTAACAAATCCAATACCGGGGCGGCGGGCTCGTCGTCCTCTGCGCCGGCGGGTCCGGTACTCATCGTCGACGGTCAGAACCAGAACGTCAGCGGCCAGGTCACCTGCACCGCCGCGGGCGACAACATCAACATCGGCATCGGCGACCCGACCGCCGGCCTCGGTGCCGTGGTCAGCAACGGCAATCCGCCGCTGGTCCACTCCGTCGGCTTGGGCACCGTCAACGGCGTCGCGCTCGGTTTCTCCGATGCAGCGCCCAACCAGAGCGGCAGCGCCGGCGCCGCGGTCAAGGGCAAGGACTGGGCCATCAAGGGCACGGCTACCGGTACCGACATGAGCAACCCGCAGCAGCCGCAGCAGGTCACCAAGCCATTCGAGTTGGACCTCACCTGCCCGTAGTGCAGGTGCGAGAACTCCCAAGAGGGGACGCAGTTATGTCTATGAAACGTGTCGTCAGCGCTGCCGCGCTGGCCGCCGGGCTGAGCATTTCCGCGGCGACGCTGAACGCCGGGCCGGCGTACTCCGCCCCGCTCGACCCGCCGCCGCCGTGCCCTAACTGCCACGGCGGGGGCGGTGGTGGCGGTAACCCCGGCGGGGCGGGCGTGCAAGCGGGCGGCGGCGTGCAGGCCGGCGGCGGGGCGCAGCTCCCGCAAAACCCGCCGTCGACTCACGAAGCGCCGAGCACCCAAACCCAGCCGCCAGCCAACCAAAGCACCCAACCGCCGGCGACCCAAAGCCAGCCGCCGACCGCCCAGAGCACCCAGCCGCCGGCGACCCAGACGACCCAAGCGCCGGCAACGCAGACGACCCAAGCGCCGGCAACGCAGACGACCCAAGCGCCGGCAACGCAGACGACCCAAGCGCCGGCACAGACCACGCAGCCGTCGTCGATGCCGAGCAGTCAGCAGCCGAGCGCGGAGACCACGCAACCCGGTGCACAAACGACGCAACCGAGTGCCCAAACCACCGCGCCCGCGAGTGGGCAGACCACCCCACCGCAGAGGGACCGCCAGCGGTATGCATCGCTGAACCCGCCGGCCACGCAGCCGCCGCACCCGCCGTACATTCCGCGCCACGACGTGGTCACCGCCAGCGCGCAGATCGGTGGTCCCGCGGGTCCGAACGTCCAGTTCAGCATCGTCGGCCGCGGTGCGCCGCCGCCGCCGCGCGAGCACGGCTACGGCTGGAACGATGGCCCGGCTCCGCACCGCCCGCCGCCGCACTGGGAGGGCCCGCCGCCTCCGGGTGGCTGGGACGGTCCGCCGCCTCCGGGAGGCTGGAACCGGCCGTGGTACGGGCCGCCGCGTGATGTGGCGGTGGCGCGGGCCGACTTCGGACCGTTCAGCTACAACACCTTTACCGTCATCCCGGTCTTCAACTGGCAGTACGGCGGTTGGGGTTACTGGTTCTTCGGTGTCTGGGTGCCGCTGTACTGACCCGGGTGCCCATCGGTTGAACCGTCAGCGGGCGTTGCCGGCATCGGCACGCCCGCTGACGCGTCTCCAGCGCTCTGCCGCCCTGCGGCGCGTGCGCTCCCATGGCAGGTTTCGGGGATGGACGTCAGATGTCGGATCGCACCTGCAGGAGATCGCCCGCAAATACGTCTAGCGCCGGTTTACTGCGGGTGGGCCGCGACGTAATCGGCCGCCGGGATCGGCGACGATGCGTCATACCCGATGGGCAGCAACACGTCGCCCGCCGTCGTCAGGCAATAGACGTCCCACCGGTAGTACGCGGCGAACGTGGCGGGATCGGCGGCGATCAGCGCGGCGTATTGGTCGACCGCGCGCACGTATTGGGTGGCGTGGTTGTACCCGTAGATGGCGTGATCGTGATCGGTGGCGAAGCCGTTGGCGGCCAGGTACCGGCCCGCCGCCAGGATGCTGTCGTGCGGTGAGTGGATGTCGCCGCCCTGGCCGTAGCCGGCGAACGTCGAGGGCAGGAACTGCATGGGGCCCTGCGCGCCGGCGGTGCTCGCGCCGACGATGCTGCCGAAGCGGGTCTCGACGAAGTTGATCGCGGCCAGATAGTTCCAGCCGACGCCGGATTCGGCTTCCGCCTGGTGGTAGTAGTTCATCAGTTCGTCGGGCGGCGCCGGCGGCTCGATGCGCCACGCGGGCAGGGTTTCTCGCACTGGCGTCAGGGCGGTGAGTTGCCGCCGGGCGTCGACGTTGCGGTCGTAGACGTCGGCCAGCTCCGGCGGGATGCGGCCGCGCGTGGTGGCGTCCCAGTCGCGGTGGCGCCCGATGGCGCGGTAGGCCGCCTGCTCGCGCCGCGCCGCCGCCGTGAGCGCCGCGTCCGGTGTGCCGGGATCACGTAGCGCGCGCTCGTCGGCCACCAGGTCGTCGGCCAGCTGTGCCGGATCCGGCGCCAGTCGGGGTTGCGCGCCGCCGGGCGTTTCCGCGTCGGCGGGCACCATCCGCGCCGGCGATGGGGCGGCCCGCGTCGTTGTGGCCGACCCGGGGGTGGCCGCCGGATGCGGCGCCGAACAACCGACGAGCGCGAACGCGATCGCGCCGACGACGAGCGGCCCGATGCGGTCACGGCTCACGGTCATCACGTCCGTCCCTTGCCTCGAATCCCACGACGCCGGTTGGCCGGCTCAACCGAGTCTTTCGCATGAGGGCAGGTGACATCAATGCGGTGACGGCCATCTGTGAACCGGGAGTTGTAACAACGGCGCGACGCTCTCAAACTGGTTGATATGCGCGACCGCGAGAAGATCGATTCGGAATTGCGGCTCATCGCGCTGCGGCGCCAACAGATCCGCGAGCAAGGCGGTCAGCTGTCGTCCTACGAGGCTGACGAACTGCTCGACGAACTCCTGGCCCAGGGGGCGGGGACGGCTACGGTCGCCGCGTTCGACGACTGGGAGACCGCGGCCGCCGCCGCAACCCGGTCGCGGGACGGCAACACCCGCGCCATCGCGTCCCGGCCAGGCAAGGTCGCCGCCCTGCGCCGGTTGGGTCTGTTCGCGGCTCTACCGCTGTCCCTGGTGGGCGTCGTCGCCGCGGTGCTGGTGATGTTCGCGCTCCGCCAACACAATTCGTTGGTGCAGCCGCAGGACTCCCCACCGTCGGCCGCGCCCGCCAAACCCGTTGCGCCGAAGGCATCCGGTCCGGTGATCGGCGCCGTCGACTCGGCCTTCATCGCCGCGCTGAAGCAGGAGGGCGTGCCGGTTCCCAGTCCGGACTACGTGATGAGCCAGGGGCACGCGGTCTGTGACTTCCTGGCGCACCAACCGAACTTCGCGGACGCGGCCGGGTTCGTGCAGCGACGGTCGGTCTGGGACGCGGATCAAAGCGCGAAGGTCACCGCGGGCGCCATCGTCGCGTACTGCCCGCAGTCGCGGCCGAAGAGCCCGGACCCGACGCAGCCGGACTATCAGAAATCGCTGTCCGACTTGCAGGACATCGAGCGCAACCTGCAAGGCATCCAAGGCAAGCTGCACGACATTGAAGGCGGCCTGGACGCCATTCCCGGCCAGTGATGGCACCGTGCCCGTGGCGTCCAATCGGTATTCCGGCCAGCAGGTCAGCGGATAGCCCGCCCCGGCGCGTTGTCCTGTTCGCCGGCCCCGGAGCCAGTGCGTTCTGGGCCGCCGTCCGCCCTCCAACTGCCCCCAGGACAGCGGCACCCCGAACGCCGTACTGCGGCTGGGGTTCTGACTCTGGGCCTACACGACTCTGGGACTTCGGGCCTACGCTTTTTCGCCATGGCACCCGAACCAGAGGCAGTCCCCGACTTCTCGCCGTTCCACAAGATGAGAGAGATCGAGCTCGACCCCGAATCGGTCGTGGGCAAGGAACTCCACGACCGGTTCGCTCACCTCGATCAGTCCTTTACCGGCAAGAACCCGCTGTGGGCCGCCGTGGTGAAACTCATCGGCCTCACCGCCATGTGCGCCAAGGGTGTCATCGACCTCGAGAAAGAGGTGATCGAGCTGCGGCGCGAAGTGAGGTCCTCGAGGCCCACCTGATCGTGTGACCGCCCCGGCCGAGCAGGACGATCGCGGAGTGACTCGGCTTCGCCTGCGATGATGGACGGATGGCCGACCGTGATCGCGACGAGTCCGGCAGACCTCGAAGCAGGCGCCCGCGCGACTCTCTCGGCCGCCCGCTTCCGGCAGGCAGTGAGGGCATCGCACGTATCCCCGACGACCTGGAGCTGCCGCCCGTCGAAACCCTCGCCTACGCCCAGGATCTGCTAGACCGCGGACTGGCGTTTAACGCCCACGAAGTGTTTGAGGCCGCATGGAAGAACGGGCCTGACGAAGAGCGCACGCTCTGGCAAGGGCTGGCTCAGCTCGCGGTCGGCATCACCCACGTCCAACGCGGCAACCTCAACGGCGCACTTACGCTGCTTCGTCGTGCCTCGGACCGCCTGTCGGACTATGACGTGCCGGCGCCATACGCAATCGACGCCGAGGGTTTGGCCGAATTCGCTGATGTGCTGATCAATTACCTTGCTGATGGCGCTCGGGTCACAGCGCAGTGCCTGCGACCTCGTCTGCTTGTGTCGTCCGGCCCGACCAGTCAGCATCGCTAGTCCGCCAGGTCGACACCGCACCGGGCGGTCAGCTACGGCAGGCAGAGCCCCCTGTCAGGATTGAACTGACGACCGCTCGCTTACAAGGCGAGTGCTCTACCACTGAGCTAAGGAGGCGGGGTAAAACCGTGCCCAGCCTAATCGGTCACTGGTCGCTGTCGATCACGCGTGCGGAGCGCACCGCGCGCGACGACGGACGCCGGCGCCCGGGCAGCGGGATCCGGTCGGCGATGTTGCTCAGCGGGTTGACCACCATGGTGAGCGCGATGACCGCGTCTTGCAGGGTGGCGATGGCGGGCTCGAGCGCCTCCATCCCGGGCGTGAGCCGAGCGAGGGTGTCGGCGACGTCGGCGAGCTGATCCAGCGGCCCGTGCTTGGCCGTCAGCTTGTCCACCAGACCGCCCTCCGCGAGCAGCCGGTCGGCCAGCCCGTCCTCGGCCAGCAGCCGCTCGATCAGACCCTCCTCGGCGACCAGCTGATCGGCCAGGCCGCCGGGCTGCAGGGTGCGTTGCAGGGCGCCGCCCTCGGCGGTCAGCCGGTCCAGCAGGCCGCCCTCCGCGGTGAGCAGGTCGACCACCCCACCCGGGCGCAGCAAGCGGTCGATCGGTCCGTCCGGGGCCACCGCCCGGCCCAGCGGGGCGTCGTCGTCGAGCAGCCTCGCCAGCCGATTGGCCCGCACGATCGCGTCGTCGATCCCCAGCATGGACGTCATCGCGTTGGTGCCCGCGGTCCCCCCATCACCCAGGGCTCGCTTCGCCACGCCGACGGCCGTGCTCGCGACGCTCAGGCTCGCATCCGCGGCGGCCAGGCCGACCCGGGCCGGCGCCGTCGCGGCCGACACGATGCTTTTGGCGAGGTTCATTCCTCGAGTCTATTCGCGACGCCGCCCGGGAAAGCCGCTTACGTCCCAAGGCAACGCGATGATTCCTGGCAGACTACTATCAGATGGTTGGCACTGAGCTTTCAGGAAGTACACAACATTCGCATAGCAAACGTTCAAGCAAGGGACGGAAGCATCTGATGACATCGGCAACCCCCAACGACACGAAACCCGAGGCACGCGTTCTCGTGGTCGACGACGAAGCCAACATCGTCGAATTGCTCTCGGTGAGCCTGAAGTTCCAGGGTTTCGAGGTCTACACGGCAACCAACGGCGCCCAAGCGCTCGATCGAGCGCGCGAGGCCCGGCCCGACGCGGTCATCCTCGACGTGATGATGCCGGGCATGGACGGGTTCGGGGTGCTGCGGCGGCTGCGGGCCGACGGCATCGACGCCCCGGCACTGTTTCTGACGGCCCGGGATTCCCTGCAGGACAAGATCGCCGGCCTGACGCTGGGCGGCGATGACTACGTGACGAAGCCGTTCAGCCTCGAAGAGGTCGTCGCCCGGTTGCGCGTCATCCTCCGCCGCGCGGGCAAGGGCGGGGCCGAACAACGCAGCGCGCGGCTGTCCTTCGCCGACATCGAACTCGACGAAGAAACCCATGAGGTGTGGAAGGCCGGCCAACCGGTGTCGCTGTCGCCGACCGAATTCACGCTGCTGCGTTACTTTGTGATCAACGCCGGCACGGTGTTGAGCAAGCCGAAGATCCTCGACCACGTGTGGCGTTACGACTTCGGAGGTGACGTCAATGTCGTCGAGTCCTACGTGTCGTACTTGCGCCGCAAGATCGACACTGGCGAGAAGCGGCTGCTGCACACGCTGCGCGGGGTCGGCTATGTATTGCGGGAGCCGCGCTGAGCCGGCCCGCGGCCGGCGGCGGTGAGAGAAGTAGGTCGATGGTCACCAAGCCCCGACGCGGATTGCCCCTTCGGATAGGGCTCGTCGCCGCGACTCTGGTGCTGGTCGCCTGCGGCCTCGCCGTCTCCGGCATTGCGGTGACGTCGATCCTGCGCCACAGCCTGGTCAGCCGCATCGACTCCACACTGCTCGACGCGTCGAGGGGCTGGGCGCAGAACCCGCGGCGGCAGTCGCCGCCGCCCTACGAAGGTCCCGACCCGGGCCGGCCGCCGTCGAAGTTCTACGTCCGCGGCGTCAGCACCGACGGGACCCCGTTCACCGCCATCAATGACCGCAACGCCGAACCGGCGTTGCCGGCCAACAACGACGTCGGGCCCAATCCCACGACGCTGCCGTCGGTCAACGGCTCGGACATTCAATGGCGGGCCGTTTCGGTGCACGGCCCGCACGGGCTGACCACCGTCGCGATCGACCTGTCCGACGTCCAGCACACGCTCACCTCGCTGGTGTGGCTGCAGATGGGCATCGGGGTGGCGGTTCTGGTCGTGGTGGGAATCGCCAGCTTCGCGGTGGTGCAGCGCAGCCTGCGCCCGTTGGCCGAGGTCGAGCAGACCGCCGCGGCGATCGCCTCGGGCCAACTGGATCGCCGTGTGCCAGAACGTGATCCGCGGACCGAGGTGGGCCGGCTGTCGCTCGCGCTCAACGGAATGCTGGCGCAGATTCAGCAGGCGCTGGCGTCCTCGGAGTCCTCGGCGGAGAAGGCGCGTGGCTCCGAAGACCGGATGCGGCGCTTCATCACCGACGCCAGCCACGAACTGCGCACCCCGCTGACGACCATTCGCGGCTTCGCGGAGTTGTATCGCCAGGGCGCCGCCCGCGACGTCGCCATGCTGCTGTCGCGGATCGAAAGCGAGGCCTCCCGGATGGGTCTGCTGGTCGACGACCTGCTGCTGCTGGCCCGGCTCGATGTGCAACGACCGCTGGAACACCATCGAGTGGATCTGCTGGCGCTGGCCAGCGACGCCGTTCACGACGGGCAGGCGATGGACCCCAAGCGCACCATCACCATGGAGGTCCTCGACGGGCCCGGCACCCCGGAGGTGCTCGGCGACGAGGCGCGGCTCCGGCAGGTGTTGAGCAACCTGATCGCCAACGCGTTGCAGCACACCCCCGAAAGCGCCGACGTCACCGTGCGGGTCGGCACCGACGGCGCGGACGCCGTGCTCGAAGTGGCGGACAAGGGCCCGGGCATGAACCAGGAGGACGCGTCGCGCGTGTTCGAGCGGTTCTACCGGACGGACTCGTCGCGGGCACGCGCCAGCGGCGGTACGGGGCTGGGGCTATCCATCGTCGAATCGCTGGTGCGCGCGCACGGCGGCGTCGTGAGCGTGACCACCGCGCCCGGCGAGGGCTGCCGCTTCCGGGTGACGCTGCCGCGCATCAGTGACGTGCCGGCACCCGAGCCCGTTCACGTCAACTGAGCCAGCGCCGCCTTGATCTTGGCCTGGGCCTCGTCCAGCGATTCCGCCGACGGGTTGCGGTCGACTCCCGCGAAACCGAAGTCGCTGAGGCTGCGGGTGGGGAAGACGTGCACGTGCAGGTGCGGCACCTCGAGCCCGGCGATGATCAGGCCGGACCGCTCGGTCCTGAAGGCCTTGCACACCGCCTTGCCGATCAGCTGGCTCACGGCCATGACCCGGGCGAAGGCCGCGCCGTCGACGTCCTGCCAGTTGTCGAGCTCGGCGCGCGGCACCACGAGCGTGTGGCCCTGCGTCATCGGCTCGATCGTCAGGAACGCGACGACGTCGTCGTCCTCGTAGACGAAGCGGCCGGGAAGTTCACGATTGATGATCTTGGTGAAGATCGACGCCATGGGCCCAGCATAGGTTCGGCCGAATTGCGTCAGGGGCTGTGGTCGCCCTCGGACCCCGACCCGCAGCGCGGTCTCACACCACTTCGATGAGTTTGGCCGCCGTCGGGAGTCATTCCTGGCGACGACCCACCAGGCGGACGAAGTCAGGAGAGTTCCCCATGTCCCGAGTGCGCGTGCACAACTTTTCGGTTTCCCTCGACGGCTTCGGCACGGGGATCGGCCAAACCCTGGATGCGCCGTTCGGCCACGCGGGCGGGCGGCTTCACGAGTGGTTTTTCGCGACGCGGACCTTCCGCGCAATGCACGGGGAGTCGGGCGGGACCACCGGCATCGACGACGCGTTAGCCAGCCAATGGGCGCCGGGCATCGGCGCCGAAATCATGGGCCGCAACAAGTTCGGGCCGCAGCGCGGACCGTGGACGGGCCACGCAGGCGCTCCAGAGTGGAAAGGCTGGTGGGGCGACGAGCCGCCATTTCACACCCCGGTCTTCGTGCTCACCCACCACCCTCGGCCCTCGATCGAGATGGCAGGCGGCACCACTTTCCACTTCGTCGACGCCAGCCCCGCCGAATCCCTCGAGATCGCACGAAAAGCTGCCGGCGACAGCGATATTCGTCTCGGTGGGGGACCGTCGAGCGTCCGGCAATTCCTTGCCGCGGACCTCGTCGACCATCTGCACATCGCCGTGGTGCCGATCGTGTTGGGGCGCGGGGAGTCCGTGTGGGAGGGGCTGGAGGGCCTCGAGCACAGATTCGACACGGTGGAGTCGGTGACCAGCCCCAGCGGCGTCACGCATCTGATCTTGACGCGCCGCTAGGCAACTCGCCGTTCGGCTCAGTCCTCCTTGCCGAACTGCATCATATCCAGGTTCCAGTAGCCGCGCATGTTGGTGATCAGTCCCGCGTCGTTGACCTTGTAGGTGAACACGCCGCGCACCGAGCTGGTGAAGCCGCCTTCGAACTTGCTGTTGAGCACCAGGATGTGGGCGATCTCGTCGGGCGAACTCGACGGAAAGGTCTCCTCGCAGGTGATGGAGAGTTGGTTGGCGGCGATGTTGGTGTCGAAGAAGGCACGGACGGCCTCCTTGCCGCGAACCCCGGTGCCGTCGGGGTTGGTGACGGATGTGCCGATCGGGTCCTCGATGACGACGTCGTCGGCCATCAGCGCCAGCCAGCCCTCGCGGTCGTGCGCCTGCACGCACCGCCACGACGACTGCGACGCGGCCAGGGCCGGCGAGGCCTGGGATTGCTCGGTGTCGGTCATTTCTGTTCTCCTGTCACTAGATTGCGCACGCGGCGCGCGCGCCTTCCTCGGTGGCTTTGCGGATCAGGCCCAGTCCGGTGCAGTCGCCTGCGGCGTGCACCTCGGCGTCCGGCAGGGCGTCGACGAGGGCGTCGAACAGGGTGGTGTCGGGCTCGACCGTGCCGGCCAGGACGACGCTGTCGGCCGCCAGGCGCCGGGTCGTTGCACCGGCGGGGGTGAATTCCACCGCGTCGGCGGTGATGCGTTCGGTGACGGCGCGCACGTGCACGGTGACGCCCAGCCGGTCGAGACGATCCATGTGTTCGGTCTTGCGCTTGTTGCCCACTTCGGGGGCGATGTCCTTGCCGGCTTCGAGTATGGCCACCAAGCGGCCCCGCGCGGCAAGGAATTCCGCCAATTCCAGGGCGACGAGATCACCGCCGACGATCACCACGCGCCGGCCGAGCGGCATCCAGGCCCGGCTGGCGAACCGGATCGCGGCGGGCCGCAGCAGCCGCTGTCGCCGGCCGGACAGCGCCGCGGCGCCGAGGCGCTGCCAGGCCGGGGCGCCGGATCGGGCACGGCCGCCGAGCAATTCGCGCAGTCCCGGCCCGGTGAGCACACCGGCGCGCTCGGCCCCGGGAACGGACGGCACGACGACGCGGCCGCCGGTGGCCACGATCACCGCATCCGGTGCGGACGCGACGACGTCATCGGCCGAAACGGCATGGCCCGCATGCACTGTGGCTGCGCTCACCCTGAGCTCGTCGCACAGGTACCGCAGGAACGGCTGGTTTTCCGGATGCAGCACCGAGGCCCAGCGCAGCGCGCCGCCCAGCTGCGCGCTGCGCTCGAACAGCGTGACGCGATGGCCGCGTTCGGCGGCGACCCGCGCGGCCTCCAGTCCCGCCGGGCCGCCGCCGATCACCACCACCCGTTTGGTGCGGTCGGCGCGGGCCGCGGCCAGTTGCCGCTCCTTGCCGGTGCGGGGGTTGACCGCGCAATCGACCGAGAAACGCTGCTCCATTGCGTCGATGCAGTTTTCGCACGAGATGCACTTGCGGACCCGGTGCGCCTGACCGGACGAGATTTTGCGGGGCAGGTCGGGGTCGGCCAGCAGCGGGCGTCCCATGGCGATGAAGTCGGCACGGCCGTCGGCCAGGATCCGTTCGGCGCGTGCCGGGTCGTGGATGCGGCCGACGGCGATCACCGGCACGTCGACCACCTGCTTGACGGCGGCCGCCGCGCCGACGTTGAGTTCGTCGCCGTCGTCCGCGCCGTTGACCATGCCGGTGACCAGCCGATCGATCACGCCGCCGCTGACGTGGAACGCGTCGACGCCGGCGGCGACGAGTTCGGGTGCGAGCCGGGCGGTTTCGTAGATGGCCCGGCCGCCGGCGACGCGTTCATACCCGGAGATGCGCAACGTGATCGGCATGGCCTTGCCGATTTCGGAGCGGATCGCGGCCAGCGCCTCGAGCACCACCCGCACCCGGCCGCGCGCCGAGTCGCCGCGGTAGTCGTCGGTGCGACGATTGCGTTGCGGGGCAAGGAAGGACCCGAGCAGCATGTAGCCGTGCGCGGCGTGCAGCTCGATGCCGTCATAGCCGGCCTCCACGGCGCGCCGGGCCGCCGCCTTGAACAGATCGAACACCTCGCTGAGCTGCCGCGCGCTGATCTCGGCCGACGGGCGCCCGGTGAGGTAGGACGGAATCACCGACGGGCCAAGCGATTCGACGCCGAAGACCTCCGGCCCCAGGCCGTCGGGCCCGGCGTGCACGATCTGGGGCTGGATCTTGGCGCCGTGCTCGTGCACCGCCTCCACCAGCGCCCGGTGCGCGGCGACTGCCTCGTCGGTGGCCAGATGCAGGCCGCCGGGTGTCTCGGGGTGGCGGTGGTCAATCCCGGTGGCGCCCACGGTGATCAGCCCCACCCCGCCGCGGGCGCGTGCCGCGAAGTAGTCGCGGGTGCGCTGCGACGGCAGCCCGTCCGGGGTGCCGTACATCGTCTCCATCGGAGACATGACCAGGCGGTTGCGCACGCTCATGGCGCCGATTCGTCCCGGCGCCATGAGGTGGCCGAAGCCGGTCACTGAGCGGACGCGGCTGACAAGCGTTTACCGGTCGGCGTCGGTGAACCGGATGACGCCGCGAATGTTCTTGCCGTCCAGCATGTCCTGGTAGCCGTCGTTGATCTGCTCCAGCTTGTACTGGCGGGTGATCATGTCGTCCAGGTTCAGCTTGCCGGCCTTGTACATCGACAGCAGCTGCGGGATGTCGTACTGCGGGTTGCCGCCGCCGAAGATGGTGCCCTGCAGGTTCTTCTGCATCAGGGTCAACATCGCCAGGTTCAGGTTGACGTTGGTGTCCAGCAGACTACCGATGGCGGTCAGCACGCAGGTGCCGCCCTTTTGGGTGATGTTCAGGTAGTTGTCGATGTCGGCGCCCTGCAGCTCGCCCACCGTGACCACGACCTTGTGGGCCATCAGGCCGTAGGTCACCTCGGCCATGCCCGCCATCGCCGCCATGATGTCGGGGTAGACGTGGGTGGCGCCGAACTTCAGCGCCTGGTCGCGCTTCCACTCGACCGGGTCGATCGCGAAGACGTAGCGGGCGCCGGCGTTGACGGCTCCCTGCAGCGCGGCCATGCCGACCCCGCCGACGCCGACGATCGCGACGTCCTGGCCGGGCCGGATGTCGGCGGTGCGGACCGACGAGCCGTAGCCGGTGGTGACGCCGCAGCCGACCAGCGCGGCGACCTCGAACGGGACCGACGGGTCGATCTTCACCACGGAGCTGCGGTGCACGACCATGTAGGGGGAGAACGTCCCCAGCAGCGTCATCGGGTAGACGTTCTGGCCGCGGGCCTGGATGCGGAAGGTGCCGTCGGACACCGCGGCGCCGCCCAGCAGGCCGGCGCCCAGGTCGCACAGGTTGCGCATGCCCGCCTGACAGGTCGGACACTGCCCACACGACGGGATGAACGACAGCACGACGTGGTCACCCGGGGCGATGTCGTCCACGCCCGGACCGACCTCGGTGACGATGCCCGCGCCCTCGTGGCCGCCGAGCACCGGGAAACCGGCCATCGGGATGCCCCCGGTGACCAGGTGATGGTCGGAGTGGCACATGCCCGCCGCTTCCATCTGGATCTTGACCTCATGCGCTTGCGGGTCGCCGATCTCGATTTCCTCGATGGACCAGGGCTGGTTGAACTCCCAGATCAGTGCGCCTTTTGTCTTCACGATGGTCCTGACCCCATTTCGCCTTTGAATTGATCAGAGCTGACCGGCCCCTTCATGCCGGCCAGCTAGGTGACGAGTGCCACAGGCACTCTTGTCGCGTCAGCATAGCGCGTGCAACAAATCAAATGCTTGGTTGGCTCCCCCTCACCAGATGGGGACGGGTGCCTGGCCAAGCGGGTAGTAGCCGGGCAGCTTTTCGCCGGCGACGCTGCGCTCGATCCGCTTCTGCATGCCGTCGCTGAGGTCCCCGGACTCGATGAGCTTCCCGAACATGTGCGCGACGTGGCCGAAGTCGAAGAAGTCGCGCTGCCACTCGATCTTTTGGTCGCTGTTGAGGCGGAACCAGCTGCCGCCGATGCCGTAGATCTCGTCCTGGGTGCCGTCGGTCTTGTTGACGATCTGCTTCCAGAAGCCGACGATCTCGCCTTGCTTCTCGTCGATGAGCACCTTCTGGTATTCGTACACCCAGTTTTCCAGCCCCTCCATCTCCAGGCCGAGGGCGATGTCGCGGATCTCGTCGATGCCGACGCACATCACGTCTTCCTTGGGGCCGATGTTCCAGCCGTAGGTGGCGTCTTGGGTGTAGAAGTCGGCCAACGGCCGCCAGTCGCCGGCCTTTTCGCAGTCCTTGTTGGCCTGCAGCCAGCGGTCGACCCATGCCTCGAGGTCTGCACGCGAGTGTGACGCCTGTGAATTCATGGGTCAGTCTTCTTTCTCTTTGATGAATAGTGCTTGCGTTGGGCACATGTCGACGGCGCGCTCAATTTCGTCGCGGGCGTCTTCGGGCGGTTCGGGGTCGACGATCTCGACCTTGCCCCGCTTGGGCACCCGGAAGTAGTCGGGTGCCTCTAGTTCGCACATGGCGTGGCCCTGACACAGATCCAGATCCGCTTCGATCCTGAAGCCGCCCATTGGACTTACTCCTTACGCGCTGCGCTTGCGGTAGCGCACCTTGGCCGGCCGCGCGAGTTGCACGACCATCTTGGAGTGGTCGTTGTGATAGCTGTCAGCCGGCTGGGCCATCTCAAACTCGTACTCGCGCAGGAGAACCGAGAAGATCGCCTTGATCTGCATCTGGGCGAACGCCGCGCCCACACAGCGGTGCCGGCCCGCGCCGAACGGAATCCAGGTCCACCGGTTGACGATGTCGGCCTGCTCGGGCTTGTTGTAGCGGTCGGGGTTGAACGCGTCCGGGTCGGGAAAGTCCTCGGGAATCCGGTTGGAGATCGCCGGGGAGGCCGCGACGAAGTCCCCGGCATGGATCGGAAATCCCTCGACCTCGAACTCGCCCTTGGCGACCCGCATCAAGATGATCAGCGGCGGGTGCAGGCGCAGCGTCTCCTTGACCACGTTGTCCAGCTTCGGAATCGAGCGCAGCGCATGGAAACTCACCTCCTGGCCATCGGCGTAGAGGTCCTCGAGCTCGGCCAGCACCTCGGCGTAGACCTCGGGGTGGCGGATCAACTCGATCAGGGTCCACGCCGAGGTCCCCGAGCTGGTGTGGTGTCCGGCGAACATCAGCGAGATGAACATCCCGGTGACCTCGTCGGCGCAGAACCGGGGTTGGCCCTGCTCGTCTTTGATCGAGACCAGCACGTCGAGCATGTCGCGGTCGGCCTTGTCCGTGGGCGGGTTGGCCAGCCGCTGATCCATGATTTCTTGCACCAGCGCAACGAGTTTCACCCGGGCCTCGTCGCGGCGCCGGAAGCTGTCGATCGGCAGGTAGGGGTCGACGTAACACAGGGGGTCGGTGCCGCGTTCCAGCTCGTGGTAGTACTCGGCGAACCGATGGTCGAGCTGCTCACGGAACTTCAGCCCGATCAGGCAGGCGGTCGAGGTGTAGATGGTCAGCTCGGCGAAGAAGTCGAGCAGCTCGATCTCGCCTTCCTCGCCCCAATCGGCGATCATCTTCTTGACTTCGCCCTCGATGGTGGCCGCGTGGCCCTTCATCTGCTCGCCGCGCAGCGCGGAGTTGTGCAGCATCTCCTTGCGCCGCTCGGGGCTGGCGTCGAACACCACGCCCTTGCCGAAGATGGGCGTCATGAACGGGTACGCCTCGGCCTGGTCGAGGTCCTCATCGGCCGAGCGGAAGAAGAACTCATTGGCCCCGGCGCCCGAGAGCAGGATGACATGCTTGTCAACCAGCTGAAACCAGCCGACGTCCCCGCACTCCTCGCGGACACGCTTCATCAAACCGATTGGGTCGGTGCGGAATTCCTCGAGGTGGCCGTGTTCTTCCTCGCCGCCGGACACCCGGGGCACGGTCGCGGTGGTCACGTGCTCACTCTCCTCGCCGCGCGTGCCGCGCGCCGCATCGTCGATTCGCGGTCGTAGTCACTGTCCTGGCATCCCCTCTTCGCCGAGTGCGAGTTTCTGGCGGTTTTTGTTGTCGGCTAGCGGTGCTTCGGGCTGAAGCTCCATGTTGGCGATGAAGCCACCGCGCGGTGTCTCGGCCACGAACGTGATGGCCCGTCCCAAATCCGCCGCGCGCAGGAAGTAGTCGTGCCGGGCCTGGCCCCACTTGGCCCAGTCCTCCAGAGCCGGGCCGATCTTCTCGGCCGGCAGGCTCCACCCCATCGACGTCTTCGTGGGGCCGGGGTGCACGATCGAGGCCCGCACTCCGGTGCCTTCGAGCTCCATCTGGAAGTTGGTGACCATCGCGACCAGCGCGGCCTTGGCCGCGCCGTAGGCGCCCATGTGCGGGCGCTGACGCAGGGCCACATCGGATCCGACGAAGATCAGGTCGCCGCGCTGTCGCTCGAGCATCCCGGGCAGCACCGCGGTGGCCAGCCGGTTGGCGCCGACGAGGTGGATCTGCAGCTGCGACTCGAACTCGTCGGTGGTGATCTCGGCGAGCTTGCCGAAGTAGGTGTCGCCCGCTCCGGCCACCAGCACCTCGATATCGCCGAGGGCGTCGGTCGACTGCGCGACAAACGATTTCACCGAGTTGGGATCGGTGACGTCGAGGTGGAATCCGACCGCCTCGCCGCCGTCGGCGTTGATCTTGCCGACGATGTCGTCGAGCTTCTCCACCCGGCGGGCACCCAGCGCGACCGGGAATCCGTGCGCCGCGAGCTCGATGGCGGTTGCCTCTCCGATGCCGGAGGAAGCGCCGGCCACGATGGCGGGCCGACGTTCGGGCAAGGGTTCAAAGCGGGGCATTCAGCGGACCTCCACGATCATTGGTAGGTGAGCGAATCCGCGGACGTTACTCGAGTGAACGCGGACGGCGTTGGCCTCGTCCACCTCGTAGCCGCGGATTCGCTTGAACAACTCGGTGAGCGCGACCCGGGCTTCCATCCGCGCTAGATGCGCGCCCAGGCAGAAGTGTGCGCCGCTACCGAAACTCAGTAGTTTGGGCCCGATTTCGCGCCCGATGAGGTAGTCGTCAGGCTTGTCGAAGACCCGCTCGTCGCGATGCCCGGACCCGGGCAACAGCAGCAGGACGTCGCCCTCGGGGATGGTGGTGTCGTAGAGGGTGAGCTCCCCGGACACGGTGCGAGCCAGGATCTGGCTGGAGGTGTCGTAGCGCAGGGTCTCCTCGACCCACAGCGGCACCCGCGACAGGTCCTCGTAGACCGGCGTCAGTTGATCCGGGTTCTTGTGACCCCAAAACGCGGCATTGGCAAGCAGTTTGGTGGTGGTCTCGTTGCCGGCGATCACCATCAGGAACATGAAGCCGAGCACCTCGTCGTCGGTGAGCCGGTCGCCGTCGATCTCGGCCTCCAGCAGCGCGGAGGTCAGGTCGTCGGTCAACTTCTCGCGCCGCTCGGCCACCATCTGCTGGTAGTAGACGATCAGGTTGAGGGAGGCCTCGACGGCCTCCGGCGGCACGTCGGTGACGCCCTCCTCGCGGTGCATCACCCCGTCGGCCCAGGCCCGGACCTGATCGCGATCCGGCTCGGGGACGCCCATCAGCTCGGAGATGACGTCCATGGGCAGCTTGCCGGCGAACTCGTCGACGTAGTCGACACCGTTGCCGTCCCTGGCCTTGTCCAGCATGGTGTCGAGATGCTGCGTCGCGATCTCGGTGACCCGCGGCTCGAGTTCGCGAATCCGGCGCGGGGTGAAGCCTTTTGACACCAGCGTCCGCAGCCGCAGGTGGGCGGGATCGTCCATCGCCAGGAACGACATCGTCTTGCTGGCGTGCGGGCCGCGCGAGGCGGGGTCCAGCGAGACGCCGTACTTATTGGAAAGCGTTGTGCTGTTACGGAATCCCTGCAGCACGTCCTGGTGCCGCGACAACGCCCAGAACTTCAGTTCGTCGTTGCGGTACAGCGGCGCCTCGTCGCGCAGCCGCTGGTAGTACGGGTACGGATCTTCGTGGAAGTCGTAGTCGTAGGGATCGAGGACCAGCTCGTGGTCGCCCACATGGACGGTCATTTAGGTTCGTGTCTCCTGGCTTGTGTTCCCGGGGCCGGGCAAGATCAGACTCACTACGTAGGCCAACTGGTCGGCGATCTGGTGATAGGTGAACTGGCCACTGGCCGCCTGTACCAATGCGCCGAAGAACATCATTTCGAGCGCGGCCACCGTGTTGGGGTCGGCCCCCGGCCCGATGGCCGTCGCGATGCGGCGGTGGATCTCGGCGCCGATGCGATCGCGCACCGCCCCCACCGCGGGATCCGTGCCCCCGCCGAGCAAGGCCGTCGTGCAGGCGGCGCCGACCTCGGGCTCGTCGGCGACCACCAGCGCCAGGTGCCGCAACACCTTGTCCACCCGGACCGGCATCGGGTCGTTGACGTCGGTGAAGAACGGAACCTGGCGCACCAGGTCCAAATAGACCTCGGCGATCAGGTGGTTCTTCGACGAGAAGTAGGTGTACGCGGTGGCCGGTGCGACCTTGGCCCGCGCCGCGACCGCGCGCACCGTCAGGTCGGCGTAGGACTTCTCGCGCAGGGTTTCGATGCCCGCCGCGAGCACCTTGCGGAAGGTCTCCTCCTGGCGACGGTTGCGCGCCGGTTGACCGGCCTGGCGGTCGCCGCCGGAGGTGATCGTCACCAGTGCATCGCTGGACACATGTCCAAGCTAGATGATCGGATCACCGCGAGGCAACCCCGTGACAGGAATACGCAGTTCAATGCGCCTTTCAACGCGTTCGACGGCCAATATCCGAGATCGGCTCTTGCACCGCCGACGCCCTGGCGGCTATGGTTCGATCGGACTATATCGGACAACTGTCCACTAGATTGGCGTGCCGGGTTGGCCGCGCAAAGACGGGAGCGGGAGATGGCCTTGTTGGCCGACGGCGTGAGTGAACTGTTCATCGACGGCAAGCTGTCGCCCGGCGGCGCCGGCAACTTCGCGACGGTGAACCCGGCGACCGAGGAAATGCTGGGCGTCGCCGCCAATGCGGACGCCACCGACATGGACCGTGCCATTGACGCCGCGCGGCGCGCCTTCGACGAGACGGACTGGTCGCGCAACACCGAATTGCGGGTGCGGTGCATCCGCCAGCTGCGCGATGCGATGCGCGAGCACATCGAAGAATTGCGCGACATCACCATCGCCGAGGTCGGCGCCCCGCGGATGCTCACCTCGGCCGCCCAATTGGAGGGACCGGTCGCTGACCTGAGCTTCGCCGCCGACACCGCGGAGTCCTACGAGTGGAACTGCGACCTCGGCCAGGCATCCCCGATGGGCATCCCGACCCGGCGCACGATCGCGCGCGAAGCCGTCGGCGTCGTCGGCGCCATCACGCCGTGGAACTTTCCGCACCAGATCAACCTCGCCAAACTGGGACCCGCGCTGGCCGCCGGCAACACCGTGGTGCTCAAGCCCGCGCCGGACACACCCTGGTGCGCGGCGGTGCTCGGCGAAATCATCGCCGAACACACCGACTTTCCGCCCGGCGTCGTCAACATCATCACGTCCGACGATCACCGAGTCGGGGCGCTGCTCTCGAAAGACCCTCGGGTGGATATGGTTTCGTTCACCGGCTCGACCGCCACCGGTCGCAGCGTCATGGGCGACGCCGCCGCCACCATCAAGCGGGTGTTTCTGGAGCTCGGCGGCAAGTCGGCGTTCGTGGTTCTCGACGACGCCGACCTGGGCGGGGCATGCTCGGTGTCGGCGTTCACCGCGGCCATGCACGCCGGGCAGGGCTGCGCCATCACCACCCGGCTGCTGGTGCCGCGGGCCCGCTACGACGAGGCCGTCGCCATCGCGGCGGGCACCATGGGCTCGATCAAGCCCGGCGACCCCAACGACGCCGGAACCGTTTGCGGGCCGGTGATTTCCGCGCGGCAGCGGGAGCGGGTGCAAAGCTACCTCGATCTGGCGATCGCCGAGGGCGGGACGTTCGCCTGCGGTGGCGGGCGTCCGGCGGACAGGGACCGCGGCTTCTTCATCGAACCGACCGTCATCGCGGGCCTGACCAACGACGCCCGGCCCGCCCGTGAGGAGATCTTCGGACCGGTGCTCACCGTGATCGCCTACGACGGCGAGGACGACGCGCTGCGCATCGCCAACGACTCGCCATATGGCTTGTCCGGCACCGTCTTCAGCGCCGACCCGGAGCGCGCTGCCAACTTCGCGTCGCGGATGCGGGTGGGCACCGTCAATGTCAACGGTGGTGTCTGGTACTCCGCCGACGCGCCGTTCGGTGGATACAAGCAATCCGGCAACGGGCGCGAAATGGGCGTGGCCGGCTTCGAGGAATACCTGGAAATCAAAACCATCGCCACCGCGGTGCAGTGACCGCGCCACGGGGCGACCGAAAGGAAAACATGCGATTCGAGAACAAAGTCGGCATCGTCACCGGGTCCGGTGGCGGCATCGGGCAGGCGTACGCCGAGGCGCTGGCCCGCGAGGGCGCGGCGGTGGTGGTCGCCGACATCAACGCCGAGGCCGCCGACGCGGTCGCCAAACAGATCGTCGCCGACGGCGGAACGGCCATCAGCATTCCGGTCGACGTGTCCGACCCCGCGTCGGCCAAGGAGATGGCCGACCGCACGTTCGCGGAATTCGGCGGCATCGACTACCTCGTCAACAACGCCGCGATCTTCGGCGGCATGAAGCTGGACTTCCTGCTCACCATCGACCCGGAGTACTACCGCAAGTTCATGAGCGTGAACCTCGACGGCGCTCTGTGGTGCACCCGTGCGGTGTACAAGAAGATGGCCAAGCGCGGCGGCGGCGCGATCGTCAACCAATCATCCACCGCCGCCTGGCTTTACGCGAACTACTACGCCCTGGCCAAGGTCGGGCTCAACGGCCTGACCCAGCAACTGTCCCGCGAACTGGGCGGCCAGAAGATCCGGATCAACGCGATCGCCCCCGGCCCCATCGACACCGAGGCCAATCGGACCACCACCCCGAAGGAGATGGTCGACGACATCGTCAAGGGCCTACCGCTGTCGCGGATGGGCACGCCCGAGGACCTGGTCGGCATGTGTCTGTTCCTGCTTTCCGACGAGGCCTCGTGGATCACCGGACAGATCTTCAACGTCGACGGCGGACAGATAATCCGGTCATGAGCCAACAGCACGCGCGCCTCGGATACATCGGCCTCGGTAACATGGGCGCGCCGATGGCCACCAAGATGACCGAATGGCCCGGTGGGGTAACGGTTTACGACATCCGGACCGAGGCGATGACCCCGCTGGCCGAAAGGGGCGCGAGCCTGGCCGACAGCGTTGCCGACGTCGCCGCCGCCGACATCATCCACATCACCGTGCTGAACGACGCCCAGGTGCGGGAGGTGGTCGGTGAACTGGCGGCGCACGCCAAGCCGGGCACCGTCATCGCGATCCACTCGACGATCAGCGACACCACGGCGGTCGAGCTCGCGGCCGAGCACAAGCCGCGCGGCGTTCATATCGTCGACGCGCCGGTCAGCGGTGGGGCGGCCGCCGCGGCGAAGGGCGAGCTGGCCACCATGGTGGGCGCCGAGCGCGAGGTGTACGAGCGGATCAAGCCGGCCTTCAAACATTGGGCAGCGGTGGTCATCCACGCCGGTGAGCCGGGGGCGGGGACCCGAATGAAGCTGGCCCGCAACATGTTGACGTTCACCTCGTACGCCGCGGCGTGCGAGGCCATGAAACTCGCCGAGGCCGCCGGCTTGGATCTGCAGGCGCTGGGCCGGGTGGTGCGCCATACCGACGCGCTCACCAGCGGCCCAGGAGCGATCATCGTCCGCGACAACATGAAAGACCTTGAGCCGGACAATTTTCTGTATCAGTCCTTCCTGCACGCTCGCGAACTGGGGGAGAAGGACCTGAGCCTGGCGTTGGCTCTCGGCGAGTCGGTGTCGGTCGATTTACCGCTTGCCCAGTTGGCCTACCAGCGGTTGGCCGCGGGCCTCGGGGTGCCACACACACAGGAAGAGGCGTGATGGACGAGCTGCGCAGCAAGGGCCTCGCGAAGATGAACGAGGTCTACGGCTGGGAGATGCCCAACATCGAAGGCGACCCGTACTTCGACCTGACCGTAGACCACCTGTTCGGCAGCATCTGGACGCGACCGGGATTGTCGATGCGCGACAAGCGCATCATGACGCTGACCGCGGTGACCGCGATCGGCAACCGCGACCTGGCCGAGATCCAGATCAACGCCGCGCTTCTCAACGGCGAGCTCACCGAGACCGAACTCAAGGAGATGGCGGTCTTCCTCACCCATTACCTGGGCTTCCCGCTGGGTTCGGCGCTCAACGGCGCCGTCGACGCCGTCGTGGCCAAACGCAAGAAGGCCGCGGCGAAGGGCGCCGGGGAGGACAAGAAGGGCAATGTCGACGCCGCGCTGAAGATGCACTCGGGCGACAAGGGCGACTGATCCACCAACCTCAGTACGGCTGAACGCCTTCGGGCATCACGTATTCGGAGATCGGTGCGGCGACCCCGTTGACAGTCGTGCCGCCATTGATGATGCCCGGCGCCATTTCCAGCATGTTGTGCGGGAACCCGAACCTCGGTGTGGTCAGCGCGTCCAGCCGGGCCAGCTCGTCGGCGCCGAGCGTCACGTCCACGGCCCGGACGTTGTCCTCGAGCTGGGAGAGCCTGCGCGCCCCGATGATGACCGACGACACGGCGCGCTGGGCACGCACCCAGGCCAGCGCCACGCTGGCGACGGTGGTGTCGTGCGCTGTCGCGATGGCCTCGAGTTCGTCGATGACGGCGTAGGTCTTTTCGTTGAGAAAGGCGTCGACCATCGCGCCGCGGTCGGCGTTGTGCCGGCCGCTGTTGGCGCGGGTGTACTTGCCGCTGAGGACGCCGCTCTTCAGCGGCGACCATGGCGTAATGCCGAGGCCGAATTCGGAGGCCATCGGGACGAGGTCCTGTTCGATGGCGCGCTCCAGCAGCGAGTACTCGACCTGCAGCCCGACGAACGACGACCAGCCGCGGAAATCGGCGATCAGGTTGGCCTGCGCGATCTTCCACGCCGGGGTGTCCGAAACCCCGATGTAGCGCACCTTGCCGGCCCGAACCAGGTCCTCGAGCGCAGCCATGGTCTCCTCGATGGGGGTGTTCGCATCCCAGATGTGCAGCCAGTACAGGTCGATGTAGTCGGTTTGCAAGCGCCGCAACGAGTTTTCGCAGGCGTTGATCAGCGACTTGCGGCCCGAACCGCCGCCGTTGGGATCACCCGGATACAGGTTGCCGCTGAACTTGGTCGCGATCGCCAGCCGATCGCGGCGGGCGGGGTGGCGCCCGATGTGGTCACCGATGATCTTCTCGGAGTGGCTTCGCGTGTAGAAGTTGGCGGTGTCGATGAAGTTGCCGCCAAGTTCGAGGTAGCGGTCGATGATCTGTTGGGACTCCTCCACACTGGTGCCCCAGCCGAGGTCTTCGCCGAACGTCATCGCGCCCAGGCACAAAGGGCTGACGCGCAGACCGGACCGCCCGAGTGTCACGTATTGATCCAGCGGCATGAGGCCCACTCCCTGGTAGATTGTTCGGCTATGAGGTTGTTCATAACAAAACTAGTTCATAGCTGAACGATCTGGCAAGTCGGATGTCTGCAGTCGATGCGGCCAAGATCTGGTCACTGAACTACCGGGTGCTGCTCTCGGTCATCTCGTGCGCCGAGGCTGATATCTGCGCGCTGGGCCTCGAGTCCAAGGAGCTGTTTCTGCTCGCCGAGATCGACGAGCATCCCTATCCGGCCGAGCTGGCCGCGACGCTGAGCATGCCCAAGGCGACGGTGACGCTGTACCTGAAACGCCTCGAGGCGGCGGGCTTCGTGCGACGCGAGATCGATCCGTGCGATCTGCGCCGGCACCGGCTGCTGCTCACCCCGGCCGGACGCCAGGCGGTCAGGAAGGGCCTGACCCTGCTCTCCGGCGAGTTCGACAAGCGCCTCGGCCGCCTCACCGCCGCGCAGCGCAACGACCTCAGGGCGCTGCTGGAGAAAATCCTTTGAACGTGGGGACGGTGGGCGGGAGCCGTTTGACCGGGCTAGTCTGACGTGTCGTGCGCGTCCTGGTGATTGGTTCCGGTGCCCGTGAGCATGCGTTGCTGCTGGCGCTTCGCAAAGACCCCGAGGTCACGGGGCTGGCGATCGCCCCCGGCAACGCCGGCACCGCGCGGCTGGCCGACCAGCACGACGTCGACGTCACCTCGGCCGACGACGTCGTGGCCCTGGCGCGCGAGGTCCGCGCCGACCTGGTCGTCATCGGTCCCGAGGTGCCGCTGGTCCTCGGGGTGGCCGACGCGGTGCGGGCCGCCGGGATCGTCTGCTTCGGTCCCAGCAAGGACGCGGCTCGCATCGAGGGCTCCAAGGCTTTCGCCAAGGAGATCATGGCCGCGGCCGGGGTGCGCACCGCAACCAGCGAAATCGTCGATACCCCGGCACATTTAGACGCCGCCCTGCAGCGGTTCGGCCCGCCGGCGGGCGACGCGGCCTGGGTGGTGAAGGACGACCGCCTGGCCGCGGGCAAGGGCGTGGTGGTCACCGCGGATCGCGCTGTCGCGCGCGCGCACGCCGCCGGGCTCCTCGAGGCGGGACACCCGGTGCTGCTGGAGTCCTATCTGGACGGCCCGGAGGTGTCGCTGTTCTGCGTGGTCGACGGCGAAACCGTGGTGCCGTTACTGCCGGCGCAGGATTTCAAGCGCGTCGGTGACGGGGACAGCGGACCCAATACCGGGGGCATGGGCGCCTACGCGCCGGTGCCGTGGCTGCCCGACGAGGTGTACCGCGACGTGGTCAGCAACATCGTCGAACCCGTTGCGGCCGAGATGGTTGCGCGGGGCAGCTCCTTCAGCGGATTGCTGTACGCCGGGCTCGCGATCACGGCGAACGGGCCCGCCGTGGTCGAATTCAATTGTCGCTTCGGCGATCCCGAGACGCAGGCGGTGCTGGCGCTGCTGGAATCGCCGCTCGGCCAGCTGCTGTACGCGGCGGGCAGCGGCACCTTGGCGGACTTCGGCGAGTTGCGCTGGCATGACGGTGCCGCCGTGACGGTGGTGGTGGCGGCGGAAAGCTATCCCGGCCGTCCCCGCGTCGGAGACGTCATCGTCGGCTCGGAAGCCGATGGGGTGCTGCACGCCGGGACGGCCCGGCGCGCTGACGGCGAAATCGTGTCCTCGGGTGGGCGGGTGCTGTCGGTGGTGGGCACCGGCGCCGACCTGGCCGCCGCGCGGACCAGGGCTTACGAGGTGGTGCATTCAATTCGGCTGCCGGGCAGTCATTTCCGCAGCGACATCGCCCAGCTGGCCGCTGACGGGAAGATCCGCGTCTAGAAGGCCCTCAAAATCCCAGGGCCTGACCGTCCCGTCGCGGGTCGCTGGCGGCGACATAGCCGCCATCGAGACGCCAGATCGCCTGGCAGCTGCCGAATTGATTGTAGTCGTCGACGGCAACCAGGTCGTGCCCGCGGCGGCGCAACTCGTCGAGTGTTGCTGCGGGGAGCCCCGTTTCGCAGCTCACCTGCATGCCCTCCACCCACCGGAACCGCGGGCCGTCGCATGCCGCCTGTGGGTTCTGCCCGTGGTCGGCGATGCGCACCATCACCTGCACGTGACCCTGGGGCTGCATCAATCCGCCCATCACGCCGAAGCTCATGACCGGTTCGCCGTCTTTGGTCACAAACCCCGGGATGATGGTGTGGTAGGGGCGCTTGTTCGGTCCCACGGCATTCGGATGTCCCTGAGCGGCAGCGAAATTCGCGCCGCGGTTCTGCAGGGAGATCCCGGTGCCCGGCACCACCACGCCCGAACCGAACCCCATGTAGTTCGACTGGATCATCGACACCATCATCCCCGCGGCGTCGGCGGCGGTCAGGTAGACGGTTCCGTCCGCCGGCGCGCCGGCGGACGCCGGCTTGGCGCGTGCGCGGTCGATCAGTGCCGCGCGCTGCTTCAGATACTCCTTGTCCAACAGGCGTTCCGGACCTAGCGGCATGTGCTCGATGTCGGCGACATAGGCCTGGGCGTCGGCGAAGGCCAGCTTCACCGCCTCGATCTGCAGGTGCACGCTGTCGGCGGAATCGGCTGGCAGGGCGGCCAAGTCGAAGTGTTCCAGGATGCCCAAAGCGATCAGCGCGACGATGCCCTGCCCGTTGGGTGGGATCTCGTGCACGGTGTAACCGCGGTAGCCGCCGTCGACCGTGCCCACCCAGTCGGCACGGTGGGCCGCCAGATCCCCGGCCCGCAGGGCCCCGCCGTGCGACAACGCGTGCGCCTCGAGCTTGGCCGCCAGTTCACCGCGGTAGAACGCCTCACCGTTGGTCGCCGCGATCGTCTCGAGCGTCGCGGCATGATCCGGCAGGCTGAATCGCTCGCCGGGTTTCGGTGCCCGCCCGCCCGGCAGAAACGCCTGGGCGAAACCGGGCTGGTCCCGGAAGAGCGGCACTTGGGCCGCCCACTGCTCGGCGACCGTCGGTGATACCAGAAAGCCGTTGCGCCCGTAGGCTATTGCCGGTTCGAACAGCCGCTCGAACGGCAGCTTGCCGAACTTGGCGTGCAGTTCGGTCCACGCCGACACCGCGCCGGGCACGGTCACCGAATTCCAGCCGAGGATCGGAACGGCGGCCCCGCCGAAGTATTCCGGTGTCCAGGCCGCCGGCGACCGGCCGGAGGCGTTCAGGCCGTGCAGTTGCCTGCCGTCCCACACGATGGCGAAGGCGTCCGAACCGATGCCGTTGGATACCGGCTCCACGATCGTCAGCGTGATGGCCGTGGCGATGGCCGCATCGACCGCGCTGCCGCCTTGCGCGAGCATCCGCAGCCCCGCCTGGGCGGCCAGCGGTTGCGATGTGCACACAACGTTTTCCGCCAGGATGGGCTTGCGTGGCCAGGCGTACGGGAAGGTCCAGTCGAAAGGTGCGGTCACCTCCCCGAGCGTAACGCCGGCGTGACGCTCGAGGTGCCCTCACGCCGTCAGCAGCGGCGCCATCCAGGTCAGCTCGGCGGGCAACTGCGAGCTCCAGAAAGCGCCGTCGTGCCCGCCGGGCGAGAAGCCACCGGCCGGCGGATTGGGCAGCTGCGCGATGAATTGCTTTGTCGCGGAGTAAAACGGATCGCTGTCGCCGCAATCGATTCGGATGGGGATCGAGGCCAGGGCGGGCATGCCGAACACCGAGTTCGCGGCGAAATCATCCGGTCCGTCGAACGCTCCCGGCGCGGCCGCACCCGAGGACATCCACAGGGCCGGGCTCACCGCGCAGATCGCCGCGGTGCGGGCCGGTCCCAGCCGGCCACCGAGCAGCAGGGCACCGTAGCCGCCCATCGACCACCCCAAGAACGCCACCCGCGAGGTGTCCAGATTCTGATTGCCCAGCATCGGGATGAGCTCGTCGAGCACCATGGCGCCGCTGTCCTCCCCGGAAGACCGCTTGTGCCAATACCCACCGCCGCCGTCGACGGCGACCACCGCGAACGGCGGTAGTCCGGCGTCGACGGCCTGCGCCAGACCGTGCTCGACGCCGCCGGCCATCACGGTGGACGCGTCACTGCCCTTGCCGTGCAGCGCGATCACCGGTCGCAGCGGCTTGGTCTGGCCCGGAGGGCGCGCGATGGCCCAGTTGGTGTTGGCCCCGCCGCGGGCCGCGGAAGCGAAGGAACCGGTCACCATGGTGGGGGCGGGCGCCGCCGGCGGAGCCGGATCGCGGGGTGGGCTGGGCGGCGGGGCCAACGGCATCCGGGTGCCGGCCGTCGATGCCGGCATGGCGTGAGATGTGCGGGGCTCTAACAGGATGTCGAGCCCGTAGGCGCCGACCGCCCCGAGGGCCGCGCTGGCGCCGAGGCCGAGCAGGGCGCGTCGGCTCAAGTCGGGCATGCGGGCCATTATGCCCCGGCCGTTTGGCCGAAATGGCAATGCAGTACCACTTTGGCTGGCACGATGGCTACTCGTGACTGCAGCGGTTACTCCAAAAGGAGAACGTCGACGGTATGCGCTCGTCAGCGCCGCCGCCGAGCTGCTGGCCGAGGGCGGGTTCGAAGCGGTGCGACACCGGGCGGTCGCGCGGCGGGCCGGATTGCCGTTGGCCTCCACCACTTATTACTTCTCGTCTCTCGACGATCTGATCGCACGCGCCGTCGAACACATCGCGATGATCGAGGTGGCGCAGCTACGGTCGCGGGTCAGCGCCATGTCGCGCCGGCGCCGGGGACCGGAGACCATCGCCGAGGTGTTGGCCGATCTGCTCGTCGGGGACGTGTCCGGACCGGGTCTTACCGATCAGCTGATCTCGCGCTACGAACGGCACATCGCGTGCACCCGGCTGCCCGCGCTGCGCGAGACCATGCGCCGGAGCCTGCGCCAGCGCGCCGAGGCGGTGGCCGAGGCCATCGAGCGCTCGGGCCGGTCGGTGCGCATCGAGCTGGTGTGCACGTTGATCTGCGCGGTCGATGGCTCCGTGGTGTCGGCACTGGTGGAGGGCCGGGACCCACGCGCGGCGGCGCAGGGCGCGGTGGTCGATCTCATCGAGGTGCTCGCGCCCATCGATCAGCGGCCCGTGCAGATCTGACCGCTTGTCACGCACGGCTCCGATTCATCGGCGGCGACGGCGTCACGATGTAGCCGGTGTCGAGGTCGCCGTAGATCGTCACGTCCTGGGGGCTGCGCTGCGCGTACAACGCCACATAGGCACAGACCACGGCGTCGACGGGGTCCTCGGCGCGGCGCATTTCGCTCTTGCGCCGCGCGGCCGCGACGGCCAGGCGCAGCGCGATCCATCCGTCGTGCCCGGCCACGCGCAGCGGCACCGGCGCCCGTTCCAGCCGCTCCACGCCGTCCATCAGCAGCGACAGCTCGGATCTGAGCCGCTCGACGCTGCGTCCGGGCTTCGCCTTGTATTTCAGGGTGCGCTCCAGGCGGAACAGCGCGACGGTGGCCGCGTGGGGGTAGACCTCGATGGCGCGGCGGGCGGCCGGCGATCGCGGGTCCAGGTCCAGGCCGAGCGCCCCGGCCAGCCGGGCCGCGCGCGGGCCGTTGACGAATTCGGGTTTACCCGTGTTGCAGGGGTGGGCTCCGGCCTCGTACCTGCGGAAATCGCGGTTGAGCGCGGTCTCGGCCGGACGCTGTCCGGTCGGGTTGGTGACCACCAGGGGGGCATCGAAGGCGACCAGGCACTCGCCCTGCACGTAGGGGTGCAGCGCGGCCAGGATCTCGTCGTCGTCGCGGACCGCGCACACGCCCACCAGGGCGCCGCCGGAGTCGACGACGGCGACGCCGGTCGGGTTGCGACCCGCCCAGGCGAGGTCGACGCCGGCGAAGTACATCCGCATAGGCTATGGCCGCGACCGTAAGCTGTGTGTTCGTGAGGACCAAGTGAGCATTCCGAATGTGCTGGCCACCCGGTACGCCAGTGCCGAGATGGTCGCGATCTGGTCGCCGGAGGCCAAGGTCATCGGCGAGCGCCGGCTGTGGCTGGCGGTGCTGCGCGCGCAGGCCGAACTGGGCGTGGCGGTGCCTACCGAGGCGATTGCCGACTACGAGCGGGTGATCGAGGACGTCGACCTGGCCTCGATCGCGGACCGCGAACGGGTGCTGCGCCACGACGTCAAGGCGCGCATCGAGGAATTCAACGCGCTGGCCGGGCACGAGCACGTGCACAAGGGCATGACCAGTCGCGACCTGACCGAGAACGTGGAGCAACTGCAGATCAAGCGCTCGCTGGAACTGGTCTTCGCCCACGGCGTGGCGGTCGCGGCGCGGCTCGCCGAGCGCGCGGTGGCCTACCGCGACCTGGTGATGGCCGGACGCAGCCACAACGTCGCCGCGCAAGCCACCACGCTGGGCAAGAGGTTCGCCTCGGCGGCGCAGGAGACGCTGATCGCGTTGACCAGGCTGCGGGAGCTGATCGACCGTTACCCGCTGCGCGGCATCAAGGGCCCGATGGGCACCGCGCAGGACATGCTCGACCTGCTGGACGGCGACGCGGCCAAGCTCGCCGAACTCGAGCGGCGCGTCGCCGAATTCCTGGGATTCGCAACGGTATTGACCAGTGTGGGCCAGGTGTATCCGCGTTCGCTGGACCACGACGTGCTCTCCGCGCTGGTGCAGCTGGGCGCCGGACCGTCGTCGCTGGCGCACACCATCCGGCTGATGGCCGGCCATGAACTCGTCACCGAGGGGTTCGCGCCGGGGCAGGTCGGTTCGTCGGCGATGCCGCACAAGATGAACACGCGCAGTTGCGAACGGGTCAACGGGTTGCAGGTGGTGCTGCGCGGTTACGCGTCCATGGCCGCCGAACTGGCGGGCGCACAGTGGAACGAGGGCGACGTGTTCTGTTCGGTGGTGCGCCGAGTCGCGTTGCCGGACAGCTTCTTTGCCATCGACGGCCAGATCGAGACCTTCTTGACGGTGCTCGACGAGTTCGGCGCCTATCCGGCGGTGATCGGCCGCGAGCTGGACCGCTACCTGCCGTTTTTGGCCACCACCAAGGTGTTGATCGCCGCGGTGCGCGCCGGCGTGGGCCGCGAGGCCGCCCACCATGTGATCCGCGAACACGCGGTGGCAACCGCGCTGGCCATGCGCGAGCAGGGAGCCGAGCCCGACCTGTTGGACCGGCTGGCCGCCGACGATCGGCTGCCGCTGGACCGGGCGGCGCTGGACGCGGCACTGGCCGACAAGAAGGCCTTCATCGGCGCCGCGGGTGATCAGGTGGACGAGGTGGCGGCGCAGGTGGACGCGCTGGTGAACCGCTACCCGGACGCGGCCAAGTACGCCCCGGGTGCGATCCTGTGACGCTGGCCGGCGCGCTCGCGGAGATCGACTTCACCGATCTGGACAACTTCGCCAACGGGTTTCCGCACGAGCTGTTCGCCATCCATCGGCGAGAGGCGCCGGTGTACTGGCACTCACCGACCGACAACACCCCCGACGGTGAAGGCTTCTGGTCGGTCGCAACCTACGCGGAAACGCTTGAGGTGCTTAAGGATCCGGTGACCTATTCATCCGTCACGGGCGGCAGCAGGCCCTATGGGGGGACGCTGCTGCAGGACCTGGCGATTGCCGGTCAGGTGCTCAACATGATGGACGATCCGCGGCATTCGCAGATTCGGCGACTGGTCAGCTCCGGCCTGACACCGCGAATGATCCGTCTCGTCGAGGACGACCTGCGGACCCGCGCGCGCCGGTTGCTCGACGCGGTGGTCCCGGGTGAGCCGTTCGACTTCCTCGTCGACATCGCCGCCGAGCTTCCCATGCAGATGATCTGCATCCTGCTGGGAGTCCCCGAATCCGAACGGCATTGGTTGTTCGAGGCCATCGAGCCCCAATTCGATTTCGGTGGTTCACGAAAGGCGTCCCTGTCGCAGCTTTCGGTCGAAGAGGCCGGATCGCGGATGTATGAGTACGGTCAACAGCTGATCGCGGCCAAGCGCGCAAATCCCACGGATGACATGTTGTCGGTGGTGGCCAACGCGATGCTCGATGACGCCGAAGGTGAAGACGGATCGGCGCTGTCCGACCTCGAGCTGTACCTGTTCTTCAGTCTCTTGTTCAGCGCCGGCGCGGAGACCACCCGCAACGCGGTCGCCGGTGGCCTGCTGGCGCTGGCCCACCACCCGCACCAAATGCAGTCGCTGCGCGGCGATCTCGGCGCACTGCCGACGGCCGTGGAGGAGATGGTGCGGTGGACGTCGCCGTCACCCTCGAAGCGCCGCACCGCCACCCGCGACGTCACGCTGGGCGGGCAGTCGATCGAGGCCGGCCAGAAGATACAGATCTGGGAAGGCTCGGCGAATCGCGACGCCGGTGTGTTCGAGCGCGCCGACGAATTCGACATCGCCCGAAAGCCTAACCCGCACTTGGGCTTCGGTCAGGGTGTGCATTATTGCTTGGGCGCGAATCTGGCCCGGCTGGAGCTGCGGGTGCTGTTCGAAGAGCTGCTGTCCCGGTTCGGCGGGGTGCGTGTCGTGCGGCCGGTCGAATGGGCCCGCAGCAACCGGCACACCGGCATTCGGCACCTCGTCGTGGAGCTATACGAACAACCGTGACGATCCGATTCGCCGATGTCGAGCCCTCACCGGATGTGTTCGCCGCGGTGATGGCGACGGGAATCTTGTCGGTCGGCGCGCACGATCACGGGTACCGGTTGATCAGCGACACCATGGGCATCATCGCCACGCTCGGGCTGGTGTTTCTGGTTGCCCTGGTCCTGGCGAAGGCCGCGATCCCCGGCCAGGGGTTGCGGTGGGACCTGACCGATCCCGACGTCACCCTGCGCCTGATCACCTTCGTGGCCGCCTGCGCGGTGATCGACACCCGCCTATCGTCCAAGGTCTGGGTGGCGCGGGTGCTCGGCGCGGTCGCCCTGGCGGCCTGGCTGGCGCTGATCCTGATCAGCGCACGAAACATGTTGGCGCACCGGTGGACAGAGCTGCGCGACCGGGCCCACGGCCCCTGGCAGCTGGGCAGCGTGGGAACGTCAGGCTTGGCGATCGTGATCGCCCGGGCTGCCCGGCAGACCGGCCATCACTGGTGGCTGGCGGTGGCCGTGGCCGGGTGGGTGGCGGCGCTGTGCATCTACGGCCTGATGACCTGGCTGACCATGTGGCGGGTGGTCAACGAGCGCCAGGACCGCGACGGCTTCGAACCGGACACCTGGATCCTGATGGGCGGCATGGCGATTGCGACGCTGGCCGGCGACACCATCCACGCCGTGGCCCCCGCCTGGCTGGCGGGCCCGGTGCGCGCGGTCAGCATCGTGACCTGGGTGACGGCCACCCTGTGGATACCGCCGCTGATCTACTTTGCGCTGCACCGCATCCGGCGGCATCCCAACATGCTGCAATTCACCGGTGTGTGGTGGGCGTTCGTGTTCCCGCTCGGCATGTACTCCGCGGCCAGCTTCGCCATGGCGGTCGAGCTTCGCGAGCACCCGCTGCTCACCGTGTCGCTGGTGTTCTTCTGGGATGCGTTGGCCGCGTGGCTCATTGTGGTGGTCGCCGGGCTGCTGATGCTGGCGCGGGCGCTGCTGCTAGCCCCCACGCAACGCGATGCCGGCCGACCGTAGTTCGAGCGCGACCAGGGCTCCGATGGTGGCCGGATCCTCACGGCGCCACCCGCTGACCGGATCCGCGCTGACGGCGATCAACTTGCGGGGCGGGCGGTTGGTCAGCGCGCGCAGCGCCAGCAATTGCGCCCCGGCCGGGGTCGCGGCCAGCGCGGTCACCGTCAGCTTGCGGCGAAAGAAGCGCAGCCGCAGAAAGAACCACGGCAGCACCACGATGAGGATCGGGACCGCGACGACGGCCATCGCGAGTAGCACCGCGAGCCAGCTCGCCGCGCTGTCCAGGTCGTGGCCCGCGCCCGCGATGTCCAGCGCGGCGTGGCTGGCCGAGTTGAGCGGCTTGCTGACCGCGTCGCCCACCACCGGGATGTGCTGGGCGCCGTGGCCGGCGGACTCCAGGTTGCCCGCGATGCCCTTCGCGCCGCTCTCCACCTGCCGGCCGGCGTCGGCGATGGTGGCGATGGCGTCGTAGACGGCCAGCCCGACGAGCAGCCAGAGCAGCGTCCACACCACGACGGCGAGGTCGCTGAACAACTGGATGGCCAGCCGGCCGGGCCTGGTGGAGTAGGGCAGAAACCGCGGTGTCATAGCCCCGATCCCAGCACAAACCCCGTTTGCGGGTGCCCGTTAGGCTGACCGGATGCCTGCACTGTCCGACTATGAGCATCTGGCCAGCGGCAAGGTCCGCGAGCTGTACCGCGTCGATGGCGACCACCTGCTGCTGGTCGCCACCGACCGGATCTCGGCCTACGACTTCGTCCTGGACAGCACCATCCCGGACAAGGGGCGCATCCTCACCGCGATGAGCGTCTTCTTCTTCGGGCTCGTCGACGCCCCCAACCATCTGGCCGGGCCGCCCGACGATCCGCGCATCCCCGACGAGGTGCTGGGCCGCGCGCTGGTGGTGCGTCAGCTCGACATGCTTCCGGTGGAATGCGTGGCGCGTGGCTACCTCACCGGCTCGGGACTGCTGGACTACCAGGCGACGGGAAAGGTCTGCGGCATCACCCTGCCGCCCGGGCTGGTCGAAGCCAGCAGGTTCGCCGAGCCGCTGTTCACCCCGGCGACGAAAGCCGCGCTGGGCGACCACGACGAGAACATCTCCTTCGCGCGGGTGATCGAGATGGTCGGTGCCGTGCCCGCCAACCAACTCCGTGACCGCACCCTACAAATCTACGTTCAGGCCGCCGATCACGCGCTCCGGAAGGGAATCATCATCGCGGACACCAAGTTCGAGTTCGGCACCGACCGCGACGGCAACCTGCTGCTGGCCGACGAAATCTTCACGCCGGATTCGTCGCGGTACTGGCCGGCCGACGAGTACCAGGTCGGCGTCGTCCAGAACAGCTTCGACAAACAGTTCGTCCGCAACTGGCTGACCGGTCCCGAGTCCGGTTGGGACCGCCACGGTTCGCAGCCCCCGCCGCCGCTGCCCGCCGACATCATCGAGGCCACCCGTAATCGCTATATCGAGGCCTACGAACGCATTTCCGGCCGGAGCTTCGATGACTGGATTGGTCCCGGCGCATGACCGAAACGCTGCATGAGGGAGCGGTGCCCCCGGTCGCCAAGCGGGTGGAGAGTCGGCGCGAGCATCACGGCGACGTCTTCATCGACCCGTACGAGTGGCTGCGCGAAAAGACCAACCCCGAAGTCATCGCCCATCTCGAGGCGGAAAACGACTACGTCGATCGGATGACCGCGCACCTCGAGCCGCTGCGGCAGCAGATTTTCGCCGAGATCAAGGCGCGCACCAAGGAGACGGATCTGTCGGTGCCCACCCGGCAGGGCCAGTGGTGGTACTACGCGCGGACCTATGAGGGTAAGCAGTACCGCGTCCAGTGCCGTTGTCCGATAAGCGGATCCGGCGACTGGGACCCGCCGATCCTGGACGAGGGCACCGAGATCCCCGGTGAGCAGGTCCTGCTCGATTCCAATGCCGAGGCCGAGGGACACGAATTCTTCTCCCTGGGCGCCGCGACGGTGAGCCTGGATGGGAATCTGCTGGCCTATTCGGTCGACACCCTCGGCGATGAGCGTTACACGTTGCGGTTCAAGGACTTACGCACCGGCGAGCTGTACACCGACGAGATCGCCGACATCGGGGCGGGCGCGACCTGGGCCGCCGACAACCGCACCGTGTACTACCTGACCCTGGATGCCGCCCACCGTCCCGACAAAGTGTGGCGGTATCGGGTGGGCTCGGGTGCGGACCCCGAGCTGGTGTATCACGAAGCCGACGAAAAGTATTGGCTGGGTGTGGGTCTGACGCGCAGCGAGGCCTATGTTTTCATCGCCTCGGGATCCTCGATCACCTCGGAGTATCGCTACGCCGATGCCGCCGACCCGCAGGCATCGTTCACGGTCGTGCTGCCGCGCCGCGAGGGCGTCGAGTACGCGGTCGAACACGCGGTCATCGGCGGCCAGGACCGGTTCTTGATCCTGCACAACGACGGCGCAGTCAACTTCACCCTCGCCGAGGCGCCGGTCAGCGATCCGACACAGCAGCGCACCCTGATCGCGCACCGCGACGACGTCCGGCTCGACGGGGTGGACGCATTCGCCGGCCACCTCGTCGTCGGCTACCGGCGGGAAGCGCTGCCCCGGCTGCAGCTGTGGCCCATCCACGCCGACGGCACATACGGTCGGCCCGAGGAGATTTCCTTCGACTCCGAGCTGATGTCGTCCGGGCTGGCCGGTAATCCCAACTGGGACTCGCCCAAGCTGCGGATCAGGGCCGGATCCCTGGTGACTCCGGCGCGTGTCTACGACATCGACCTCGCGACGGGTGACCGCACACTGCTGCGCGAACAACCCGTGCTCGGCGGTTATCGGCCCGAGGACTATGTGGAACGGCGTGACTGGGCCGTTGCCGACGACGGAACCCGGATCCCGGTGTCCATCGTGCACCGCGCCGATATCGAATTCCCGGCGCCGGCATTGCTTTACGGCTACGGCGCCTACGAGCTGTGCACCGACCCGAGCTTCTCCATCGCCCGGTTGTCGCTGCTGGATCGCGGCATGGTGTTCGCGATCGCTCACGTGCGTGGCGGCGGCGAAATGGGCCGGCTGTGGTACGAGCACGGCAAGCTCATGGAGAAGAAGAACACGTTCACCGACTTCGTCGCCGTCGCAAAGCATTTGGTGGACAGCGGCGTCACCCGGCCTGATCGACTGGTCGCGTTGGGCGGCAGCGCCGGTGGTTTGCTGATGGGCGCGGTGGCCAACCTGGCGCCGGAGCTCTTCGCCGGAATTCTCGCGCAGGTTCCCTTCGTCGACCCGCTGACCACCATCTTGGATCCCTCATTGCCGCTGACCGTCACCGAGTGGGACGAATGGGGAAACCCGTTGGCGGACAAGGACGTCTACTCCTACATGAAGTCCTATTCGCCGTATGAGAACGTGGCGGCCAAGCGGTATCCGGCGATCTTGGCGATGACGTCGCTCAACGATACGAGGGTCTATTACGTGGAGCCGGCCAAGTGGGTGGCGGCGCTGCGGCACGCCAACGGCGACGGCAGCCCCGTCCTGTTGAAGACCCAGATGAACGCCGGGCACGGCGGCGTCAGCGGACGCTACAAGGCGTGGGAGGAAGCGGCGTTCCAATACGCGTGGCTGTTGGCCGCCGCGGGCGCGCCGACGTCGGCGTAGGCCACTTTCGCGCTAGTCGCCCACCGGCGGGGTCGGCGGCTTCTTGGGCAGGAACGACGCCGGGACGATGGTGAACGCCACCAGCACGACGGCCAGCACGAACACCACCGCGTAGGCGTGCGCCAAGTGGTGGGACACGTGGCTGGCCAGGTCGGGGGCGAGCTGCTGCTGCGGGACGCCCGAGGGATCGACCGGCAGGCCCCGCTTGCCGGCGCCGGGGCGGGCCCCGCCCATCTCGTTCGCCGCCATCAGGGCCTCGTTGCGATTGAACTGGTTGGTCAGGATCACCGCCATCAGCGCGGCCCCGATGGATCCGCCCACCTGCTGGTTGACGCTGATCAGCGTCGTCCCGCGGGCGACCTGATGCGGGGCCAGCGCCTGCATGAGCGCCGCGGACAGCGGCGTGGTGGTGAGGCCGATACCCAGACCCATGATCGCGAGGCCCGTCAGCAGAACCGGTGAGTACGCGGCCTGGCTGGCGACCCCGTAGGTGAAGACGCCCAGGCCCACCGCCATCAGCGGCAGGCCGATGAGCACGATGTTGCCGGGGCCGCGTCTGTCCATGAAGGCGCCGCCGAGCGGCATGGTCAGCACCGCACCGATCCCGATCGGCAGCATGTGCAGACCCGACTGCATCGGCGTCTCGTGCCCGACGATCTGAAAGAAACTGGGCACGAGCAGGCCGACGCCCACCGAGGCGGCCCCGAACACCAGCAGCGTGACATTGACCTGGGTGACCACCGGGTTGCGGAACAGCCGCAGGTCGATCAGGGGGTGATCGGTCCGATACCAGGCATGCAGGATGAACGCGGCGATCAGGCCCAGGCCGGCGAGCGCGGGCACCAACACGTAGCGATCGGCGATGGTGTGTCGTCCCGGGATGGAACACACCCCGCACAAAAAGATCGCCACGCCGGGCGAGAGGAGCAGCGCGCCGGTGATGTCGAGGGCCTCCGACGGGGCGGAGCGGTCTTTCGGAAACATGATCGCCGCGAGCGCGAACGCCGTCAGCCCGATCGGCAGGTTGATCAGGAAGATCCATTTCCAGCCGTACGCGCCGATCAGCCAGCCGCCCAGGATCGGCCCACCGATGGGGCCGAGCAGAATCGGGATTCCCCCCACCGCCATCAGCCGACCGACCCGTTTCGGTCCCGCCTCGCGCGTCAGGATGACGAAGCTGAGCGGCAGCAGCATGCCGCCGCCGATGCCCTGGACCACCCGGAACAGGATGAGCAGCAAGATGTTCGGCGCGATCGCGCACAGCAGCGATCCCACCGTGAAGATCAGCACCGAACCCATGAAGAGTCGTTTGGTGCCGAACCGATCCGCCGCCCATCCGGTAACCGGGATCACGGTGGCGAACGCGAGCATGTAGCCGGCGATCGTCCACGAGACGACGGCCTGGGTGGACCCGAACTGCGCGATGAAGGTGCGTTGCGCGACGGCGACGACGGTGCTGTCGAGCACCGCCATGATGCAGGCCAGTCCGCACACCCCGGCGATCCGGAACAGCGCCGCGTCCAGCTTGTCGGGATATTCGTCGGCGCGCAGCGAGGGTCCCGGAGCGGTCGGCAACGGGACGTTGAAGCTTGCGGAACGGGTCTTCTGCATGGCGCCGCTGAGCATATCCACAGGGTTGCCCCGGCTGAAGCGTTTTTACGCGTATTCGCCTATTAGCACGCGTGTAATTCACCGCGCGCCGATTTGTGCCGCGACCGCGACTAAACCGATAAACGGGCTGGTGGCGGTCCTACCTGGGCGAACATATTATTCGGCGGCGGTTTCGCTTGCGGGTTTTTTCGGCAGAAACCACGCCGGAATGAACGTGCAAACCACCAGCGCCACGGCAATCACGAATACCGCCGTATAGGCGTGGGAAAGATCGTGCACGACATTGCTCCAAAAGCCGGGCGCGAGCGACTGCGGGGGTATCGCGGTCTGGTCGACGGGCACCCCGTTGACGGCCGACTTCTGGTGCAGCGCGGCAAGCTTGTTTGCTGCGACGATGTCCGGGCTCCGATTGAACTGATTCGTCAGGATCATCGACATCAACGCGGTTCCCACCGAGCCGCCCACCTGGTGGCTCACGCTCATCAGCGTCGTCCCCCGGGCGATCTGATGGGGCGCGAGCGCCTGCACCGACGCGACCGACAGCGGCATCATGGTGCAGCCCATGCCCAGGCCCATGATCGCCAGCCCCACCAGCAGCGTCGGCAGATAGTGGGCCTGGGTGGCCACCCCGACGGCGAAGGCGCTCAGGCCGGCGGTGATCAGCGCAATCCCGACCAGCACGATTTTGCCCGGGCCCTGCCGGTCCACCAGCGGGCCGGTCAGCCGCATGGTCAGCATGGCGCCCAGCCCCTGCGGGATCATGTGCACGCCCGCCTGCATCGGCGTCTGGTGCAGCACCTGCTGAAAGTAGCTGGGGAGCAGCAGGCCGGCGCCGAAGAACGCCCCGGCGAAGACCAGCATCGTCACGTTGGCGTGGGTGAGCACGGGATTGCGGAACAGGCGCAGATCGATCAGCGGGTGATGGGCGTGATGCCAGGCGTGCACGACGAAGCCCGCGATCAACGCCAGGCCGATGATCGCCGGTATCACCACGTGGCGGTCGGCCACGGTGCCCCGACCCGGTACCGAGGACGCCGCGAACAGGAACATCGCCAGGCCCGGCGAGAGCAGCAGCACGCCGACGGCGTCGAAGGTTTCTGAGCGCGCGGGGTGATCGCGCGGAAACACGATGGCGGCGAGCGCGACGGTGAGGAATCCGATCGGGACGTTGATCAGAAAGATCCATCGCCAGCTCGAGGTGTCGATCAGCCAGCCGCCCAGGATCGGGCCGCCGATCGGGGCGAGCAGCATCGGGATGCTCAGGATCGACATCAGGCGCCCGAGCCGTCCCGGGCCCGCTTCGCGGGTCAGGATCATGAACCCCAACGGCAGCAGCATGCCGCCGCCGATTCCCTGCACCATCCGAAAGACGATGAGCTGCAGGATGTTTGACGCGATCGCGCACAGCAACGAGCCCAGGATGAAGGCCACCACCGATCCGATGAACAGGCGTTTGGTGCCGAACCGGTCGGCGGCCCACCCGGTTATCGGGATCACGGTCGCCAACGCGAGCGTGTAGCCGGTCATCGTCCAGGCCACCACGGCCTGCGAGGACGCGAACTGATCGATGAAGGTTCGCTGGGCGACGCTGACGACCGTGACGTCCAGGATCGCCATCACCGTGGCCAAGATGCACACGCCGGAGATCCGCAACAGCGCGGCATCGAGCTTGTCGGGATATACCCGTTCCTCGACACCCGGGGCGTGGGGCGGCGGCGTTTTGGCCGCCGCATACGAGGCCTCGTCCATGGCGTTGCTTAGCATATCGAACTGATCGCCGGGCCTGGCGCTTGCGGCGTCGGCGGCCTGCGCGAATTCGTCCGGTCGCCGAAATCAGTTATCGGGCTTGGCGCGTGCATATACGCCTGCTGTCTGCGTGTCCTTCACCATTCCGACACTTGGGATCGGCAAACTGCTGGTGTGTCTGGAAAATTGATCGTCTCGGTCTCGGGGATCGGTGAACGCACCCTGCCTGACGTCGAGGCGTTCTGCGCGCAAATGGACGCCCGCACGGTACCGGTGTCGTTACTCGTGGCACCCCGCCTGTCCGGCGACTACCGGCTCGACCACGACCCGGGAACCGTCGAGTGGCTGACCACCCGGCGCGCCGGCGGTGACGCCATCGTGCTGCACGGCTACGACGACGCGGTCACGAAGAAGCGCCGCGGCGAGTTCGCGATATTGCGGGCGCACGAGGCCAATCTGCGATTGATGGCCGCCGACCGGGTGCTCGAGCACCTCGGGCTGCGCACCCGGCTGTTCGCGGCGCCCGGCTGGGTGGTGTCGCCGGGCGTCGTGAAAGCGTTGCCGGGCAACGGGTTCCGGTTGCTAGCCGATCTGCACGGGATCACCGATCTGGTCCGTCACACCACCGTGCGCGCCCGAGTGCTCGGCATCGGCGAAGGCTTCCTCACCGAGCCGTGGTGGTGCCGGATGGTGGTGCTGTCCGCCGAACGGATCGCTCGGCGCGGTGGCGTCGTGCGCGTTGCCGTCGCGGCGCGTCACCTACGGAAACCCGGGCCGCTGCAGGCCATGGTGGACGCGGTCGACCTGGCGTTGATGCACGGCTGCGCCCCCAGCGTGTACCGCTGGGATCAGGCCAGGGCCGTGCTCGACGCCGCCTGAGGCAGCGACCGCCTGACCTGCTCGTCGGGGCATTACCCTGGTCCGACATGAGCGATTCTTCGGTTGCGGGGTTCGGCGCTGATGCCATCGTCGTCGGGGCGGGCCTGGCCGGCCTGGTCGCCGCGTGCGAACTGGTGGATCGCGGCTTGCGGGTGCTCATCGTCGACCAGGAGAACAGCGCCAACCTCGGCGGTCAGGCCTTCTGGTCCTTCGGAGGGCTCTTCTTCGTCGACAGCCCCGAGCAGCGCCGGTTGGGCATCCGCGACAGCCACGAATTGGCGTTGCAGGACTGGCTCGGCACGGCGGCGTTCGACCGGCCCGAGGATTATTGGCCACGCCAATGGGCGCACGCCTACGTCGATTTCGCCGCGGGGGAGAAACGCAGTTGGTTGCGTTCGCGGGGGCTCAAACTGTTCCCGTTGGTGGGCTGGGCGGAACGCGGCGGGTATGGCGCACAGGGACACGGCAATTCGGTTCCCCGCTTCCACATCACCTGGGGAACCGGGCCGGCGCTGGTGGAGATCTTCGCCCGTCAGTTGCGCGACCGCTCATCGGTGCGCTTCGCGCATCGCCATCAGGTCGACGAGTTGATCGTCGAGGGCGAGGCGGTGACCGGCGTGCGGGGCGCCGTGCTGGAGCCCTCCGCCACCCCGCGGGGCGTCGCGTCGTCGCGAAAAGCGTTAGGTCAGTTCGAGTTTCGTGCCGATGCCGTGATCGTCACCAGTGGTGGCATCGGGGCCAATCACGAGCTGGTGCGCAAAAATTGGCCCACACGCATGGGCCGCGTCCCCGAGCAACTGCTCAGCGGGGTGCCGGCCCATGTCGACGGCCGGATGATCGGGATTTCGCAGCGGGCCGGCGCGCGGGTGATCAACCCCGACCGCATGTGGCACTACGTCGAGGGCATCACCAACTACGACCCGATCTGGCCGCTGCACGGCATCCGCATCATCCCCGGCCCGTCGTCGCTGTGGCTGGACGCGAACGGCAACCGGTTGCCGGTGCCGCTGTATCCGGGCTTCGACACGCTGGGCACCTTGGAGTACATCACCAAATCCGGGTTTGATTACACCTGGTTTGTGTTGAACGCCAAGATCATTGAGAAGGAATTCGCGCTCTCCGGGCAGGAACAGAATCCTGACCTGACCGGGCAGAGCATTCGCCAGCTGCTGCGCAACCGGGCCAGCTCCGGGCCGCCGGGACCGGTGCAGGCGTTTGTCGACCGCGGCGTGGACTTCGTCAGCGCGGACTCGTTGCGAGACTTGGTGACTGCGATGAACAAGCTGCCCGATGTGCAGCCGCTGGACTACGCGACGGTCGAGGCCGAGGTCACCGCGCGGGATCGGGAAGTGGCCAACAAGTTCAGCAAGGACGGGCAGATCACGGCGATCCGCGCCGCCCGCAACTATTTGGGTGATCGGCTGGGGCGGGTGGTCGCCCCGCATCGACTGACCGATCCCAAGGCCGGGCCGATGATCGCGGTCAAGCTGCATATCCTGACCCGAAAAACGTTGGGCGGCATCGAAACCGACCTGGCCTCGCGGGTGCTGAAGGCCGACGGCACGCCGTTGAGCGGTCTGTATGCCGCCGGCGAGGTCGCCGGGTTCGGGGGAGGCGGCGTGCACGGCTATCGCGCGCTGGAGGGCACCTTTTTGGGCGGCTGCATCTTCTCCGGGCGCGCCGCCGGGCGCGGCGCCGCCGACGACATCACGTAGCGGGCTGATGTGGCCCGCCGGACCGCGAGCGTCACGCCAGCATGACACGAGCCAATCGCGAACCCGCTAGAACGTGACGGCGTCTTCCTCGGGCAGCACCTGGAAGTCGGTGCTGGTCATCTCCGTCAAGCGTCCGTAGTAGATGCCCCGCGCGTCCGGGGCGATGATCCCCTGATGAATGGGAACGGCCCGCTGGGGGGCCACCGCACGCAGGTAGTCGACCGCCTCGGACACCTTCATCCACGGCGCGGCCGCGGGCGTGGCCAAGACGTCCACCGGCTCGTCGGGCACGAACAGCGCGTCACCGGGGTGCATCAGCCGGGCACGATGGTCGGCGTCGCCCACCAGAAACGAAATGTTTTCTATCACAGGGATTTCGGGGTGGATGACCGCGTGCTTGCCGCCGACGGCGCGCACGGTCAGTTCACCGATCTTCAGCTCGTCGCCGACATGGACCGCCCGGCAGGGCGCGCCCAGTTGCGCGGTGGTCTGCGGGTCGGCGTAGAGCACCGCGTCCGGGTTACCCTCCAGCAGTGCCGGCAGCCGGTTGACGTCGACATGGTCGGGATGCTGATGGGTGATCAAGATGGCGGTCAAGCCGGTGATTCCCTCGAAGCCGTGCGCGAAGGTACCGGGGTCAAAGAGCACGCGGGTGTGGTCGAACTCGGCAAGTAGGCACGAATGGCCGAAATGCGTCAGTTGCATATCTACGATTGTGCCTTGATGGACACGCTGCCGATACGCATGATCCTGGCCACGATGCTGGTCGCCGGCAGCTTCGCGGTCGCCCTGGTTGTCGTCATTCCCGCGCACGCCGAGCCGGAGACGTGCCCGGCGCTGTGCGATCGGATCCCCAACACCGCGTGGATCGATCAGCATGCGGTGCCGCTGGACGCCGTGTATCACTGGCCCGCGCTGGCCGGCCAGGCGGTGCAGACGACCGGTTCGGCGCCCGCGCCGCGTTTCCGGTTCGAGGAGCTGTGCGCGGCGCCGGCGATACCGCAGGACTCTCGTGAGTCGGCCGTCGCGGCGCGCTCGACGGTTCAGCATCCCGACGGGCAGTGGCAACTGCAGGCCCAGATCTTGCACTGGCGTGGTGACACGGCCCGCGGCGGCGCGACCGCGGTCACGGCGTTCAGCAACGCCGTCGCCGCGCTGCGGGCCTGCCAGCAGCGCGCACCCCAGGAGTCGCCGTCGCTGACCAGCGACGAGACGAACCGGATGGCCGCCGTGATCAGCGGCCCGGTGGTGATGCACACCTATCTGTTCGCCCACCCGGCCAGCAGCACAATCAGCGAGGTCACGCTCTGGTCGACGGCGCCGCCGCAGGCGTCCTGGCCGGCGATGGCGGACGATCCGGTGCTGGGCGCCATGAGCGCGCCGCTGTGCGAGGCCTACATTGGCTCGTGCCCGTGACCCCGAGCTGCGCTTTCGCCGGTAGAGTTGGCGCGGAAACGCCAACTTTTCAGGAGGAGCGCCGGTGGCCCGGGTGATCGTAAGCGTGATGCCCAAAGCGGAGATTCTCGACCCGCAGGGTCAGGCGATTGTCGGCGCGCTGGGTCGGCTCGGACATCCGGGAATCTCGGAAGTGCGGCAAGGCAAACGCTTTGAGCTCGAAGTCGACGACAGCGTCGATGATTCGGCGCTCGCCGAGATCGCCGAATCGCTGCTGGCGAACACGGTGATCGAGGACTGGTCCATCAGCCGGGAGACACCGTGACGGCACGCATCGGGATCATCACCTTTCCCGGCACGCTCGACGACGTGGACGCCGCCCGCGCGGCGCGCCGCGTCGGGGCCGAGCCGGTCAGCCTCTGGCACGCCGACGCCGATCTCAAGGGCGTCGACGCCGTGGTGGTGCCCGGCGGCTTCTCCTACGGTGACTACCTGCGGGCCGGTGCGATCGCCAGGTTCGCCCCGGTGATGACCGAGGTGGTGGCGGCCGCCCGGGGCGGCATGCCGGTGTTGGGCATCTGCAACGGTTTTCAGGTGCTCTGCGAGGCGGGACTGCTACCCGGTGCCCTGACGCGCAATGTGGGTCTGCACTTCATCTGTCGCGACGTGTGGCTGCGGGTGGCCTCGACCTCGACGGCGTGGACGTCGCGCTTCGAGCCGGACGCGGATCTGCTGGTCCCGCTGAAATCCGGCGAGGGGCGTTACGTGGCGCCCGCCGAGGTGATCGAGGAGCTCGAGGGCGAGGGGCGGGTGGTGTTCCGCTACCACGAGAACGCCAACGGCTCGCTGCACGACATCGCCGGGGTGAGCTCCGCCAACGGCCGCGTGGTGGGTCTGATGCCGCATCCCGAGCACGCCATCGAAGCGCTGACCGGGCCGTCGGATGACGGCCTGGGCCTGTTCTATTCGGTGCTGGACGGCGTGCTCGCGGGCTGAGCGGAAACCCCTGCGGCGTCGCGTAATTCGGCAAAGGACGCGCCGATGGCGTCGGTGGCCTCGTGCGGGTCGTTGAAAGTCCGGTCGTCGGTGAGCACCGCGATGCCGAGTCGGTCGACATAACTCCACACGGTGATGTTGACCGGGGCGCCGGGGGACAGCACGCCGGTGGAGTAGATCTCGCTGACGGCCGCGCCGCCGAAGTGGCCCCGTTCGCGCGGGCCCACGACGCTGGACACCGCGACGTTCATCAGCTTGTTCGGCGCGTCGCGCAGGCCCAGCCATCGGAACGCGGCGGGGGCGAAGGCGCTCGGCAGGTAGGCCATCATTTTCCCGTAGAGCTCCGGGCCCAGGACTTCGTGGTCCTCCTTGGCGATCCTGGTGGCCAGGGCGACCAGGCGGGCCCGTTCCACGGCGTCGTCGACGTGGACCGGCAACGAGATCATCAGCCCGCTGATCTCGTTGCCGGTGATCCGGTCCGACTTGTCGGTGGCCGTCGGGACCGAGGCGATGATCGGCCGATCGGCCGCGCCGTCATAGGCCAGCAACAGCGTTCGCAACCCCCCGGCCGCCATCGCCAGCACGACGTCGTTCACCGTGATGCCCAAGGCTTTTGCCGTCGCCTTGACCTCGGGCAGCGACAACGAGGTGCTGGCGAACCAGCGCCGCGGCGAGACGACATGGTTGAGGAAGGTCGGCGGTGCGTCGAACGCGTCGGCCAGGTCGGGGTGATCGCCGCGCTCGCGGGACCGGCGGCGCACCCGCATCATCCCGACGGCCGCGTCCTTGAGTAGCCCGGGCAGCTCGCCGATCTGCCGGACATGGTCGCGCGCCGCCGCGCGCAACAGGTCGGCGTTGGACATCGTGACGCCGGCTTCGTCGTTGTCGCGCTCATCGGTGCGCCCGTCGCGCAGGTCCATCGCGCGGGCCAGCAGGTTGACCGAGGCGACGCCGTCGGCCAGCGCGTGATGGACCTTGCCGACCAAGGCGAACCGCCCACCGGCCAGCCCCTCGGCGAAATGGAACTCCCACAGCGGGCGGCTGCGGTCCAGCGGAACCGACGCCACCTCGCCGATCACCTGGTCGAGCTCGCGGCGCCCCCCCGGGGCGGGCACCCGCACTCGGCGCAGGTGGTAGTCCAGGTCGACCTCGCAATTTTCCTGCCACATCGGGTGATGCAGATGCCAGGGGATGTCAACGAGCTTGTAGCGCAACGGTTCCAGCAGATGGAGCCGGCGACGCACGTGGCGGCGGAAGGCGTCGAATCCGAACTCGCCGTCCACGTCCGCGGGGTCGATGACAGCCACCTTCAGGGTGTGCGTGTGCAGGTTGGGCGTCTCGCTGTAGAGCAGCATCGCGTCCATACCGTTGAGTCGTTTCACAGGTCACCTCCCCGTGCCGACGCATCCCGGCGAAACGCCCCGGTCATCGTCAGCCCAGGATCGGGAACCGGCGCTGCTCGGCCAGCCGCTGCAGCGCGGCCTCCATGACGGCGCGCACGTGGGTGTCGACTTCGTCGACGTCGGGGTCTTCGCCGAATTGGGCGGTGATGTCGATCGGCTCGAGAACCTCGGTGACGACCTTTGCCGGCAGGGGCACGTTGGGCGGGAAGATCACGCTCAGCCCGAACGGGAAGCCGACGCTGATCGGCAGGATGTCCATCCGGGCCTTGGTCAGCCCCAGCTTGCGGGCCAGCCAGTTGCCGCGGGTCAAGAACAGCTGGGTCTCCTGGGCGCCGATCGAGACCGTCGGCACGATGGGCACTCCGGCTTCGATGGCGGTCCGCACGTATCCGGTGCGGCCATTGAAGTCGATCGTGTTCGCGCTGAAGGTCGGCCGGTAGGAGTCGTAGTCGCCACCCGGGAACACCAGCACCACCGCGCCGGAATGCAGTGCGGTGGCGGCGTTTTCGCGGCTGGCCTCGATCACCCCGAGGCGGCGGAGCCAGCCGTCCAAGGGGCCGATGAACAGGCCGTAGTGGCCCAGGGTGTAGACCGGCCGGTCGTAGCCGAAGCGTTCGTAGAAGGCGGGGGAGAAGATCAACACGTCCGGGGTCAGCATGCCGCCCGAGTGATTGGACACCACCAGGGCTCCGCCCGAGGGCGGGATGTTGTCGATGTTGCGCACCTCGGCGCGGTAATACCGTTTGATGGCCGGCCCGAGCACTTTGGTGACCTGTTCGGTGAAGGCCGGATCCCATTTGGCGGTTTCCTGGTTGTCCGCCGCCTCCACACCGTTGCCCGTCATGGCTCCCCGCTGTCCGTACTGCGCTCTTTGCTATTTGTTGCCGGTGTGACGCCGGTCTCAAACCTGGACCCCTGGCTAGCATATGCTACTCTCCATTTAGGAGAATGTCATATCCGTTTGCTGGGGGGCAAGCGAGCAGTGGGGGAGCATGTCCGAAAAGGTTCTGGTTACTGGGGGTTTCGGCCTGGTCGGGTCCCAGACGGTGCGGCGGCTGGTTGCCGACGGCCATCGGGTCGTCGCGACCGACCTCGGCACCGCCGCCCAGCGCAAGGCCGCGAAGTCGCTGCCGGCCGGCGCCGAGGCGCACTGGGCGGATCTGACCGACCCGGGTCAGGTTGATCGGCTGCTCGCCGCGACGTCGCCCACGGCCATCGTTCACCTGGCCGCGGTGATCCCGCCGGTGATCTATCGCCAGCCCGCGTTGGGGCGCCGCGTCAACGTCGACGCGACCGTCGCATTGCTGAGCGCGGCGCAATCGCGGTCGCATCCGGTGCGGTTCATTCAGGCGTCGAGCAACGCCGTGTACGGCGCGCGCAACCCCCACCGCCATCGCGAGCTGTTACGTCCGGACTCCCCGATGAAGCCGGCCGACCTCTACGGTGCCCACAAGGCCGAAGCCGAACGGCACATCCGATCCGCGGATCTCGAGTGGGTCATCTTGCGCCTGGCCGGGGTGATGAGCGTGGAGCCGGACGCGATGCCGTTCAGCGTCGACGCGTTGTACTTCGAAAGCGCCCTGCCGACCGATGGTCGCATCCACACCGTCGACGTGCGCGACGTCGCGCGCGCGTTCGCGGCGGCGGTGACCGCCGACGTCGCCGGTGAGACGCTGCTGATCGCCGGTGACGAGTCGCATCGGCTTCGCCAGGGGGAGGTCGGCAAGGCGCTGGCGGCCGCGCGGGGTCTGGTCGACGTCTTGCCCGGGGGCCGCCCGGGCGATCCGGACAGCGACGACGACTGGTTTGTCACGGACTGGATGGATACCGATCGCTCCCAACAGGTTCTGCAATTCCAGCACCACTCGTGGCCGGACATGCTCACCGAGATGCGAGCCACCGCGGGGTGGCGGCGCTACCCGATGCGGGTGATTTCGCCGCTGGCGCGGCGATTCCTGAAAAGTCGTGCGGCCTACCGCAATACGCCGGGACGCTACGCCGACCCGTGGGGCGCGATACGCGCCAAGTTGGGCGAGCCGCGCCCGGATGCCCCGTCGGTTGAGTAGCTCGCCCGGCCTTCAGCCGGCGTCGCGCAACCACGACCGTTCGATGGACGGCAACTCGGCGGTGGGGCTCAGCTCCTCGAAGAGCTCGGTGGCGTCCGCGATGGTCCGGTCGACGAACGACGCGAAATCGTTGAACGAGACGTCGTTTCGGACCCATTGCGACTTGCGGGCCACCACGCCGATGCGCTGCGGATCCGACGAGCCGTGCACGATCGCGGTGACGTGACGGTTAAGACGGTTCCACCTGTCGGCGAAGTACGTCAGCCAGGGGCGGTCGGCCGCCGGGAAGTAGCACCCGGGGCTGACGCGGATGATCAGCACGTCGTCATGCGCCGGCGAAACCTCGAAGTGGATGTGCAGGCGCCGCGGAGCGCTGGTGACGAAGAAGTATTCGCCGTCGTGGTGGCCGCGAAAATAGCGTCGACCGCGGGTGCGCAGGTAACGCTCGACCAGGTTCGCGCACAGCTGCTCATTCGTCATGAATAAATGTTGCGGCCGATGGCTTTGCAGAGGCTGGGAGCCAGGCGATGCGGTAGGAAAGAATTCGTTGAGAATTCGCTGAGTGGCCGTCACGCCCGCCGTTCCAAGATGCCGGCGCCGGGGCCGGGCACCGTGCGCGGCAACGTGACCGAGAACCGGTATCGCTCGGGGCGGTAGTGGAATTCGACCACCTCGAGGGGCTTGTCGTCATGGCCGTAGCTGGTGCGTTCGAGGACCAGCACGGGAGAACCGAGCGGCAGGTTCAGGGCGCCGGCCACCTCCAGCGATGCGCCGGCCGCATGAATCTCATAGTTGGCCCGCGCGATGGGGACCTCGAGTCGGCGCTCCCACATGGTGTAGGTGCTTTCCATGGCCTGCGCGGTCTGCTCCTCGATCGCGCTCTTCAGCAGCGGTTGCACGGCCTCGCCCAATCCGGTTGGCAGGTAAGCGATCATCAGGGCCAGCGGCTGCTCACCGTCGCGGAAGCGCCGGTGGACACAGAGGACTTTGGACAGGCCGAGTATTTCGGCGATTCGCTGCGGCGCATCTTCGACGCGGTGCGACAACACGTCGACGTTCGGCGTGATGCCGGAGCCGGCCAATACCTCGGTAATGGTGCGCACCCCGGGGCCAAGTTCTTGTTTGACCGGGTTGGCGACGAAGGTGCCCAGGCCCTGCTTTCGTACCAGCCATCCCTGACGTTCGAGCAGCCCGACCGCCGCGCGCACGGTCACCCGGCTCACCCGGGTGCGATCGATGAGCTCTCGCTCGGTGGGCAATCGCGCGCCGCGGGGCAGGCGCTGTTTGACGATCGCGGCCTTGAGGGCCTCGGCGAGTTGGGTGCTGGCCGGGACGCTGCCGCGGGATATCCGGAGGTCGGCGACGTCGAGATCCAGCTCATCGGGGGCCACGAGATGTATTAAAACGTTTCATTGGCCGGCCGTAAAGCGAGCTCGCCGGTGTCCGTGCCCTCGTCGTCTATCCGCTCAGCGGATTACCCTGACACCGAACGGGTTTCGCGCGTCGGTAGCCGGCGAAGGGCGGGGACGGCTGCGCACAGGCCAGGAGGATGAGACGTGTCGATCACAGTGGAACGGTTCGACCACATTGTCGTGAATTGCCGCGACGTCGACGCCACCGCCGCGTGGTATGAGCGGGTGTTGGGCATGCGGCGCGAGACGTTCGGGCCGTCGCGCAGGACGGCGCTGCGCTTCGGGGACCAGAAGATCAATCTGCGACCGGTCGGGGCGTCGGCCGACGACCCCGATTGGTTCACCGGGTCCGTCGAGGCGGCCGGTTCCGAAGACCTGTGCTTTATCACCCGGGCCAGCCCGGGTGACGTCCGCGCCCATCTCGCCGCGTGTGGCGTGGCGGTGATCGCCGGGCCGGTGACCAAAGTGGGAGCCCTGGGCGAGATGACCTCGCACTACTGCCGTGACGTCGACGGGAACCTGATCGAGATCGCCGTTTACTGAGGATCGGCCAGCGGATACAGCGCGGGAAGGTTGATCACGACGGCTTCCTGGGTGCTGCGCGCGATCACCACCTCGGCGGTGGTGTCGGGGTCGGGGTTTTCCTCCCGGTGGGGCAGAAACGGCGGGATGAAGACGTAGTCGCCGGGTGCGGTGGCGATGCGGACCTCGCCGGTGCCGTCGTGAAACACGAACTCCGGGTTGCCGCTTCGCACATAGATGGCGGTTTCCGAATCACCGTGATGGTGGTTGTCCGAAGCCGATCGCGGCGATGCGTGCGTCTCGCCCATCCAGAGTTTCTCGGCGCCGACTGACCGGCCGGACAGGGCCGCGAAGCGCCGCAGCCCCTCGGACTGTGCGGTGTCGGAGCTGATCTCGGACGCCTTGATGTGGCGCACCCGGTTGCGTGGGACCGGTGTCGCCGTGTCGTCGAAGTCTGGGTGGAATCCGTCTGTGGTGGCCATCGGTCAATTATCGTCCGGACGTGAGCCGCTCGGCGAGCTCGCGTATGTCGCCGACGACGATGTTCGGCTGCGGCACGCCGTCCACCGGCAGCGGTGCGTTGCCGCGCCGCGTGATCAGAGCCCCACCGAAGCCGACACTCTGCGCACCGATGGTGTCCCAGACGTGGGCGGCCACCATCATGCAGTCGGCCGGGGCCACGCCGATCGTGTCGCACGCGTACCGGTACACGGCGGGTGAGGGCTTGAACACGCTGCGCGCATCGACGCTCAGCTGGCGTTCGAAATAGCCCGCCAGCCCGGAACTTTGCAGTGCCGTCGGGCCATCCGGATTGGGTGGCGAATTGGTCAGCGTGACTAGACGAAAACCGTTGTCGCGCAGCGCGGCGAGCCCCTCGGCGGCATCGGGATGCGCCGGCATGCTCAGCAGTGCGGTCTTCAGGCGATCCACGTCGTCGTCGGTGACGTCCACTCGATGGATGTCGCCCAGCATCCGCAGCGCCCCCTGGGCGAGCACCGGAAACGTCACGTAGTTGTCGGCCAGCGTGAGGGCCATCGAGTACATGATCAACTGCGCGAACCAGTCGCGCAGCACGCCTTCATCGCCGAACAGCTCACCGAAAAGCGGTGCGATCGACTCGATATCGAGCAGCGTCTCGTTGACGTCGAAGATCAGGACGGACGGTTTCGGCATGCTAGGACTCGGCTTTCCTGGGGGAGGGAACGTCAGGCCGCAGATAGCCCGCCAGACATAGACAGATCAGCACCATTCCGGCTATCGGCCACCGCAGCGCGAGGGCGGCCGCCGCGGCGAAGACGCCGATGGTGAGAAACGATCTCATCCGCAACAGTCGGCGCATCCGCTCGGTGAGGTCTTCGTGCGCGGGCCGATCGACCACTTCTTGACACAGCGCCAGATAGGTGACGTTAACCAGCACGAACACCGACGCGTACAGCGTCACGGGAGCGGCGGCCAACCGGCTGTCGGCGATCCACTCCGTCGTGATCGGAATCAACGACACCGAGAACAGATGCGCAAAGTTCGACCACACCAGTCGCGGTGTCGCAACCTCGGCGTAGCCGAACAAGTGATGATGGTTCACCCACACGATCGCGATGAACACATAACTGACCACGTAACTCAGGCCGGTGGGCCACTCCGGCAGCAAGGCGCTGAACGTGTAGGCCTTCGGCGGTTTGAGCTCCAGGACCAGGATCGTGATGAGTACGGCGAACACGCCATCGGAGAATGCTCCCACCCGATCGGGACTGGTTTTCCGCGTGGTCACTGCGCCTCCTCAGGCGTGGTGGTTTCGTTCCTGCAGCACCCAGGTATTTCCGTCGGGATCACGAAAGTCCGCGAAACTGGCGTAATCCGCTCGATCCGGATCGATGCCCGGAACAAAAGCGCCGCGCCACCCGCCCTCGGTGTCCTGGTGGCGGATCTGGCTGACATTGACTCCGCGGCCGGTCAATTCGGCGCGGCATTCCTCGATATCGCTCACCACCAGGTACAGGTTTCGCATCGATCCGGGTGCCGCATCGGTCAGGCCCACTCCGAATTGAATTGAGGTGCCGGAGCCCTCGGGTGTCAGCTGGATGACTCGAAACCCGGGCGCGGGCGCGTAATCGACGTCGAGGGCGAAGCCGATGTGGTCGCGATAGAACCGCAGCGATCGATCGGGGTCGACGACCGGCAGGATGACGACTTCGAGGGACGCCCTCATGACGCACTCCCGGTCGCCGCGTTCTTCCCCAAGATCTCATCCGTGTCGAGCCCGCGGTCCACCCCGTGCGGGATCACGGTTTGCCCGGGTTCGAGCTGGAGTTGCTTGCCGTCGAGGTAGACGTCGATTTTGTCCGGTTCGAAGGAAACCAGGTTGCGGACCCGCACCACCTCGGTCCAAGCATCGACGTAGGACCACGCCGCGCGCTGGCGCTCGCCGATGTCGTAGTAGGAGCAGATCCCCTTGTAGGGGCAAAACGTCTGGATATCAACGAGTTTGAGTGCGGACTCATCGGTGTCTTCGCGCGGCACGTACCATCTCGGCGCAAACCCCGATTCGTACAGCGCCAGCGGGCGGTGGCTGTCCGCGATCACCCGGTCGCCGTCGCGCACGACGAGATGGCGTGCCGTCGAACGGATGTCGATGCGATGGTACGCGTCCGCGGCATGCCCGACGATCCGTTCCTCTTCTTCGTAGAAGGCATCCATCGCACGCCAGGCAAACGCCACCCGGCCGTCGAGGATTCTCGCGTGCGACCCGAGTGCGACGTGTTGCCAGGCGGCGTGATTGACCTCTCGGTCGGCGACTTTGACGCTGAACCACTGTGTCTCGCCGAGGTCGCGGTGTTGGGTGATCCGATCCTCGGCGACCAGAATTCCGGCCTCGATCTCGTCGCGCGAAAAGTAGGCGACGGGGTAGCGGCCCGGCTCATGCAACAGGACCACGTCTTCGCTGTCGACTATCCACGTGTCCGCGAACCGGACTTTCATCCGTCGCCGTAGCGGCTCGGCGAAGAGCAGCCGTTCGGGCAGCGGCTGCTCTGTCAGGAAATGTCCCACCGATCCGGTCGCAAGCGGACCCTGCTGCCATGCCAGCCCCATCGTCGTGTCCCTTCATCGTGAAACCCGCGGTCGCGTCACTGCATGACGACGACCATCTTTCCGTCGGCTTCGCCCGCCTCCATCACCCGGTGCGCTTCGCGGATCTGGTCGAAAGAAAAGATGCGCGAAGGCTCTGCGTCCAGATCGCCGTCGGCGACCTGGCGGGCGATGTCTTGCAGCGGTACGTCCGAGAGCGGGAAGCCGGGAGTCCCAAAGACGAAGCTGCCGAAGAAGTTCCAATTCACGCCGCTGGCCATGCGCAGCAGCGGGTTGAAGTCGCCGATCGGATCGAGTCCCCCCAGCCATCCGGCCAGGCATGCCGTGCCGCCGCGACGCAGCATGTCGAGGGAGTCGAGGATGGTGCTGTTGCCCACGAGATCCAGCACCGCGTCAATCCGTTTGCTTTCGGCGATGTGAGCGGCGAGGTCGCGCCGCTCCACTTCCACGCGCGAAGCGCCCAGCTCCTGCAGCATCGGGATGCGGTGGCTGCTTCGCGCGGTGGCGATGACCCGCGCGCCGGCGGCCACGGCCATCTTGAGTGCGGCCTGGCCGAAGGATGAGGTCGCACCGCGCAACACCAGGGTCTGCCCGGATTTCAGGTTGAGGTTGCGGAACAGGCATGTCCAGGCGACGGCGTAGGTCTCGGGCAGCGCGGCCAATTGCGACCAGGGCAGCTCGGACTCGATGAGGGCGACGTTCGCCGCGCGCACGCGTGTGTATTCGGCATAGCTGCCGTTGATGCTCCGTCCGAGGCCGCCCATGAGCGCGGCCACCTTGGCGCCGACGGGGAACTCGCCTGAAGGACAGGAGTCCACGATGCCGACACATTCGATGCCACTGACCTCCGCGGCCTCGGCCCATTCCCCCCGACGCATGTGGAGTTCGGCGTGATTGATGCCGAAACCCTTTACCGCGATCACGACCTCGCCGTCCTTGGGGAGCGGCTTGGGGATGTCGGTGTAGACCAGGCTGTCCAGACCGCCGAACTTTTCCAGGATGATCGCGCGCATTGTTTCCCCGCCGGGTTGCTCGCGCACTACCGCCGGTGCGGTGGGCAGCCGGGGCGAATCGGTGGCAGCCACTTACCGCCCCTCCCGCAGTTGGAGCAATGCTCGGTCGGTCGACACCGAATGGGCCAACTGACCCAATATTATGTGCGTACCCGCTCACTATGTCCAGGGGCGGCGAAGGAGCGCACATAGTCGACGGCGGCATTGACGGCGGCCCGCAGCGGCTGCGGATCGCCGGTGACGTGGGTGAGCATCGCGCCGCCCTGGTGGGCGGCGACCAAGGAGACGGCCAGATGCCGCGCATCGGCCTCCGGGCGCAGGTCGCCGCGCTCCCGCATCGACTCCAGGCCGGTCCGGAACAGGTCGATCCATTGGTCGTATCCGGCCGCCAGGTCGTCGTGTATTTCGCGGTCGGCCTCGATCAGCTCACCGGCCAAAGACCCGTAGACGCAACCGCCGACGCGGTACACGGCGTCGATGTCGGCCACGCAGGCATCGGCCCACGCCTGCAGGGCATCCAGGCTGTCGAGACCGGCAAACTCCGGCCGGGTGTGGAAGGCCCGAACGTCATTGCGGCGCACATCGACGACGTGGCGGGTGAGGTCGCGCTTGTCGCCGAAGTAGTGGGAGATCTGGGACCCGCCCACCGCGGCGGCCCGCCGTACCTGGTCGATGCTGGTGTTGGCGACGCCCCGCTCGAACATCAGCCGGGCGGCGGCCTCGGTGATGCGTGCGCGCGTCGCCAGCCCCTTGCGGGTGAAGCGCGATGGGTTGCGTTCGGTCACTTCACCGCCCCCGCTGCCAATCGGTCAGCCGGCCCGTCGGGCCGGGGGACGCCCGCGGAATCGGCGCGGCGGACGGGCCGCTCGTTCGGCGGTGTCGGTGGCGAACAGGCGCAGGTAGTTCACCGCGAAGCGAATCGCGTCGGCGTGCGGCCACTCCTGTTGATAGGTGAAGGTCAGCACGCCACCTCCCTGGTGCGCGGTGACGATCACCAGCGCCAGCTGGTGGGGATCGGCGTCGCGAACCAGCAGCCCGTCCTCTTTCATCCGCGCAATTGCCTGTTCCAAGAGGTCAATCCACTGTTGGTAACCGGCGGCCAGCGCGTCGCGCGTGGCGTCGTCTGACTTCGCCAACTGGGCGGTGAGCGCGTGGTAGGTGGGGGTGCCGACGTAACCGATGCGCCGCAGGTAGCGCATGTTGAGGTCGATCCACCGCTCGAAGTCGTCAAAGGAACCCAGGCCGTGAAGTGCGGGCTGGCGGTGAAAGTCCAGGACCACGCCGATCTGACGCCTGATCACCGCGCGAATGAGCGCCGCCTTGTCGGCGAAATAATGGGCGAGCTGTGAGCCGCTGACCGAAGCCGCCCGGCGCACGCTGTCCATGTTGGACGCGGACAAACCGTCGGTGACGATCAGCTGGGCGGCGGCCTGCACGATCCGGTCGCGGGTGGCGCGCCCCTTGGCGGTCAACCGTTGTTCGTCGTGAATATCGGGATGGGCCATCGCGCCAGGCTAACCCGGGAGCGCCCCCATTTATGGGATCTCCAGCCCAGACATCGGGTCAGGGCTGGCCTTGCCCGGCGAGAAAGTTCCGGATCAGCCGGGCGACGTCGTCGCACGCGGACTCGAGCAGAAAGTGTCCGCCGTCGAGCAGATGGATCTCGGCTTCGGGCAGGTCGCCTGCGAACGCCTCGGCACCGGCGGGGCCGAAGATCTCGTCGCCGCGGCCCCAGACCGCCAGCAGCGGCACCCGGCTGGCCCGGAAATAGTCGTGCAAGCGCGGATAGAGGGGCGCATTGGTGGCGTAGTCGCGAAAAAGCTTGAGCTGCACCAAATCATTGCCCGGACGGGAGATCAGCGCGTAGTCGTGCTGCCACGATTCGGGATCGATCAGGGTCTCGTCGGCCACGCCGGTCACATACTGCCAGCGGGTGGCATCCAGGGTGAGGAACTGGCGCACCGCCGCCTCGGTGTCGGCAGTCTGCTCCTGTTGGTATTTGCGCACGACCTGCCAGAAGCTTTCGACGAATCCCGCGTCGTACCCGTTGCCGTTCTGGCTGACGATCGCGGTGGTCGCTGCCGGGTCGCGCAGCGCGAGTCGCCAGCCGATCGGCGCGCCGTAGTCCTGGACGTACATGGCGTACCGGTCGACGCCCAGGGTCCGCAGCAGGTCCGCGGTGAGCTCGGTCAAAGCGTCGAAGGTGTAGTCGAACTCGCCCACCGGTGGGGCGTCGGACAGCCCGAAGCCCAGGTGATCCGGCGCGATGACGTGGTAAGCGTCGGCCAGGGCCGGGATCAGGTGGCGGAACATGTACGAGCTGGTGGGGAAGCCGTGCAGGAGGAGCACCGTGGGAGCGGTCGGGTCTCCCGCCTCGCGGTAGAAGAGCCGATGGCCGTCGACGGTGGCGTAGCGATGGTGAACGGCGGGCATGACGTTTCTCCTGACTCAACGCGTTTCACCGTCGTGCGCCGCGGCGGCGCTCGATGAAATCCACGACACCCAGTTCCGGGGTTCTGGGTTGTATGACCCATTATGCACCACCGCCGCGCCGCGCAACAGCCGGTGCGGCCGACGTATTGCACGTGCCGGCCGGGCTGCCATATTCTGGGCGAACCATCCCAGTTGGGCTCGGTACGAATGCGACCCGGTTCGAGGTGACACTGGTGGGCAAGCTTGTTTCGGTGAACGTGGGCATGCCCAAGAACGTTCAATGGCGGGACAAAACGGTCTATACGGGGATCTGGAAGGTCCCGATCGAGGGGCCGGTCATGGTGCGCCGCCTCAACGTCGACGGCGACGGTCAAGGCGACCTCGCCGGTCATGGGGGCGAGCAACGCGCGGTCATGGTGTACCAGCGCGAGTCCTACGACTTCTGGAAGAGCTACCTGGGGCGCGACGATCTGCGAGCCGGGCACTTCGGTGAAAACTTCACCGTCACCGGGCTCGGCGACGACGACGTCTGCATCGGCGACCGCTATCGCATCGGAGACGCCGAGTTCGAGGTGACCCAGCCGCGCGTCACCTGTTTCCGGGTCGGCCTTCGCCTCGACGAGCCCGACATGCCCAATCTGCTCGTCTCGCAACACCGTCCGGGCTTTTACTTCCGCGTGATCACCGAGGGCCACGTGCGGGCCGGCGACGACATCGTGCGGACCCGCCGGGGCCGTCACGAACTCAGCGTCGCCGACGTGGACGCGCTGCTCTATCTACCCGACCGCGATGTCGAAACGCTGCGCAAAGCCGTCGACATCCCGGCGCTGAGCCCGGGCTGGCAGCAGTCGTTTCACGAGCTGCTGGCGGCGCACGACGGCGCGGCACCCGCGGTGGCGCCGCCCATCGGCGTCGAGCCGGGGTGGAAGGGGTTCCGTCGCCTGCGGGTCACCGAAACATGCTGGGAGAGTCCGGAAGTACTCTCGATCCGGCTGGAAGCCGACGACCGGGCTCCGCTGCCACCGGCGCTGCCCGGCCAGTACCTGACGGTCAAGCTCACCGACGCCGGCGATCCCGCGCCGCTGCGCAGTTATTCGTTGTCGGATGACTCCTCCGCCGGCCATTACCGCATCAGTGTCAAGCGCGAGGACCACGGCGTGGTGAGCCGGTGGCTGCACACCCATATCCAGCCGGGTTCGGTGATCGCGGCGGCCGCTCCGCGCGGCGATTTCTATCTGGCCGAAGACAGCCGACCGGTCGTCCTGTTCTCCGCCGGAATCGGCGCGACGCCGGTCCTGGCGATGCTGCATGCCCTGTCCGCGGCCGCCGGTCCGCGCGACATCTGGTGGTTACACACCACTCGCAGCCGCGAAACCCACGTGTTCGCAGCCGAAGTCGACGCGCTGATCAAATCGCTACCGCGCGCCCGGCAGCGGGTCTTTTACACCGAAACGCAGGGCCGGCTGCGCGCAGAGACCATCGCGAAGCTGGGCCTGCCGACCGACGCCGCCGTTTACCTCTGCGGCCCAACCCAATTCATGGCAGATATGCGAGATGCCCTGGTGGACACCGGATTCGACGCGTCCCGGATTCACAGCGAGCTGTTCGGCGCGCTGCCCGCGATCAACCCGGGAGTTGTCGAGACCGGCGAGCGCACACCGCCCCACCCGCCGCCCGGGGCGCCGGGGCGCGGGCCGGCGATCACCTTCACGCGCAGCGGATTAACCGTCAACTGGTCACCGGCATACCGCAGCATCCTCGACCTCGCCGAGGCCTGCGACGTGCCAACCCGCTTCTCCTGCCGGAGCGGCGTGTGCCACCTGTGCGTCACCGGCGTGGTCGCCGGCACGACCACCTACGTGCAGCAGCCGTTGGAGCCGCCTGGTGAGGGCTCGGTGCTCATCTGCTCTGCGGCACCGGAAACCGACGTGGTGCTCGATCTCTAGCGGAACCCTTACGCGGCAATCGCTCGCTGTCCCCCGGTCGCGTGCAAAACGGCCCCGTTGACGTAGCTGGCCTCGGGGGAGCTGAGGAAGACCACCGCGCTCGCGATCTCATCGGCGGCGGCCGGTCTGCCCAGCGCGGTCGCACTCGCCCCGAGTCCTTCGACCATGCCGGGAATGGTGGCGGCGCCTGGGGTGTGTGTCGGCCCAGCGGCCACTGCGTTGACCCGCACACCGGCTTGGCCGAACTCGTCGGCCCACACTCGTGTCAGCTGTTCCAAACCGGCCTTGGTCGCCCCGTAAATACCCGCGGCTCGCGCCGGGATGGAGGCCGCAACGGTGCTCAGGTTCACCACGGCGCCATGTCCGCGAGCGGCCATGGCGGGCACCAATTGCTGCACCAGGATGTACGGCGCGCGCAGATTGACGTTCACGTGTTCGTCGAAGGTCGCATCGTCGGTGTCCGCGGTGAGGCCGAATTCGTAGATGCCGGCGTTGTTGATCAGGATGTCCACGGGCCCCGCCTCGGTGGCCAGTCGCCGCACGTCGTGCGCATCGTTGAGATCGGCGGCGACGAAACGCGCCTTACCACCGGCGTTTTCGATATCGCTGACGGTCTTGGCGCCGCGTTCGGCGTCGCGGCCCTGCACCACCACCTCGGCGCCGCGTTCCGCAAGCTGCAGTGCGATTTGCCTGCCGATGCCCGATGTCGCGCCGGTCACCAAAGCGGTCGAGCCGGCCAAGGATGTTGCCATCGAAATCCTGCCTCCAGGAGAGAAGTTCAGTTGCTTTCCCGGTAAGCAGCGATCGTTCGGCGTTTATTCCTAGGGGTTCAGCGGGACGGACGCCTCGGCGGTGTAGCACAGGAAGGTCAGCGTCTCCTGCAGATACAGCTGGACCGTGTCCGCGTCATGGCTGGTGTATCCGATCGACACGTCGGTGCCGAGCTGCAGGTCGAAGTCGCCGCCGCGGGTGGTCAGCACGAAGGCACCGTCGATGGCCGGCGCCCAGATGATGTCTCCGGGAACGAGTCGATCGATGTGTTCGAGGATCGGATATCCGTGTTCGGTGGTCTCGCTGACCCGCGTGTAGACGTCGGCGGACAACAGCACCGAGTACGGGCCGTCGACACCGGCCAGGCGGAGCTCGGAGATCGCCTGGGTGATGACGTCGGGAATCTCGCGGGGATCGGCCGGCAGGGTCAGCGACTTGTTCGAGCTGGCCGAGCGGATCCCCTCGATCGACGCCGCGGCGTAGCCCTCGAAGATGGCGCGGTCTTCCACGAACGCCAGCTTCTTGGCCGCCTCCTTGACCGGGTCCCAGTCGGAGTCGTTGGCGCCGCGCTCGACGTTGTCGATCTCGTAACGCGACAGGGTAAACGGAACACGCAGCCGGACAAGGGGTTTGCTTTCCCGCAGGTGGGCCTCCACGCCGTCGGTGGGCGACGCCACGTTGGCGAGTCGACCGGTGCTGACGGCGGCGGTGACCGGCCCGCCCGGCTCGCTGACGTCGACGACGCGGCGCCCGGCAATGTGGCGCTTGAAGGTGCGGGTCGCCTCCGTCTCGATTTCCGCCCAGGCGGCGTCGGTGACCGGTGCCAGGTCGCGGTAGAGGTTGTTCATCAAGAGGTTCCTTTCAGGCTGCCGATCGAAAGTGAGCCGTTCTGTGCCACAGGCGTTTCCGCCACCGGCGCTGTGGGCAACGGCGGTGGGTCGTCGAGGAAGTCGAGGGTGGGGGAGAAGAACAGTCCACCGGTGACCGCGGTGGAGAAGTCGAGGATCCGGTCGGTGTTACCCGCCGGATCGCCGAGAAACATGTTGCGCAGCATCTGCTCGGTGACTTGCGGTGTCCGCGAATAGCCGATGAAGTACGTGCCGTATTCGCCCTTGCCGAGCTCGCCGAACGGCATGTTGTGCCGCACGATTTTCAGCTCCGTGCCCTCGTCGTCGGTGATCACGTTGAGCGCGATGTGGGCGTTGGCCGGCTTGACGTCGTCATCGAGTTCGATGTCGTCCAGTTTGGTCCGGCCGATCACCCGCTCCTGCTCGGTGACCGAGATCGAATTCCACGCCGCCATGTCGTGCACGTACTTCTGCACGTGCACGTAGCACGAGCCGGCGAAGTCGGGGTCCTCGTCGCCGATCGCGGTGGCACTGACCGCCAGCGCGCCGTCCGGGTTCTCGGTGCCGTCGACGAATCCGAGCAAGTCGCGATTGTCGAAGTAGCGGAAGCCATGCACCTCGTCGACCACGGTGACCGCGCCCGCCATCGATTTGAGGATCCGGTCGGCCAGTTCGAAGCAGACGTCCAAGCTCTCGGCCCTGATGTGGAACAACAGGTCTCCGGGGGTGGCGGGGGCATGGTGCCGCGGCCCGTTCAGCTCGGTGAACCGATGCAGCTCGGCGGGCCGCGGTCCGGAGAACAAGCGGTCCCACGCGTCGGAGCCGATCGAGGCGATCGCCGACAACCGCTTCTGGGGTTCGCGGAAACCGATCCCGCGCACCAGTCCGGGAATGTCGGGCAGCGCGTCGTGCACCGTCGCCTCCCCGCCGTCGTCGATGGTCACCACCAAAAAGATCGCCGCGGGCGTCAACGGCGCGAGGATGGGTTGCGGCTGGACGGGGGGCACGTGGATGACCCTAACGTGAACCGCACAATGGCGGACAGCCATGATGTTCAACATGTCCGGCGGACCTCGGAACCAGGCGACGTCCTCGGCGAGCGCGCAAGGACTCGGCGATTTCATCGACGCCTCCCCGTCGCCCTTTCACGTTTGTGCCACGGTGGCCGCCCGGTTGACCGCTGCCGGATACACCGAACTGGACGAGGCCAAACGGTGGCCATCCGAGCCGGGACGCTACTTCACGGTGCGGGCCGGCTCGCTGGTCGCGTGGGATTCCAATGCCGCCGACGGCCCCTTCCGGATAGTCGGCGCACACACCGACAGCCCGAATCTGCGGGTCAAACAGCATCCCGACCGGGTGGTCGCCGGGTGGCGCGTGCTCGCCTTGGAGCCCTACGGCGGCGCGTGGCTCAACTCGTGGCTGGACCGCGACCTGGGCATCAGTGGGCGGTTGTCGGTGCATGACGGCGGTGGGATCGAGCACCGGCTGGTCCGGATCGACGAGCCGATCCTGCGGGTGCCGCAGCTGGCCATTCACCTGGCCGAGGACCGCAAATCGCTGACACTGGACCCGCAGCGACACGTCAACGCGGTGTGGGGCGTCGGTGAGACGGCCCGGCCATTCGTCGATTACGTCGCAGACCGCGCCGGGGTGGCGGCAACCGACGTGCTGGCCGCCGACCTGATGACCCACGACCTGACGCCCTCTACGGTGATCGGCGCCAACGCGGACCTGCTGAGCGCACCCCGGCTGGACAACCAGGCCAGTTGTTATGCGGGGCTCGAGGCGCTGCTGGCCGTGGCAGAGCCCACGGCCGCGCTGCCGGTGTTGGTGCTCTTCGATCACGAGGAGGTCGGGTCGTCGTCGGACCACGGTGCGCAATCCGACCTGCTCGGTACCGTCCTGGAGCGCATCGTGCTCACCGCCGGCGGTACCCGAGAGGACTACCTACGCCGTCTGCCCGACTCGCTGCTGGCCTCGGCTGACATGGCGCACGCCACCCACCCCAACTATCCGGAGCGGCACGAACCCGGCCACCCGATAGAGGTCAACGCGGGGCCGGTGCTCAAGGTGCACCCGAACCTGCGTTATGCCACCGATGGCCGCACCGCCGCGGCGTTCGCGCTGGCCTGCCGGCAGGCCGGAGTGGAGCTGCAGCGCTACGAACACCGGGCCGACCTGCCGTGCGGGTCGACGATCGGACCGTTGACCTCCGCGCGCACGGGCATCCCCACCGTCGACGTCGGCGCCGCGCAGCTGGCGATGCACTCGGCGCGCGAGTTGATGGGCGCGCAGGACGTCGCCGCTTACTCGGCCGCGATGCAGGCGTTCCTTTTCCCCGACTAGCGGCCTAAGGTCTGCCGGTATGCCGCTCAACGTGGAGATGCTGACCTTCGACTGCGCCGACCCGGCGAAGCTGGCCGGCTGGTGGGCCGACCAGTTCGGCGGGACGACGCACGAGGTGCTCGCCGACGAATTCACCGCGGTGACCTTCGGCGACGGGCTGCGGCTCGGATTCCAGAAGGTGCCCGACCCGACGCCCGGTAAGAACCGCGTGCACCTCGACTTGAGCGCGTCCGACGTCGACGCGGAGGTGTCTCGGCTGACGGCGGCCGGAGCGACCGAGGTCGGCCGGCACCAGTTCGGCGACAGCTTCCGCTGGGTGGTGCTGGCCGACCCCGAGGGCAACGTGTTCTGCGTGGTGCGTCAGTAGCCGTAGCTCAGCGCCGACCCGCGAATGCCGGCTCGTAGCGGATGACGTTCTCCACCATGATCCCGTCGCGGGTGCGGACCCGGTCGATGCCCCGGATCTCGAACGGTCCGTCCGGGCCGGTGCCGCGACCGACATAGTGCAAGAACACCAGTTCCTCCCCGGCGGCCGCGCCGGGCACGGGCGTTCTACCCCGCCGACACCGAAAGCGCAGACCTGCTTCGCGGCGGATAGGTCCCACGTGACGAGAGGGTCGGCCATCTCGGCGCCTGCACGCCGCCCAGCCCTAGACTGTCTGGCGTGACTGTCTCCGGGACGAGTGCGCCCACCCAGGCCATCGACACCGTCGAGCATGCCGCCACCACTCCCGACGAGCCGCAACCCTTCGCCGAGCTGGGCCTCAAAGACGACGAGTACCAGCGCATCCGCGAGATCCTGGGCCGCCGCCCCACCGACACCGAGCTGGCGATGTACTCGGTGATGTGGAGCGAGCACTGCTCCTACAAGTCGTCCAAGGTGCACCTGCGCTACTTCGGCGAGACCACCACCGACGAGATGCGCACCGGCATGCTGGCCGGCATCGGCGAGAACGCCGGCGTCGTCGACATCGGCGACGGCTGGGCGGTCACCTTCAAGGTCGAATCGCACAACCACCCGTCCTACGTCGAGCCCTACCAGGGTGCGGCCACCGGCGTCGGCGGGATCGTCCGCGACATCATGGCGATGGGCGCGCGACCGGTCGCGGTGATGGACCAGCTTCGGTTCGGCGCGGCCGACGCGCCGGACACCCGCCGCGTGCTCGACGGCGTGGTCCGCGGCATCGGCGGGTATGGCAACTCATTGGGCCTGCCCAACATCGGCGGCGAAACCGTCTTCGACGCGTGCTACGCGGGCAACCCGTTGGTCAACGCCATGTGCGTCGGCGTCTTGCGCCAAGAGGATCTGCATCTGGCCTTCGCCTCGGGTACGGGCAACAAGATCATCCTGTTCGGCGCGCGGACGGGGCTCGACGGCATCGGCGGGGTGTCGGTGCTGGCGTCGGACACCTTCGACGCCGAGAACTCGCGCAAGAAGCTGCCCTCGGTTCAGGTGGGCGACCCGTTCATGGAGAAGGTGCTCATCGAGTGCTGCCTCGAGCTGTACGCCAGTCATCTGGTGGTCGGCATCCAGGACCTGGGTGGCGCCGGATTATCCTGCGCCACTTCGGAATTGGCCTCGGCGGGCGACGGTGGGATGACGATCCAGCTCGAGACCGTGCCGCTGCGCACCACCGGCATGACGCCCGCGGAGATCCTGTGCAGCGAGTCCCAGGAGCGGATGTGCGCGGTGGTCACCCCGGACAACGTCGACGCCTTCCTGGCGGTCTGCCGCAAGTGGGACGTGCTGGCCACCGTGATCGGCGAGGTCACCGACGGCGACCGGTTGCGGATCACCTGGCACGGCCAGACCGTCGTCGACGTCCCGCCGCGCACCGTCGCCCACGAAGGTCCGGTCTACCAGCGGCCGGTGGCCCGCCCCGACACGCAGGACGCCCTGAATGCGGACAGCTCGGCCGGGCTGCCCCGACCGGTCACCGGTGACGAGTTGCGTGCCACTTTGCTTGCGCTGCTGGGTAGTCCGCATCTGTGCAGCCGCGCCTTCATCACCGAGCAGTACGACCGATACGTGCGTGGCAATACCGTGCTGGCCGAGCACGCCGACGGCGGCGTGCTGCGCGTCGACGAATCCACCGGCCGCGGCATCGCCTTGTCGACCGACGCGTCCGGCCGCTACACCAAGCTGGACCCCTATGCCGGGGCCCAGCTCGCCCTCGCCGAGGCCTACCGCAACGTGGCGGTCACCGGGGCGGCGCCCGTCGCGGTGACGAACTGCCTGAATTTCGGTTCGCCCGAGGACCCCGGTGTGATGTGGCAGTTCTCGCAGGCCGTCAAGGGCCTGGCCGATGGCTGTGTGGCACTGGGGATTCCGGTCACCGGCGGCAACGTCAGCTTCTACAACCAAACGGGCTCGGCGGCGATCCTGCCCACACCGGTGGTGGGGGTGCTCGGCGTCATCGACGACGTCGGCCGGCGCATTCCCACCGGCCTGGGCACCGAGCCCGGGGAAACCCTGATGCTGCTCGGCGATACCCGCGACGAGTTCGACGGCTCGATCTGGGCGCAGGTGACCGCCGACCATCTGGGCGGGCTGCCGCCCGAGGTGGACCTGGCCCGCGAGAAGCTGCTGGGCGAGGTGCTGCGTTCGGCATCGCGCGACGGGCTGGTGTCCGCGGCGCACGACCTGTCCGAAGGCGGCCTCGCTCAGGCCGTCGTCGAAGCGGCCCTGGCCGGTGAAACCGGTTGCCGCATCGTACTTCCCGAGGGAGCCGATCCGTTCGTGACGTTGTTCTCCGAGTCGGCCGGCCGCGTGCTGGTGGCCGTGCCGCGCACCGAGGAGAGCCGATTCCGGTCGATGTGCGAGGCGCGGGGACTGCCGGCGGTGCGCATCGGCGTCGTCGACCAGGCCTCCGACTCGGTGGAGGTCCAGGGCCTGTTCACGATTTCGTTGGCCGAACTGCGGGAGACCTCCGAGGCGGTGCTGCCGCGGCTCTTCGGATGAGTGCCCGCAGCGAGTTCTGATGTCCGACAGGAGCTTCCGTCGGACCGCCGCGCTGTCCTTGGCCGCCGCCCTGGTCGGCTGGAGTTTCGTCAGCCCCAGGTTGCCCGCGAGCTGGCGGACGGCGCTGCAGGCCGTGGTGGGCGGGGCGCTGGTGTTGGTCACGCGCGCGCCGCTGGGACTGGGGCCGCCGCGGGTGTGGGTCGGCCTGCGCGTGGGCTCGCTGGTCGCCTTCGCGGCGGCGGGCGCCGTGGCGGCGACAAGCCGGCTGGCGCCGGTGCGCCGGTCGATGGCCGGGCGCGAGCCGCCGGCGGCGCCGCCGGACTGGCTGCTGCTGCGGATACCGGTGGGCACGGTGTGGTCGGAGGAGTCCGCCTACCGCGGCGCGCTGGCCGCCGCCGGCTCGGCCGCTTTCGGTGCACGCGGGGGGCGGCTGCTGCAGGCCACCGCGTTTGGTCTCTCGCACGTCGCCGACGCGCGCGCGACGGGTGAGCCCCTGGCAGGCACCGTGCTGGTCACCGGCATCGCGGGCTGGCTGTTCGGTTGGCTGGCCGATCGTTCCGGCAGCCTGGCCGCACCCTTGCTGGCGCACCTGGCCATCAACGAAGCCGGGGCGGTCGCGGTGCTGGGTGTTCGGCGGGCGCTCAGGGATTGATGGTGTAGTCACCCAGCTGGCGGCCCCACACGAAATCGACCGCGAGCGGCGAGCCGACTTCGAAGTGGTTGTAGGGAGCCATGCTCGCACCGGTATCCATCACCAAAAACGGCGCGGGCCACAGTTCCCGGGTGATCTTCTGCCAGCAGCCCGCTCGTCCGCCGGGGCCGCCCCTGGCGTTGGTGCGCGGCAGGTTCTCCGGCCAGATATAGGGATTGGGCGCGCCCGCGATGGCGCCCGAGGCGTGGGCGCCCAGCGAGTAGCCGTTGTCACCCAGCGCGTTGTGGATTCTTGGTGCCACTTCATCGAAATTATGGATAGTGCAGTAGATTTCGGGACTGTACTCGTCGAGCAGCTGGCTGCTGGGAACCAGGTCGGTGGCGCCGCGGACGAAGAACGGTCCGCCGCGGGCCAAGGCGTCGGCACCGGAGTTGCCCACCCCGGCGGCCGCCAGCAGCGCGGCATCGAGGTCGCGTTGCCGCGAGTTGAGTGTGCGCGCGGTCGTCACCGCATGGTCGAGCGTGTCCCACAGATCGGGTGAGGCGTGCGCATAGGTATCGCCCAGGGCTGCCAACTGCCGAATGTCGTTGCGCAGGACCGGCATCCGCGAATTCAGGTCGTCGAGGACGGCGTTGCCGTTGACAAGCGAGACGCCGAACCTCTCGCCCATTCCGGTCAGCGCCTGGGCGGCCGCGCTGAGCGTGAGGTTCACCTTGACCGGATCGATTTTCTCCGCGATCGACATGAGCGTCTCGAAAAGGGTGTTGAACTCGGTGGTCACCGACGTGGCATCGATCACCATCGACGGTGTGATCGGTTGCGCTGCAGGATTTTTCGGTGAGCTCAAGGCGACATATTTGTTGCCGAACACGGTGGTGGCCTTTACCGCGGCCGCCACGTTGGCCGGGATCTGCTTGAGGTATTTCGGGGTGATGTTCAGGACTATCCTGGCGGCCGGCCTGCCGTCATGCGTGGTCTCCGAAATGCTGGACACCCGGCCGATCTGCACCCCGTTGTAGGTGACCTTGGAGCCGGGATCCATCACCAGGCCCGCCCGCGCGGCCACCATGGTCAACTTCGTGGTGGGCGTGAGGGCGCCCCGAAATTGCAGGTACAGGAGCGACCCGATCAATCCCATGACCATGACCGTTAGCAGGCCGGCGGTCCTGTACGGCGGCCGCGCCCTCGAGCGACGGGGCTCCATGGTTTTGAGACCCTAGGGTATGGCCCCCCGCGACAAAGCCGATCCGGCCAAGACCCGGCAGGCCGTGTTGGCGGTCGCGGACTGGCTGCGCGACGAATCCGGTCCGGAGCCCGACCGGCAGGAATTGGCGACGGCCGTTCGGCTGACCGCCCGCACGCTGGCCGCGCTGGCGCCCGGGCGCAGCGTGGAGGTGCGCGTCCCGCCCTTCGTCGCGGTGCAGTGCGTCCCAGGGCCCACGCACACCCGCGGCACACCGCCCAACGTGGTGGAAACCGGAGCGCGGACCTGGCTGCTGCTGGCCACCGGGGCGTTGCCGTTCGCCGAGGCCAAGCGCACCGGTGCGCTGCGCCTGTCCGGCTCGCGGGCGGGTGAGATTGAGCACTGGCTGCCCCTGTTCGATGTCGGCTGAACATAACCCTGAACTGCAGGTTCAGGTATTTACGCTGGCAATTTGTCGCCCAACACGCCCGGCGGATTCGTCGGCGCGGCGCGTGTGCCCGTAGACTCCGTTACGTCACCAACCGTTCCCCGGGGAGCTGCCTAATCGTGACCGTCCAAGAACCCGAAGAGGACTTCAACGCGCCCCGTGAGGAATGCGGTGTATTCGGGGTCTGGGCCCCCGGCGAGGACGTCGCCAAACTCACCTATTACGGCTTGTACGCGCTGCAGCATCGCGGCCAGGAGGCCGCCGGCATCGCCGTCGCCGATGGTTCCCAGGTACTGGTCTTCAAAGATCTCGGCCTGGTCAGCCAGGTGTTCGACGAGCAGACGCTGGGCGCCATGCCGGGCCACGTCGCCATCGGGCACTGCCGGTACTCGACCACCGGCGACACAACCTGGGAGAACGCCCAGCCGGTGTTCCGCAACACCGCGGCCGGCACCGGGGTGGCATTGGGGCACAACGGGAACCTGGTCAACACCGCCGAGCTCGCGGCCCGCGCCCGCGACGAGGGACTGATCGCCAAACGCGCCCCGGCGCCGGCGACGACCGACTCCGACATTCTGGGCGCGCTGCTGGCCCACGGCGCGGCGGACGCCACCCTGGAACAATCCGCGCTCGATCTGTTGCCGACTGTGCGCGGCGCGTTCTGCCTGACGTTCATGGACGAGAACACCCTGTATGCGGCGCGCGATCCACATGGGGTGCGGCCGCTTTCGCTGGGACGCCTGGACCGCGGTTGGGTGGTGGCCTCCGAAACTGCGGCGCTCGACATCGTGGGCGCCTCGTTCGTCCGCGACATCGAACCGGGCGAATTGTTGGCGATCGACGCCGACGGCGTCCGCTCCACCCGTTTCGCCAACCCCACCCCCAAGGGCTGCGTCTTCGAATACGTCTACCTGGCGCGACCGGACAGCACCATCGCCGGACGGTCCGTCCACGCGACCCGGGTGGAGATCGGTCGCCGGCTGGCCCGCGAACGTCCCGTCGAGGCCGACCTGGTGATCGGCGTGCCCGAGTCGGGCACGCCCGCCGCCGTCGGATACGCCCAGGAGTCGGGCATTCTCTACGGCCAGGGGCTGATGAAGAACGCCTACGTCGGGCGCACCTTCATCCAGCCGTCCCAGACCATCCGCCAGCTCGGTATCCGGCTGAAGCTCAACCCCCTTCGCGAGGTCATCCGGGGCAAGCGACTCATCGTCGTCGACGACTCGATCGTGCGCGGCAACACCCAGCGCGCGCTGTTGCGGATGCTGCGCGAGGCCGGCGCCGTCGAAGTGCACGTGCGGATCGCCTCGCCCCCGGTCAAATGGCCCTGCTTCTACGGCATCGACTTCCCGTCACCGGCGGAGCTGATCGCCAACGCGGTCGAGGACAAGAAGGAGATGCTCGAGGCGGTGCGGCACGCGATCGGCGCCGATTCGCTGGGCTACATCTCGCTGCGCGGCCTGGTCGCGGCCTCCGAGCAGCCGGCCTCACGGCTGTGCACCGCGTGCTTCGACGGCCAGTACCCGATCGAACTGCCCGAGGAAACAGCGTTGGGCAAGAACGTCATCGAGCACATGCTCGCCAATGCCGCTCGCGGCGCCGGACTCGACGAACTGGCGCCCGACGAAGTGCCGGTCGTGCACTGAGGGAATCGGTTGCCCTCCTTCACCGACGTTTGATACCGGCCGTCAGCGCCGCCCGGTAGCCTTTATCGCGATGACGGATCCCGGAAAGAGTCCAGGACGCCACCAAGGCAGTCAGGGCATCACCTACGCGTCGGCCGGGGTGGACATTGAAGCCGGCGACCGCGCTGTCGAATTGTTCAAGCCGCTGGCGACGAAAGCCACGCGACCCGAGGTTCGGGGCGGCTTGGGCGGATTCGTCGGCCTGTTCGCGCTACGTGGCGATTATCGCGAGCCGCTGCTGGCCGCCTCCACCGACGGCGTCGGCACCAAACTGGCGGTGGCCCAGGCGATGGACAAGCACGACACCGTCGGGCTGGACCTGGTGGCCATGGTGGTCGACGACCTCGTGGTGTGCGGAGCCGAGCCGCTGTTCCTGCAGGACTACATCGCGGTGGGCCGGACGGTGCCGGAACGCTTGAGCGCCATCGTTGGCGGCATCGCCGAGGGATGTGTGCGGGCCGGCTGCGCGCTGCTGGGCGGCGAAACGGCCGAACACCCGGGTCTGATGGAGCCGGACCACTACGACATCTCGGCCACCGGCATCGGCGTCGTCGAGGCCGATGACGTGCTGGGGCCCGATCGGGTCAAACCCGGCGACGTCATCATCGCGATGGGTTCGTCGGGTCTGCATTCCAACGGATATTCGTTGGCGCGCACCGTGTTGCTCGAGATCGACCGGATGAACCTCGGGGGCTACGTCGAGGAGTTCGGCCGCACCTTGGGTGAAGAGCTGCTCGAGCCCACCCGCATCTACGCCAAGGACTGCCTGGCGCTCGCGGCCGAAACCCACGTGCGCACGTTCTGCCACGTGACCGGCGGCGGCCTGGCCGGCAACCTGCAACGCGTCATCCCGCACGGCCTGGTCGCCGAGATGGATCGCGGAACCTGGACGCCCGCGCCGGTGTTCGCCATGATCGCCCAGCGCGGCCGGGTGACCCGCGAGGAGATGGAGAAGACGTTCAACATGGGCGTCGGCATGATCGCCGTGGTGGGCCCCGAGGACACCGACCGGGCGCTGGCCATCCTGACCGCCCGGCATCTGGACTGCTGGGTGCTGGGCACCGTCGGCAAAGGCGGCAAGGAGGGCCCGCGGGCCAAGATGGTCGGTCAGCACCCGAGGTTCTAAAAGGCTCGGGCTCCGGCGGAACTAACGCGGCGCCGGTGCCCTACGCATCGGCGCCGGGGCGTGGGTCTTAGCGACGCCAGGCGTCCTGGTCGTCCCAGGATTCCTCGGATCCGTCGCTGTCCAGGTCGTTGGACCCGTCCGAACCCGTTCCGGACAGCTCTTGCTGAAGCCGCTGGAAGTCGGTCTGTGGAGAACTGTATTTGAGTTCTCGAGCAACCTTGGTCTGCTTTGCCTTAGCCCGGCCGCGGCCCATGGGGGAACCCCCTCGCGCAATAACGGAGCGGCCTAACGAGTAGGCGGCTCCGATCTCCTGGTGTCATTTGTCCTGCCAACAGTTTACCGTGCCCCGCCACCGGGCGTTGGCGCCCCCTGCTTGCTGTGGCGGACGTTACCGTTCATTATCCCGCACCGCCCCGCAACCGTTCAACAGCTAGCCGTCCCGCGCCGATTTGTTCGGTTGCCGGAAGCGAATCGGCGTCGATCACCGCGGCCACCGAGCCTTCCGCGCCGGTCGCCAATTCCGTCTCGGCGGGCAGCCCGCGCTTGAGCAAGGCCAGTGCTATCGGCCCGAGATCCACGTGGTCGACCACGGTGCCGAGGCGGCCGACCGTGCGGCCGCCGGCCAGCACCGGATCACCGGTCGACGGCCGGTCGACCGACCCGTCGAGGTGCAGCAGCACCAGCATCCGCGGCGGCCTGCCCAGGTTGTGCACCCGCGCGACCGTCTCCTGCCCGCGATAGCAGCCCTTGTCCAGGTGGACGGCCCCCGTACCGGGACCGCCGATCCACCCCACTTCGTGCGGAATCGTGCGCTCATCGGTGTCGACGCCGAGGCGGGGTCGCACGGCCGCGGCCCGGTGGGCTTCGTAGGCCCACACACCGCCGGGCCGCACGCCGGCCTGGGTGAGGCGGTTTCGCCACTCGTCGGCCGCGGCGCGCGGAATCAGCAGGTCCAGCTCGAGCCCGCCCGCCGGGGTGCCCGGCATCCGGCGCACGAAGCCGTCGCCGGTGGGGACCGCGGTCAGCTCGGCGGGCAGCGCATCCACCCCGAGCGCGTCGAGAACTGTTGGGTCAGCCAGTTTCGGGCCCAGCAGCGAGACCACGGCCAGTTCCGCCCCGGCCGGGGTGACCTCGGACCAGAACACCATCTTGCGCAGGTATTGCAGCAGCGGCTCGGACCGCCACGGTTCGGTGTCGAGGTAGGTGGTGCCGCCCAGCTCGGTCTGGATCCAGTGGTCCTCGACGCGCCCCTGGCCGTCGAGGCTGAGGTTCTGCGTGCTGGCGCCGTCGGGGAGGTCGCTGACGAATTGCGTCGAAATGCTGTGCAACCACGTCTGCCGGTCCTTGCCGGTCAAGGTGAGCACGCCGCGGTGCGAACGGTCGACCCATATCGCGTCGGTGTCGGCCGCACGCTGCTCGCCCAGCGGATCGCCGTAATGCCAGACCGCACCGGCGTCGGGTCCGGTCTCGGGTGCGGGGACAGCGCGAGTCACGAGTCAACTCTACGGACCGGCCGGCCCGGCGTCGCCGCGCTCGCGGTCAGGCGATGCGGGTCATTGGATAGGCTTTTCGACCATGGCCGGCCCGACGGGTGTGATCGTCACGCTGGACGGCGAAATGCATTCGCCCGACGCGCCCTTGCTGCACGCCGACGATCTGGCCGCGGTCCGCGGTGACGGTGTCTTCGAGACGCTGCTGGTCCGCGACGGCAGGGCCTGTCTGATCGAGCCGCACCTGCAGCGCCTGACCCACTCGTCCGCGTTGACCGATCTGCCCAAGCCTGACCTGCCGCGGTGGCGACGCGCGATCGAGGTGGCCACCCGGCAGTGGTGCGCGGCCGGCGCGGACGAGGGCGCGATGCGGTTGATCTACACCCGCGGGCGCGAGGGCGGCTCGGCTCCGACCGCCTTCGTCATGGTCAACGCGGTCCCCGACCGCGTGACGGCGGTCCGGCGAGGCGGGCTGGCGGCGATCACGCTCGACCGCGGGCTGCCCGCCACCGGCGTCGACGCGATGCCGTGGCTGCTGGCCGGCGCCAAGACCCTGTCCTACGCGGTCAACATGGCGGCCCTGCGCCATGCCGCCCGTCAGGACGCCGGTGACGTGATCTTCGTCAGCACCGACGGCTACATCCTGGAAGGCCCACGCTCGACTGTGGTGATCGCCACGGCCCCCGAGACACCGGACGGCCATCCGTGCCTGCTAACCCCGCCGCCGTGGTATCCGATCCTGCGCGGCACCACCCAGCAGGCCCTGTTCGAGGTGGCCAGGGACAAGGGGTATGACTGCGACTACCGCGCGCTGCGGGTCGCGGATCTGGTTGCCGCCCAAGGTGTTTGGCTGATCTCCAGCATGACCTTGGCGGCCCGCGTGCACACCCTCGATGGCCGCGCGCTGCCGCCGGCGCCGATGGCCGCGGAATTCGCCGAGCTGATCGACGCCGCCATCGTCAGCGATCGCTGAGCGCTGAATTCTGTTGTCGGCTGGCCGATCCGCGGGTACGGTCGGCCGTACACAAGGAAGGAGGTGGTCCGCGAATTGATAGCTTCATGGACATGTGAGGTGGCTGCGCGCTAGCAGCACCTGCTCGGAAGAGCTGGCGTCACACGTGCGCTAGCGAATTCCCCGCAGTCACCCGGCCCCCGAGCTTCCGGTTTTTGTCCAACCAGGAACACGGCTCGGGGGCCGATCCATGTCTGGGGCGGCGACTGGGCCACCTTCGCGGCGATCTCCCCGGCGAGCTTGCCGGCGTGGCCGGTCCCGGCATCGGGGCCGCACACCAACAAGTTGACGACGACACTGGACGCCGCGTGCAGCGCGTCGTGGCAGACCCGGGTTCCGTCAGTTGAGGGGTCGCCCAATTATGTTGCGCCGGAGCCCTTTCGTGGCTGTCGGCGCGGCTCGGCCGCTAGCCCGCGAACCGGGACAGCCGCGCCGAAAGATGGGGCACCAGACCGCCGTCGGCGTCCACCCGCTCCTCGACGTAGGCCAGGTCGCCGCCTTCGACGATGCCGTAGAGGCGTTTGGCGCCGCCGACCAGCACGCCCGACCGGCTGCGGGCCAGCGCGTCGGTGACCAGCTCCCAGGACGACTGGGTCAGGGGGCGGCCGTAGAACAGTTCGACGTAGCCCGCCGAATGGGCCAGCAGCAGTTCGATGGCATGCGATTCGCCGGGGTCGTCGGGATCGGTGACGAAGCGCCAGAAGCCGGTCTCGCGCAAGCCGCGTTCTTCGTAGTCGCCGGTCTCGTTGAGGCGCCACGAGCGGGCTTCCCAATTGAGGTAGTCACCGCCGTCGTGCGAGACGACGATCTGCTGACCGAACCGGTAGTCCCCGTCCTGCCCGCGGCCCTCTCCCTCGCCGCGCCACACGCCGACCAGCGGCAGCAACGCCAGCAAGTCATCGCTGAGATTGGCGCCCTCGCGCAGGTTCGCGGTGTCGGCGGGCAGGGGCAGGTCATCGTAGGACGGAATGTTGCGGGCGGCGGTCAGCTTGGCGCGTTCGGCGGCAGCGGCCACCGCCCGGTCGCCGGAGCCGGCGGGGCTGAACGGTTGGTCGGGGGTCACGCGCGCCACCGCCTCCGATCGCTGCGTCCCGAAGCGTCGCCGGCGCGGGTCACGACTCGTCGGTGATGAGCCGGTGGAGGGTGTACAGGGCGAACCATGAAATCACCACGACCGCCACAACCAGCATGATCTCGAAGAACAGCACCACGCGGACAAGTCTATTCGTCCCGCGGCCACCGCGTCCGGGGCGGTTGGTGGGTCAGGCGATCTTGACGTCGACCTCGTGGATGCCCGCACCCGACGGCGCCACCACGGCGTCGCCGTTGCCGGCCTTCGACAGGGCGCGCAAGGTCCAGGATCCCGGTGCGGCGAAGAACCGGAAGTCACCGGTGGCCGACGCCACCACCTCGGCGGTGAACTCGTCCGAGGAGTCCAGCAAGCGCACGAACGCGCCGCCCACTGCCTGGCCGTCGCCGTCCACCACGCGACCGGTGATCACCGTTTCCTTCTCCAGGTCGACGCTGGCGGGCAGCGTCTGTCCTTGTTTCGGTGCAGAGCACATATCAGCTTCCCAACTCGATCGGGGCGCCCACCAGGGAGCCGTATTCCGTCCAACTGCCGTCGTAGTTCTTCACATTCCGATGCCCGAGCAATTCATAAAGAACGAACCAGGTGTGCGACGACCGTTCGCCGATGCGGCAGTAGGCGATCGTCTCCTTCTCGCCGTCCAGGCCGGCGTCGGCGTAGAGCTTGGCCAGCTCCTCGTCGGACTTGAAGGTGCCGTCCTCGTTCGCGGCTTTGCTCCACGGCACGTTGATGGCGCCGGGGATGTGGCCGGGCCGCTGGCTTTGCTCCTGCGGCAGGTGTGCGGGCGCCAGGATCTTGCCGGAGAACTCGTCGGGGGAGCGCACGTCGACCAGGTTCTTGACGTTGATCGCCGCGATGACGTCGTCGCGGAACGCCCGGATGCTGTTGTCCGGCGCGGCGGCGGTGTACGAGGTCGCCGGCCTGCTCACGGGCTCACTGGACAGTGCGCGACCGTCGAGCTCCCACTTCTTGCGGCCGCCGTCGAGCAGCTTGACCTTGTCATGGCCGTACAGCTTGAAATACCAGTAGGCGTAGGCGGCGAACCAGTTGTTGTTGCCGCCGTAGAGAATCACGGTGTCGTCATTGGAGATGCCCCGCTCGCTGAGCAGTTTGGAGAACTGCTGGGCGTCGACGAAGTCGCGTTTGACCGGGTCCTGCAGGTCGGAGCGCCAGTCCAGCTTGATCGCGCCGGGGATGTGGGCGGCGTCGTAAGCGCTGGTGTCTTCGTCGACTTCGACGAAGACGACGCCTGAGGCGTCGAGATTGCTCTCAGCCCAGTCGGTGGAGACCAGGACGTCGGAGCGTGCCATGGAGTGGATCCTTTCAATCGCTTTTGTTACAGCAGGTCAGGTGGGACGCGCGGGGCTTCGGAAACGGGCGACCAGCGGGTAGAGCTGGCAGCCCAGGCAAATGCCGAAGGCCGCGTTGAGGAATGCGGCGGCCAGAGCGGCCGCGGTGGCGATGACGCCGACCAGGCCGGCGCCGGTGGCGAATCCGGCGGCTCCCAGCACGGCGAAGATCAGGCCGACGAGTTGGGCGAACTTCAGCGGCGGGGTCGGTTCGCGGTCCTGCACCGGCCCCAGCCGGGGCGCGACGACGGTGGCGAAGATCCGGCCGTAGGGATGCTTGCGCGGCCCCCCGATCGCGCCGATGGCGAAGACGGCGGCCTGAGCGGCCAGGATCACCGCGGCGGCCGGCGGACTGGCCGCCGAGACGACCAGCGCCAGCACGAGGACCGCGGTGGTGACCCAGGCGGCGAATCGCGGCCCGCGCACGTCGACCAGATCCGGCTGCGCGACGGTGTTGCTGCTCGGCAAGGTAGGAACTCCTCGATACCCCTATTGCTGACGGAAACGACGAATGGAGACGTGCCACGGTCTGGATCCGGGGCCGCTCCGAGTGCTACGCAAAAGCGCGGCTACTCAGCAGCAACAGCAACAACAACAGCCCGCGGTGCGGCACAGTGCAACTGCGCGACGCTGGATGAGCATGGGCTCGAGGCGGGCTGACACGTCGGTCAGCTTACCCAATGACCCCGCGGTCAAGCCAACAGCGGTTTCAGCGCGGACCGCAGGTCGGCGGCGTTGGGCACTCCGGAGGTGCGGTATCGCTGCCGGCCGTCCACGTCGAAGATCAACGTGGTGGGCAGGGACAGGACCGAATACCGGTGCGCGGTCTCGGGGTTTGCGTCCAGGTCGATCTCGACGTGGGCCACGTCGTCCAGGTCCTCGCAGACCTGCTCCACCACCCGGCGGACCCGGTCGCACGGCCCGCACCACGGGGCGCTGAAGTGCACCACGGTCGGGCTGCTGCGGGACAGCCCCAGCGCCGCGATGTCGGCGTCGGCGTCCCGATCCGGCTCGGCGGCGATCTCCCTGATGGTTCCGGAGCGACGGGTCAGCCACCACCCGGCGAGGCTTGCCAACGCGAGCACCACGACGATCACGACGACTGCGGTCATGACTGTTTGAACCCCGCGAGGGTCACGGTTACTCCACGGGTGATGCCCTCGATGATGACGTCGGATCCCCGGGCTCCCTCGGAGGTCGGCGCGACACCGAAGGGCAGCCGCTGGTCGGGCAGCCGCCCGCTGAACGCATGCAGCACCGCATCACGCTTGTCCGCCGGAACCGTCTGGTTGGCGGTGTCCGAGCCGGTCAGCACGCCGGTCGGGGTGAACACCAGCGTCGCCGGGTCGTCCGGGGCGATGGACAGGTCGACCGAGACGCTGACCCGGCGATCGAAGCCCGCCGATTTGGGTGTCCCGGTGAACACCAGACCGTGGCTGTCCGAGATGCCCGACGCGGTGACGCCACCGGTGGAGGTGTTGGTTTCCTTGGGCGGCGCCTCGACCATCAAATCGCTGATGCCCATGAACCGGCCCAGGTGCGTCGAGTCGACGATGATGCGGCTCTCCAACTTGCCCACGGCGAGCTTCGCGTCCGGGCCGATCAGCCACGACGCCTGCGCCAGGTCCACCGAGTACATGGTGGCTTCCAGGGTGGCCCTGCCGGTCCTCGCATGGTCGATGGCGTTGGCCTTGATCTCCACCTGGCTGTAGTTGCCGCGCATCGCCTGGGGAAGGAACGGAAACGCCACGATCGCCACGAACGGGTCCGTTCCCAGCTTGGCCGCCTTGCGGACGCTGGACGACAGCCGGTATTCGGCATAGATGCTGGTCCCGTAGTCGACGCCGATTGCGCTGAGGGCGAGCACCGCGACCAGGATCGCCGTCGCGGTCACAGCAATCAGCACCTTGCGCACCCGCATATTGTGGCGTAACGCCCCGGAGCGGGTCGCCGGCGGATCGGTCGTGGCGGGGCTCACACTGGCTCGGCTACCACGCGAAAAAAGCAGGTGACACGTTATCGTTAGATGACCTGGTAACTAACGCTTGATGGCGTTGTGAATTTGGGAGATGCCGTTCCCCCGAGCTGGAGGGGCTAGTTGGAGCTACTACTGCTGACCGCGGAGCTGCATCCCGACCCGGTCTTGCCGTCGTTGTCCCTGCTTCCGCACACCGTCCGGACGGCGCCGCCAGAACCCTCTTCGTTGCTCGAGGCCGGGACCGCGGATGCGGTGATCGTCGACGCGCGCACCGACCTGTCGTCGGCGCGGGGACTGTGCCGCCTGTTGAGCACGGCCGGCCGGTCGGTTCCGGTGCTGGCCGTGGTCACCGAGGGCGGGCTGGTGGCCGTCAGCTCCGATTGGGGCCTCGACGAGATCCTGCTGCCCACCACCGGGCCGGCCGAGGTCGACGCGCGGCTGCGGTTGGTTGTCGGCCGTCGCGGCGGGCTCGCGGACCAGGAGAGCGCCGGCAAGGTCAGCCTTGGCGAGCTGGTGATCGATGAGGGCACCTACACCGCCCGACTGCGGGGCCGCCCGCTAGACCTGACCTACAAAGAATTCGAGTTGCTCAAGTACCTGGCGCAGCACGCCGGGCGGGTGTTCACCCGCGCCCAGCTGCTGCACGAGGTGTGGGGATACGACTTCTTCGGCGGCACCCGCACCGTCGACGTGCACGTGCGTCGCCTGCGGGCCAAACTCGGGCCCGAGCACGAGGCGCTGATCGGCACCGTGCGCAACGTGGGTTACAAGGCCGTCCGCCCGGCGCGGGGCCGCGCGCCGGTTGCCGAACCCGAGGATGCCGACGGCGCCGAACCGGAATCCGAACCCGAGTCGCAGGACGTCCAGGATCCGCTGGTCGATCCGCTGCATACGCAGTGACGTCGCCCGACTGGCGCCGCACGCTGACCGTCGACGAGCAGCAGGGCGTGCGCGAACTGGTCGGCGCGGCAACCGAATACGACGGGGTCGCGCCCGTGGGCGAACAGGTGCTGCGTGAGCTCGGCCATGACCGCACCGAGCATCTGCTGAGCACGAATGCGTCCGCGACGGGCGCCGACACGATCGTCGGCTATCTCAACCTCAGTCCGCCGCGCGACGGCGAAACCGGGATGGCCGAACTCGTGGTGCATCCGCAGGCGCGCCGACGCGGTATCGGGTCCACCCTGGCGCGCGCGGCGTTGGCCAAAACCGGTGCGGGCAACCGGTTCTGGGCGCACGGCACGCTGGAGCCGGCCCGCGCGACCGCGTCCGCGCTGGGCCTGACCCCGGTGCGGGAGCTGATGCAGATGCGGCGCTCGCTGCGCGATCTGCCCGCCACCGTGCCGGCGGTGCCCGGAGTGGAAATCCGCACGTACGCGGGTCCCTCCGACGACGCTGAGCTGCTGCGGGTCAACAACGCCGCCTTCGCCTATCACCCCGAGCAGGGCGGCTGGACGGACGTCGAGCTCGCGGAGCGGCGCGACGAACCGTGGTTCGACCCAACCGGCCTGTTTCTCGCGTTCGGCGACTCCCACAGCGATCAGGCCGGCACGCTGCTGGGTTTCCACTGGACGAAGGTGCATCTCGACCGGCCGGGCCTCGGCGAGGTGTATGTCGTGGGCGTCGATCCGTCGGCGCAGGGCCGCGGACTGGGGCAGGCGCTGACCGCCGTCGGCATCGAATGGCTGGGACGGCGCCTGGCCGACGCCGCCGACCCCACCGTGATGCTGTACGTGGAGTCGGACAACGTCGCCGCGGTGCGCACTTACCAGCGCCTGGGCTTCACCACCTATAGCGTCGACACCGCATACGCGGTCGTACCCGCGGCCAACTGACCGCGGGTACGAGCGCCAGCTAGCCAGATCGTTAATCTGGTCGTGGCTACCCAAACGTTGCTGTGGCTTGCGGCGGCACATATTTTCGCCGTCGCTTGGCAACCTCACACGACAGATAGCCAGCGGCACCCACATGCGTCCGGAACGCATCAAGAAAGCGAGATCGGTGAGGCTCGACAGGCAGGGCAGGGCGCTGGCCGCCGTGGCGTTGGCGACGGCGCTCGGTACCGGAGCGCTGAGCGCCTGCGGTAGCGACGAGAACCGCCGCGGGGCCGCCCCGCCCACCGTCTCCGGGATCACCGGAACCGCGGGCTGCGGCGGCAAAAACAAGCTGACGGCGGAGGGCTCGACCGCTCAGGAGAACGCGATCACGGTGTTCAACCAGGTGTGGGGCCAGTACTGCCCGGGCAAGGCCCTGGCCTACAACCCGACCGGATCGGGCGCCGGCCGTGAGCAATTCATCGCCGGGCACGTCGACTTCGCGGGCGCCGACTCGCCGCTGGTCGCCGATCAGATCGGCCCCGCCGCCAAACGCTGCGACGGGAACCCGGCGTGGGACCTGCCGCTGGTCTTCGGGCCGATCGGGATCGTCTACAACCTGCCCGGGAATCCGGACCTGGTGATCAACAGTGACGCGCTGGCCAAAATTTTCACCGGCAGGATCACCAGCTGGAACGACCCCATCCTGGTGGCGCTCAACCCGGGAACGGCGCTGCCCGCCACCAAGATCACGCCGATCTACCGCACCGACTCGTCGGGAACCACCGACAACGTTCAGAAGTATCTGACCGCGGCCGCGCCGCAGAGCTGGCCCAAAGGGGTCGGCACGGAATTTCAGGGCGGCGTCGGGGAGGGCGCCGCGAAGTCGGCCGGCGTCATCCAGGCCGTGCGGGCCACCCCGGGCGCCATCGGATACGTCGAGAAGGGCTTCGCCGACCAGGCCCGCATGCCCTACGCCAAAATCGCCACCCGCGGCGGGGTGATCCCGCTGACCAACGACACGGCCGGCAACGCCGTCAAAGCGGCGAAATTCCTGGCCGAAGGCGATGACCTGGTGCTCGACCTCAACGCGATGTACGGCTCCGAGGAGCCGGGTGTGTATCCGTTACTGCTGGTCACCTACGAGATCGTGTGCTCGAAGGGCTACGACCCCCAGACCTCCGCCGCGGTCAAATCGTTCCTAGCCATCGCCGCCAGCAGCGGGCAGGGCGAGCTGGCGAGGGCCGGGTACGTGCCCTTGCCCGATAAGGTCAGGGAACGACTGGTTACGGCGATCGATGCGATGCAGTAGCCGAGTGAACCGGGTATCAAGGAGCGACAACAGGACTGTGACGGGATCACAGTGACGGGGTTTTCCGGGGCAAATCCCCATGACGCGGGTTCGGGCGCGGTCGTCGCGGCGCCGTTTCCGGAGTCGCAGGCGACACCCACCAGCCCCTGGGGCGAGGGCCGGCCCCACGTCGGGGACCGGATTTTCCGCTGGCTGGCGCAGTCGTCGGGCGTGTTCATCATCGTGGTCATCGCCGCGATCGCGGCGTTCCTGCTCGGGCGCGCGATACCGGCGCTGCACCGCAATCGGGAGAACTTCTTCAGCTACGGCGGGACCTGGGCCACCACGGACACCTCGGCGATGCATTTCGGCATCGCCAGCCTGGTGCCGGTCACCGTGTTCGTGTCGCTGTTCGCGTTGATCCTGGCCATGCCGGTCGCGCTGGGCGTCGCCATCTTCATCACGCAGTACGCGCCACGGCGGGTCGCCACGCCGCTGGCCTACTCGGTGGACCTGCTGGCCGCGGTGCCGTCCATCATCTACGGAGCCTGGGGTTTGTACGTGTTGGCGCCGCAGCTGCGGCCCGTCGCCACGTGGCTCAACCGGGCGATGGGCTGGTGTTTTCTGTTCGCCAGCGGCAACGCGTCGCCCGCCGGGGGCGGCACCATCTTCACCGGCGGGATCGTGCTGGCGGTGATGATCCTGCCGATCATCACCGCGGTCACCCGCGAAGTGTTCGTCCAGACGCCGCAAGATCAGGTCGAGGCCCTGCTGGCGCTGGGTGCCACCCGTTGGGAAGTGGTCAAGACGGTCACGCTGCCGTTCGGGCGGTCGGGCTACGTCAGCGGCTCGATGCTGGGGCTGGGCCGCGCGCTGGGTGAGACCGTGGCGCTGCTGATCATCCTGCGCGGGACCCAGGCGGCATTCGGCTGGTCGCTGTTCGACGGCGGCTCCACCTTCGCGACCAAGATCGCCGGCGCGGCGGCGGAATTCGACGACCGATACCGGGCCGGCGCCTACATCGCCGCGGGACTGACGCTCTTCGTGCTCACCTTCCTGGTCGACGCCGTGGCACGGGGCGCCGTCGCCGGGGCGGCGCGCAAGGGGGCGCAATGACCTCGATGCTGGACCGCCCGCTCAAGCCGCGGACCTTCTCGCCGGTCAGCCGGCGCCGCCGTATCACGGATGTCGTTGCCACGCTTCTGGTTTCATTGTCTCTGCTGATCGCCGTGACCCCGTTGGTAATGGTGTTGTGGTCGGTGGTCGCCAAGGGGTTCAAGGCGATCATGTCGACCGTATGGTGGTCGCACTCGCAAGCCGGAATGACGGCATTCGTGACCGGTGGTGGCGCCTACCATGCGCTGGTCGGTACGGTGCTGCAGGGATTGGTATGCGCCGTCATCTCGATCCCGCTGGGCCTCATGGTCGCGATCTATCTGGTCGAGTACGGCGGCGGCACCCCGCTGGGCCGTTTGGCCTCGTTCATGGTGGACATCCTCAGCGGTGTGCCGTCAATCGTTGCGGCGCTGTTCATCTACGCGTTGTGTGTGGCGACGCTCGGGCTGCCGCGATCGGAGTTCGCGGTCTCGCTGGCGCTGGTGTTGTTGATGCTGCCGGTGATCGTGCGTGCCACCGAGGAGATGCTGCGGATCGTGCCGGTGGATCTTCGCGAGGCCAGTTACGCGCTGGGCATCACCAAGTGGAAAACCGTTGTCTGGGTGGTCATCCCCACCGGGCTCTCGGGCATCGTCACCGGCATACTGCTGGCGATGGCCAGGGTGATGGGGGAGACGGCGCCGCTGCTGATCCTCGTCGGATACGCACAGGCGATGAACTTCGACATCTTCAGCGGGTTCATGGGGACCCTGCCCGGCATGATGTTCAACCAGACATCTGCGGGTGCGGGCCTGAACCCCATCCCCACGGATCGGTTGTGGGGCGCCGCATTAACCCTCATCCTGGTGATCGCCACCATCAACATCACGGCCCGCGTGATAGCGAAATTCTTGGGCGCCAGGAAGTCATAGGCAGGAGCAGTAAGTGGCCAAACGGTTGGACCTCAAGGGCGTCAACATCTACTACGGAGCGTTTCACGCGGTCTCGGATGTGACGCTGTCGGTTCTGCCCCGCAGCGTGACTGCGTTCATCGGCCCGTCAGGGTGCGGCAAAACGACGGTGTTGCGCACGCTCAACCGCATGCACGAGGTGGTGCCCGGCGGGCGGGTCGAGGGCAGCGTGCTGCTCGACGACGAAGACATCTACGGCGCGGGCGTCGACCCGGTCGGCGTGCGCCGGGCCATCGGGATGGTGTTCCAGCGGCCAAACCCGTTCCCCGCCATGTCGATTCGTGACAACGTGGTCGCCGGCCTGAAGCTGCAGGGGGTGCGCAACCGCAAGGTGCTTGACGAGACGGCCGAGTATTCGCTGCGCGGGGCAAACCTGTGGGACGAGGTCAAGAACCGCTTGGAGCGGCCCGGCGGCGGACTGTCCGGCGGGCAGCAGCAGCGCCTGTGCATCGCGCGGGCCATCGCCGTGCAACCCGACGTTCTGCTGATGGACGAGCCGTGTTCGGCGCTGGATCCGATCTCGACGATGGCGATCGAAGAGTTGATCAGCGAACTCAAACAGGACTACACCATCGTCATCGTCACCCACAACATGCAGCAGGCGGCGCGGGTCAGCGACTACACGGCGTTCTTCAACCTGGAAGCAGTCGGAAAACCGGGCCGGTTGATCGAAGTCGACGACACCGAGAAGATCTTCTCCAACCCGAGCCAGAAGGCCACCGAGGACTACATTTCCGGCCGCTTCGGCTAGGCCGTCGGGTTTTGGTTACTGCGACGCGGGTTTCGCCTCTTCCTCGGGCAGCCTGCCGGTCGCTTGGAAGATGACCCGACGGGCCACCTCGACGGCGTGATCGGCGAAGCGCTCGTAGAACCGGCCCAGCAACGTGACGTCGACGGCCGCGGCGACGCCGTGTTTCCACTCACGGTCCATCAGCACCGAGAACAGATGCCGGTGCAGATCGTCCATGGCGTCGTCTTCTTCGCGGATGCGGGCGGCCTTCTCCGGGTCGCGGGACAGCACCACCTCTTGGGCGCTGTTACCCAATTCGACTGCGATGCTGCCCATTTCGGCGAAATAGCCGTTGACCTCCTCGGGCAGGGCGTGCTGGGGATGACGCCGGCGGGCGATCTTGGCGACGTGCAACGCCAGCGCACCCATCCGGTCGATGTCCGCCACCATCTGGATGGCACTGACGATGGCCCGCAGATCACCGGCGACCGGTGCCTGTAATGCCAGGAGTACGAAGGCGCTTTCTTCGGCGCGCGCGCTCAGCGCGGCGATGGCTTCGTGATCGGAGATGACTTGTTCGGCAAGCACCAAGTCGGCCTGCAACAGAGCTTGGGTGGCCCGCTCCATGGCGATTCCCGCCAAGCCGCACATCTCGCCGAGGCGCTCGGATAATTCCGAAAGTTGCTCGTGGTAGGCGGTCCGCATATCACCAAGGGTACGGTCTCCCCGCCCGAAACGGACAGCGCAGCGCCGTCAAAAGCGGTTACTCGCAGGTGGTGTCGGCCGCGTTGGTGACGGTCAGGTCCTCGGGCAGCTTCGCCGGAGCATTGCTCGAGCCGCGTTCGATCTGCAGACTCATCGACGAGCCGCTGGGCGAGGGAGTGCTGACCGACTTGAAGTCGGGGCCCAGTACCACCTGCACGACCTGCCCGTAGCCGGAAACCCGCTGCACTTTCGCGTTGTTGAACGAGGACGCGACGGTGGCGGCGGCCTCCTCGTTGCCCGGCGAGAAGAGCACCGTCGTCGCGGTCACCGAACTCGGGTAATCGTCGGGCGACATCACGTTGAAGCCGTCCTGCTTGAGCTGAGTGGTCGCGGTGGCGGCCAGCCCGCTCTGCGTGGTGGCGTTGGAAACCCGCACCGTCACCCCGCTGGGCGAGGTCGTGGTGATCTGCTCGTGTTGCGCCTCGGCCGTCGGCGCCGGCGACTTCTTCGTGGTGGGCGCCCTCGACGGCCCCTTGGTCGGGGACGCACTCAAATTCTGCGCGTTCTGGTCGTTTTCCTCGGGCAGCGGATCGTCGTTGATGATGGCGTCGAACAGCGCCCGCATATCGGCCGTCCGCGGCGGCTCGTCGCCGTTCTGGTCGGTCACACCGGTCGGCACGGTGACGAACGTGACGTGCCCGGCCGCCATGCCCTGCAGCGACTGGCCGAGCTGGACCAAGTCCTTGGACTGCACGTTGTCGACGACGGTGTCACTGATGAACATGTTGACGACGTTGTTGAGCTTGTTCGGGTCCAGCAGCGTGTCCTCGGAGATCAACGAGCGCAGCAGCGACGACAAGAACAGCTGCTGGCGTTTGATCCGGCCGTAATCGCCGTTGACCTCGGTGGTGACCTGGCGCGCCCGCACGTAGTTCAGGGCGGTCGAACCGTCGAGGACCTGGCGGCCACCGTGTTCGAGGACGGTGCCCAGCTCGTAGTCGTGCAGCGGCGTGCTCGAGCACACCTCGACACCGCCCAGGGCGTCGACCATCTTCGCGAAGCCGGAGAAGTCGACGGCGATGAAGCGGTTGATGCTCAGGCCGGACAGCTTCTGGATTTCCTTCACCAGGCACTTCGGGCCGCCGAAGGCGAACGCCGAGTTCAGTTTGGTCTCGGTGTAGATCGTCTTCGGGCCGTAGGTCTTGGTCTTCGGGTCGTAGAGGGGCCCGTATTTGCCGGTTTCGGGATTCCACGCCTCGCATTGCATCGGCGTGATCGCCAGGTCGCGGGGGAACGACACCGCGACCACACGCTTACGGTTGGCCGGAATGTTGACCAGCATGACCGTGTCCGAGCGTTCGCCGTCGGCGTCGTCGGTGGTGCCGGCGCCCATGTTGGCGTTGTCGCCCAGGCGCGAGTCGAGACCGACGATCAAGAAGTCCTCGTCGCCGTACTGTCCACCCGGGTCGCGGATGTCGCTGGAGTTCCGGTCGAGCGCGCTGATCGTGTTCAGCCGGGCGTTTTTCGACGCGCTCCACTGCCACGCCCCGCCGGTCATGACCAGGGCCAGCACGGCGGCGAAGGCGGCCGTCGACCGGGCGGCCAGCAGCAGCGGACGGCGCCGCCGTTTGGGCGCCACGGTGGGCGCGGGGGCCTCGTCGTCCGGGTCGTCGTCGTCCGGGTCGTCGTCGTTGGGATAGTCGGCGGCTTCGAGGGCCCGAAGTTCGGCGACCGCGTCCACGGAGTAGGCCAGGTCGTCGATCACCTGCGTGCGCTGCAGCTCGATCGGCAGGCCCGGCTCGGACCCGGACGGTTCGGGCTCGGCATCCTCGGGCGCGGCGCGGTGGTGGACGGGCCGGTCGGGGGCGCCGATCTTGGCGATCAGATCCGCGACGCTGACGCCGCCGCCGGCGTGGGAGCCACCCCGGTCGGTTTCGTCCGCGGCCGGCTCGACGCGCTCGATGCCGGCCTCGGGCTGCCAACGGTGCAGGCTGTCATCGGCCGGTGGTTGGAAGAACCGCTCCCAGGGGGCGGCGCCCAGCGGTGCCGGGTCCGGCGCGATCGGGCGGGCGTGCGCCCCGCCGGGGCCGTGCCGACCATTACGAGTGGCGTCGTTCTCGGCGTCACTCATGTCCTACCGGCCTCCGAAGCTCTGATGCAGACGTCAGCGTATGCGTGCGTAGTGTCTAGCGCAGCGCACCCATCGTGAGCGCTGCCGCGTGTGCCAACCATGTTGTGTCGCCCTCGCGCAGCGGCACCGAAGTCATCCACTACCAGAGCGCATGCAACAAAGCCCACATGGTACTGAGTTATCCGTCCGGACGCGATTTCGCGTTGGCCGGCTCAGCCCCCGGAGTGCATGACGTCGGCGCCCGCCGGCACCGTGCAGTCGTCAGGGTCGGTCAGCCAGCCTTCGGGCAGCACCACCCGCGCCGGTGAACCCTGTCGGCCGCGCGGGCCCGTCGCCTCCTCGGGGAACGGCACCGTGGGGTCCAGCCGGTCGAGCAGACGGTCCAGCTCGTCGAGCGTCTTGACCATCGCCAGCGCTCGGCGCAGCTCGGAGCCGGCCGGAAAGCCGTGCAAGTACCAGCCGACGTGCTTGCGGATGTCGCGCATGCCCTTGTCCTCGCCAAAGTGCGCGGCCAGCAGCTCCCCGTGCCGCCGCACGATGTCGGCGACCTCGCCCAGCGTGGGCGGCGTGGGCGGCGCGCCGCCGGTGAATGCGGCCGACAGCTCGGCGAACAGCCACGGCCGGCCGAGGCAGCCGCGACCGATGACGACGCCGTCGCAGCCGGTGGTGGCCATCATCGTCAGCGCGTCGCTGGCGTCATAGATATCGCCGTTGCCCAGCACCGGGATGGTCGTCACGTGCTGTTTGAGCGCGGCGATCTGGTCCCAGTCGGCGGTGCCGGAGTAGCGCTGCGCCGCCGTGCGGGCATGCAGCGCGACGGCGGCCGCCCCTTCGGCTTCGGCGATGCGGCCGGCGTCGAGGTGGGTGTGGTGCTCGTCGTCGATGCCGATGCGGAACTTGACGGTCACCGGTATCCGGGTGCCCTCGGTGCCGCGCACCGCCGCGGCGACGATCTGGCCGAACAGTCGCCGTTTGTATGGCAGCGCCGAGCCTCCACCGCGCTTGGTGACCTTGGGCACCGGGCAGCCGAAATTCATGTCGATGTGGTCGGCCAGGCCTTCGTCGGCGATCATCTTCGCGGCGGCGTAGGTGGTCGCGGGGTCGACGGTGTAGAGCTGCAGCGACCGCGGCGACTCGTCCGGGGCGAACGTGGTCATGTGCAGCGTGGCGGGATGACGCTCGACCAGCGCACGCGCCGTGACCATTTCGCAGACGTAGAGCCCGCTGACGGTGCCGACCTTGGCTTGCTCCAGTTCACGACACAGCGTCCGGAAAGCGACGTTTGTGACGCCCGCCATCGGAGCCAGGACCACCGGGCTGGCGAGCGCGATGGATCCGATGCGCACCGCTCGGTTACCGCCGGCTCATGGTCAGGGTGCCGGCGGTCTGGTGCAGCTCGAAGGCCGTGGTCCGCTTGCCGGTGCGCGCTTCCCGCTCCAGCTGGCGCTGCTTCGAGACCTCGAACTTGTCGCAGGTCGTCTCGAGTTCCTTGATCAGCAGCGCAAGGTCGTCGCGCAGCGCGGCCGCCTCGCCGGTGAAGTCCTCGCGCTCGAAGATGCGCCATTTCTTCAGCACCGGCATGACGACGTCGTCGAGGTGGATGCGCGGGTCGTACACACCGCCCACCGCGATCATCACAGCCTTGCGGCGGAACTCGGGCACCTGGTAGCCGGGCATCTGGAAGTTGCGCAGCACCTTGTGCAGCGACCGCATCGCCTGGTTCGGCGACGCGTCGAATCCGGCCTCGCTGACATCCCGGTAGAAGATCATGTGCAGGTTCTCGTCGGCCGAGATCTTGGCCAGCAGCTGGTCGGCGATCGTCTCGTTGCAGGCCCTGCCGGTGTTGCGGTGCGAAATCCGGGTCGCCAGCTCCTGGAACGTGACATAGATGACCGAGTCGAACAGGCTCTCGGCGAACAGATCGGCGCGGATCTGGTGGTTCTGGCCCGGGCTAAAGCCGCGGTTCACCACCTCGATGCGCAGCTTCTCGAGCTCGACCGGGTCGACGGCGCGGGTGACCACCAGGTAGTCGCGCAGCGCGATGCCGTGCCGGTTCTCCTCGGCGGTCCACCGGTTGACCCACTGGCCCCAGGCACCGTCCAAGCCGAAGTTCATCGCGATCTCGCGGTGATAGGACGGCAGGTTGTCCTCGGTCATCAGGTTCTGCACCATCGCCACCTGAGCGACGTCCGAAAGCTGCGACTGACCGGGCTCCCAGTCCTGCCCACCGAGCGCGTAGTAGTTCTTGCCGTCCGACCACGGGATGTAGTCGTGTGGGTTCCAGTTCTTGTGCATGCTCTCGTGCCGGTTCAGGTATTTCTCGACGAACGGCTCAAGTTCCTGCAGGAGCTGTAGGTTTGTCAGCTCGGCTGACATACGGCCTCCAGTTATCTGTGTCGATGGGTAGCAGTCAATATATCTGTGTACTTCGGTAGCATCAAGTTCCTCGTGCGGCGCGCCAGGTGACGTTTTGATGCCGGTTTCGAAGTGGGCTCGATCGGTAGGTCTAGCTGTACGTCTTGCCGATGCCGCGCGAATGAAAACGCGTCAGACAGACTTGCCGAGCTCACCGGCCGGGACGTACGGCGCGGCGCTGATGTGTAGCAGGTTGATGCAGTAATCGATGAACTGCTTGCGACTGGCGCCCAGTTGCCCGTGCAGGTAGGCGGTGAACAGGCTCGACAGCCCGCCCACCAGGCTGGTGGCGATCATCTTCTGCAGCACGGCGTCGCCGATGCGCGACAGCTTGCGCTGCAACAGGTCGATGAAATTGGGCATCCACTCCGCCCCGGAGCGGGTCAGCACCGGCTCCACTGCCGGCGCCAGCAACAGCACGCGCCCGCGCACCGGGTCGTCGACCATCAGCTCGACGAAACGCTCGACGGCTTCCCGCGGGGTCGTCGCCGACGTCAGCGTGTTCATCGCGCGCGTGCAGACGTCGTCGTAGACCGCGCGCACGAATTCGTCACGGTCGGCGAAGCTTTCGTAGAAGTAGCGTTCGGTCAGCGCGGCCGCGCGGCACACGGCGCGCACGGTCAGCGCCGGCCCCCCGGGGCTGCCGAGCAACTGCACCCCGGCATCGATGAGGTTGTCACGGCGAAGCGCGAGACGGCTCTCCAAAGGGACGCCGGTCCAGCGTCCCCGTCGTTGACCCGTCTGCACATCGCTCCTAAGCTCTAAATTGACAACGGTTGTAGTCAGAATTTCCACGATACCTGCAGGGATTCAATAGTGACTCAAGATACGTCCGCATCGTGCCCCCTGACCAGCGACGTAGCGCGCAGCGATGGCGTCGCCACCGCTGAGCAGTCGGTTTCGGCCGGGCCGACCGACGCGTCCGGCGGCGTCGCAGGCGGCTGTCCGGTATCGCCGGCGGGATACGACGCGCCACCGGCACCGCTGGGACCCGACTCGCTGACCTGGCGGTACTTCGGCGACTGGCGGGGCATGCTGCAGGGCCCCTGGGCGGGATCGATGCAGAACATGCACCCGCAGCTGGGCGCGGCGGTCATCGATCACTCCACGTTCTTCCGCGAGCGCTGGCCGCGCCTGCTGCGCTCGTTGTATCCCATCGGGGGCGTCGTCTTCGACGGGGAACGCGCGCCCGTCACCGGCGCCGAGGTTCGCGACTACCACGCCGACATCAAGGGGGTCGACGAACAGGGCCGGCGCTACCACGCCTTGTACCCCGACGTCTTCTACTGGGCGCACTCCACCTTCTTCATGGGCACCATTCACGTCGCCGAACGATTCTGCGGCGGAATCACCGAGGAGCAGAAGCGCCAGCTGTTCGACGAACACGTCGAGTGGTATCGGATGTACGGCATGAGCATGCGGCCGGTACCCAAGTCGTGGGAAGAGTTCCAGGTCTACTGGGACCACATGTGCCGCAACGTGCTGGAGAGCAATTGGGCCGCCCGGGCCGTGCTCGATCTCACCGAGCTACCGAAACCCCCTTTCGCGCAATGGATTCCGGACACGCTATGGGCGGCGCAGCGCAAACTGCTTGCCCCGTTTTTCGTCTGGGTGACCGTCGGGCTGTATGACCCGCCGGTGCGCGAGCTGATGGGCTATCGGTGGTCACGCCGCGACGAATGGTTGCATCGGCGCTTCGGTGACCTCGTTCGCGGGGTGTTCGCCTTGGTGCCAAGCAGATACCGCAAGCACCCGCGGGCCCGCGCCGGTTTGGACCGGGCGAGCGGACGGATCCCCCTCGATGCGCCGCTGGTGCAGACCCCTGCGCGCAATCTGCCGCCCGAAGACGAGCGCGGCAACCCCAAGCACTACTGCCCGGTGGTCTCCTGAGCCGCTGCTGCCGCGCCGGTCGCGCTATGCGTGGGCATGACCGTGGACATCTTCCAGGCCCGCCTGGTGCACGTGGGCGTGGCTGTGTTCGGTCCCGTCGGCGTGAGCGTGTGAGTGTTCGTGCTCGACGTGCTCATGCTCGTGGGTGGTGTGCGCGTGGGCGTGGGTGACATCGCCGTGCTGGTGTTCGTGCGCGTGCGGCGCGTCGTGGGTGTGCTGTTCGCTCATCGCTGTTCTCTCCTTGGGTGAAATGCCTTGTGGCTGATGCTCGCTCAGCGCGCGGCGCTGTGCCGCCGGTTCGGCGGGCGGGACGCTTCGGTGACGGCCGTCAGCCCGCCGTCGCCGCGATGGTGACCGGGAACGCCCGGGCCGGCGTGTTCGGCGTTGAACACCGCGTCGATGACGAGTTGACGAACGTGGTCGTTTTCCAGGCTGTAGAAAATCGTCGTGCCCTCCCGGCGGGTGCGGACCAGTCGGGCCATCCGCAGCTTCGCGAGGTGCTGGGAAACCGACGGCGCCGGCTTGCCCACGTGCTCGGCGAGTTCGTTGACCGACATCTCGCGGTCGGTCAACGACCAGAGCACCTGCACGCGCGTGGCATCGGCCAGCATCCGGAAGACCTCGACGACCAGGCTGGCCTGGTCGTCCGGCAGCCGCCCTCTGCCACTATCTGCATGCATACGCAAATATTAGCGAAGACCGGTCCAGCTGCCAAGGACCCGGTTCAGCAGGACGGGACGACCGTCGCCAGGCGTCCGCCATTGCGCTCGTTCCAGAACCGGTAGACCGCGCCGGCCTCGTCGTTGGGCTCGTAGCGCATCGGCAGGCGGCGCTGGTCCCATCGCTTCGCGAATTCGTCGTAGAACGTGGACAATTCGAAATACTTGCGGTCGTCCACGTAGTACCGCTCGTAGCTTTCGCGCGTGGTCAGGAACACCACTTCTTTGGGCGAGCAGTAGTACAGGGAGCCCAGGCACATCGGGCACGGGTGGGCGAGCACGTAGATGGTGGCATCGACGAGGTGCTCGGTGCCGAGCTTCATGCAGGCCTCCCGGATGGCGAGGATTTCCGCATGGGCGGTGGGATCGTTGGTCTGGGCCACCTTGTTGGCGCTCTCGGCGAGCACCTCGCCGTCCTGGACGATCACCGTCGCGAAGGGGCGGCCCCCGTCTGCCACGTTCCGGCGAGCCAGGTCGATCGTCCGCTGGGCGAAATCGGTCACGGGCCCTCCGGGATGGAACGGGAGCAGATAACTCGCAGAGTAGTCCCGCGCACCGGACCGCGGCACTGTGATACTAACTAGATTGTCTATCTTTTTCCTGGCCCGGTTTAAGGGGGCACCATGGCGCGCGCCGAACGTGATCGTTGGGATCTTGCGACCAGTGTCGGGGCGACGGCGACCATGGTGGCCGCGCAGCGGGCGCTGTCTTCGGACGCAAAGCTGATCGACGACCCCTATGCCGCGCCGCTGGTGCGGGCGGTCGGCATCGACGTCTATGTGCGGCTGGTGAACGGTGAAATCGCGCCGGGCGGTACCACGGAGTTCGATCCGCAGCGGATGGCGCGAGGGATGGCGTGCCGAACCCGGTTCTACGACCAATTCTTTCTGGAAGCGACCCGCAGCGGCATCGGTCAGGTGGTCATCCTTGCGTCCGGCCTCGACTCCCGCGCCTACCGGCTGCCCTGGCCTGCCGGGACGATCGTGTACGAGGTCGACATGCCGGAGGTGATCGAGTTCAAGACGCTGACGCTGGGCGACCTGGGAGCCGAGCCGACGGCCGAGCGCCGCACCGTCGGCATCGATCTGCGCGACGATTGGGCCGCGGCGCTGCGGGCGGCCGGATTCGATCCGCAGGCGCCCTCGGCGTGGAGCGCCGAGGGCCTGGTGGTGTACCTGCCCGACGACGCCCAGGACGCGCTGTTCGACAACATCACCGACCTGAGTGCCCCGGACAGCCGCCTCGCGTTCGAATTCGTGCCTGACACCGCCGTTTTCACCGACCCGCGGTGGCGTGCCCATCACGACCGGATGAGCGAACTCGGGTTCGAGATCGACTTCAACGATCTCGTGTATCACGGGCAGCGCAGCCACATCGTCGACCACCTCGGCCGGCGCGGCTGGCAGACTACATCGCAGACCATCGCCGAGTTGCATGCCGCCAACGCGTTTGCCTACGCCGACGACGACGTCGCCGCGGCCTTCGCCGATGTCACCTACAGCAGCGCGGTGCTCGGGCGATGAGCCGTCATTCCTGCGCGCACGGGCCGGGTCGTGCGCGTTTTGGTGCCCCCACTAGGACTCGAACCTAGGACCTGCGGATTAAAAGTCCGTAGCTCTACCAACTGAGCTATAGGGGCCGCGGAGATTCAGGATACTTGGACCGAAAACGAGGCTCGTTTGAGGATTGGGCACGCCGTGACCTAAGCTGACGTGGCTCCCAACGAAACCACGTTGCGAGTACCCCGGAGTGATTCGGTTCTGGCCCCCATCGTCTAGTGGCCTAGGACGCCGCCCTTTCACGGCGGTAGCACGGGTTCGAATCCCGTTGGGGGTACGCGACGCGGTGACGCGGAGCAGCAGCAAGGCCCTGTGGCGCAGTTGGTTAGCGCGCCGCCCTGTCACGGCGGAGGTCGCGGGTTCGAGTCCCGTCAGGGTCGCCAAGCGCGGCGAGGCACTCGCTGCCTTCCGGCCAGGTAGCTCAGTCGGTACGAGCGTCCGCCTGAAAAGCGGAAGGTCGGCGGTTCGATCCCGCCCCTGGCCACCAGCGTTGAACAGCACGGACCCGGGCGACAGCCCTCTATGGATGTTTTGGTTTGTCCGGTTCCTGTCCGTTCGCCTGGTTGGACGAGTTCATCGAAGTAACGATCCCTGTAGATGTTCACCGTGACGGTCGGTTCGAGTGCCCCATGGTCTTCTGGACGTAGCGAAGATTGGCCCAAGGGGACCGGGCCGGGCAAAGCTGGGCTACCTGCGGTGTAGGTCGTGAATCGTCAAGGGCGCCAAGTGTGTTATTTGCCGTCTGCAGGGCGCGAGCCCACGGGCCTGGCGACGGCACGTGTTTGATTGAGGAAGCCGCTTTTCGGCGAGTCGACCGCTAATCAGTCCTCACGCCGAAGTCCTCATCGTGCGGTCGAGAAAACCGGCGACGGCGGCGGTGAAGGCGTCGTTGTCGTCCCCGGCGACCATGTGGCCGGTGCCGGAGACATCCATTGTTTCGGCGTGGGGGACAACGTCGAGGAATTCATCGACCGCGTGCTGTGACGTCACGTCCGAGAGCAGGCCGCGCACAAGAAGGGTAGGAGCCTGCACGCGACGGGCACCCTCAACAAGCAGCTCGGTGATGGCGTCGAACTGTTCGGCACCAGTTTCGGGGTCACCTTGCAGGAACTGAAAATTGGAGGTGATGAATGCTGGATCCCACCGCCAAATCCACCTGCCATCGTCGCGTTGTCGCAACACTTTTCGCAGTCCGTCCAGGCTTTCGGGACGGGCGCGGTGCGGATTGTATTGGGCGATGACGTCGGCCGCGTCGTCGAGCGTGCCGAATCCGTCGGGATGGGCGGCCATAAAAGACACAACACGTCGCGCACCGTGAAGCTCCATTCGCGGGGTGATGTCGACAAGAACGACTGCTGACCACAAATCGGCTGGTGCCAGCAGGTGGGCTCCCAAAATGGTCATGCCGCCCAACGACGCACCAACGACCACCGGCGGACGGTCGTCACTCGCGTGTTCGCGCACAGCCAGCAAATCGGACGTGAGTCCTGCGAGTTCGTATCGCCCAGTCGGGTCCCACCCGCTATCGCCGTGGCCTCGGGCGTCGTAGGCGACGACGGTGTAACCGCGCGCATGCAACCGGCGCGCCGTGGTGGTCCAAGCGTGGCGGTTTTGACCACCACCATGCAGGAGAAGTACGACGGCGCGGGCGGTGTTGTGTCGGTAGAAATCCGCTGTGAGGGTGACGCCGTCTTCGGTGCGGATTCGCTCGCAGGTAACGGTCATTTGATTAGGCCGTGGTAGCCAATTCGGAAGGCACTCGTGCTCAGTCTTGCCATCATCCGGAATTCCCCCTAGGACTAACCACCGTCACGGTTCCCTGAGCAGCGCATACCGCGCGCCCCGCGTTGGTGACATCGATTCTGGCGACACCGCTACGCTTGCCCAGCGCGATGATCTCGGTGACCGCAACGCACACTCCGCTCGACACGGGCTGCAGCAGGTTTAGCTTGAATTCCGTTGTGGCAACCCATGATCCCGCTGGGATAACCGGATAGAACACCACGCCCAGACAGTGGTCTACCATCGCCGACAAGCATCCGCCGTGGAGATTGCCGAACGGGGTCATCAGGTCGTCCCGAGCATCCATCTCCACAACCAGACGTCCTGCGGCGAATTCGATGTGGCGAAATTCCAAGTAGCTGGACAGCCCACCCGCGGTTGCCGCAGCATTCTGCAACTCGTCGGCAATCTCTTGGCTGAACTGCTCGAACTTCATGTCTGGAGCCCCTCATCGTTCACCGATACTGCTGACACTAATGAGACATTACTCCGTACTTGTTGCATCAACGCAAGACCGCGTGCTGGTGAGCAGAGGAGGAAGCAGGAATCGTCGTAAAAAAGTATCGAGGCCCTCCGGGCTGCGGTGTCTTGGGCCTTCGACCGTGAGGAGGCTGAGGATGGCCCGCAGTATCCATTCGGCGGCGTCGTCGACCGACACCCCACGCTCAAGTTGATCCCAGTGCGCGGCGAAGACAGGGCGAAGGAACTCGGCGACGAGTTCGAACAAAGCCACCGACGTGCCTTTGGCCAGCCCTACGCCGGCGAGTTCGTCGTCACTGCCGAATAGCAATCCGATTATCGGTTCATGGTGGGCCGCGCGGAGTGTAACCTCGACGAAATCCAGTATCGCCGAGTCTAAGTCGGTATGCGCCGCGATCCGCCCACTAATGCGGCGGAGGTAGCGTTCGGCTGACCGCAGGATAACACCGGAAATGACGGATTCACGACTCGGAAAGTAGCGGTACACCGTGGCGCGGGACACCCCCGCCTGCCTAGCGATGTCCTCCATCGTGGTGCCCGCCGGGCCCTTGCCCTCTAGGCACGCTTCGGCGGCGTCGAGCAGGAGGTCTCGGGCGACGTCACGGCTCGCGGGCGTTGCCGTGCCCCAGCGCAACGATTTCTTCATCACGATGCAAGTATGCAGCCTCGGACCGATCGGAGACTGACGAACCGACCAGTTGTCGGACGGCGATCTGTGTGACAATATCGCAAATATGTCGCACAGAAGACGTCGACGATGAACGCGACCTGACCGTTGGCGATTGCACCGCGCACTCCGGTTGTCGTCGGGGTTGGTGAGATCACACACCGCGACGATAGCGTCGTGGATCCCATCGATTTGGCGTCCGAAGCTGCGCGTCGAGCGTTGCAGGACTCGGGCGCCGCTATCGGGCATCGGATCGATACGGTGGCGACACCGGGGATCTTGATGATTCCGCGTGACAACCCTGCGTCAAGGATTGCCGAAGCGGCTGGGCTGGCGCCAACCCGCCGCATCAGTTGTCCGGTTGGCGGTAATACGCCTCAGTACCTCGTTGAGGTGCTCGGCGGCCACATCTCGCGCGGTATGGGAGACGCGGTGCTGGTCGTTGGAGCAGAAAGCGGCGCGTCAGCCCGCAGGCTCAATTCTGGCCGTGTGCTGCCCGGTCCGAAATCCGTTGATGCGCAGGATGAGTCACTTGGCGATACTCGCCCCGGTCTGAGCGCGGCCGAGACGTGCGCTGGATTGCGTTGGCCGCACGAGGTGTACCCGATCTTCGAATCCGCCATCGCGGCTCGATGTGGTCGGACGTTCGACGAGCAGCGCCGCTGGCTGGGAAGCCTGATGGCCCCCTTCACCCTCGAAGCATCGAGGCATCCCGACCAGGCATGGTTTCCGCGCGCGCGCACTGCCAGTGAGCTCAGCTCGGTGTCGCCAACTAACCGAATGGTGTGCGAGCCATATCCCAAGCTGCTCAACAGCATTATCACCGTCGATATGGCGGCCGCCTTCGTCATGATGGCTGCCGAACTCGCCGACGAAATCGGTGTTCCTCGTGACCGATGGGTTTTCCCCTGGTGCGCGGCCACTTGCAACGACGTGTACTTTCCGGTTCAGCGGCCCGATCTCAGTCGGTCCGCGGGAATTCGCGCTGCCGGACGGGCGCTCCTAGCTGCCTGCAACCTTTCCGCCGATGACATCGGATGGTTCGATTTTTACTCCTGCTTCCCTTCGGCGGTCGAAGTTGCCATCGATGCACTCGATCTCGATCCAGCGGATTCACGCGGGTTCACGGTGACCGGTGGATTGCCCTATCACGGAGGACCGGGTAACAACTATGTCAGCCACTCGATTGCGGAGATGGTTCGGCGCTGCCGAAGCGAACCGGCCGCCCTAGGACTGGTCTCCGGATTAGGTTGGTATATCACGAAGCACTCGTTGGGATTATGGTCGGCGACGCCGCCGCCGACGGGGTGGCAGACACCGGACATGGCCGAAGCGCAGGCCGCGATTGATGCGACTGCGCTTCCGGTCGCTTCTGCCGCCGATGCATCCGGTAGGGCAACGATCGATGGCTACACGGTGGTACACGACCGCGACGAAGGCCCTTCGTGGGTGCCCGTTCTCGCGCGTCTACCCGACGGCCGGCGCGTCGCGGCTCGCAACGACGATGCGAAGGTGGCGAAGGAAATGTCGAAACAGATGTTTGTCGGACGGCATATCAGGTTACGGCCAGGCGACCAGCACGTCGAATTCGAACTGCCATGAAGGCCGACGCGCTCGTGCTGAGCAAGCCGCGCGCTCTTGAGCGGCGCACTTTGCCAGTGCCGCCCGTCGACGGCGACTCCGGAGTCCTTCGGATCGAGGCGTGCGGGCTCTGCGGAACCGATCACGAGCAGTACAGCGGTCACCTGTCGGCGGGCTTCCCTTTCATCCCCGGGCACGAGATCGTCGGTGTCATTGACGCAGTCGGTGACGCCGCAAGCGCGCGTTGGGGCGTGTCGGCAGGTGATCGGGTTGCGGTCGAGGTTTTCCGATCTTGCCGGGAGTGCGACGCGTGCCGCCAAGATGAGTATCGCAGGTGCTCGCGCAACGGTCTGGCCACGATGTTCGGCTTTGTCGATGTAAACATCGATCCCGGCCTGTGGGGAGGGTATGCAACGCACCTGCACCTGCCGTTCGATTCCATGCTGTTGTCGATTCCAGACGGACTCGACCCGATTGTCGCTACGTTGTTCAACCCGCTGGGTGCGGGAATCAAATGGGCTGCCACGCTGCCGGAGACAGGGTCGGGCGACGTCGTCGCAGTCCTAGGGCCGGGCATTCGAGGCATCTGTTCGGCCGTAGCAGCGAAGGAGTCGGGAGCGGCATTCGTCGCTATGACCGGACTCGGGCCTCGCGATCGGCCGCGGTTAGCCGCAGCGTGCAAGTTCGGCGTGGACCTGACCATTGACGTGACCCGTGAAGACCCGGTCAAGGCCCTGCAACGAGTGACCGGTCAGCTCGCAGACGTCGTCGTCGACGTCACCGCCAAAGCGCCAGGTGCGTTTGCTGACGCCGTCGCACTTGCTCGGCCAGGCGGGCGCGTGGTGGTCGCCGGCACCCGCGGCGGTGGCGGAGCACCAGGCTTCGAGCCAGACCTCCTTGTCTTCAAAGAATTACGCGTCTTCGGCTCGCTGGGCGTCGATTACCCCGCCTACCGCAGCGCGATCGAGTTACTCGTCTCCGGGCGTTGGCCCTTCGATGAACTGTCCCGGAACGTCACCGGGTTCGGGGGCTTACCGCGACTGCTCGATGTCTTGGCCGGCGCCGAGTCGGGCACGATCCCGGCGCTGCACAGCGTTTTCGTACCGAATGCGTGACAGCGTCAAGTGGCGTATGACCGAAAGGACCGACCGTGGGTAGTGGAAAGCGCATTGCGATGCTCGGCCTGACCGATGCGCGGAAGCGTGCCGCTCAGTGCGGAATTCCCGAAGCGATGGCGGAATTGTCGGTCTTTAGAATCGCCCTGCATCAGCCCGGCGTGGCGGCTGCGTTAAACGGGTTGCTAGAGGCATTGCTGTGGAGGGGTGTGCTGGATGCGCGTCTGCGGGAGCTGATCATCATGCGAATCGCCTGGGTCACCGGTTCGGTCTACGAATGGACGCAACACTGGAGAGTTGCCCGCCTACTCGATGTGCCCGAGCGCGACCTGCTCGCCGTGCGAGACTGGCCGAGCGTGACCCACTTTGGCGATGCCGAACGTGCTGTGCTCGCGGCAACCGACGAGACACTACTGGAGGGAACAATATCTGATGAGACATGGGCGGCTTGTGAGCGTGCGGTCGACGCGGATGCGGCCGTACTCGTCGAACTCGTCGCGGCGATCGGGAACTGGCGCCTGTTCTCCGCCCTACTGCGATCGTTGGATGTGCCGCTCGAAGACGGCGTCGATGAATGGCCGCCTGACGGTGTTCGACCTTCGTGAGGCGACGAGACCCGAGTTACGGCGGTATGCCGCCAGCGGTATCGCAGCGAAGTGTCACTCGCGGTGATTCGGCGCTGCCCTGTGCCAATCGGCGTTCGCTATACCTCGCTGAGCGGTATGAAAAATGGCTTGTTTTGGAGAGTAATTGCCGCTACACCCGTGTGGGAAGCGAGGCTCTGATGATCGATCCTCCTGATCCGACCGCTCCACATCGATTGCCGGCACACACGCCCATCTGCATGGGCTGTGGACCCGAGAATCCCAGTGGCCTGAGGCTGGCGGTATACCGGCTGCGCGATGAGGTGTATGCCGATGTGACGTTCGATGAGCGCCATATCGGTGCGCCCGGCCTGGCACACGGCGGGGCGATCGCGGCTGCATGCGACGACCTACTGGGCTTCACCTTATGGATCGCAGGCACGCCCGCGGTCACGCGCAATCTCGCCGTCGAGTATCTGGCGCCGGTTCCGCTTCATCAAACCCACCGCATTACCGCACGCATCAGCGCTCGGCATAGACGTGCGTTGCACGTGCAGGGCGAGGGAGTCGGCAAAGATGGCATCACTAGATTCACTGCTACAGCGATCTTCATCGCCGTTGAGCCCGAACACTTCGCCGCTCACGGAGACATCGCCAGCTTCGGCGAGCTCTTTGACAGGCTTATTCGGTCAGTCGGCGGCCACCGCGAGCATGACTCGGATGAGGGTCCCTGATGCGCGCAATGCCAACTGAAATCGAGGCGTCTCACGCTTCCTGACGTTTGTGTTGCGGCCACCAGCTCGCTTCGCCCAGCAGCGTGGCGATCGCGGGGGCGGTGAGGGTGCGAACGACGAAGGTATCCGGTAGTAGGCCGCAGCCGATGATGAATCCGGCTTGGATCATGATGGCGAAAGAACCGACCATGAGTCCGAATGCTGGCGGCAAAGATGAGCCCGACCGAAGTCACACCGACCGCGGAGCACCTATACCGCACACGCGTTCACCACGCTGTGCCGACAGTTGGGGATTCGGCAGTCGATGGGCCGGGTGGGATCGTGTTTCGACAATGCCGCTAAGGAGGCGTTCTTCTCCTCGCTGAATGGGAAGTGCTGTCCCGCAATAGTTTCCATGTCACTCTCCCAGCGCAGGCTGTGGTTATCGACTGGTGCTACACCTTCGACAATCACCAACGCCGGCACAGCGCCGCCGACGGGTGAATCGCCCTGGAAATCCCGGAGGCTCTGATGTGCCCTGGGCTTATTGGTGTCACCCTACGGCGGAATCTCCGCCGCAACAGGATTGTTGAATCGACACCAATCACGCACGGCGCGTGTTACGAACTCAGGACCGTTGTCGAAGCGTACATAGTGCGTGAGGGCCAAGCAATCCAACATCGACGACGCTGTCGGCATCGATGGAGCGATCCACCTGGATCGCCAGCGCCTCCGAGTGAACTCGTCGTTCACGTTGCGTCGTGGAACGATGTAGCCCCACAACCGTGCAGACACGACGCTCAGACACCCCGAACCGCTCACGCAGGACCGAAACGGCACTACGCTTGCGGTTCGGGGTCAGGAGTTTCCCGCCGAGATCTCCTTGAGCATGTCGATGTCGATGGCCTGGTCGGCGACCAGCTTCTTGAGCCGGCGTTCTCGGCAGAGGAGCTTGTTGCCTTCGGCCAACTTGCGGATGATCTGATCCGGCGTGTGTCGCCGGCGCTTATTCGATACCATGTCGTGGTTGATCTTCCTTGCCCGCAGACCGGGCGACAAAGTCCCACAGCCACTGGACCACCTCAGCGGGCTCACGTCAGTGGGGCCGGCGGCGTCGCTAGACTGACCGGGCTGCGGGCCATCGAGTCGTCGTGATTGTGAGCGCATCGTCGACGACTTCCTCCGCGCACCGCCGCCAGGCCGATGGACTCGCACAACGACCCGCCGCCCGTAAACGTCCTTGCCGCAGCGGCCGTTCCGACTAGTACGCGGCGCGGCTAATTTGGCGACCAGGAGATCGGCAACGACAGATAACCTCGGATGGGTCCCGACCGCAGGCGCTGCGCGCGCTCTAGGTCGACCTCCCAATTGGGCACGCGGGCCAGCAGGGCGCGCAAGGCAATCCGGGCCTCCATCCGCGCTAACGACGCGCCGAGGCAGAAGTGAATACCCCGGCCGAATGCCACTTGGTGTTCGGGTTTGCGCCCAATGTCAAACACGTCGGGATCAGCGAACACGCGTTCGTCGCGATTGGCCGAGCCGAATAACAACAGCACTGATTCACCGGCGGACATCCTGACGCCATGCACTGTGACGTCGCGGGTCAACGTTCGCGAAAGTCCTTGCGCCGGTGAGTCATACCTGAGCAGCTCCTCAACAGCTGCCCCGAGCAAGGTCTCATCACCGGCCAGCCGACGTCGGATGTCGCGATACTCGGCCAGTACCACCGCGGAGTTGGCCAGCAGATTCGACGTCGTCTCATGTCCCGCGATCAGCAGCAGCAGGCAAAAGCCAAGCAGCTCGTCGTCACTAAGTTGCTTTCCGTCGATCTCGGCACACACCAACGCTGACATTAAGTCGTCGCGGGGTTGGCTGCGGCGGTCGGCGAGGAAATTGGTGAAGTAGCCATAGATCGCGGCCGCGGCTGCCAATGCCTCACCGGTCTCGCCGTGGGTGGGATCAGACTGCACCAGCGCGTTCGACCACTGTCGAAATTGTGTGCGGTCCTCGCGCGGCACACCGAGCAAATCAGCGATCACCATCGCCGGTAGTACAGCTGCGAACTCGGCGACGAAATCGGCCGAACCTGCTTCCTGGATCAGACCGGCCGTCAGGTGGTCGGCGAGGTTCTCGACCCCGGTCGTCAGAGCTGCAATCCGCCGCGGGGTGAATGCCTTGCTCACCAAAGCCCGCAGCTGGTCGTGCCGCGGGGGATCCATCAAAATCATCATGGGAAGCAGCGACCGGCGCATGGCCGAGCCAGGTGGAGTCGGAAATACTCCGTCGACCGACGAGTAGCTGTGATGGTCCAGCAGCGCGCTGATGACATCTGCGTGGCGACTAAGCACCCACGTGTTGGTATCTGGGGCGTGGTACACGGGTGCCTCGTCGCGGAGCTGCCGGTAGACGGGGTAGGGGTCGTCCTGAATTTCCGCGTCGAAGGGGTCGTATCGAAGCTGAACCGTCGACATAGCGTCTCCCGCCGCTCTGCAAAACATCGGTTTAAACTGAGAGTTTAAACCGAGGGGAGGGTTCATGCGTAAGATTCCCGGTCAGATTGCCGACCGGTTGCCGGCTGCGGCCGAACTGTTTGCCGAGCGCGGGCTCAATGACACCAAGATCGAAGACGTGGCCGCGACCACGGGCATCGCCAAGGCCACGCTCTACTACTACTTCGCCGGCAAAGAAGAAATACTCGCCTTCCTGCTCGAAGACGCCCTACAACAAGTCGCGCACGAAGTCACCGCGATCGTCGAGGCAGACGGCGACGCAGCCCAACGCCTGCACGCCGTCATCAGCGCCCAACTGCGCGTGATGGCCCAGCGGCCCGCTGTCTGTCGCGCCCTCATCGGAGAACTGGGCCGCGCCGCCCGCATGCCCGTCATCGGGGACATGATCAGCACTGCCTACTTCGAACCCGTCGAAACCTTGCTTCGCGCGGGCGCCGCCGACGGCTCACTCGTGGCACTCGACAAGCCGAGAGCTGCCGCCATCGCCCTATTCGGTGCGGTCACCACCAGCGCGCTGACCTACCTCATCACAGACGATGCGCTCAACGAAGATCTGATCGCGCGAACAATCCACGACGTCTTGTTTACCGGCCTACGGCCACGCTAACTGCCCCCGCAGACGTTCAGGCTGCTTTCTGCATTATGGTACGAACAGTAGCGTAGCGAAACCGACAGTACTAGGGGACTCTCTTGCTGGTGTCGCGATGTCGGGGGCCAAGGCAGGCGACGCCGATTGCACTGAAATGGCCGTCGCCTCAAGAATATCCGCGAGCAGCCGCGGCCACGGGCGTCCGCCAATCGGGCTCAGGTTCCACACCGGTTCGGCCCGGCGCAAATTCGGCGCTCGCTAAATCCCTCACCAGACAATGCGCTCGCACCTGCCATTCTTGGTGCTGTCCCGGTTGTCGACATCCCACTGAGAAAGGGCGACCCGCAAGCATCAGCTTGCTAGGCTCATCCCCGAGTAGAGGTGTTCGTCTTGTTCGCTGAGGTAGAGGCCGCGATGTCTCTTCCAGGGGCGCACACCGCGGGCAGCGCAGCAGTCCTCGATGCCACCCGTGCGGTCGCAACGTTGGGCGGCTTCAAGGCGGTCCATTTCAAATCGGTCGCCAAGCAAGCCGGCGTTAGGGTCGGGTCGGTCTATGACCATTTCACGTCGAAGACCCACCTGTTGGTGACGTTACTCGCCCGTGAGTTCGTGCGGCTGGATCAAGAACGCGACTGGAGCACGTGTGCGGCGTCCCCGATCCGGCGATTGGAATCCTTGACTCGCCGGCTTCACGACGAATGGCAGCAAAATGTGAAGCTCACCGAGGCGGTGGTTCGCGCATTCGTTATTGCTGGCACCGATGAAGCGCTGGCGGCGCAGCATGCCGCCGATCTCATCGAATGCATGCTGGCGCGGGCGCTTAGTGGTGGCACGCCAAGGCCTCATGAGCGGCAGGTTGCCGGGCTCATCATTGATATCTGGCTGGCCAACTTGATGGCCTTCGTCGGCGGCCGGGCGACAGCGGAGCAGTCACGCGAGTGCATCGACCGAGCTATGCGACTTCTTCTTGATGTGCGGGCGGGTGCCGCCGATTTATAGCAATACCGACCGTATCGCTGCGATACTATAGGTACTATAAGTGTGGCTTCGCTGACGAGTCGAAGGGGGCGGCTATGCCCACACAGTGGATCGAGCAGTGCACTGTTCAGCGAGTCTCACTGCACGAAGGCCTGGTACTCGATCTCGACGATTACAGCGAGCTCGTAATCTCCCGACCGATGCGACTAACGCTTCCTGCCATAGGCGCCTGGCCCGAGGAAGAGGTATTGATCGACCCCGTCCACCTTTCGCCCGAAGAGCGGACATTGTTGGACCTGGCCGGAGCGGTATGCACGCGGGCCTGGTTCGACGATGACGGGTCGCTGCATCTGGAGTTCTCCGGGGGACACCGCATCGATGTCTCGCCGGACGCAGCCGCGACCGCATGGGAACTGTATGGCAAACGCCACGGCTACATGGCGTGTCTGCCCCGGGGCCGAGTTCGAGCGGTTCGGCACGATCTTCCGACGGAGGACGACGACTCAGTTACTAGCTGAATCTCTATGCCCAGGACGGAGGGCGTAGGGGTCTGCTGCATGAACAGGTGACATCTTGACCTGACCTACCTG
>NZ_JCALDN010000013.1:0-111122 GCF_059812885.1 Mycobacterium sp. NGS33 | reverse complement strand
CAGTCACTGTGTCAGAGGTTCCTAACGCCTAGTGCGGCGTAGGCTCCGCCGGAAAACGCCATGCTGCGCGAATCGGCTCTGACATCTTCCGGAGCCGGTGTATTAGGCCGACGCGGATTCGTATGAGTCAGCCAGGTCGCCGTGGGCCGGATGTCCGCGGTGTTGAGGCACAGTTGAAGTGTGTGCGTGGCCCAGACCTCAACGGGCGCAAGCTCAATGGTGCCGGCTTGGCAGCTTCACCTTGGCGAGCTTGTTGTAGAGGGTCGCAGCTCCTAGCACCGACACGTGCCTGGTGGTGGATCGGGGTCCTGTGCGAATAGTCGCAAGCGGAAGATGGCCGTTGGTTGCCGACTGGTCAGCAAGCCGACGGACCTAGTCTGAGAGCGCGGCTACATCAGCGATCTGGGGAGCATTTCCCAGACGGCACCGGCTGCGATTCCGAGCCCCAGACTAAGGCCCGCCGCCACTATCGCGGTGCGTGCGGACCATTTCTCCGCCGTGACGACGCCGTCTCTCACGCCTTCGGCAGGCCGCTGGAACGACGGGATGATCCAGCGCAGATAGTAGAAGAGACTAACCACGGAGTTGACGAAGACAACCACGGCGAGCCACGCCTGGCCACCGTCCCACGCCGCCGTCGCCGTCGTGAGCTTGCCGATGAAGACCGCCGTCGGCGGAGTTCCGACCAGGCCGAGCAGCGCGACCACCAGCGCCCCGGCCAGCCAGGGCCGAACGTAAGCCAGACCCCGGTAGGAGTCGAGCTGGCGTCGGTCCGGTAGCGCCGTGCTCACCGCGAATGCCGCGCTGTTGGTGAGCGTGTAGCCGGCGAGATAGAACAGCAGCGAGGGGAGCGCGAGCCCGGTGCGGCCGGCGACGACGATCGGAACCAGCAGGTAGCCGACCTGGCTGATCGTCGACCAGCCCAGCAACCGCCGAGGATCGTGTTGCCAGTAGGCGGCGAGGTTGCCCAACGTCATGCTTGCGACGGCGAGCACGGCGACCAGCAACGGCCAGGCAGTCTTTCCGGGCAGCACCTCGACCAGGCGGTACAGCGCGGTCAACGCACCGATCTTCGGCACGGTGGTCAAGAACATGGCGGCGGTCCCGTTCGCCCCTTGTGCCGCATCGGGAATCCAGAAATGCGCGGGCACACCGCCGGCTTCGAACATCAGGCCCGCGACGACACCGAGCAGTCCTGCGGCGACAGCGGCGGGCGGCGCACCGCCAAGACCGGCCGCCAGGCCGTCGTAGCGGGTGCTGCCGGAAATCCCGTACAGAACGGTCACGCCGAGCATCAGGACGATCCCGAATAGTGCGCCTATCAGGTAGGCCTTCATCGTCGCCTCGGCGCCCTTCGCGGAGCGCACCAGCCCGATCAGCCCATAGAGCGGAATGCCGGCCAGCAGATATCCGGTTATCAGCACGAGCAGATCGTCGGCTCCGGCCAGGACCATAACTCCGGCGGTGCAAAACAGCAGCAGTGCGTACGTTTCGCTTTCGCGGACCGAGCCGGCGATTTCACCGGCGGCCACAGCGAGCACCAACAGCGTCCCGACCATGACCACGATCCGCGCCACGCCCGTGGCGGTGTCGGCGGCGAAGGTGCCGTCAAAAGCGGTCCGATCCGGACCGGCCATCCCGACCACCGCGACGGCGATGGCACCGCACAGCGCGGCGGCGGCGACTCCTCGGGCCCACCACTGCCGGCGCCGGGCCAGGAACGATCCGCTGATCAGCACCACCAGCCCGCCGCCGAACACCAGCATCTCGGGCAGCATCAGCAGCGGCCGCATCCCCGTCTCCACGTCCGGCTACCGCCCGACCAGCCCGACGAGCGCGTGAGCGGCGGGTTCGATCAGATCGAGCAACGGCCGCGGAAACACGCCTATGGCGACGGATAAGGCGAGAAGCATTCCGACAGAACACGTTTCGGAATAACGGAGGTCGGCAAATCCCACCGAGTGTCCGCGCGTCTCGCCCGTGAAGATGCGCTGCAGCGCGAGCAGAAACAGCGCCGCGGTGACCAGAATGCCGGGCAGCGCGACGGCGGTGATCGGTGCGGCGGCGATACTGCCGGTGAAGATCTGGAATTCGGCGATGAAGCCGGAGAAGCCCGGCAAGCCCAGGGAGGCGAATGCGCCGACGGCGAAGAGCCAAGCCAGTTTCGGGGCCGGCCCGGCGAGCCCTCCGAAGGTGTTCATGTCGTATGTCCCAGCGCGCTCGTAAAACACGCCGGCGATCAAAAACAGCGCACCGGTGATCAAACCGTGGCTGACCATCTGGGTGACGGCGCCCGTGACCGCAACCCCGCGAGCCTGGGCGGTGTCACCCGCGATCAGCCCGGCCGCACCGACCGCGAGCACGATGTAGCCCATATGGTTGACCGACGTGTAGGCGACCATCCGCTTGAAGTCGTTTTGGGCCAACGCCACCAGCGCGCCGTAGAGCACCGACACCACGCCGACGACGATGATCACCCACGCCCACGCGCGCCAGGCCTGCGGCAGCATCGGCATTGCTATCCGCACGAACCCGTAGGCGCCCATCTTCAGCAGCACCCCGGCGAGCACCGCCGAGCCGACCGCGGGGGCATCGGTGTGCGCCGGCGGCAGCCAGGTATGGAACGGGACGGTGGGAGTCTTGACTGCCAGTCCCAGCAGGATCGCCGCGAGAACCAAGCCGCCGGCGACGGGGCTGCCGCCCAGAGGTGTGCTGGCGGCCAGGGTCACCATGTCGAACGTGTGCGGCTGGGCCGCGATATACAGGCCGATGAAACCGACGAGCAGCGCCAGCGAACCCAGGAAGGTGTAGAGGAAAAACTTCAGCGCCGACCGGCCGGCGTCGCCATGGCCCCATCCGGCGATGACGAAATACATTGCCACGATGGACAAGTCGAAGAAAACGAAGAACAGGATCAGGTCGGCGGACACGAATAGACCCAGGCTCACCGTCTGCAGGAACAAAAACAGCGCGGCCAGCGGTTTAGGCCGGTCGCGGCCGCGCAGGCTGTAGAGGGCACAGGCCAGAAAGATCACCGCCGTCATGACGACCAGCGGCAACGATAGCCCGTCGACCCCTAGGTGGTAGCTGCTGTTGACCCCGGGTATCCACCGAGCCTTCTCCTCGAACGCCAGCGCACCAGGCCTCGGCGTCTGATACAGCGCCCACACCACCGCAGTCAGCGCCACATCGGCGGCTGTGACCGCAACCCAAATCCAGGTTGCCGCAGCACCGCCAAGCCGCGGCAGCGCCAGCAGCACCAGGGCCGCCGCCAGCGGCAGGAAAACGATCACACTGAGCACGCTCACCTCGCTACGACCAGGACCACGGCACCGAATGCCAGCACCACCACAGCCGCGAGGTAGTACTGGTGCAGCTGGCCGGTTTGCGGTCGGCGCGCCAATTCACCGAGCCCGCGCATCCAACCCGCGACCGCTTCCACCGCACCGTCGACCGCGCGAATGTCCGTGTGCGCCAAACGGTGCGCTGCCCGTAGCGAGTGGATGGCGGTTGCCTCCACGGCCCGGTCGAGCACCCGGTCGTCGAATCGCGCCAGGATGCGTGCGAGGCCGAATGTGGGCCGGACGACGAGGAGATGCGCGACCTGCTCCAGGCCGAGCCAGCCGCCTGCCCACCGGGGCTCGGGTACCCACCAGTGCGCCACCGCCGCGACGACGATGACCGCTAGCGCCGCCGAGCCCAGCAGCTCGAGCGCCGTCGCGGGTGGGCTCGCGGTGCCGCGCAGCGCCCGGGTAAGAGCCGAGCCGGCCGGCGGCAACGCCAACACTCCCGCCGCTGCGGCGCCGACCGCGAGGACGACGATAGGGGCCTGCTGGAAGGCGTTGGGGCCGAGGGCGTCTCGCGTGATGCCGGGGCTGCTGTCGGCAGCTTTGGTGCGCCACAGCACGGTTAGGACCTTTCCGGCATAGGCCGCCGAGAGAGCCGACGCGGCCAATCCCACGGCGTAGAGGGCGGGGGAGTAGTGCAGGGCTGCGGCCAGCACCGTGTCTTTGGTCGCCCATAGCGACAGCGGCGCAACGCCGGCCAGAGCCAGGGCGCCGACGGTGGCCGACCAGCCCAGGAGCCGCCACCGTCGCGCGACCCCCCAAAGGTCGTCGAGCTGCTTGGTGCCCAGTACCGACAACCAGGCGCCGGCCGCAAGGAACAATCCGGCCTTGGTGAAGGCGTGGGCGATCAGCTGCGCGGCGCCGCCGCCGACGGCGCCCACACCCGCGGCCATCACCACGAATCCGAGCTGCGCTGCGGTCGAGGCCGCCAGCAGCTGTTTGAGATCACGCTGCGCCACCGCGACCGCGCCCAACAGCAGCGCGGTTCCCCCACCTATCCATGCCGCAGCCGGCGCGGCCCACCCGGTGGCCGCGAGAAGCGGCTGCGTCCGCAGCAGCAGGTAGGCGCCCATGGCGACCATCGCGGCCGAGTGCAGTAGCGCGCTGACCGCGCTGGGACCCTCCATGGCCCGGGACAGCCAGAACGAGAACGGCAGCTGCGCGGCCTTGCCGAGCGCCGCGAGCAGCACCCCGAACGCGGTGACGTGCCGCCAGCCGCCGCTCGCGCCGGGCAGGTCGGCCAGCGCAAGCCCCGCGCCACCGGCCAGCGCAGCCGCCGCAGCCAGGTAGAGGCCGAGGTCGGCGGTGCGGGTGGTCAGGAAGGCGGTGAGCCCGGCCGACATTCGGTACTCGTCGCGCCACCTGAACCCGATCAGCGCATACGACGCCGCCCCCATCACCTCCCACGCCAACAGCAGCGCCGGCAACGTCGTTGCCGACGCGGTCACGACGACAGCCGAGGCGAATAACAGCATCAACCCGTGGAACCGGCCCGGCGCTTCCCGGATGTCCCCGGCGGCGAATACCAACACCAGCTGCGTCACCGCCGCCACCATCGGAACTACCACCGCGGCCAGCGCATCTATCCGTAACGCGAATTCCGCGCCGGCCATGAACGCCACGGCCAGTTCCGGGCGGGCGAAGCTCACGACTACCGACAGCACCAGCATGACAGCCGCTGTGGTCACCGAGATCGCCGCAGCGTACCGCTCGAACCGGCGGCCCAGCAGTAACGTCGCGCCGGCCACGGCCGGCGCGAGGATCAAAAACCACAACGAAAGCTGCGCCAATGTGCCCCCTGCCACGGTTAGCCGGACAGCTCGGCGGCCATGTCGGTCATGTCGGCCCGGTGGTCGCGGTGCAGCAGCGTCGCGACGGCGAAGCCCATTGCCATCTCCACGGTCATCGCCGCGATGATCACCAGCAGCAAAACCTGGCCGGTGGGCGCCGGCGCGAGGAACCACCAAAAGCCCGCGGCGGCAAGGATGATCGCGTTGATCATCAACTCGAGACCCATCATCACCATCACCACGACCTGCTGGGAGAGCGCACCGTAGAGTCCGACGCTGAACAACGCGGCCGCCACCAGCAGCACCGTGTCGAGGGTCATCGCCCGACACCTCCCGGCTGCGGGTCGCGGGCGGGACGTTGTTTCAAGTCATCGCCGAACCGGTCGTAACGGCTCCGCTTGGCCGCCAACACAATCGCGGCCACAATGGTGGCCACCATGATTGGGCTGATAACGGCCATCGCGAGCATCTTCGGTCCCATCAACTCCTCCCCGAGCGCCACGGTGACATCGCGTGGTGGTGCGCCGCGCCGCGATGGCCAGTCGACCAGCAGGATCCCGGTCGCCAGCAGAACGAAGGTACCCACGGCGGCGGTGAGGGCCCGGCGCTTGTCGTGCACCATGCTCATCGGCATCAGCGCCGGGTTCATGCCCATGAACATGACCATATAGACGGCCATCACCGCCATCTCCATCACCATCATCAAGATCGTCACCACGCCGATGTAGTTCTGCGCCAGCAGCAGCACCGCGACACCCACGGCGACGAACGACACCGCCAGCGCATACGTGGCGCGCGCCATCGAGGTCACCCGGAAGACCGCCGCACCCGCGAGCACGGCGATCGCCGCGCAGATCCAGAAGACGATATCGACGAGCATGTATCAGCTCCTCCAAGTAGCGATTATGGCCACGACCAGGTCTTGCACGAGGACGGCCGGCAGCAGGACCACCCAGCCGAGCTCCATGAACTTCTCCGGCCGAAAGACAGGAACCCGTCTACGCAGCCATACCAAAACCGTCAGCAGCGCAACGGTTTTGAGGAACACCCACAACCAAGGCGGTAGCAACGGTCCGTCGCCGCCGCCGAGGAACATCGGCACGGCGAACGCGGCACCGGCGACCAGCAGCGCGTACCGCCCGGCGTGGAACACTAGCCGGTCCACACCGGAGAGTTCCGTGGTCACGCCGCCGCCGACGTCGGCGCCAAGCGCCGGCGTGAACGGGCCCCATACCGAAAAGGCTGCTACCCCAAGACAATAGACGACAAACGCGATCGGCATCCACACCGCGAACCACAATTGCTGCTGGGCCGCGGCGACCGCGCCGACACGCAGGCTCTGGGCCGCAATGGCCGGAGCGACCAGCGCGAACATGAGCGGGAGCTCATAGCCCAAGCCGTGGGCCAGGAATCGGTAGCCGCCGATCAGCGAATGCGCCGAATTCGGACCCCAACCGGCGAGCCACACCAGCGCCCACACCATCACGTCCATCGCGTTGAACCACACGACGCCCACATCGAGATCGAACAGCGTCCACCGGCCCAGCGGCACCACGGTCACCATCAACATGGCGGCGACGATCAGACCCGTGGCGCCGACCCGCCACAGCAGCGTGTCCGCCGCGACGATGGTGCGCCGACGCTGCCGCATCAGACGCGCCACCTCCCACAGCGGGGTGGCCGCTCCGCCCGTGCGGACACCGTCGCCGCGGGCGGTCAGCACACCATCGAGGGAGGCGGCATAGAGGCCGAGTGCTCCGAGCAACCCGGCGGCGCCGAGCGCCCAGACGCCTGGCACCGTCGTAACCGTCGGGTCACCCATGAGGGATGCTCTCGTTTGCGCGCGCGGTGTCGATGCCGAGACTGGCGACTACCAGGCGGGCAGTGGCCACGTCCAAGCCGCGCACCACGGCCGGTAGCGCATCGCTTATCTTTGTCGAGTCAAGTTCAAATAGACTGGAACTTAAGGGTTCTCGCAAGAGAGTGCGCGCTTGACCGACTCGGGTGAGTAGCCGGTCGTAGGTATCGCCGGCAAGTGCCGCGGGCAGCTCATGACGGTCGAGACTTTCAGCGGTTAGCGGCGCGAGGTCACGTAACGACCAACGCAGCAATCTGGACTTTCCGAGCATCTTATGCAGGCCGTCGAGCAGCTCCCGCGCTCGATCGACGTCAGAGTCGCCCAACAACAGGTCCCTCGCCCGCCGCGCTATGACCGACGCCCGCCACCACCCCGACAACTCCAGCAGATCGACGACGTGGTCGCACTGTCGGGCAGCCGCCACCAATTCGGTGTGTTCCGGCGGGGCCTTATATCCGCTTTCATGGTCGTTATCGACGATCCATGCCTCGGCCTCGGCGAGGACGTCTCCCTGCAATGAGCACCGCAGCACTAACCCCGCCGGCCAGTGCGGGAGGACCGGGCCGAGACGCAAGTGCAGGACATCCATCTCGAGGCCATCGCGGTCCTCTCCGCCTTCGGCCAGAGCAATGCCGGCGGGTGCCATCTCCATGCCGCCGTGGTCCATGCCGTGGTGGCCACTGTGGTCCATCGCGCTGTGGTCCATGTCGCCGTGCTCCATCGCGCCGTGCTCCATCGCGTCGTGGTCCATGTTGTGGTGGTCCATGTCGCCGTGCTCGATCGCGCCGTGGTCCATGCCGTGGTGGCCACTGTGGTCCATTGCGCCGCGGTCCGTCCCGCCGTGATCCGTGCCGCCATGGGCTGTTCCGCCGTGGTGGCCCCTGTGGTCCGGGCCGGGCGATTGTGCGCGATCACGGGCATCGTCTCGTTGTCGCCCGGAATCGAGCAGCTCCGCGCCTGCGCGGTCCAGCGCTGAATCGATGGACTCCTTGTCAGTAATGTCGATGCGGACACGGGGGCCGGGCAGTTGGTCCCAGATCCTTTCGACGACTTCGCCCAACTCGGACCCGGGCATACCGCACACCGCTAGAACGTCAGCGTCCGCCGGGGACACCGCTGCACACCAGCCCCGAGCAGCGACACGGCGCTCCACAGCTGCGCGCAGAACCCAATTTCCTCGGACCTCGACGATCAGGACGTGGACCCGGCGGGTAGCGGCTCGGGTTAAGGCGACGGTCATACCCATCGCAGTGCGCCCTCCCGCCACGCCCACGCGACCGCGACGAACAACGCGGCCAAAAATAGGAACATCTCGACGATCGCGGTGGTGCCCATCTGTGCGACGACCACGGCCCATGGGTACATGAACAGCATCTCGACGTCGAAAGCGAGAAAGACCAGTGTCGCTGGATACCAGCGCACGTGATACCGGGACAGCGCGTGCTCCTCGGGCCGCCACCCCGACTGGAAGGGAAGCGACGTCAACGCGGCCGGCCGCACTGCCGTGAGCCGATGCAGGCCATACATCCCCGCGACGCCAGCTAGCGAGGCCAGCAGCGTCGAGGCCAGACCGGCATACATGGCTGCACTCCTTTCACCCGCGCAGGGCGCCGAGTCTTGTCCACGTCCGATATGCGGAGCAGACCAGACTATGGTCTACCACGCTTCGACGACCCAACGTGAACCGATTGCTGCCCTTAATTCTCGGCCGCGTCACCGCCGCAGGCGACCTACGCAGCCCGAAAGTTGACCCGTAATGGGTATGCGGCGCCAATCAGCTTGCGCGCCCGCTGATTCGGCTGACTCCCCGACGTCCAGGGTGGGTCCGGTCTGTCCGGGGTGGGCTGCGCGCCGCCCGTCAGCAGAGGTCAGCGCGTGGTGGCTGCCGGTCCGGGCGGTGTTGGTGGCTGCACTCTCATCACGAGGCATTCCGCGACGGCCTTGTCGGCGCCACGGGCGTCGACGGACAGATGTCGATACACGGTCTGCCAGGCACCTCGTCGGCCTGACGCAACCCCGCCTTGGTCAGGTCATCGAGCAACTACCCGCTGGGAGAGATAAGCGCCATGGCCGCAGCCTGATCCCGCTACGCGACTAGACCACCGCTCGCGCAGCCCTTTCGCATCCGCGCCGCATTCATGGCCGTGGCTAGGTTCGTCAATTGGACGCGGTTCGTCCCATGAATTCGATGGCACCCTCGATCCGAGGGTTCGTGTAGCCACGAACATGGTCGGCGCGGTGCTTCCGCATAGGTGTGATCAACGGCGTACGCCGCGTAGTCATGAGCCATCAGTCATGAAACATAACTAGTACGTTCGGGTTACGACGAGACCAACTCATCGAGGTCAGCCGGCGCGGGGTACCAAGCGGATCACCGGCAGTTGGCGGTCCGTCTTCTGTTGATACTGCGCGAAGCGGGGCGAGGCCGCGGTGATCTGTCGCCAAGCGTTTTCGCGCGTCGTGCCGTTGAGCTGCTCGGCGCTTACGGCTATCTCGCGACCGGCGACCTCGATATGAATCTCGTCGGGATGTGCGGCGATGTTGTAGTACCACGCCGGGTTTCTGGCCGCGCCGGCGGCTGAGGCCACGACGAGCCAGCCGTCATTGCCGCTGCGGAAATAGCCGACTGGAGTGCGACGTTGTGCTCCGGTCTTGCGGCCCACTGTCGTCAGGACCAATGCGTCCATGCCGCCCATGAACTTGCCGCTCTTTCGGATTCGGCTCATGGCCCAGTTGTTAAACCACCGCATCGCGCGACTTGCGCGCGGTTGGCGAGAGCCGCGGGTGCCGTTGGGGGTATCGAAGCTCATGTGACCTCCTGAGTGATCCAACCGAGTGCTTTTGCGGTCTATCCCGTTTCGGCGATCAAGGCCTTGGCATCCCGCAGGTCGGCGGTGTCAAACCCCTCCGAATACCAGTCGTAAACGGCTGCCAGAACCTTCACCGGGCGGTGCCGGTTGCCTTGCTTGTACCGGAGTCGGGTGATGCTCATTGCCGCTCGTAGCTCCCAGGACTTGGCCTGCTGACGGTGCGCAATGTCCATGGCCCGCCGAAAACATTCTTCCGCCTCGGCGGCGTTCGCAGCGTCCTGTTCGAGTAGTAGCTGACCTTTCTGCCGATACGCTTCGGCCGCGTAGAGATGCTCGTCGTTGTGCTGGACCCACCCCAGTGCCTCTTCTGCGGCACGCAGGCCATCGTCAACATTTCCGGCTCGTCCGTAGGCCTCGCCCAGCACGGTGTAGAACCACGGTAGGACGGCTTTAGCTCCGGTTGCGTGCCGCGCATCCAGCGCCTCGTGTATGTTCGCGATGCCTTCCATCGCATGTCCCTGCTGTGCCTCAGCCCACCCCCGGGGGAGCAGGCACCAGGTGCGATATGCCTCGAAGCCGTGCTCGATACATAGCGCCAACGCCTCCTCAGCGCGGGCCCGCGCAGCCTGAGGTTCTCGGAGCAACTGATACAGATGGGCGGAAAAGAGAAGTGTCTGCGCCTCGCTGAAGGGATGCGCCAGTCCGCGGGCGCGTGCCAGGGTTTCGTCCATACTGTGCACGGCTTGGTCCGGATACCCTAGAACCCACTTGGTGAGGGCTCGGATCCAACCGCAGCAGACTCCAGAGTCCTGTCCATAGCTGACCAGGCTCGCACGATGCTGCTCAGGATTGTAAATAGCCAGGCCTTCACGGCTGTGGTCTAGCGCTTCTTTCAAGTCGCCCTGCCACCACGCGGTATTGGCCAGCATCCGGTGGCCCGCCGCAAGTACGAGCGGGTCTCGCTGCCGGCGCGCCAGCTCGAGGTAATCCGCGGCCAGTTCCCGTGCCGGTGGCATCTGGCCCTGCGCGATACGCGCATACCAGTACCCCCACAAGGCAGCGAACAGTTCCGGTGTGCTGCCCCCTTGACGGGCCAGCTCACAGGCCCGGGTGTAGACGTGACCCACCGCCTGTTGGCCCTGCGTGGCGCCCAGCGCAGCGCCCAGCATGATCTGCAAGCCGAGCTCCTGTTGCGCGCGTTCCGGCGTCTCGGGCATGGTGCCCAGGACTTCCAAGCCGCGCGTCACATGGGCAACCGCCTCCCGGTTGGCGGAGCGCTGAAGTGCTCGCTGCCCCGCGGCTTGCCAGTAGGGGACGGCCTTGGCGGTCAAGCCGGCTTCGCCGTAGTGGTGGGCGAGCAGTTCCGGCTCCGTTGCGACGGTCTCGCGGAACCGAGATTCGAGTACTTCGGCGATGCGTAGGTGATGGCGCTGACGGGTGCTCTTCAACAGTGACTCGTAGGCCGTGTCCTGGATAAGGGCGTGTTTGAAGCGGTAGGTCGCTTGTGGCGGCAAACCCTGTTGGTAGAGAAACTCGGCGGTTACCAGCTGCTGCAGTCCCTGCTTCAGCGGGCCGTCGTCCCACGAGGCGACTGCTTTCAGCAGCGGATACGTGAATTCGCGCCCCACGGTGGCACACAGCTGCGCCAGACCCCTGACCGCCGACAAGCGGTCCAAGCGTGCCATCAGCGAGTCATGCAGCGTGCTGGGAATCGCCAGCGGCGGGAGCCGGCTCGTCAGCGCGTACCGGTCTTCTTCCTCCCGCAGAAGGCCGGATTCAAGGACCATCTTGGTGAGCTCTTCAACGAACAGCGGCACACCGTCGGTCTTGGCGACCACCTGCCGCACAACCTCCGCCGGCAGTTGCTTGCCCTGCGTAACGTGGCCAACCAACTCGAGCACCTCATCGGGTGGAAGGCGAGAAAGAGTCAGCTCGGTGACACCTGAGCGGGCCGGCCATGGCGGCGTGAAGTCCGGGCGATAGGTGAAAAGAGCCATCACGCGGACGGTGGAAAGCTCCTCGACGAGAAGACCGAGCAGTTCCAGCGTGGTGGGATCAAACCAATGCAGGTCCTCAATGACGAATAAGACTGGTTGCTGAGCTGCTCGCTGCATCACGACATCTATCAGCGCACGCAGCGTCCGTTGCTTCTGCTGTTCGGGGGATATGTCGAGCGACGCGTAGTCATCAGTCAGCGGAATGGAAAGCAGGGAGGCGAACAGCGGCACGGTCTCCGCCAAAGGCCGACCGTTTTGGACCAGAAACCCTTCCAGCTTGCGCAGTTTCTGCTCCGGCGACTCCTGACGTTCGAACCGCAGCACGATGCGCTCGAGTAGGTCGATCACCGGATACAGCGCCGAGTGTTGATGGTACGGCGAACTCTGGCCTGGGATGAGCCACGCGTCGCCTTCGGCGGCAATTTCGGTAAGTGCCCGTACCAGTCGGGACTTGCCGATCCCGGCCTCGCCGCTCAGCAGCACTACTTGCCCTTGCCCGTCGAGTACTTGGGTCCACCGGTCTAGCAGCAGCGCCACTTCGCGTTCGCGCCCGACCAGGGGGGTCAAACCGCCCATGCCGAGCGCTTCCAGGCGCGTGCGGGCGCTGCTCTCCGACAGCACCCGGTACAGCTGGAGCGGTTGTGCGACGCCTTTGAGCGTTGGGGTTCCTAACGATTCACAGGCAAACAGGCCTCCCAGAAGCTGATGGGTTGCGGCGCTGATTACCAGTGTGTTTGGAGCGGCAACGCCTTGCAGGCGGGCGGCAATGTTGGGTGTTTCGCCCAACGCCAGCTCTTCGCGGCGCGCGTCGCCCCCGAGCGCGCCCACCACGACCAGCCCGGTATGGCACCCCAAGCGAACATCGAGTGACAACCCGCGCTTATCGACCAGACCCGTGTTGAGCTGCGCTATGGCCTCCACGATTCCCAAGCCGGCGCGAACGGCTCGGTGCGCGTCGTCCTCATGGGCTCGGGGGAAGCCGAAATAAACAAGCAGGCCATCGCCGAGAAATGCGCCGATATGCCCGTCATAGCGGGCGATGACCTTTTCGCAAGTGTCTTGATAGATCTGCACCACCTCGCTGAAGTCCTCGGGGTCGAGCCGCCCGGCGAGCGGAGTGGAGTCAACGAGGTCACAGAACAGCACCGTCAGGTGCCGACGTTCTGCGAATTGTGCCGAAGTATTTTCTGGCTCAGTGATTTTGGCGGTCGTCCGCGGCGGGCTGGTCCAGGCCAAGCCGAGTCCATCCTCAGTCACGGCGTCAGAATGTGCGTAGAGCAGCTCCTCCTTGAGTGCGTCGAGATCATCATCGCCGAGATCGAACTGGCGCCTGAGCGCGCGGTAGGAGACCCGGCCTCGACTGCGAAGTAAGTCAAACGCCTGATCAACGACCGCGTAAAAATCCATGACAATCCCGCCTTCGGCATAGTCTCCTACGCCCCGAGACATTGCGATCGACAAACCCGTCTCAGGAGTTTCAATCCGAGTGGGGCCGTCCCCGTTTTTTCCGGTGGTGAACCGACTCGTCTCTTCCACTAGGGCACCTTTGGCTTGACTTCCTCGATGACCCACTGCGCGTAGTCGAGGTAAGCATTGACGTCCTTGACCGGCGGGATCGGCACCCCGGTCATCGTTACTCCCAGCTCGGCGAACCAGCCGAGTTGGTCGATGATTTCCTCTGCGCTCATGCCGGGTTGTTGTGTGGGGTCGTCGATGGCAACGTGTCCTTCGCCGACTTGCGAGCTGCCCAGTCCGTACAGCACTTCGAACGGCCGTCCGTCGTACGTTGGCTGAGATTTGATGAAGTCGATCTTCGCGGGAATGTCCGCCGGACTCGTCAGCCACGGGAACCAACCTGATGCGTATCGGGCCGCGCGCTTGAGCATCGGCTCGGCGTCCCCGCCGATCCAGATCGGCAGATGCGGCTTCTGAACCGGCTTTGGCTCGAACGCAACGTCTTTGAAGGATACGTACTTGCCCTCGAACCCGGGCGAATCGCTCGTCCACAGTTCAACGATGGCGGCAAGGTATTCGTCGGCCATGCGTCCGCGCTCGTGGAATGGCACGCCGAGAATCTTGAATTCCTCTGCGTCCCAACCGACGCCGAACGTGACTGTGATGCGCCCGCCGCTCATCCAGTCTGCCGTCGACAACGCCTTGGCCATGATGACTGGGTGTTGCAGCGGCAGCAGCGTCACGCACGAGTTGACCCGGATGCGTTGTGTGGCGCCGGCAATGCACGCCTGCGCGACCGTCGAGTGAAAGTAGTGGGGTCCTGACAGCTCCACGTGTGCGTTCGGGACGATGAAGTGTTCCGGGATCGGGATCATGTCGTAGCCGAGGTCCTCGGCACGTTTGGCCATGACGATCTGATCCGGACCGGTCACGTCGAGCTCGAAGGGCTGCGTGAGTGCTTTGACGCGGACGGTGTTTGGCATTGCAAAGGAAAATTTCATGGGGCACCGTGCCTTTCGATAACCGACACGGCATGGGGAGTACCCAGCCGGCCGGCCTTCTTGACCGGGATATGCCCGGCCTCGACCATCCAGCGGATGGTGTCTCCGAGGGTCTCTTCCCCCGGTCGGAAGCACAAACCCGACTTCGCCACAAAGCGGCTCGAGTCCGCGGGTGGCCACAGGGTGTTGATCGCCATTGATTCGGCTGAGATCTGCGTCTCAAACGGCACCAGCTTCTTGGCGCGATCCGCGGTGGTGCCTATCGCGCGTATTAGCCGCGGCGAGACGCGTGGACTGAAGATGCGCCGCCCAAGCAGCGCTTCGAGGCGCTCGCGTAGCTGGTCCCACGCATAAAAGTGGCCGCCGATGATGTAGCGCGCGTCCTCGAAGGCACGGCTGGGTGGATGCGCTAACAGCCATTGGTGTGCCTGCGCCAGGTCGCGCACATCGACACACTGGAAACCCGTTGTACTTCGCGGCAGCATCTGCCCGACGAAGGTTGCCAGCGCGCGGTTGGCTGCACTGAGCTTGGGATCATCGGGCCCGACGACGGCGACCGGATACGTGATCTGCACCGGCAAGCCGCGCTGCTGCAGCTCGCGGACATACTCTTCGCTATCGCGCTTGGATCGCGAATACGCCTCGGACACATCGGCCAGCGGCGTTGATTCGTCGACGCGGGCGGCTCCGGGATGAAACAACGCGGCGACGCTGGAGACATACAGCATCTTGCCGATGCCGAGCGCGTGTGCGGCGCCGAGCACCGCCCTCGTCGCGCCGACGTTGGTGTCGTAGGTTTCCCGGCCCTTACGCGGGTCCAGCGACACGGATGCCGCGGCGTGAAACACGGCATCGCAGCCGGCCATCGCGTGCTGCACGGCTGCCTGATCGGTGATGTCGACGGTGACGAAGCGCTCGATGTGCTGACCGCGAGACTCGAACCAGCGCCGCGCCCTTGGTTCGTCGCGTACCAGCAAGCGCATCTCGTGGCCCGCATCGAGCAGCGCCAGTACGGTGTGAGCGCCAACTAAACCGGTCGCGCCTGTGGCGAAGACCCTCATTCGCCACCGACCCGCACCTCCACCACGGTGAACAGCTATTTGAGCCATTCCGCCCCCAACGTCACCCACTGCCTGGTGCAACATGCCAGCACCCAACCACTCTCGGCTGCGCAATTCCTCATCCAAATGGGTGAGGTCAGTTGCGCGTTGACACGAGCAGACTCGAACCGGCGAATCGAGGACGTGCGATGGGCGCGTCGATGAGTTCCCGCGCCTAGAGGCGATCCATTTCACGGGCCATGCAGGAGTACTCAAGGAATGCGTAGTGTCTCGGGCAGTCGTGACGCACTGGGCGGGCATCTCGCCGCGAGCTCGCAACCATGCGGCGAATGGACGTCAAGAGAACCGAGGCTGTCCCGGTCCAGCGGCGTACCGTCGGCTTCGCCCGCACAACCACCGCCGTGCCGAACATGACCTCCTGCTCGGTAATCAAGACTGGCGTACGAGATGCGCCCTCAACGGTGGGCTCACGATGCCGTGCACCGGTATCGGTGTCTGGTGTTGCGGTCATTTCCACGCCCCTCACGGCCGAGATTGATTGCTGATGAGGTGCCGCCCCTCGATCTCGACTGGGCGGTCTTGTCGTAGCTGTGATATCGGCGGCGCGCATGTGATTCCTCCGTTCGTGTCATCGTGGGAACAGTTCGACACTTGTGCTGGCTCACGTTCCGTTACTGGGAATAGTGGATCGCGCTGGACCAATCGACATGAGTGGTGCACTACTCACATTTCGCAGCATGACGGCGTGGTACCACGCATACGCGATCTCGCGCCGGGGTCTTGTCCGCTCGCCCGAGACGACGAGAATCAAGTGTGGCTTCGTGCCGGGAAATGGAGTGGGAGACGGCGATGGCTGACAGCCAGATGCGGGCACTCGTGGACCGCCACATGAGTGCCGAAGGTCAAGGAGATATCGACGGCGCGGTAGCGGTGTACACCGACGACATCGAGCATGATGTAGTCGGATTCCCCAATGGCCCCACTCGCGGTAAGGACGGGGCCCGCGGCTTTTATGCCTACCTCACCGCCAACTTCCGCAGCGAAAGCTGGAACATTTTGCACCGGTACGTGGCCGGCGACGCGATGATCCTCGAAATGCTCATGACGGGCACCGTGATCGGATCGTTGCTCGGGCTTCCGGGCAACGGGCGGCGCATCAGTTTTCGGATGTTGCATGTCTTCGAGTTCCGCGACGGGCTGATTAGCCGCGAGAATGTATGGCTGGACACGGCCGCGGTGGTTAGTCAGTTGGATTGACGCGCTGTCGCCATGGCGTTGCCCGGGCGCGAGAACTAGATGGTCCCGGCACGCTGCGCGTCGAACGAGCAGCCGGAGGCACGACTCAGTGACGACAGGCAGTTCCGCGTGCCCGACAGCTAAAGATGAGTAGCCCACTACTTACGTGCCTTCGCGAGACCGAAACAACGATGGCCTCATGGCTTGCAACCGCTACGGCCAGCCGACTTGTCCCCGCCTGAGAGGCCATCATGACCGTCGACACGATGCCTACGCCCGTTTGCCCGAACGTCTTCGAGGCGGGGCTGCCCATCTTGGCCTACGAGCAGGTGCCCAATCCTGAGGAGGCGCACCGGCTCATCGCGCAAGCCCGCGCTCGGGCGCCGATCGCCATGGGCACCCACGGGCCCGAAGTCTTGAGCTACGAACTTGTGCGCTCGGTGCTACGCGATTCACGATTCCGCGTACCACAAGGGATGTTCCTTGCCGCACAAGGCATTACCTCCGGCCCAATATGGGACCGCGTCGCCACCAACCTGATCAGTCTCGACGGCGCCGAACACCACCGGCTACGCCGCCTGGTGTCAAAGGCCTTCACACCCCGAGCCACCGCACGGCTGCGCACGACGATCCACGACGTCATCACCGAACTCGTGGACCGGCACACGGCTCACGGGCGATGCGAGGTGGTCGCCGACATCGCACGCCAATACCCGATCCCCATCATCTGTGCGCTGCTCGGCGCGCCAGCCGAGGACTGGCAACTGTTCTCCGACTGGACCGACGACATCTTCAAGGTCTTCGGCTGGAACGTGGCTGGCCAAACTCCCTCGATCCTCACGGCCTGGGAGGCGCTAGACGCCTACATCGATGACATGGTCGCCGACCGACGGCACACATTGACAGACGACCTGATCTCCGAGCTGATCCGCGCCGAAGACGACGGCGATCGCCTGGGCACGGACGAGCTGCGCATGCTCGTCGCCGGCCTGCTGATGGCCGGCACCGACACCACCCGCAATCAGCTCGCCGCCGCGGTCCACGTGCTGTGCGATCATCCCGAGCAGTGGGCACTGCTCGGACAGCGGCCCGAGCTGGCAGGCAATGCCGTCGAGGAGATCATGCGGCATTCCCCGGTGGCGTTCGCGATGCTGCGCACCGCCATCGATGACGTCGAATTCGCCGGTGTCATAATGCCGGCCGGCACCCTGGTCCTCGCGAATATGGCTGCGGCTAACCGGGATCCCGCCGTGTACGACGATCCCGACCGCCTCGACATTACCCGCGACGGCGCCCCGGCGATGCAGACGTTCGGCGCGGGCATGCACTACTGCCTCGGTTCGCACCTCGCGCGCCTTGAGCTCGCCGAAGCCCTCACCGTCATGACGCAACGCATGCACAACCCGCGCCGCACCGGACCGGCCCCGTGGAAGCCGCTGACCGCGCTCAGCGGCCCGACCACCCTACCTATCGAATTCGACACCGGAGATTGAGCATCGGCCAGCGCGGCGAACGGATCCACCAGCGGCGCCAACGCGGGACATACGACCGTTGGCCTCAATCTCGGCGGTTTCATGGAGTGAGTGCGAGCACAAGACCAACGAGTTCGGCTTGGCGGTGGGTGTCGGTCTTGTCGAAGGCGTGTTGTAGGTGGGTGCGAACCGTCTCATACGACACGGACAATTCGTCGGCGATTTGTTTCAGACCTGCACCGCGGGTGAGCCGCAGCGCGACTTCGGCTTCGCCCTCGGTGAGGCGGTAGAATCGGCGCAACAGCCTTGTGGCGGAATCAGTTTCGCGTTCTGGATCCTTGATCAGGACCAACGCCGATGGCTCCGCTACCCTTTCATTAGTTTTGGTGCGATGCAGCGGGATCACCTGAATCACATAGGGACGCAGGCCCGATGGGCGCCTACAGATCAAGGAGCTTCCGCCACGAACCCCTGAATCGCCGCCGATCAGCGCACGATGCAGCGCGCGGTGCAGCTCCCGCTGGGTCTGAATAATTGCTGACCCGAGGCGTCCCGATTCGACGCGCAGTCCGTCGTGGCCGCGCAGAACTTCTTCGGCAGTGGAATTGAGACTGATCACCCGGCAATCTGTTCCGACGATGATGAGACCGTCGCGGATCGCGTCGAGCGCTCCCGAGAGGTCAGCGCTGCGCGCTCGGGCAGCTTCGAGTTGGTTGTGCGTGCGCACGGCCTGCTGCAGATGGACCACCAAGCCGCGCATTACCTTCGTGCGTTCGGGCGTGTCGAGCGACGCCTTCGGTGAGATCACCAGGAAACAGGTCGGGTGCGGACCCTCGGTGAGCCGGACGAATAACCCGTCCTCCATGCCGTTAGGGCGCATCCAGTCGTTGTAGAACTCGGGGTTTCGATTCGGAACAACGATTTCCGGTCCGGTCCGCACCACGCCGACCGGACTTTTGTCCACCGCAGCGAGCACATAGTCCAATCGCTGGTAATGCGTCGCATAGCTTTCGAAGGCGGCCACGGGAATCGTTGAAGCCTGGAACGACCAGAGCGACCAGGGTGTAGCGTCGCGCCTCAACAGCGAACCGCCTGTCGCGCCAAGCGCGCGCTGAATGTCGCGGATGGCCGCGTCCCACTGCTCGGGCGCGGCGGCCGCGGCGTAGATGTCGGCTACGAGGCGCGAGAAGTCCTCGACCGTGACCGTCGCCCGGCGCCGGATTCGCTCAGTCATCGGCTTAGCGCGAGTAGTAGACGGACGAGCTCAGCTTGGCGGTGGGTGTCAGTTTTGTCGAAGACGTGTTGCAGATGGGTGCGAACCGTCGTCACCGAGACCGACAACTCCTGTGCAATTTGCTTGAGGTTCGCGCCGTGCATCACGTGTAGGGCAACCTGGGCTTCCGCTTCGGTGAGCTGGTAGAGCCGGCGCAACAACGCTGCGGCGGGTTCGGGTTCGTCCTCTGGGTCGATAATCAGCACCAGGGCCGTTGGCTGCCGGAGTGGCTCATCGGCATTGCGGCGGTGCGAGGGCAGCACGTGAATGACGTAGGGCCGCTCGCCCGAGCGCCGAATGCAGCTGAGCGACCGGCCTGTGCGAATGGCGGACCGCTCACCGACAAGGGCATCGTTAATAGCCCGATGCAGCTCTTGTTCGACGTGCGCGGTTGTTGCGGCGATGCGTCCTGACCGTATGCAGAGCCCGTCTTCCGAACGAAGAATCCGTTCGGCGGCCGAATTCAGGTTTATCACCAGATGCTCGCCCGCGACGATGAGTATCCCGTGCCGGACAACCTCTAGCGCGCCTGCCAGCTCAACCGCGCTGTTGGTCAGCGCCGCTAGTTTCTCCTGCGTGCGCAGCGCCTGTCGCAAGTGTGGCACCAACCCGCTCATTAACTTCATACGCTCAGACGTGTCGAACGACTCGGTGCGCCTCGGCGCCGCCACGATCAAACACGAGGGGCGTTGTCCACTGGTCAGGCCCACGAACAGGCCGTCTTTGAGTTCGTTCGGTCGCAGCCAGTCGTTGTAGAACTCCGAGTTCGTCCGCGGCGCAATCAGCTCTGTCCCGGTGCGCACCGCGCCGACTGGACTGTTTCCCACCCCAGCGAGCACATAATCCAGGCGGTAGTAATGCTCGGCATAGGACTTACCGACGTCAGCCGGCGCAGTCGTGGCCTGGATCGACCACACTCCGTCCACGGCTTCACTGAGCGTGCCCACCGTCCCGCCTAGGCTGCGGCAAACTTCGTCGAGGGCCGGCTCCCAGTGCCGGGGAGTGACCGCGGCGGCGTAGATGCCGGAGACTAGGCGCGAGAAGTCCTCGACCGTGACCATTGACCGGCCCCTGATTCGCAGGCTGGTATCCGCATGGGCAGCTTCCTAGGTGTGAATCCTATGAAGAGAAGAGTAGCTGGATCTCACCCATTTGCATGAGGCATTGGGCGAGTCATGGTGCTTGTGTTCAGGCATGCTCACGCGGGCGGGTGTTATGTCGTCCGCTGCAGCGCCTGTCGTAGCTGCGGCTGATCGGCCGCGCCGCCCGGATGAGGGCAGCCACCGACGGGGTAGGGCGGCGCCAGCGATTACTGAAATGAGACGGCATGGTGGGTGCCGGGACGATCAAGGACCGGTGCGCCTGAGGTGGCCGCTGACGGGCCGCGCCGAGGAGATGCGGCTCATCGAGGCCGTGCTGTGGGATCCGGATCCTTGCGGGATGGTCATTCATGGGTCTGCCGGTATCGGCAAGAGCCGGATCGCCCGCGAAGCGCTGTCGTTTGCGGCATCAAAAGGATGCGAAACCCATTGGGCCGTGGCGACATCGTCGTCGCAAAAAATCCCGCTGGGCGCCTTCGCTCATTGGGCCGGATCGGCCGTGGGTGACACGCTACAACTGGTAGGCAGCGTGATCGAATCGCTGATAGCGGCATCGGGCGGGAGCCAAGTGGTGATCGGCGTTGACGACGTCAGTTTGCTCGATGACGCGTCGACTTTTGTGTTGCATCAGATCGTCCAGCGCCGCGCGGCCAAGCTCATCCTGACGTTGCGGGACGGGGAACCGATCAGCGCGGGGACGCGTGAGCTGTGGAAGGTTGCCCAATTCGGACGGCTCGATCTGCGGCCATTGTCACCTGAGGAAACGACCGAGCTGCTATTGGCGACCCTGGGTGGACGTTTGGATCCAGACGCTGTCCGCCGCTTATGGAACCTGACCTGCGGCAACGTTTTGTACCTGCGCAACATCGTGGAGCAGGAGATCGCCGATGGCCGGCTCGTCGAGCAGCACGGTCGTTGGTGCTGGGTCGGCGACCCGGTCGTGCCGCCCGATTTGGCTGAACTGATCGAATCGCGCATCGGTGCCCTGCCGGCACCGGTGAACGATGTAGTCGATGTGCTGGCGGTCGGCGAGCCGATCGAGCTGGGGTCGCTTACGCGTATCACCGATCCCGCGGCTGTCGAGGAGGCCGACGTGCGCGGCCTCCTCACGCTGGACCAGGTCGACGGTCGTGTCGAGGTGCGGGTGGCGCATCCGCTGTATGCCGAGGTGCGTAAGCGGCGTGCGGCACCCACCAGGCTGCGCCGGTTGCGGGGATTGGTCGCGGCTGAACTCGCCACTGCCGGCCGCGCCGACGTGCGGGCGGTGGTGCGGCGAGCGGTGTTGAGCCTCGACTCCGACCTTGAGCCGGACGCCGACCTTCTGACCAGAGCTGCTCCGGGGGCGGTGTGGCTGATGGATCTGCCCCTGGCCGATCGGCTCGCCGATGCGGCCATCCGCGCTGGCGGGGGCCCGGAAGCGAATTTCCTGCGCGCGTATGTCTTATCGTCGCTGAGCCGAGGCGAGGAGGCCGACGCGGTACTCGCGGACATGCCCACTAGCGAATTGGCCGACGGCGAGCGTGCCAGGCTCGCCAATCTGCGGGCCACCAACAGGCTGTTCACCCTCGCGGATCCCCAAGGGGCAAAAAGGCTGATTGACGACGCGACGCGCGCGATACCGGCGCAGGCGCGCAGCTGCATCAACGCCTTTCTCACCGTGTACTGGGCGGCGATGGGCAGGCCCTACGCCGCCCGCGAAGCGTCGAAAGGTGTTGTGCTGGAACAGCTATCCGATGTGGCCGCGCGCTTTATAGCGTGGGCTAGAACTGTTGCCGCAGGGGACGCCGGTCGCACCAGCGAAGCCGCGGTCGCCGCGAACACCGGATACCCCGTGGCGGTGCGTGGCTTCGTCATCATCACTGACGCGCACGTCGGCGCTCTGTTGCTGGCTGGTCAGATACCGGAAGCCCGGGCAGCGGCCGAGTGGCTGCGCCAACGGGCGTCCAACGTTTCAGGCCCGGGCCACCTACAGAGTGCTCCCGTCGCGGCTCGCGCCGCTCTTGGCGCGGGCCGCCTCGATGCCGCATGCGCGCTTCTTGAACCCGTCATCGACACGTTGGCGGCGTCCGGCGAGCGCAACGGATGGGTGTACCGCTGCCAGATCCCACACACGATCGCGCTCGCCATGCGCGGATCAACCGGTGATGCCGTCGCCGCACTTGCCCGGCTTGAGCAGCAGCGGCATCCGGGTTGGCGCTACCTCGACTACGAGTACGAGCTGGCTCGCGCGTGGGTGGCCGCCTGCCAGGGCGCTGTCAGCAATGCAATCGCGATGACGCTCTCGGCGGCCGGGATCGCCAGCGCCAATGGGCAATTCGCTGCCGAAGTGATGTGTCTGCAGACCGCGGTGCAGTTTGGTGACGATTCCAGTGCGCCGCGCTTACGCGAGCTCGAAACGATCGTGGAAGGACCACGCGCCGGTGTTGCGGCCCGATTCGCTGAGGCTCTTCATGTCGGGGATGCGGCTGTATTAGCGTGGGTGTCGCAGGAATTCGAGCGCATGGGTGATCGGGTTGCGGCGATGGACGCGACCGCCCACGCAGCTATCGCATATCGCCGACAGGACAAACGCGGGTCGGCGTTGGCATGCTCGACGCGCGCCGAGGCGTTCGCGCAGCAGTGCGGCGGCGCCAGCACACCGGCGCTTCGGCAGGCCGCCGAGCGGGTGCCGGTGACCGGTCGCGAACGAGAAATCGTGATGCTCCTCGGTGAAGGGTTGTCTAACCGTGAGATCGCTGCGAGACTGACGCTGTCGGTCCGTACCGTCGAGAACCACATCTACAATGCGATGGGCAAAACCGGCACGGCCAGCCGCGACGACCTCGCCGCTCTGATGCGTCCACGCATCGCCAAGCCCCGGTAACGACGTCAGCGCGAGGCGCTCGCAGAACGGGCATTGCGATGGATGCAATCGTGGACGGTCGGCTGCTGCGTTCCGTCCAAATCCGTAGACCGTTCAGCTGGATACCAGGCACGAGATGCCTTCATACTGTCGAGGAAAGACGGCGCCGAATTCACAGGCATAGCAAAGGCGGGCTGCTCAATATGCCTGGTACCGCGCAGGCGGGTCGCGCTGCAGCGCCCAGGGGCGCCCGGAGCACTGATCTGGTACATGACCGATCGATCATTACCGTCAACGAAAATGCCGGCGCGGCATCGAATCTGAAAGCACTATCTGCTCCCACCGAAGCCGCGGCCACCTTGGGCCAGCTAGAGCGATAACCGCAACGGCGTTGTAGTCGCCAGCGCGTCTGTCGCCCGCCTATTGACCGGCGAGCGCGAGATCCTCGGGACCGGCAGCTGCCGCTGTATCGAAGCCGTCACTCCAGTCGGCCGTGTCCTTTGCCGGGCTTGTGTTACATTGTGGCGTTCATGTCGATGTGGCTCAACCCTCCAAAGGCATGATGCAGCAACAGCTTTCGAGTTCAATACCCCCCCCTGGGGAAGTGCTCGGTATCGATCGACAATACGCAAGTCGTGATTTTGCGTTACCTGTGCGATCGAGCTGCGGCTGAGGACGTACTAGGCCCAGCTGGATCCAACGGCGCTGTCGGTGGAGGCCATGTTGGCCCCGGCGGTTTGGACTTTTTGCCCATGGGCGTTGGCCTGCTCGTAGATGACCTGGAAGTTGCGGCCCAACTGGGTGATGAACTCTTGGCAGGCCACCGAACCCGCACCGCCCCAAAAGTCCCCGGCGGCAAGCACATCGCGGATGATGGCCTGATGCTCGGCCTCCAAGGAAGCGGCCTGGGCGCGGATCAGGGCGCCGTGGGCGTCGACGTCGCCGAATTGGTAGTTGATGCTCATCGTCGGTTCTCCTAACTGCCTAGCATCTGCTGTGAGGCTTGCTCTTGCTGTTCGTAGTTGTTGGCGTCGCGGATCAGGCCGTCGCGCACCCCGTGCAGCATGGTGACGATGTTGCGGAACGCGGTGTTCGTTTGGCCCATGGTGTCGTAGGACGCGGCCTGAGCGGTCCCGCTCCATCCGGCACCGGCAATGTTCAGCGAGGACGCCCACATCTTGCGAGCTTCATCTTCGACGGTTTGGGCGTGCACATCGAAACGGCCTGCCATGGATCGCATCTCGTTCGGATCGGTCATAAAGCGTGTAGTCATTGGAGTGTTTCCTTACCTGGAAATCATCAGTTTTGCTCGACGTGGCCGGCGTGATGGCCGCCTGCCAAAACGAATTGGTGCTCTCCTTTGTTATCCGACGGTCGCCGAGGGCGGTACCACTGTCAGGCGGGGCATGAAGCGAAGGTCGGTTTCGCCGACGTTGCCTATGCCGCGCCCGGGCATCGTTGCCAGCGGCGCGCCGAGCATGCTTGCGGGAGCCCCCGTTGTGGCTCCTGGGGCAGTGGCCAGGCTGGTGCTGGGCAGCGCCGTCGCGGCAGGACTCATTGCCGGGGCCGCCGAAGCCCAGGTTTGGGGCACCGACAACGCCCCGACCGTGGCCGCGCGGCCCACTCCCGCCGACACGGCCGCCCCGCCGAGTCCTGCTGAGCCGGGTGCTCCCAGCGCGCCGGACGCGAGCGCGCCCGTCAACCCCGGTCCCGAAGCTGCGGTGCTGGCGGCGGTGACGGCCGGCATCAAATTCTTCATCTGATTCGCGTTCGAGAGCAGCGAACTCGATATCCACCCGACCGAACTTGTCATCGACAACGCCGGATTCATGGAACTGAGCGACGAACTCAGCGACGACAGCGACCCCGTGGACGACTCGGACGTGGACGATAGCGGCGAGGCGAGCTGCTGCAGAGCCGTGGGCACCGTGGAGGTCACCTGTGACAGGACCGCCTGGGTGTCGGTGCTGGCCGAGCTGCCGACAGCTTGGCCGACCGCGGTCCCCTGTCCGGCCAGGCCGGCCGGGTTGCTGGTGGGCTGCGGCGGGATGAACTGGGTCAGGAGCGACGCACTGGCCGAGGCGGCCGCGTAGCCATACATCGCGGCGGCGTCCTGGGCCCACATCGCCGTGTACTGTGCCTCGGTGGCCGCGATCGCGGGCGTGTTTTGCCCGAGGATGTTGGTCGCGATCAGCGACAGCAACAGGCTGCGGTTGGCCGCGATGACTGGTGGCGGCACCGTCATCGCAAAGGCTGCCTCATAGGCGGCCGCGGCCTCCATGGCCTGCGAAGCCGTCTGCTGTGCCGTGGCGGCAGTGGTGTCCATCCACGCCACGAAGGGGGCGCTCGCGGCGGCCATCGCCGTCGACGCTGGACCTAGCCACGGTCCGCTGGTCAGCTCCGCAACTACCGAGGAATACGAAGCGGCCTCCGCATATAGCTGCTCGGCGAGCCCCTCCCAGGCCGACGCTGCGGCCAGCATCGAGCCCGGCCCCGGACCGGCATAGATCCTTGCCGAGTTGATCTCGGGTGGCAAAGCTGCGAAATCCATCATTTCACCTCGGAATGCTTAGCCGGCCGCGATCGCGTTGGCGGCCTCGGTGAGCGCATACGAGTCAGCGCTGACACCAAGGGTTTTCGCGACCAATTCGTGGATCGCCGCAGCTTGGGCGCTGACGGCCTGGTACATCTGCGCGTGCGCGGCAAACTGCAGCGCCGTCAACGCCGACACCTCATCGGCGGCGGCGGGACCCACCCCGGTCGTCGGTGTGGCCGCGGCCGCGTTTTCGGCGCTCATCGCCGAGCCGATGCCCTGCAGGTTACCGGTCGCCGCCGTCAACATTTGCGGGGCGACGGTGAGTGAGAACATGGATTTCTCCTTGGAGACTTGGGATTACGGACATGGGCTGACCCCGTCCGCTGCGGTGTGTTAAGGCGCTGGTGCGGTCGCCGCGGCATGGAAGCCGCGTCGCCTGATTCGGCTAGACAGCGTCAGGGAGGATTGATGTGTTCAATGGCCCGGCATTCATCCGGGCGAAAGGGGCGGCAGAGATTGGTGATGGTGAGCGAGTGCTCACCGATCCTCGTGGCGTAACACAATGGCCTGCCGCCGGCCGATCACCGGCGAGCTATGCAGAACCGCGTCAAGAGGTCTCGACCGGTGAAGGCAATGGCAGCCGCGCGGGGCGGGGCCCGCCCGACCGGCACCACAAGTTTGACCCGCGAACCTGCGACGGCGACCACCGCGACCGCGAGACCGAGTTCCACCAGCGCGGTAACCGGCCCCGGCACCGGCATAGCCCCGAACACCTTGGAGCATTTGGCGGCCAGGCCGCGGTAAAGCGAAGCATGGTCGGCCTGCATCCCGGGCCCGCCAGTGCCAGACCCGCCATCCGCCGATGTCACGAAGGCGTGCGGTGGGTCAAACGCGAGAGGAGCGAAATGCACCAGCCCGCACCCCAGGGCGCCGAGGGCCAGCCACACTGCAGCCGCGATCGCGACGACAGCGCGCAACCGCACCGAACTGCCTGCGCCGCCGGGTTTCATAGTGTCTCAACTGTACCTGTCTATAGGGGGGTATGCCATACATAGGGCGGTCGATACCGCATCGTGCCCGGGCCGCGATCGTGCCTCCTGGCGGCCCTAATGCTGCAGCTCAAGCAGATATCAGCAGTCGGGCCGCAGGGACTGACGCGCACAATTGCACCTCCATCCCAAATACCCCTACCCACCGGAGGTATAGCGGCGCCCGAGCTGGCATTCCTCTACCGAGGCGGTAATCGGTGCGTCGGCCCGCTCGCACGACAACACCAACTCGCGGCTTCGATCTATCGGCCCGGACACATAAGGACTCACCCGGCAGGCGATGCCCCCGGCCGAGCCGTTGGCAGCTGTTCACGTCGAATCCCTTAATCGCATGGGGATTTCGCGCCGATCGGGTGCTTAACGGTGGATCCTGCGGATTCACATGGGTCATTACCAGGTGACGACATCGAGGTGACCGAACGTGAGCAATCTTGCGCCTGGTTGCGTGCCGATGCCATTCTGCGGCGACTCTTTGGGGTCAGAGTCGTCGTCATCGCGGGCCGGCGTCCGACAGGATGACCAGGAGACGGGGACACAGATGCCTTGCCATGTGGCGGTGTGAATCGCCGGCGTCGGCCCCGGCCGGTTATCGCCGGTACCGCCGCTTGGAAGCCGCCAAGCTCGGAATGAGCCGGTTGCAGGTCGCGTGCGGGTTCGAGACGGTAGAGGGCAACTGCGGCGATGATGCCGATGAGAACCAGCCCGCCCCAAACCAGTGCGCCGGCGCTCAGCCGTTGTGCCGCACCGAATATCGATCCGGTAGCCAGGTTGCCGACGAGGATTCCGGCTCCGACGATGGTGTTGTAGAACCCATAATGGGTGGCCACGAGCCGGCCTCCGGCCAGCGAGACGACGGTGTCCATCTCGAACGGGAAGACCGCGGCCGAACCGACGGCCAGCAGCGCCGCCGACACCAGCAGGGCCCCCACCGCCGCGGGTGTCCCGAACCGATGGCCGTCGGGGACGACCGTCAGCGGCACGAACGAGGCCGCCAGGATGGCCACACCGATGGCCAGGCTACGTCCGGATCCCCAGCGTTTGGTGAACCAGCGGGTGATGCGCAGCTGTCCGATCACCGCAACCAGGCCAGAGACAACGAAAAGAGCTGCAACCAAAGCCTTTCCAGAGCGCGGCGTCAGCATCGACGCCTGCAGCGGCAGCGCCAGGTACACCTGGAAGGTCAATACGTAGGAGCCGATCATCGCCGCCGCGAAGAGCAGGAACGGCCGATTGCGGGCGACAACCCGCCAGTCCTGCAGGAACGACTTCTGCTGCGGCGCCGAATCGACACCGCGTCGCGGCAACGCCAACAGCTGCGCCACGGTCAGCACTGCGAACACGGCCGCCGCTGCCGCCGCCGTGACCTGAAAGTCGACGGCCACCAGGACCAGTCCGACCAGCGGACCCAACAGGATTCCGGCCTGATAGAAGAGGTTGAATATGGCGAAGGCCTCCACCCGGCGATCTCCGGCGTCAGCGGCCAGATAGGCCCGCACCGCCGGGTTGAACAACGCGCCGGCGAACCCGGTGGCCGCCGCGGCGATCAGCACAGCCGGCAACGACTGGGCCACCACAAGCAGCGCGAATCCGCCTGTGCGCAGCAGACATCCAGCCACGATCAACGGCTTATAGCCCACCCGGTCGGCCAGTGTGCCGCCCACGATGAACATGCCCTGCTGGGAGAAATTCCGCACGCCGAGCACCAATCCGACCGCCCAGGCCGCCAGCCCGAGCGGGCCAGCCAGGTACCCGGCCAGATACGGCATCAGCATGTAGAAACCCATGTTGATGCCGAACTGGTTGAGCATCAGGACCTGGCTGGGCCGGTCGAAGCCTCGAAACCGGGTGAGGAAATCCCTCATGCGGCTGCGATCAGTGCGGGATTGACGACGGTGCTGGTGCGAGTCCAGGAGGTCACCACCTGCTGGGTGGGGTCGGTGATGACGGTGGGCTCGGCGACGGGTTGCCAATCCAACAGCTGGTGCTGGTGGCAGTAGTCGTCGTTGTAGATGGTGTCGAAGTAGCGTTGCGGACCGTCAGGAAACACCGCGGCGATGCGGGTGTCCTGCGGGAAGGTGCGCGCGGCCCAGCCCGCGACCAGCGCCACGGCCCCCACGCTCCAGCCGCCGCTGGCGAAGTTGCTGGCCGCCAAAGTGCGGCACGCCCACACCGACTCCTGCGGGGCCACCCAGTGCACCTCGTCAAAGGCGGCGTAGTCGATGTTGCGCGGATAGATGCTCGAGCCCAGCCCGCGCATCAACCGGCTGGCCACCGGCTGACCGAAAATAGTCGAGCCGATGGTGTCGACCCCGATCAGCTTCATCGCCGGGTTGAACTCGCGCAGCACCCGCGCCACCCCGGCCGAATGCCCGCCGGTGCCCACCGAGCACACCAGCACATCCACCCCGCCGAGCTGATCAAGCAGCTCCAACGCCAACGACCGGTAGCCGGTGATGTTGTCGGGGTTGCTGTACTGGTCGGGGCACCAGGCCCCCGGCTCGGCGGCCAACAGCTGGGCGACCCGGTCTTTACGGGCCTGTTGCCAGCCCCCCACCGGGTGCGGCTCGGTGACCAGCTCGACATCGGCGCCGTAGGCGGCCAGCATGTGACGCACGATCGGCTCCATGCCGGTGTCGGTGACCACGGTGACCGGATGCCCATAGGCCTGGCCGGCCAACGCCAGCCCCAACCCCAGGCTGCCGCTGGTGGATTCCACGATGCGCGCCCCGGGAGCTAATTCGCCGCGGGCCCGGGCGGCTTCGACCATGTGCAGGGCCGGGCGGTCTTTCATGCTGCCGCCGGGATTGAACCCTTCCAGCTTGGCCCAAAACCCGCGTCCGGGCGGGGCGAACGGCGCCTCAATGCGCAGCACCGGGGTATGGCCCACCATCGCACCGGGACGCCGATAGGTGTCGGTGCCGGGCAGGGCGCACTCACGTGGCTGAACAACTTTGAGCGCCGGGATCGGGTGAACATAGTTATCGAAAGACAAAACATCGGTCATGAGAATCGTCGCTTTCTTGCGAACGCCGCGAATCAGTGCGGCACTTGACAGGGGTCAGCGATCACCAGCCGCCGAGCACACACGTGCTGCAAACGACCTGGCGCTGACCAGTCAGCGACGAGACAAGCAGAACCGGGTCAACACGTCTTGACCGGTAACAGAAAGAGCCGGGGCGCGCGGGGGGCCGCGCCCGGCGGGCACCCCAAACCGGGCCAGCCCACCGGTCAGCGCCACGGCGGCCACCGCACTCAACGCGATTAACGCAGCCACCACCGCGCCCGAGCGCGGCAGCACCGCCGTGGTGAACTGCTCGTGATGGTCGCCCGAGGAACCCTTGCCCACATGCGGATGATCGACATCAACGGTGAACTCACCACCCAGCGAAGCCACCAACGCATGCGCCGACTGCGACATCGAAGACTGCGACACCGAAGACTGCGAATGCCCCATCACGCTGTGGGCACCGATGAGAACCCACGCCGTCAACCACGCCGCAGCCCCCACGGCCACTACATACCGGAGCCGAGGCAACCCGCTAGCGCCGCCGAATATCACGACACACCGGCCCTGGCGATATGCGAGAAAACCGAGGATGAGCCGGGGTATTTCCGATGCGCGGATTCGCAGCTCATGGTGTGCGTCGCCGATGAGCAGTTCACTGCGCGCCCGGTGGACATAGAAGCAGAATATACCCCGTACCCGTATATGTAAACCGGGGCCTTTGGCGGTCGAGCAGTCCTAGGTTGCGCCTGACCAGATGCTGACGACGCTCCACGGACTGCACGACGGCCGGCATAGTTGTGCCCGAGATCGACCGTCACCGTCGGCCCGGCATATCGATTACAACCAGTGCCCCGCCGCACCTACCACCGGGTTCATCGACCCAGCGGCCTTTGCGCCGTGATGTAGTGCAGCAACAATCGGTCACCGGTGCCGACGATGGAGAACCCCGCATCGGTAATCAGCTCATCGAGCTGGTGTAGCCGGTTCTGCTCCCTGGCATGGGCGTTGAAAACAGCAGCAATCCGGTGCAAGGTGCCACCGCCCGAGGGGCGAAGATCGGCGATGCATAGCCGCCCGCCCGGTCGCAGAACTCGAAACATTTGCCGCACTGCGTCGGCACGTCGGTCGACTGGAAAGTGGTGAAACGCCAAGCTAGATACCACCACGTCGAACGATTGGTCGGAGAAGGGCAGATCTTCGGCGGAGGCAACCTGAAAGGCCGCGTTCGCCGGCGCACGCCGCGCGGCGTAGTCCACCATCGATTGTGAAGGATCGATCCCGACAACGCTGCCACCCGGGTGCACCGCCCGTGCGATTCGTCGAGTGAAGTATCCGGTCCCGCAGCCGACGTCGAGCACCCTATTGCCGGGCTCGGCGCCGGATAGCCCGACCAGCCGGTCCCACATGCGCGCACGTAGCCCCAGAGACCACGCATTGGTGGCCCATTCGTAAGTACGGGGATAGTTGAGTACCCACCCGGACCCGTCACCGTGCCGATGATCAGCGAACAGCCTCTGCGCCAGTCCCATCTAAAAATCCTTCCTGTATATGCTTTCAGTGCGGCCAACCCAACGGTACAGCAATACCCCCATGCGGTATATTCAAGCTCGGCGGAGCGGGACGCGGCTCTTTCGGATCGAACGAAACACCGAACGGCGCAATGAAAGACAGGTACAGGCGTGCGCGAATTGACTTTTGACAGGGCGCGACTTAGCAGGCGGAGTTTTATGGCTGCCACCGTTGCCGGCGGGTTCGCCCTGGCCGCCTGCGGCCGATCCGACGAGCAAACACATACCGGCAACACGGCGATGGCGGCCGCCATCGCTGCTGCCGAGGCGGCGCGGCCCCACACCGGGCGCACCGTAACGGCGGCACTGACGCCTCAACCGACAACAATCGACCTCGGTGGCATCACTGTGCGCACGATGGCCTACGGTAACGCCATCCCGGGGCCCGTGATCCGCGCCAATGTCGGTGACGAACTCGCGGTCACGGTCACCAACCGGCTCGATTCGGCCACCTCGGTGCATTGGCACGGCATCGCGCTGCGCAACGACATGGACGGCGTCGCACCCGCCACCCCGAACATCGACGCCGGCCGCGACTTCACCTACCGCTTTTCGGTACCTCACCCCGGCACCTATTGGGCGCATCCGCACGTCGGCCTGGACGCCGACTATGGTCTGTATCTGCCCGTGATCATCGATGACCCCCGAGAGTCGGGCCGCTACGACGCCGAATGGATCGTCGTACTCGACGACTGGACCGACGGCGTCGGCAAGACCCCCAGGCAGCTCTACGACGATTTGACCAATCAGCGCAGGCCCAGCATGAGCAGCATGCCCGGCATGGGAAACATGCCCGCCATGGAGATGGACGGCGTCGGGACCAGCAATCTGCTCGGCGGCGATCCAGGCGATATTGCCTATCCGCACTACCTCATCAACGGCCGTATTCCCGCCGCTCCCACCACATTCAGCGCCAAGCCCGGACAGCGCATCCGGATCCGGATCATCAATTCCGGCTCCGACACCGCGTTCCGCGTCGCGCTAGCCGGGCACTCGATGACCGTCACCCACACCGACGGCTACCCCGTAGTGCCCACCGAGGTCGACGCGCTACTGATCGGCATGGCCGAACGCTACGACGTCGTCGTCACCGCCGCCGATGGCGTTTTCCCGCTGGTCGCTCTTGCCGAAGGCAAAAATGCGCTGGCGCGGGCTGTGCTCTCCACCGGCGCCGGTAACGCCCCTGATCCGGGTTTCCAGCCGCCCGAACTCAACAAGCGAGTCGGCACCGTCGAAATGTTCTCCGCCGCACCGGAAGTCGATTTGGGTGTGGCCAAATCCGATGTGAATCTCCCGGTGGTCCTCAGTGGCGACATGACGAAGTATGATTGGCTGATCAACGGCGAGCCCTACAGCAAGACCAAGCCGCTACAGGTACGCCAGGGCCAACGCGCCACGCTGGCATTCGACAACACCACCATGATGTACCACCCGATGCACCTGCACGGACACACTTTCCAGGTGATCAAGCCCGATGGCACGCCCGGCCCCCGCAAAGACACCGTCAACGTACTGCCCAAGCAGAAATTGAGCGCCGTCCTCGTCGCGGACAACCCCGGCGTCTGGATGTTCCACTGCCACAACACCTATCACCAAGAGGCCGGCATGATGACTCGCCTCGAGTACACCAGCTGAGCCATCACGGCGTGCGCGCAGTCCCTCAACATGGCTAGGGTGATGCCGAGGTCGCTAGCCTTGCTAGACGAAGATTGTCTGAGATGTCATTCTCGACGGCCTGGATTGAGTGGCGTGCGCTCCGGCAGGCTTCTAATTGGTGAGTAACCCAAACCACCGTTCAACCTGCTCGAGCACGACGAGTATGTTGGGGTGAAGCAGATTCGGACTCGAGGATGGGTGACGAGCCGTTTCGTTATCCGTCGAATTTCACGAACGATGTGTCGTTGCGTCGGTGGGGTGCGAGTGCAAGGGGCTACGCCGCCCGCTGAGTGCCCCGTGGCCGCTAGTGGTGCGCCATTTGTCCGTCTTCTTGGTCTATGCTCCCGGCACAGTGGTATCCGGGCGGTATTGCGGGCAGTAGGCATTGACTGCGGTGCCGAAGAAATAGCCGGCCACGTGTGCCGACAGGTCGGTGTCTTTTACCAGCGACAAAATCAGGTTGGCCGGCGTCTGGCCTGCATCGAGTCCGGTGCACACTTTATGGCCGGCCGTGATCGCGACATCGCGGTTGGTAAAGACGATCCCGTGTTTCTTGAGCGCGGCGAGGAAGTCATCGTCAGTTTGATCCGCTGATACAGGTGGAGCGAATTGCAGCGCAGCAGCGAAGAGCAGGATTACGCTCGTTGTCAACCATTTCCACCGAGGCACATTGGTTTGGGCCATTAATCGCTCCTGCGGGTGCTAAAAGGTCTTGAGACGCGGGAGCGTCGGGGGCCACCGACATGGCTTTGTTTGGTGCGCGCGCGGCGTCGTCGACGTTGGATGATGATGAATGCCACTGCCAGGGCGACCGCGATGGTGGCGAGGATGGCAGTTCCTGTGATCTGCTGGATGTCGTTGTAGTGCGGTAGGTAGTTGGCTTCCGCGGCGAATCGCCCGTTGCGTGGCGTGCTCATTTGGTGACCTTTCGGATTGGCCCAAATTCATCGGCCGCTGAGCTGGACAGCCTTGACGATGAGCAGGACGGCGCCGACGACGAGGTAGCCGCGCAGCGCAATCATGCCTAGACGGGTCCCTGGCGACCACGTCACGGGCTCTAACAAGGTCAGTGGTGGCATTCGCCAGCTATTGCGGTCAATAGGCCGCGCCGGGCTCGATGCCGCCGGTGGTGAGGGCTGGCGGCGACCCATCCAACGAAGTGCCGGTACCGTGGCTGCGGCGAGTATGACCAAGGTCAGTGCCAGGTAGCCGGCGACAACGATCACGTCGAGGCCGGGGAACAAGGTAGTCGCCATCAGGATTCCCGACAGCAACAGCAGGACGCCGACGATCAGCCCGGCAACCCAGTTGAGCCAGGGCCGATTCACCCAGGGGCCCAATACTTCCCGGTCGTTGCACAGCAGCAGGAGGAACACGCTGGCGCTGGGCAACAGCAAGCCAGCGAGGGCCTGCACGGCGGTGGTGATCAACCCAAGGGGGGCGCCAGGAATCAGCACGATCGCCGCCGCAAACGACACCATCGCGCTGTAAGAAAGGTAGAACGGTTTGGCATCGGCGAACCCCCGGTGCAGCGAGTGTTTCAGGCCGAATACGTCGCCAAAGGCGTAGCTGGTGGCCAGGGTCACTGCGGCGGCGCCGACGATCGAGGCGTCCATCAGCACGATCGCGAACAACCAGCCGAGCGTCGAATTGTGTTGGCCCAGCAGATGCGAGATGGCGCCGGCGTCGGTGAAACCACCTGCTGTGCCAGTGGAGCGCGCCGCCCAATCGCCGATCATGACCAGCGCGGTGGCGCCGATCACCACGATGAACGCCCCCAACACCGTATCGGCGCGCTCGTAGCCCATAAATCGAGGTGTAATGCGCTTGTCGACGACGTTGGACTGCTGAAAAAACAGCTGCCAAGGCGCCACGGTGGTGCCGACGATGGCAATGATCAAAAGCACCGCATCCGAGGTCACGCCACCGGAGATGTTCGGCACCACAAATGATTTGGCGGCCTGGGCCCACTGTGGGTGCGCCATCAACAGGATTGGGATCTGCACCAAAGTGATGGCGATGAAGACGAACATAGCCCGCTCCCACCGGCGAAAGCTGCCGCTGGCCATGATCGCGATGAGCGCGATCGCTGAGACCGGAACGACAATGTATTTGGAGATACCGATGTAGGTGGCGGCCAAAGTGATGCCGATGAACTCGGTGACGATCGTGAGGAAGTTGAGCAGGAACAGGTCGCCGACGGAGAACCAGCCCCAGCCGCGGCCGAAGCGTTCGTTGATCAAGCGGGCGTGTCCGACGCCGGTAACCGCGCCGAGCCGGACCACCATCTCTTGGTTGACGATGAGCACCGGGATGAGCAGGAGTAGCACCCACAGCAGGGAGTAGCCATAATTTTGGCCAGCTTGGGTGTAGGTGGCCACCCCGCCGGCATCGTTATCGCCGACCATCACAATGATTCCGGGACCGATAATGGCAAGCAGCGTCAGCAGCCGCGTCTTGAAAGTGCGGGGATGGTCGGTTTCCGCGACGTTAATGCGCCCGAAGGCGCCCTCGATATCACCGAGGTGAGCCGAGTCAAGCACAGCGGTGCGCTTCGGTGGTGGCGACTCGGATCGGTGAGTCGCTGCTGCGTGGCCGGTGGCCTTCTCGCCGGAGGTCACGGCGCCTCACTCTCTGGTGCAGGCGCGTCGCGATCGTCATGCGGTGGGGTGATTTCGCGGACCGGGCGGGGGGCGGGTTCGCGGCGACGCCAATCCTCGGGGATGGTGGCTTCTAGCACGTCGTCGACGGTGACAACCCCGAGCACGCGGTCCTGGCCGTCGACGACGGGGATGGAGTAGAGGTTGAAGTCGGCCATCAATAGGGCGACGTCGGTCAGATCGGCTTCAGCGCCGATTCGAATTGGGTCGCAATCCATCAGTGCTTCAACGGTTTGACCGGGTTCGGCTTGCAGCAGGTCGATCACCGACACGACACCAGCCAGGCGGTTGTCTTCATCAAGGACATGCATCTTGACCAATGCCTCGGGCTGTATCGTCGTGGCGCCCGCGATCAGTGCCAGCGCCGTGCCGGCAGTGGTGCTTGCGGCGCAGGAGACGAAGTCGACGTTCATCAGGCCGCCGGCACTGTCGGGGTTAAAGCCCATCAGGGTGATCACCTTCGTGCGCTGCGGGCCCGGCATCAGCTCCAGCACGCGCCGGCGCCGCGATTGACGCAGGTCTGCGATCGCGTCGGCGGCGTCGTCGGCGCGCATCCGGCCCAATAGTGCGGCGACCTCGTCATCGGCCATGTCATTGAGCAATCGGCTGGCCTTGTCAGGGTCGAGTTCTTCGAACACGTCGGCTTCCAATTCCGGGTCGCTGCGGACCCGGTCGAGGATCTCCCCACCCTCGGCTTTGTCAGCGTCTTCGAGAAGATCAGCGATGTCCGCGGGTTTGAACCCGCCGAGCCGGCCTGACTGACGTCGCGATGCACCGGAGCGGGCGTGGCCGATCAGTGGTTCGAATGCCTTCCAATCTCGGGCCGCATGCCCACCCCGACTTTTGACTAGTCCGAAGAACCGCGCCGGGCGGCGAGTATCCAGACGGGCAAGCACCCACCCGCCGCCGGTATCTTCGAGCTCCACGTCATAGGCGCGTACCAACTCCACGGCAGCCACATCGATCAACCGGTGTCCTAGCACATCAGTGCGCAGCAACACCTCGCCGTCGCGGCGTTCGAAACCGCGCAGATCGATTTTGTGTGTCGCCAATACCACGCGGTCTGGGGCGTACTGAGAAATGGAGGGGCTGCCGATGAACACCCGCCGCCTCCCCACCACAGCGACGATCCCACTCACCAACGGATACTCGTCGGCGCCGCGCAGCCGCACGATCACGTCCTGCACCCGGCCCACAGCCTCGCCCGACCGGGCCAGGACCGGCGCGTGCAGCAACTCTGAGAGATGCATAACCGGGTGCGACCCGACCTGCTTAGCTGGCGTTTCTGGTCCACTCACTTGTGCTTACCTTTCTTACCGGGGCGCTCGTCGGGCTCAGGATGCCGTAGCCCACTCGAACGGGTAACCCCCGCGAGTCACGCGCACTTCGGGGATTCGCTGCGGGGGAGACGCGACGGCATGGGCAATCAATTGGCGACCAGGGCCGACATCGCGTCCTGATACCGCCGCCACGGCGGTACTTGACGATCCTGGACGGGCCGTAGATTCGTTGCATCGTTACGTTGAATCGTGACTCGATGGCCTTGGCCCAGCAAGTGGTTTGATGCGTCCGGCGCGCACGCCATTGGCGATGACGACGACCTCGGTGAGCTCGTGCACGAATACCACCGCAGCCAAACCCAGGGTCCCGAACAGCGACAGCGGCATCAGCACGGTGATGATCGCTAGCGATAGCCCGACGTTTTGCAACATGATCTGCCGGGAACGGCGGGCATGGTGCAGCGCTTGGGGCAGATGGCGCAGGTCTTGGCCCATCAACGCGACGTCGGCGGTTTCGATGGCGACGTCGGTTCCCATGGCGCCCATAGCGATTCCCAGGTCGGCGGCGGCCAGGGCCGGAGCATCGTTGACGCCGTCGCCAACCATCGCGGTCCGCCGCTGGGCACGTAGCTCTGTGACCAGGTGTGCCTTGTCCTCAGGACGCAGCTCGGCGTACACGTGCTCGATTCCGGCTTCGGCGGCCAAAGCTGAAGCGGTGGCGCGATTGTCGCCGGTGAGCATCGCCACCTGGTAGTTGCCGGCTCGCAATTCGGCGACGACCTCGGCGGCTTCCGGACGTAGTTCGTCGCGCACGGCGATGGCCCCGAGTAGCCGCCCGTCGCGTTCGACGAGAACCGTTGTGGCTCCGGCGTGTTGCATGCGCATGACGTCCTCGGTGAGGTCGGCTGGATCGAGCCAGCCGGCGCGTCCCAGTCGGACATCGTGGCCGTCGACTCGGCCGGTCAATCCGGCGCCGGGGATGGCTTGCACGTCGCTGGCCGCGGCGACCGACGTTCGGGTCGTGGCGAGAACAGCCGCGGCCAGTGGGTGCTCGCTGCGGGCCTCCAGCGCGGCTGCCACCGCCAGCACGTCTTCGTGAGTGGCGCCCCCAGTGGTGGCGACCTCGATGACCGCGGGCCGATTGGCCGTCAGGGTTCCGGTCTTGTCCAGGGCAATTGCGCCGATGGTGCCCATGCCTTCCAGGGCGGCGCCACCTTTGATGAGTACACCGAACCGGGCGGCCGCCCCGATGGACGCCACCACCGACACGGGCACCGCGATGGCCAATGCGCATGGCGAGGCAGCAACCAGTACCACCAGAGCACGTTCGATCCAGACGGCAGGGCTACCGAAAATGCTGCCCACCCCGGCGATCGCGGCCCCGGCGATCATGATGCCCGGCACCAGCGGTCGCGCGATGCGGTCGGCCAGTCGCTGACTGGCGCCCTTGCGCGCCTGCTCGGCTTCCACGATGTGCACGATGCGCGCCAGCGAGTTGTCTTCTGCCGTTGCGGTGACCTGCACCAGCAGCGCGCCGGAACCGTTGATCGACCCGGCGAACACGTCGTCGCCGGGTCCGGCTTCGACCGGTACGGATTCACCGGTGATCGCGGAGACGTCCAATGAGGTGCGACCGTCACGAATGATGCCGTCAGTGGCCAGACGTTCACCTGGTTTGACGATCATTTGATCACCGACCTGAAGGTCGGCTGCGGCCACCACGGTTTCGCTGCCCGCGCGCAGCACTGTGGCCTGATCCGGCACCAGCGACAGCAGCGCGCGCAAGCCGCGGCGCGTACGCGACACCGCGAATTCCTCCAAGCCCTCACTGATGGAGAACAAGAACGCCAGCATGGCAGCCTCGCCGACCTGACCGAGACCCACGGCGCCGGCCGCAGCGATGGTCATCAACGTGCCGACACCGATGTGGCCCTGCGTAAGTCGCTTGATGGCCGACGGCACGAATGTCGAGGCCCCCACCGCCAAGGCGACGACTTTGAAACCCAGAGCGACCGGCCCCAGCGGAGTGACCCATGCGGTGATCACCGACCCCGTCAGCAACACCCCGGACAATGCAGCGCGTCGCAGCTTGACGACCTGCCAGAGCCGCTCCGGCGCGTCCTCGCTGTCATCATGCTCGCAGCAGCCATCGCTAACCGTCCCCCAAGGACGACGCTGTTCAACGTCACACGAACCCGACCGCACCCGCGTGCTCCAGTCGATGACTCGTTGCACCACACCGGGCTTGCGGCCGTCCGCCGAGTGCGGGGTACGCGGTGGCACCGACGCTACCGGGATGTGCTCGGCATCGGCGATCGCAGACAGGACGGAGGCTGTGTCGCAGCGCTCAGGCGTGTACCAGATCACCACTGAGGCGGTGCGCGGATAGGCCCGCACGGCTTCGACGCCGGTGACCATACCAACGGCGTCCTCGATCGCCACCGCGCGGACGGTGTCGAATCGAAACCCGCTGGCGTGCACCCGCATTCGTCGCGCCGTCGCAGACACAACGGTCAGCCTCAGGTCGGCATCGGGATGCGCAGCGGTGGTCGGCATCATCAGCCCTCCTAGCGGTATATCGGCGGATCCCTACCAAGGATGTCAACCTGCCCTGTCCGCCGAGGGCGCAGCGTGCGATGTCAGCTACAGCAGTCGTCGCCTACGGGGTCGACAGAAAGGGAGGCGTCGTCACCGATGCGATCGCGAGCTTCGGCGACCACGTCGGCAACTTTCAGCCGAGCAGCCTCGGCCGCCACCTCGGCGCGCCGGGTTCCCCGCAGGCCCCATTCCGTCGCGGTCACCGCCGCGCGGTGGACCGGAGCTTTTCCCACCGCCTTGCGCAACACCTCATAGGCACTCACCCCGACGAGCCCGGTGAACACCGTCCCGGTCGCCTTAACCAGCAGTCCATGTGCAACCACGGCCAACCCTCCTTATGTTCTGCTTTGTCGTCGCGATTCGGCGAGCCCGCTCATCGACTAGCCGGCGCGGTGCGGACCTCCTCGAACGTGGCTTGCTCACCACCGCAAGGCTGATCGGTGTCCACCGCGAGAACGACCTGAACCAACTCGCTCAGGGCACGCGCGAGGTGACTATCGGCCAGGGCATAACGAACCTGGCGGCCCTCATACGTTGCGATGACCAGGCCGCAGCCCCGTAAGCACGACAGATGGTTGGACACATTGGATCGGGTCAATCCCAAGTGCGAAGCCAACTGGCCGGGATAGCAAACTCCATCCAGCAGCGCGACGAGAATTCGGCAGCGCGTCGGATCGGCCAGCGCCCGGCCCAGCCGAGACAACGCCGATTCCCGCACCTCACACGTCAGCATAGCCGCAACTGTACAGTCGTCGCTGATATAACAGCAACGGCTGAACTATGGTTCCGAATCGCGGTGCACCTGTGATGTGTGGCGTCGGTATGCAGTCGACGGGTTTGGGAATTCCGCGGCGGGGCATGCGCAGCCGGGGTCGTGGCGGCCAAAGAACCCCATTTCTCGGTCGTAGTTGCGGGAATTCTTGTCCGAGTATCGGTTCCACGGGCAGCGGGGGCATTGGCCGGCGTCATGGGGCCTCCGTCTTCAGCGGCGGTGTCTAGTTGCGCCCGATGCCGGGCGCAAACCGCCCAACCGCGGCGCGGTAATCGGTGTAGGCGCGGCCGTGGATGCGGGCCAGGTATGGCTCTTCGACGACACGGACCTGAACCTCGATGGCCGCCAGCAGGACCACGAACGCGGCCAGGGCCAGCGGGTTGGGCGTCATCAGAGCGATGCCGGCGGCGAAGACGAGCATGGCAGCGAAGATGGGATTGCGGACCCAGCCGAACACACCCGTGCGTACCAAGGTGGTGGTTTCGCCGGGGTCGACCCCGATCCGCCAGGACTCACCCATGCCGTGTTGGGCGTAGAGGGTGGCGGCGAGTCCTGCAATCGCCGCCACCACCCCGGGCGCCTGGACAGCAGGTGCGTGCAGGACCGGCATCGGGGTGAGGATTCCAGTCAGTTGCAGCAGCGGCGCGGCCACCCCGGCGAGGATGGCGCCCACGAATCCGACACCGGCCCACCATTCCAGCGAGCCGGGACGCCCACTGACGCCGCGAAATCCGGTCGAGCCGGTGCGCCGATGCTGGGTCCAGCTGCGCCAGCCGAACCCGAGTACGGCGAAGACGACTTAGAGCGCCAGCGCGGACACAGGCATCATGGTCAACCCTGTCCTGTGCGAACCGGCGACAGCCTGCGCGATTGCTTGCTATGCGGTGACGACGCCGCGGGCTGCTCGCTAGCGGTGCCGACAGGCGCCCCCGTCGAATGTTCGTTCGCGGCCGGGGATTGGCCGTTCATCAGGCGGTAGCGGATCAGTCGAGAGCTGTTGGTGACCACCGCGACCGAGGACGCGTTGTGCAGGATCGCGGCCAGCACCGGCGACAGGGCCCCTCCGGCGCCCATGAGCAGACCGACGGAGTTGACGGCGATGGACATGCCGTAGTTCTGCCGGATCACCGCGACGGCTCGTGCACCCAAATCGGGTACATCGAGCAGGCGCTGCAGGTTGTCGTTGGCCAGTGCGATATCGGCGGTTTCCACGGCGACGTCCGTGCCGGCCAGACCCATGGCAATCCCGATATCGGCGGTCGCCAGTGCCGGCGCGTCATTGACGCCATCACCGATCATCGCGACCACGTAACCTTCGTCCTGCAGTTGGCGCACCGCCTGAAGCTTGTCTTCGGGCAGCACCTCGGCGCGCCACTCGTCGATACCGAGTTCGCCGGCCACCACCTCGGCGGTATCCGGATGATCACCAGTCAGCATCACGATGCGCCGAATGCCCTTGCTGCGCAACTTGTTCAGCACATCGGCGGCCTCGGGGCGGATTTCGTCGCGCAGGCTGATCAGCCCGACCAGCGTGCCGTCCACCGCCAGCAACAGCGGGGTCTCGGCCTGGCGCCGCAATTTGTCAACCCACTCGGTTGCCTTCTTGGACACGCGGACTTTTTCGGCACGCAGCAGCGACGGGCTACCCAACAGCAAAACGCGGCCATCAGCCCAGGTGCGCATGCCCAGGCCGACCAATACTTCGCACTGTTCGTGCGGCGGGATCGTGATGTGGCGTTCGTTGGTCGAGCGGATCACCGCTTCGGCCAGCGGATGACGCGAATGGATCTCCGAGCTGGCCGCATAGGCCAGGACCTCTTCGGGCTGCCAGTCCTTCTGGAAGGCAACAACATTCGTCACGACGGGGCGCCCAACTGTCAGCGTCCCGGTCTTGTCGAACACGATGGCGTTCACCCGCCCGGCTTGTTCGAGGTGCGATCCGCCCTTGATCAGGATGCCGCGGCGCGCCCCGTTGCCGATCGCGGCGCTGATCGCGGTCGGGGTCGACAATCCCACCGCGCACGGGCACGCGATCAACAGCATGGTCATCGCGCGCCGGATGTCGCCGGTCAGCAGCAGGGTCGCCGCGGACACGATGAATGAGATCGGAACAAACCGGCGCGAGAAGTTCTCACCGACCGTTTGAATCGGTGCCCGGTCGTGTTGGGCCTCTTCGACGCGGGAAATGATGCGCCCGATCGTGGTTTCGCTGCCCACCGCGGCCGCGCGCACCACCAGGCGTCCGCGTACCACCACCGATCCGGCGTGTACACGGGAGCCGACGACCATGCTGACCGGCAACGTCTCTCCGGTGATCGCCGACTGGTCGACCACCGCTTCGCCGTCGAGCACCTCGCCGTCCACCGGGATCGCCACGTGATCGTGAATGACGACCTCGTCGCCGATTTGCAAGGTATCGATGGGGACTTGGACTTCGCTGCCATCATTGGCCCTGATCCACGCGGTGTCCGCGGTGCCGCGCAACAGGTCGGCGATGGCCCGCCGGGTGCGGCGCAGCGTCAGGTCCTGCAGGTACTCGCCGATATTGAGTAGCCACAGCACGGTCAGTGCGACCACGTTCTCCCGCAACACCATGCTGGCCACCGTGGCCACCGTCACCAGCGTGTCGGTGCCGGCGCGGCCAGAACGAAGCGAGCGTAGCGCCCCGCGGAAGAACGGATAGCCCATGAACACCGTCGCGCCGGTGGCCACCAACTGACCCTTGGGGCCCAGCAGCGGCGGGCGGCGGAAACCGTAGCGGCGCACACCCAACAACACCAGCGCCGCCCCGCCGATCGCGATGCGCAGTACCTCAGTGTTGCGGACGTCCGCCGAGCGCGGCGTACGCGCGGGAATCAGCTCAGCTGCAACGTCTTTGGCCGCCGCAATGGCCGCCATGATCGCCGAGCGATCGCAACGCTTGGGTGAATACCACACCACGACCGATCCGGTGTGGGGATAGGCGTGCACCGCGCGCACCCCGGTCTGCTTGTCCACCTTGTCTTCGACGGCCACCGCACGACGGGAATCCGAACGAACCCACGGAACATGCAATCTCATCCGCCCCGCCGCATCGGAGAGAATTTCTACGGCGGTGTCCTCGACAACAGTCATAACAGCGATCAGTGGTCGTGGTCGTGGACCGCGGCCGCAGCCGGTGGGGAAGCCTCTTCGCCGATGCGTTCACGCGCCTCGGCGACCACGTCAGCCGCCTTCAGCCGAGCCGACTCCGCTACCACTTCTGCGCGACGCGTCCCTCGCAAACTCAACTCCGCGGCCGCGACCGTCGCCCGACGCACCGGCGCCCCACCAGCCGCCTTACGCAACAGCTCATAGGCACTCACGCCCACCAATCCCGTGAACACCGTAGCGGCCGCCTTCGCCGCTAGCGCATGCGGAAACATCAACTTCCTCCTCGTGTTCGGCCCTGTCGGGCGCATTTCATCTACTACTCATTCGACCGTAACATAGATACATCGCAATATCACTATGAATTTCGGTTGGGCCAACCGGCCGCGAGCGCCGGTAAGCAAAGCGCAGCCGCCAGCCCGCGCGTAGCACCTGCATCGGCTGCGACTGCCAGGCGTCGTGCCGGCGGGGTGGTCAGCGTGAGGGGGCCTCGGTACTAACCGGTCCATCAAGGGGGGAGGGCCTCACGACGGCGCCATGCGCCGTGAAGTTGGTCAGATGCGAGCCCGGCTGTCCGATCGCCGCTGGCCGCCGCCGACGGCGACTCAACATTTGGGCTGGATAAACTTGCCGGTGCGCGACTGTGGGATGTGGAGGCCACTGGGTCGGGCGTGCACGGAAGTTGAAGGCAATGCCGCCGGCGCAATCGTCAGTGGTGTCCGCCCCGATATCCTCCGTGGTGACCACCGTAATAGCCCTCTCCGAACAATCCACCCAAAAATCCTCTAGGGCGGGAATTTTCGACGTACACGGGCTGCGCTGGGTACTGCGCAGGCGCATACCCTCCCGGCGGTGGCGCGGGTTGGGGTGGCTGTTGGGCGGCGTAGAACTTGGCCTCGGCCTCGGAGAGTTGCTCTAGTTCGCCCCGGTCCAGGAAGACGCCGCCGCAACCCGTGCACTGATCGATCGTCACGCCGAAGCGCTGCACCGGCAGCATCTGCGACACACACCGCGGACACAGCAGCGTTGACTCTTTGGCCTCCATTGATCCGCGCTCGTCTGCCATTTGGACCTCCCTAATCAGGCAACGGCGATGCCTTACCCGCCCAGACTAACAAACTATAAACGCATGCGCATATACGAATGCGCATGGCTTGGACTCTGCGGTTACCCCGCCGTCGCCTGATCAGCAAGGGAGCGATGCGAGCGCTCGGGGGCCGATATCGCGCGGGCCAATCGGGTGCTGCGCCGCCGGCTATACAGCAGGCTGGCTATCGCGACAGCCAGGCAGGCGGCAGCTGGAAGAAGCAGTGCGTTGTGGCCGAACCGGCCGCCAATGAGGGCGCCCGTCGCGCCGCCGCCGACGAATAGCACCACGGTCGTCGTGAGCACCGCGGCCTTCCACTTGTCCATCCCGTGGCGGCGGCTGCGGCCCAGTATCAATCCGAGGTCGGTGATGGTGCCGGTGAAGTGCGTTGTGCGGATTGCCATCCCGGGCGAGTTCGAGGTCATCGCGTTTTGCAGCCCGCACGCGGCCGCCGCCAGCAGCGCCTTGAACCCGGGAATCTCGATACCGGCTGCGGCCACCAGCAGCGCGGCCTCGGCGAGCAGGACCGCGGCGTGGCGCGCACTGGTGTGGGTTTGCACCGGCGCCAGTACAGCTCCGGCCCCGGCGGCTCCGGCCAGAAATCCGCCTACGATCAGTGCGATCATGCAGCTCTCGTACAGCAGCGGATTGGCTGAGTCCATGCCCAGCTTGGTGCTCAATGCAGTTAGGTTGCCCACCGGAAACGTCAAGACCAGCAGTGCCACCGAGTTGATGAACCCGGCGATCGCGGCCAGCAGCCCGTTGTAGCCCAGTACCAATACCCGCAGCTCGCGTGTTTCGCGGGTTGGCGTGTGCGGCATGGTTTCTCCTTCCGGTGACCGGAGGCTGGGTATGGTCCGTGGTGGGTTTGTCAGGCGCCGGTAAAACGATGCGTCGGGCCGTGTGGATCCTCGCAGTGCGCATGCTCGCCGGCTGCATCCTGCCTGCCGATTTCGGAGGCTTCGTGGTCGAGCTGCAACGTGGTGTGGGAGATGCCATATTCGTGGGCCAGCAGCTGCGCCAAGTCGTTTCGGGTGGCGTGGCAGTCGCGGCCCGGCGCGACGATCACGTGCGCCGACAGGGCCGGTTCACCTGAGGTGATTTCCCACACATGCAGATCATGAACTTCCACGACGGAATCGTGAGCGGCCATGGCCCGCCCGATCGAGTCCGGATCGATACCTTGGGGCGCGGCCTCGAGAAAAACGAGGCTAGCGGCCCGCACCAATCCGATGCCGGCTCGCAGCATCAGCGCCACCACGACCAGCGTGGCGATCGCGTCCGCACGCCCGAACCCGGTGACCATGATCATTACCCCGGCCACGGCGGTGGCGATGAAGGCGAACAAGTCGTTGAGTATGTGCTGAAAAGCGCCCTCGACGTTCAGGCTGGCCCGGTTGGCCCGGCTGATCATCCACGTGGCCACCAGGTTCACCACCACACCGACCAGCGCAGTGACTAGCACCAGTGCGCCTGTGACCTGCGGCGGATGGATCAGCCTTTTGATCGCCTCATACGCCAGCCATGCCGCCAACACCAGCAAGGTCACGCCGTTGGCCTGCGCGGACAAAATCTCCACGCGCCGCCACCCGTAGGTCATCCGCCCTGCCGCCGGCCGCGCGGACAGCCGAATCGCCCACAACGCCAACGCAATCGAGGCCGCATCGGTGAGCATGTGTGCCGCATCGGAGAGCAACGCCAATGAGCCCGCGATGATCCCCACGACCACCTCACCCAGCATGAACCCCGCGATCACCGCCAGCGCACCGCCCAGCCATCGCCGGTCAGAATCTGCCGATGTATGCCCGTGGGTGTGGCTATGGTCCGCGTTCATTGACGTCCCCCGGCTGCCCGATCCATGTCGACAAACTATGCGTATATCGCGATATATGCAATGACCGTGCCGAGTATTGCGGTGCCGTTCATCCGGCCCGGGCCTAGCATCCGCAATCCTCGCCGCGCCACGATCGCCGCCCTTGCCAGACGGCGACGGCGGCGATGCCCAGCCCGATGGCGGGGTCTAACCACCATCCGTTGCGCCATGCGAGGGTGACCGCCAAGCCGAGGAGGACTGCGGCCGCCTGTGCGGCGCACAGATAGTTTTGGATGCCCTTGCCGATCGTGGCGCCCGAGCCCAGCCGTGCGCCGAGTTTCTGTTGCGCGCGGCCCAGGATCGGCATCTGCACCAAGGCGGCAGCCGTCAAGACAACACCGACCAGCGACGTGTGTGACACGTGCTCTTTGAGTAGATGGTGCAGGGATTCAGCGGCAATGTAGGGGGCGCTGAGCCAAAACGACACCGCTACGCCACGTTGCGCACGGAGCTCGGCCGTCTCGGACAAGGTTCGCGTGCCGCTGAACCGCCAAATCACGACCAGGCTGGCCATCGCCTCGGGCGCGCTTCCTAATGCCCATGCGGTCAGTGCGACAGATCCTGTAGCCACGCCCTGCCACAGGCCGAGGGCCCCTTCGGCGACCACAAAGATCAGGCTGACCCAAGCCAGCCATCGCGCCCATCGTGCGGCAGCGTGCCATCGGGAATCGCGTTGAAATGTCATCGCTGTTCTCGAAGTGGTCGTGCTGCAACAGCTAAGGTCGTCGCTTCCCGGGGTGGCGGCTGATCCAAACTGCGTCATGAGACTCGCTCCACGAGTGAGCCGAGCGCGCCGTTAGACTCGCGGTGACAACGCTGCGAAATACACGCCGTTGGGCCGATTGGCTCGGTGCCTTTAGCGATGAATGGCGCCGCGCTCATTAGTACGCCGCGGGCGGCGACTGAGTCAACTATTTCCATGACTGGCTCTGCGGGTTCAGCGGTCCGCTGACGGGCGGTGTCACGAACCGCGGCCGGAGACCGGGCGCGATGGTGTGGTGGCGCATCAAAATCCTCCCGAACGACAAAGGCATTTGACGAAACGACTCAGGTGGCGTCGCTTCACTGTTCTTAGACGCGGCCGACTGGCCCTGGGCCGCATGGTGAGTGAGGACGCCAGATAACGCGACGCAGCTTGGCTGCCGGGTCAACTCATCGAAAATATCGACAGGTCTTCGACCCAGCCCGCGTGAAAGAATGCTCGTCAATCAAGCAGCGGGATTACCGGTAGACCGTGCAACGCCGTGTGATGTGGCGTCGACCTATCAGCGTCGTGCGAGACAAAATCGTGTTAGCAGGTCTTGACCGGCGACGGGTGTAGCGGGCCCTCGGGGTGGACCTCGTTTGGCCTGTCGCGCCCACACAAAGCAATAACCGACAACGGCCACCGCCGCGACCCCGGCGTACACCAGAAACGCGTCATCCCAGCGCGGGACATCCGCCACCGCCGTCGCTACGAGGCAGGAGTGCGACAGCCCGCTGTCGCACTGCGCGTGATCGCCATCAACCGCTAGTGCACCACTCGATGAGCTACCCGACTGCTGAGCCGCATCAACCGTGGCGGCCGCGTGCCACGCGTGCTCGGCGGCACCACCCAGCAACCAGAGTGCCGCGATGATGGCGATGGCCGATCGCAGCAGGGGAAGCTTGAGAAGGTCGCTATGCACAGTGCTTCCAAATGTAGCAGCGCTAGGCGTGTGCCTCCGACATTGCAACCTGGGGGGCTGCTGTGTCTTTCAGATCGAAACTGCGGCGTGTGAGGCGCTCGTTTCTTGTTGAATCCTGAATGGCGGTGTTGGTTCTCCTTCGGCACAATGGAGGTTCGCTGAGGCAGCCAAGCTCCGTTTTGTGTCTCCGAGATGCACAATGCCCGAATCGCTTGCTTGGCGCTCAACGCGTGGCTGAATCACCCAGGATGCTAGAAAAATCTGGAATCTCGACGCCTACCTGGTCCAGGTAGGCCCACTGACCACACCGGCGCTTCCCGGGCCGCCAGGCGCCTCCGAAACGCGGACCGCCAACCTCAATAGCTGACGTGGACGCGCATTCGTAGCGCGAACGCCATTTCGACTGGTTTGTGCCTACATAAGGAAGGAATAGGCAAGGCAGTGGGCGGGCGGCGGGATTGACCAAGCTGGCGGCGATGAGTTCGGAGGCGCCCGAACATGCGGGTGGTGCCGGCCATGGGACTCGCACCGGGCGGCGGCGCGGGGCAAAAAGTAGAGCGCAGCTGACGGTCAGTACACGACGACGGCCCAGCGGCAATTGTTTCCATAACCGAATAAGAGCGTATCGGGTCGTTACCCGACATGGTCGCCGAAGTCGTGGCGGGCGATCGAAGCGATGCGTCGGTGCGACAATTGCGTTTCGACGGTCTCCCAACGGCAGGAAACGAACACGCCGGCAACACGTTGATTGGGTTTCGCCGCCGTCGTGATCAGACATCCGACATTGTGTGTCGGCCATGGGTAATCTACTATGTGCGTACGTAGTTAGTGTATGACGGCGACCGACGTCGAATGCTGTGCGGATCGGAGGGTGACGGTGCGGGTGCGGGGCTTCGGGGAGTTGGAAGCGGTGGTGATGGACCGCATCTGGGACCGGGATGGAACCACGACGGTCCGCGAGATTTTTGACGAGCTGGCCGCTGAACGCGAGATCGCCTACACGACAGTGATGTCGACCATGGACAACCTGCACACCAAGGGGTGGCTGGCGCGTGAGCGAGATGGCAAGGCCTACCGGTACTGGCCGGCGTTGACCCGCGAGCAGCACAGTGCGCAACTGATGCGCGAGGTGTTTGACGCCGGGGGGCGCTCTGAACTGGTGCTCAGCCACTTTCTCGAACAGATCAGTCCCGAGGAATCCGCGCATTTGCGTGCTGCGTTGCAGCGTCTGGCCAGAAGAACCCGGCGCAAGTAACCATTACCGGGCCGCCAGAGTGCTGCCTTTACCGCATCGAATAGGGCTGCGTTGCAGACGTATTGTTGAAAGTCATCTCGTGATCGCGGGCCGCTATGGTGGTCCCACGGGCCCGCCGGCCCCGTCCATCACGTCCTGCATCGTCGTGGTATCCCGTCGTGCACGAAACCACTCACCTCGCGGGCATGAGCTCGGATGGTGCCAGACAACGCGGGACCAGACGTTCTTACGGCGATGGTGGCCCCTGCGCGTCGCCGTAGGCGGCAGCCACCCCAGTATCGCGGTACAGCGTCGGCGGGGTCGAGCTCATACCAAACGAACTCCGCGCTGCGGTCAGCTACCCCAAATCATTTGTACACGGTCAATTACTCGCGCAGTCATCGCATCTCGCCCGCCTACATCAACCGGCGGTAAGATTCATCCTCTTCCGTATCGCCGCGCGCATGAGGTGATCCGACCCGAGCAAACGCGCCATCTCCTCCCGCTGACGGGCCGCTTCGTCCCGCGCCGCTAAGGTGAACCGCAAGCACCACGGCCGCGGTGATGACACCCAAAATCACCATCACCCCCAACGTGTTGAATAACGCGCTACACCAAACCCAGCCATCGCCGCCATACGACATCATCAGCGTATTACCTCCGTCTCGTTACCGATCACCACGCGACTGCGGGATTTGAAAGCCGATACTGCCCCAACCGTATCGCCCACCTAGACGGCGACGCCCCGCCAGAATCGGTCGGGCGACGGAGTCCGATATGCATTTCTACTATCTATGTACACAGATAGTAGATCAATTCGAAATTTCCGGCAACGGACCAAGATGATGCGGCTCTGGCCGCGTCCGGCTACTCGTGTCACGGGCCAAGCCGGTCGCGCGACGATGAACACGTTCGGCCGCGCGTAGTCGAGGAGTCGGACGAAACAATCGTGACTACGGGATATGAAACTGCGTCTACGTACCGACTGTCGTAGATGATCAAGGTGGTGACGCTTCGGCTGGTGAACTTGCCAGGTGCTTCCCTCGTGATATAGCAGGAGGTGATGAAGTGCCCAAGGGTCATCGGCGGATCGGATTTGCAAGCGGCGGTGACAGTTCGCGACGTCGATCAGGCTGCCGTCTTGTGACGATCCGCGTTGCGATTGATGGGTGGCGCTTGTCGTGCCAAAGTCGTGGTCTGGGAAACGCTACTCCGGGGGACCTCGGAATCGCTGAGGGACCGGTCAAGTCCCGATTGCGCTATGTCGCTCGGGCACAACGGCTTTCGCTGCAAGAGGACGGGATGACACGTTGACCGCGCTACCGGCGATTGCGATGCCAGCTGGCGGCGAAAGCCAAATGATGCAAGGCAATTGGCTCGAGACCAAAAGCCGTCCGGCAGGCCGATCCGTGTGCCTTCGAGCCCGAATGCCTGCTAGTAGCTAGGGATGGAGGGCGATGATGATATCGTTACGCGGACTTGGCCCGCCTGGTGACAACCACCTCCACGTGATGTGGGATGCCGCGTACGTCTTGGGATCACTGTCGGCCACCGATTGGCGGGAATTCGAGGCGCACATGGCCGGCTGCCCGCAATGCCGTCAGGCCGTTGCCGAGCTCAGCGGCATTCCGGCCATGCTGGCACAACTCGACCGCAGTGAGGTTTGTGCGATCAACGAGGCAGACCACCCATCCGGAGCAACCGAGATGCCTCCAGAGTTGCTGCCGTCGATGCAAGCAGCGGTCCGTTTACACCGCGTTCGAAGCCGCAGGATGACCTGGGTGGTCTCGGCAGCCGCTGCCGTCATCCTGACGATCTGTGTGCTAGTTGGGGTTCACGGCAGGTTCCCGACATCGCCGCCACAGACGGCCCTGCCGGCACTGCCGATGGACCAAATCGGGACGACCCTGTTGGCATCGACGGTCGCTTAGCGGCCAGCAGTGGGGTACAAACATCGCGCTGAATTTCGTGTGCCTAGCTCCACCCGATGCTCCTCACGATACGGTGGCGTTGGTCGTCGTCAGCCGCGACGGCAGCCTGACCCGGCTGGCGACGTGGGTGGCGATCCCAGGCCATACGGCGGCGCCCACCGGCAGCATTTCGATGCCAGTTACCCAGATCGCCACAGTACAAGTTGTTTTGGCCGACAACGGCCACGTGATGCTCCAGCGCTCGATCTAGCCTCGACAGTAGCCGCAACAATGGTGATGCGACGCGCAGCGCTACGGCCCCGCCTCGAAGTTGTTCTGGGTCGGTATGAGTTCTCCGGGCTGGACGGTGCCGTAGGTCAGGACGATTTCGTCGTGCGCGTTGAGGGCGTCGTGCGCGTTGAGGGCACGGCAGCAGGGTTGCCGCTCATGGGATCGCCGTTAAGGAAGTCCCGTAGCGTCTTCGGTCACCGGCGCGTAGCCCGCCGATGCTGTCAGTGGACAGGCCCACGCCCAATTCTGTAAGAACTCGTCGAGGGTAAACGTTCCTTCACAGGCTATTGATATGAATCACTGCGTCAAGGCGTGCGTGTGCACGAGGCCGATTCTCCGACGGGCGACGCCGATCATCGCTGGACCTCGACGGTTACTCAGACCGGGGAGGCCTGTGCGCTTTATCGTTTAATCATCTACTATATGTGTACGTAGATAGTGCTGCATCGGTGACCCCTGAGGGATTGGCGCCGCTGACAGATAGGAAAGAGGATTGCTCCGTCGCAACCCGCATACTGGTATTCGATGCTGGCAGCGAATCTGATCGGGTCGAGTCCACAATATTTCCGAGGCGTTTGACCAGCTGGCGCGAACGTCAAGGGTGGAACGGCCTTCCAAGCAACGTAATATTATCTAGCGAAACCCGGAGATGCACATGACTGAAACACCCCAAGCCCCAAGCGAATCCACGGCCGGAAAACCGAGCCCTCGATCCAGCCGTCTAGGTCAGGTCGCGGCAGTGGTGGGAATCACCGCCGGTGTTGTCTTCGTCGTGGGTGCGGTGTTTTTTTCGGGCTTGTTCCTTGGCTCCCGCTGGGAGCATCACAGCGGACCGCAGATGATGCGCTGTGAGATGGGCGGGTCTGGCGGCGGAATGGGAGGCATGATGGGGCCCGGTGGCATGGGGCCGATGATGCCTGGCCAACCGCCGTCGTCGACGTCGACTACTCCTTCGGTCCCGGTCACGCCGCGACCGTAGCCGAATGGCCTAGCAACCGCATCCAGAGGTTCCTAGGCCACGCATTAACTCTGAAACCGTTCCGCAGCAGAGAAATTCGTGCTCGAAGGACAGCCGGCTCGCGCGCGTCCGTCCATGACCGCCCACGCGCGTGGCTGCTACTCCACTGGTCGTCTCCTTCGGTTGGCCGCAAATCAACTGCGCAGGGTGCATATGGAATTCGGTGGCAATAAGAGTCCATCCGTCACCCGGGTCGCTATGTCAACATGAACTGGGGTATGAATTGGCCCACTTAGGATGCTTGAGGATGCCGGGTGAGCGAAGCTGGGTGTATGCGTGCAGAGCTACTCACGAGCCCGGGGTGTCCAAATGCGGCGTTGGCTCGGCGCCTGCTCGTGGACTGTCTGTCCGAGGTTGGTTTCGCTGAGCGAGTGGTGGAAAGAGTCGGTGCATATCCATCGCCGACCGTGCTCGTTGATGGTGTCGATGTCATGACACCGGGTGCCCCATTGATCGCCAATGCGTGCCGGCTGGACCTCCCGACCAGGGAGCGCGTGCTGGCGGCGCTGAATGATGCTCGGCGCCGTTAGCCTGATCGACGCGCCCGCGGCACGGATTCAGCGGGGCTGAGACGTTAGATTTCGGGTCTGGGCCAGCCGGTAGGAGGCGGTGCCGGTTCAATAATGGCGCCGCCGAAGGTAAGTCGGGCGAATGGCGGCGCAGAAGCGTGGGGCGGTAAACGGTTTGTCCACCGTGAGGAGGCTTCGTTGCTGGCGATCGCGATAGCGTTCTTTCCTCCGCTGGTCAAAACCTGGAAGAGCAGGTCGGCGCTGCACGTGCCTAGTTCCGTGTAGCCAATCAAGCAGCAGAAGATCCACACGCCCCTGGCAGTAGGTGGCCTTGGTCAGTTGTTTGTCGTCGGCGGCTTCGACGAGCTCGTTGACCAGTCATGGCCAAGGTGTAGCCCGACCTGTCACAGACATCCGCAAGTCTGACTCGATGAACCCACTACTGCCTACGCAAACGCGCATGAGCCCTGGGAGACCGTGCACGTGCTGGTCCCGCCAGGGTACCGATCTAGCCACGGGCGTCCGTGAGTTCGGCGGCTTCTGGGGCGTCCAGGTCGTTTTCCAAGATCCAGCACACGGTGGAATGGTCATGTTTGGTCGGCGCATGGCGTGATGCACGGTCGAGAAGGGTCTGCAAGTGGCCCTCAAGCGCGACGAGTTCGGCGATCTGGGCGCGGACTTGGTCAAGGCGGCTATGCAGGACTTGGCGGACGTGCCCGCACGGCACCTCGCCGCGGTCATGAATCGCCAGGATTTGGCGAACCTTCTGCAGGGTCAACCCGGCCGCTTGACCGCGATGGATGAACCGCAGCCGATCCACGATCTCGGGTCCATAGTCGCGATACCCCGAAGCGCTGCGGGCGGGCGACGGTAACAGCCCCGAGTCCTCGTAGAAGCGGATCGTCTTGGTGCTGGTGTTGGTCAGTTTGGCCAGCTCGCCGATCTTCATGCGCCCTCCTTGACCTTCCAGTGCACTGGAAGGATAACACTGGATTCATGGCAATCGCGAGCAGCGGAGGTGCGCTCAAGGTTGACGGTTGGTTTCGGTGAGTCCAGAAGTCACCTCGGTGCCAGAAATTGTTGCCGGCTTGTACGCCAGTAATTGGCCTATGACGCCCGCGGTAATGGCTTGATGGTCTCTTCAGCCCGGTCATCACGGCGGACACCACCGAAGTTGAACCCACTGACGGGTCAACGATTTGCATGACATGAAAGGGACTACTCGGAATGGTGTTGCACGGATTCTTGGTGAAGGCGGTACCCACGCTGGTGACCGGCGTAGTCGGGGTTGCCGCGTATGAGGCACTGCGCAAGGCGGCGGGGAAGGCTCCGTTGCGGAAGGCGACGGTCATCGCTACCGCTTGGGGCATACGCGTTGTCCGCGAGGCCGAGCGCAAGGCCGGGGCGGGCGCCGAGCAGGCTCGACTGACGGTCGCCGACGTGGTGGCTGAGGCCAAAGAGCGCGCCGGGGAGGAAGCTGGACCACTGACGGTGGTCGACTCGAGCGACGACAAATGACTACTGGGGTCCTTGACGGCGACGTCGCATTGAAAGTTGTATCCGATGCGTCGGGGCGGATGCGTGTGCGCGTCACCGGGTTTGGTGTGGACGCGATTCGGGCCGTTGCGATCGAGGAGATGGTCTCCCAAGTGACCGGCGTGCAGGCCGTGCAAGCGTATCCGCGTACCGCATCCGTGGTGGTCTGGTACATGCCCCAAGCCTGCGACACCGCTGACGTGCTGTCGGCGATCGCCGAAGCCGAGCACATCCCCGCCGAATCGGTGCCCGCGCGGGCCCCGCACTCGGCTGATATTCCAAAGACCGGTGTGCTGCGACGAATTGCCAGTGGGATCGGGTTGGCGCTGTTCGGCTTGCGCCGTGATGTGCAAGACCGTACTACGGACGGCGAGAGTTGCGGCGGCTGCGGGTCCGGGCCGGTCATCGGGAGCGAGTTGTCGCCGGACGAGCAGGGTCGGCGCGAGCGGCGCAAGTGGTGGCGGCGGGTGTGGTTGGCCTTCCCGCTGGGGCTGGTAGCGATGGCTTCGACAATGTTCTTCGGTGCCTACCCTTGGGCGGGGTGGTTGGCGTTCGCCGCGACGGTGCCGGTGCAATTCGTCGCCGGGTGGCCGTTCCTCCGGGGGGCGGTCGAGCGGGCACGGGAGTTGACCTCGAACATGGACACTCTGATCTCGCTGGGCACATTGACCGCGTTCGTCTACTCCACTTATCAGTTGTTTGCCGGTGGGCCTCTGTTCTTCGACACCTCGGCGCTGATCATCGCGTTCGTGGTGCTGGGCCGCTATTTCGAGGCCAGAGCCCAAGGCAAGGCGCGCGAGGCGATCAGCAAGCTGCTGGAGATGGGTGCCAAGGAAGCCACGCTGCTTGTGGACGGCGAGGAGCGCCGCGTGCCGGTCGATCAGGTCCGCGTCGGAGACTTGGTGCGCGTGCGGCCGGGGGAGAAGATCCCGGTCGACGGCGAAGTCATCGACGGGCGCGCCGCCGTCGATGAGTCGATGCTGACCGGCGAGTCCGTCCCGGTCGAGAAAACGGTGGGTGACCATGTTGCCGGCGCGACAGTCAACACCGATGGGCTACTGACGGTGCGCGCCACGGCGGTCGGAGCGGATACTGCGCTGGCGCAGATTGTGCGGCTTGTCGAGCAGGCGCAGAGCGGCAAGGCCGCGGTCCAGCGGCTGGCCGACCGGGTCTCGTCCGTGTTCGTTCCGGCCGTTATTGCTGTTGCCGTCGCGACGTTTGCGGGGTGGACGCTGCTTGCAGGCAACCCGATCGGTGGCATGACCGCGGCGGTGGCGGTGCTGATCATCGCGTGCCCGTGTGCGCTGGGCCTGGCCACCCCCACGGCAATCATGGTCGGCACCGGCCGGGGCGCAGACCTGGGAATCCTGGTCAAGGGCGGCGAGGTGCTCGAAGCCTCGAAGAAGATCGACACGGTGGTGTTCGACAAGACCGGCACCCTCACCCGCGCCCAGATGCGGGTGACCGAGGTCGTTGCCGGCAAGCGGCGCAAGCCCGATCTGGTGCTGCGGATCGCCGCCGCAGTCGAGTCGGGCTCCGAACACCCGATCGGTGCGGCGATCGTCGCCGATGCGCATGAGCGGGGATTGGAGATCCCGGCCGCCACTGCGTTCACCAACGTCGCCGGGCACGGGGTGCGCGCCGAGATTGACGGCAGGCCGGTGTTGGTTGGGCGGCGCAAGCTCATCGACGAGCACGATCTGGAGCTGCCCGACCACCTGGCTGCTGCCGCCGCAGACCTCGAAGAGCAGGGCCGCACCGCGGTATTCGTCGGCCGCGACGGTCACGTGGTGGGCGTGATCGCGGTGGCCGACACGGTCAAAGACGACGCCGTCGACGTGGTCCGTCAACTGCACGCCATGGGTCTGCGGGTCGCCATGATTACCGGCGACAACGCCCGCACCGCGAACGCAATCGCGAACCAGGTCGGCATCGACCAGGTGCTGGCCGAGGTGTTGCCGGAAGACAAGGTCACCGAGGTTCGTCGGCTCCAGGACGAGGGCAAGGTGGTCGCGATGGTCGGCGATGGCGTCAACGACGCCCCCGCCCTGGTGCAGGCCGACCTCGGCATTGCCATCGGCACCGGCACCGACGTGGCCATCGAGGCCTCCGACATCACCCTGATGTCTGACCGGCTCGACGGTGTCGTGTCTGCGATCGGACTCTCCCGGCAGACCCTGCGCACCATCTATCAGAACCTCGGCTGGGCCTTCGGCTACAACACCGCCGCAATCCCACTCGCCGCGCTCGGCATGTTGAACCCGGTCGTGGCGGGTGCCGCGATGGGGTTCTCCTCGGTCAGCGTGGTAACCAACTCGCTGCGGCTCCGCCGCTTCGGTCGCGAGGCCCAGCTGGGCGTACGCAAATCAGTGGTCGCTCTGAAATGAGGAGCCATGCATTAGGCGTTGCGCCACGCCGTATGCGATTTCGACGCGGCTCCGCTGGCCTGCAAGGCATTTCGCGGCTGACCCTGGGGCACGCAAGATTTCGCGAACGATGCAGCCCTGAACAGCCGAATGGCACTGCACGCTTGAGTTGATAAGGAAGTGGAGACGTACGTCGGCCTCGCCGATGCTGCGGGCGCGAAAGGACTGTCGGAAGCGGCTTCCACACGCTCAAATCCGGAATAGCGTGGCGGAGAACAGGATAGACATACCGATGGCCATCCCTGCCTGACTCAGGTTACCCAGCGACCTGAAGAGTGACGGCTCATGCTGACGTTTGACGAAGTACCAATAGGTCCAAAAGAGCGCCGCAACCGCGAAACCGACGGCAGCGAGCCAGTTCACAGCGCTAAACCATACAGGCGGTCCGCTGCTTGCCGGCATGGCCGTGCCGGCCATGTCCATGCCCGGCATAGACGACATAGCTGGCGGAACGTGGTGCTCGGTGCCCGTTCGGGCCGGATACCACCGAGCGTTCATCATGGCGTACATCCAGCCCGTCGCCAGCATCATCACAGTGTGATACCCGTACCTAACGCGCAAGGCGGTTGTTCGGGCCACAGCGAAGGCCATCGTCACGAACGTCATGGCCGCTAGCAGAAAAAACACTGTAGCTCCGGTCGAAGGCAGCTGTGCGCCCGACGGCGGCCAGGCCATCATCACCATTGCCACTGCCATGACGAAATGCAGCCCGTGACTGACGACCCAAGTCCACGGTCGGCGTTTGCCGACGATCGCCAGCACGCATTCGGTGGCGGTCAGGACGAACAATCCGGTGACGACCCAACGAAGTGCCAAGTCATGAATCATGCGATACCGAGCCGCTCCCATCGATGTCAGAGAGGACGCCAGTGGTCATTGTGTCGTCCGGCGCTTGCCAGTCACGCGCGTGGCACGAACACGCGCCAGGCTCACCGCTCTCGACGTGGCCCCACCGCGTAGAGCATTGCGATCGCGCGGCCCCACCGCGTAGAGCATTGCGATCGCGCGGCCAATCCCCAATTGGCGTGCTGTCCAAGACTTTTAGACGATGCACTCCGAGCCGTGCTACCGCGCCGTATACCTTGCCCGCGACGCGGGGGCTCCAGGCTAAGATCGCGCGCATCGTCGTCCATACAGGTCATAGCCATCGTTCATATGTGTCACCGTCAAACCCACCTTTGCCCTGAGGCTGTCGTCGTACTTGCTGGGCATCGCGCCATCCTTCCCAAGCAAGAAAGTGCGCACGAAACTCGGGACTGTTAAGTTGCGCCGCGCAATACGCCGAGGCGTTGGTTAGGAAGGCGATAGTTTCTGCCTGTTCAGCCACCTGCTTGCGGAGTCGCACCAATTCCGCTCGCTCCTTGGGTAAAAGCGGTTCACCACTGGGATCACCTTGTAACCCGCCAGCACTGTCTGCAGACATCCGCCACCGTTCATCGCGCACCCATGTGTGCAGCACGCTGTCATTCAAGTTGAGCTCCCGGGCGACGTCGACGACCCGCTCTTTTCCATCGATGACACGATGTGCGGCCGTAAACCTGTACTCAGGAGTAAACGATCGCCGAGTTCGTCGCATTGCGCCATCCTTCAAGGAACACAAGTCCTGTCATCGCCGGTTCCCACCGCTTCATCGCAGTCCCATGACATGCCTCGTGCGTGCTGCTAAGACCCAGACAACTACCCGAGGCTACTATCTATGTACGCAGATAGTAGATACAGGACTGCACGACTGGCAATACCGATTTCGAGCCTTTTTGCAACCCGGCGATTTCACGGAGATCGATCCGCAGCCACTGCCGTGAAGGATGCGGCCGAGGAGCTCTGGAGAGGCTGTGCGGGTTAGGTGCAGTGGTCTTGGCGCTGGCGTTTGGGAGATCGGCCAACTCGCTAATCTTCGTACCACACCTCCTTGACCTTCCAGTGCGCTGGAAGGATAACACTGGGTGGTGTGCCACGGATCGGGAGGTACTGGCGGTGAGCACAACGATCGTTTCGGTACTCGAAATCTCGTGTGCTGCTTGCAAGTGCGCGAATGCTGACGCGATGACGGAATCCACGAACTCACCTGCGGGCCCCGATTTGGCCTCGGCTAGCTTCCTCAACCCGATCCTCACGAGCGCGGCAATGGAATTGTCTTCGGTCAGCGTGGGCGCCACTGCGGTGCGCCTGACGAGCTCCGACGAGAGCCCGACGGCACGATGAGCGTCGCAGTCTGCCTGCTGCTGTACAGCTTCGCTGTCGCGACGCTCTCACCGTGGGTGCTGCCTCGGTTGACCCATGCGGGTACCGTCCCGCGATTAGGGGTGGTTGCGTGGTTGGTGGTGATGGTCAGCGTTGTCGCTTCGTGGCTGGCCGCGACCGCATTCCTCATCGTGTCCCTCGTGCGTTATTGGCATGAGCCAGGTCGACTCGCCACCGCATGTTTCGAGTCGCTGCGGCGGCTGGTCGACGGCGGCGCCGCGATAGCGCTGCAGGTGGCCTTGCTTGTGCTGGCCGCGATCGCGGTCAGCACACTGAGCATGCTGGGTTGGCGCTCGGGCAGGTCTCTGTGGCGGGCACGCGCGCAGAGCCGCGGGCACGCCGAAAGAGCTCGGGTGATCGGCCGCCGCATCGATGGAGTGGATGCCGTCGTGGTGGACGCTGCCGAACGGGCCGCGTACTGCGTGGCCGGCCACCCTGACACCGTCGTCGTGACCAGCGCAGCGCTGGACTCGCTTACCGATCGCAATCTGCAGGCTGTGCTGGCACACGAACGGGCCCACCTGGCCGGGCGCCACCACCATGTTCTGGCCTTCGTGCGCGCCCTAGCGGTTGCCATTCCCGGGGTGCCCCTGTTCAGCACGGCCGATCGAGAGATCTCTCTGTTGCTGGAGATGGCCGCCGATGACGCCGCGGCCCGCAGATGCGGTTCGCTGACACTGTTGGACGCGCTGCTGGCATTGTCCATGGATGCCCAGGCGCCGCAAGGCGCCTTCGGGGCCACTGGAACGGACGTGCTGGCCCGCGCCGAACGTCTGGCCGCACCGGCCGCCGCTCGAAATCGGTGGAACAGCCGGCTGTTGCTAACCGCCGCAACCTTCCTCATCACGGGCGGGCCTCTGATTCTCGCCGCTCTCACTGCATCCAGCGCCATGTGGTGCCACCCGATAGCTATCTAAAGGCGAACGTCGGCCGAGCGCGTATCTACTTAATACCGAGTTGCGACGCTACCTCGGCGACAACCGCGCCTGTCGGAACGCCGCCTGCCGAGCCCTCGCGCGACAGGTTCTGCCTTTACGGCGCCATTACGGAAAACTAATCCCGACAAGCCTCGGCGCTCAGGGCCAAATCAATTGCGCGGCAACGTGATCAGCTTTCACCATCTGTATCACACTCCGCGGCCCGCCGCACTTGCTAATGTACCCAGCTACTAAGTACTATAGTAGACAGTACATATCCGCTCCGCCGGGAGGAGCCAAGGCCTCGCCAAGGGGAGCGATGGGATGGCCAAAAGAATGGAAGCACTGCCATGTTCGCCGGCATCACTAGCCACGCCGGCGCCCTGGTTACCGCCACTGTGGTGCTAGCCGGCACCGCAATCGTGGGCGCCGGCACAGTAGCCGCCGACCCCAACCAGGACGACCAGTTTCTGGCGCTGCTCGTTGAAAAAAAGATCCCCGCCCGCCGGAACGTGCCGAGCCTCATCGCCACTGCCCATAAGGTTTGTCGCAAACTCGATGGCGGCATGCCGGTGGACGACGTAGTGGACTTGATGAGGAACACTGCGTTCAACGTGGACCCGATCGAGCGCCAATACCCGCCCGAGCGCATCACGCGTACCCTCACCCGATTCATCACTGCGGCAGTGGAGGTCTACTGCCCGTACAACCAACAAAAGATTGATTCCATCACGGCTATGGCTAGTCGCGCGCCTGGATCGAATGAACCGACGCACCGGGTTGCCGCGTCGACGCACGACACGGTCAACTCAGCAAGCGGTAAGCGCGAGCCGCCGCCGCGGTTGGACACGATCAACATGCTCGCAGAGTGGCAGGAACCGATGGGCACCGTCGTGGTCCGGCTGCCACACTTGATAGACGGCGCCAAATTCGTGGCTGGCCGCTCTGGGAACGACCGGTCGGATGGTCACGCGCGGGGCACAAAGCTCGCCTCGCTGACCGGAGCGGTTCCCGAGGGAGATTCCGACTTGCCGAACCCGCCGCAGATTCCGCCACCACCGCCGCCCACGGCGCACAACCTGATCCCACCCCGGCCAAACGCGGCACCGCCGCCACCAAAACAGCCGCCGGCGCAAGAGCCCCCGCCGCCACCGCAACAGGCGGAACCACCCGCCGCCGCTCCTCAGCCGGGCGGCACTGCGGGCGGAGGCGGGGGCGGCGACGGCGGTGGAGGCATCGGCGGCGGTGACGGTGGTGGCAACGGAGGTGGCGGCCCGGTGGAGTCACCACCGGCGCCTCACATGCCGCCGGGCTTTGTCCGGCTCGCACCATGAGACAGCAACGGCCCGTCACCGCCGCCAAAGCCTTCCGATGGTCGCGTCGTTGGGTGTAGTCATGGTCTCGTGTTTAGCCTTCAGACGAAGCGGCCTTAGGGCAGTTATCGATTTGGCGTGAGCCATCGCGGCTTCTTATCGAAATCGGCCGCGACCCACCAGAAGGTCTCGTCATCGCTGAGTGGATACAGGCCGATATGTGTTTCGCCTCGCAGGTGGGCATCAACGACCTCAGGGGTCAGTGGTAGGTAAGGCGCGTCGGCGCGGTTCATACCCTTGCGCCAATATCGTTTGATCGCCGGCATCCAACCTGAACGGCCCTCTCGACGATTTTCCCAGCGCAGTGCGTAAACGTCGGTGCGACAACGGAACAAATCGAAAAGAACCGCACCTTATGAGCGGAGCTGGAGTCCATTGTCACCGGTGAGGCCGGCACCCCCGTCACCGTCGCCTGGTCACCGGAGGCCGCGCGTGCCTGTTCCTCACTCAATTGAAGGAGATGACGCAAACTCGCGTTGTCGGCACGCGCATGTCTAACTCACCGGGGAAACTCTCGACACCGCTAACGGCCAACTCCTTTGTGCAGCACACTGTTCGGCGGAAGGGCCTACTGCCGCCAACGCTCCCCGAGCGCTTTCGCCGCGGTGGACACCTTCATGACCAGACGACGCTCGCGGTTCGTGACGGGGACGAAATGGTAGTGCTCGTAGAAGGATTGCGCCTCGTCGTCTATGGCATCGACGACGATGAGCCGGCCGCCGCCGATTTCCGATGCGGCGACGGCTTTGCCTAGTGCGTCCAGAAGCAGCTGCTCGCCATATCCCTGTCCCCGTAGAGATGTGTCGATCGCCAGGCGGGCAATCAAGTATCCGGGTATGCGGGAATAGCCACCGGCCATGGATCCCGAGACGCCGTCGTCGTTGCGTACTACTTCGGTGGGGCAGATGGCGAAATAGGCACTGACTTTCGGTTCGCCGAGCGGGGTCCACACGTAGACGTGCGCGACCCCGCTGCTGTCCGCGCGACGGGCATGGGCGATGAGCCAGGTATTCAGCGACTCCTTACCGCAGTCGAACCCTTCCAGCGTGTGGGCGTCAGTGAGTCGCGCGGACTCGAACACAGTTCAACGCCTTGTGAAGACCGCTGGTTTCCGTGCGGCTGCCGCCAGCCGCGGCGCTTCGTCAGCAGCCTCGAGTGAGGACATCAGTTTGTCAAACTGTTCGGGCTCCATTGCCGTTACCAGCTCCTGGCGCAGGATGTCTTCGGCCCGTTGCATCGCAGCTTTCCGCACGAACTCCGAGGTCTGCTCATGGACAAGGTTGGCGGCGCGCTGGATGCGGTCCAAGGTCGCTTGCTCCGCGCGAAGCTCGATGCGCTTCGTTTTGACTGCCACAACAACACCTCCTTCTTCCTTCAGTTATCTGTGCTCGCAATTGCCGATCACTTCATTGTACGGCGAATGTACGTACACAGTGAGTATAGGTTGGGCCGGTACCGGGGACCACCTCGGGACCACACGTTATGCGCGAGGCCAAACGATCTGCACTTCCGTGAACGTCGCACACCGCGCCCTTGCAACGAAAACCGCCGACGACCTGCGAAAACACGCTACCGCTACTTCCTGGGGGTCAAGTGGTCGCAGGTTCAAATCCTGTCAGCCCGACAGAGGTCAGAGGATGTTTTTAGCCCGGCTGAAGAGCTTCTCCCGACGGTATGACGCCAAAAGTGACGCCAACAGGCGGATAGACTTCGCGCATGGCGAAGCGGCGAGCAAACAATGAGGGCAACGTTTACCAACGTGCCGATGGCCGTTGGGAGGGTCGGCTTTCCTACCTCGATCCCAACACTGGCACGCGGAAACGGGTGTCCGCATATGGCCCCACGCAGAAGGGCGCACTGGCCGAACTGGGCAAGATTAAGGATCGACTTGCTGAGGGCAAGCCACCAAAGGATGCCAGCTCCACGGTGGCTTCCTGGCTGACGCACTGGCGCACCACCAGCTTGGCTGCCTCTGACCGCAAGCTGGCCACCAAAGAGCTATACGCGAACCTCTCGCGCAAGCACCTTGAGCCAGAGCCTTTCGGTGCGATGCGGCTAGACCGACTCAAGCCGTCGGACATCGAGGCTCTGGTGTTGCGGATGCGGGCGCAGACCAAGTGCGTGAAGCCGACCGAGGAGAACCCCGACCCCGATCCCGTGCGGGCGCTGTCGGACTCCACCATCCGGTCCACCTACACCGTGCTGCGTAGCGCTCTGGACGGTGCTGTCCGCGATGGGTTGCTGGCGCGTAATCCCGCCGCCCTGGTGAAGCGTCCCGGCGTGGAACGGGTGGAAGCACGGCACCTGGACACCAGCTCTGTGAGCGCCGTGCTGAAGGGCGCTGAGGGCCTGCGCTACGCCTGCGTGCTCAACCTCATCGCCACCACGGGGCTGCGGAGGGGAGAAGCCCTGGGTCTGCGGTGGGAGAACGTGGACCTGGAAGCAGGAGTGCTCAAGGTGCGCGCCACGATGAGCCGCACGGGCGGTTCGATCCAAAGCTCAGAGCCCAAGACCGAGAGAGCCCGCCGTACGGTGCCGCTCACGCCTGCGGTGGTGGCCATGCTCAAGGCCCACCGCAAGGTCCAGCTGGAAGAGCGCTTGCGCGCTGCCAACGTGTGGCAGGACAACGACATGGTGTTTACCACGGAGTTCGGCACTCCTGTCGAGCCCCGCAACATTCTGCGCACCATCGAGATTGCTTCGGCCAAGGCTGGGCTGAAGGACGTGGATGTACATACCCTGCGGCACTCGGCAGCGGTGGCGTGGTTGGAGTCGGGCGTCCACATCCGCCAGGTAGCCGACCTGCTGGGGCACAGCTCCATTACGGTTACCGGCGACACCTATGGCCACTCCACCGAGGACGGCGCTAAGGCGGCTGTGCTGGCTCTAGGTGCTCAACTCAACCTATAGCCAACCTTCTGGCAAACGTAATAAGACCACTTATTGCTTGCGTGATAAGGGTTCTTGTCTTGTAGAGCTAAATCCTTCGTCATACCCTTGGATGGACTTCAACAACCACCAGGAGCCCCCATGGCGCGACTCATCTCGCTCGAAACGATTCGGGCAGAACATATCCCGGTCAGCAAGTCGAAGCTACAGCGTCTCACCCGAGCCGGTGAGTTGAAGACGGTCCGCGTGGGACGCCGCGTCTTCGTCACCGAGGAAGCGTTGCGGGAATACATCGCCGGGCTGCCCCAGGTGGGTTCTGCGTCATGAACTGTCGCCGGAGAACGAAAACCCCTGCCATGGCAGGGGCCTCGCAACATCCGCTTCCCAACGGAAACCACAGCGAAAGGTCAACCAGTGACAGTAAACCCAACCCTGGAAGGTCAATCCCATGCTAACTCACACCGATGACACTTTGCTCGGTCCCGACCAACAATGGTTCGCCGAACTGGCCGAAGAATCGCCCGAGCCCCTGTGGCTCAAGGAGCTTCCTGCCCACTGGGACTTGTCGCCCCGCATCGTCGCCATCCTGCGCGACGGCGTCCCCCAGGATGACCGCTGTCGTGTACCGATCTTCAACGCCCTCAAAGCCGTGGCAATGAGCCTAATTCGCCGAGGCGTGGACTTCGACGCTTTCGAAGAATGGTGCGAGAACCATCAACCGCGATTGTGGCTCTGCGCGATGACCCGCCGGGGACGGCACTACCCTCCGGGCTTCACGCTCGCCCGCAAGGCATGGAACTGGGCACAGGACTATCTCGACGCTGCCGACGACAACCGAGACATCGAGATCGTACGACACCTCGACGCCGTGGAACGAGTACTGCGTCGTCAGGCCCTCACCAGGCACCAACGAACGGTGCTGTCGTTCCTCGCCGCGCAGATCCGCAGGCGAGGATTCGTCCGCGTCACCGCCCCGGTCCAAGAGATTCAGGACACCACCGGATTGCCCAAAGTTTCGGCCTGGCGGGCACTGAAGAGCTTGGTCGGCATCGGCATCCTGGAATGCCACGACACCGGTCTATGGCTGGGACATGGCAGAAGGGGAAAGTGCGCAGCGATCTACAGCGTCATCGCTGACGGTCTTGATTCTTCCCTGGGGTCAGATCCCACGATAGCAGCCAAAGACAGCTCTCGCCAGCATGTTTCGGAAATAGTGAGAGTCAGAGGGTCCTCTTGGAACATAAGGAGTTCTATTCCTTCTACTACTTCCCCGGGACTCCCTTATGTTTCATCGAAGCCAAGGACCCAGACCCAGAAACCCCGAGAGATGACCGAGGATGACCGAAAGTTCATCTCGCAGTACCTCAAACAGAGGGGCAAGGGGGGTCCGGAAGCCCTGTTGCTGGCCAACATCCGCCGGAACGGGGGCATGGCATGAGGAACTCGTCCCCTCCGCATGCCGTCTTCTGGGCTCACGTCGATGTGCAGGGTCCATGGTCTGACGCCTGCGGCTCTCGGTACTGGGTATGGACGGGGTCAACCAATAGCCCTGCGGGAAGTGGGCAAATGGTGGTTGGCCAGGAGCATGGCGGCTGGCGCAAGCTGGCCCATCGTTTTAGTTCGGAGAACCAATATGGCCAGATCCCAGAGGGATCCACACCGATGCCGGAACAGGTTTTGTGTCAATCCCCGATACTTGGAGGCTATTTCGCACCGACCCAATGCGGGGGATACGTTCTTGTGCCCGTAACGCCATCAAGACGCACTGCCCGCCTGCTCATGAGTACGCGTCGGAGAACACCAAGGAGTGGAAGGGCCAGCGCCACCGCCGGGCTCGCACTGCCGAGAAATCGCGACGGAGAACACGACAGCGATGCGAGTTGAGGGTAATCGCATGAAAGGACTTGGCATTCGAGCGGACCTGGTGAAGTCTGTACGCAACATCGCCAGCGTTCTTCCCCTACGGCCAATCGTCACGTCCATGACCAGAGTCCGCCGTCTACACCGCATCGGACGCTATGACCGCACAGAAAGGGAGGAAAGCGAGATGACGAGGCGGACCACCGAAGATCACCAGAAGTTCGGCTATGCGCTCGTCACCCGCGACATCAGACGACTGACTGCTGTGATTCACCGATCCGAGATCGGTGGTGACACAAGGGCGATGATCGAGGCTGCTACAGAGCAGCTCGAAGCCCGGGTCTGGGTGACGATGCTTCATGATCCCCTGGCCAACACGCTGATCAACGACCAGGACAAGTACTCGGACGGTCGGCCAGTCACCACGACTATTGGCTGGGGAGACGGTTTCGCCACCCTAATCCACTGCCCTGATCCAGCGGACGGTACTAGCGGAGGTGGACAAGACGAACTGTCCGAAGAGTTATGGCCCTACTAATCCAGAAACAGCGGGCACATAAAAATCGAAGCCAGACAACGAAGGTATGGCAGCGCCAGCGACTAGGGAGATCACATGATTGACAAGGATAAGTACGACCAGTCACCAGATACTTTGGCAGAGAAGGAGCTATACCCCACGGGCGAAACGCCCGGCGCGCTGCCATCGGAAGTTGAGGAGTGGGTTGCCGTCGCCAACCACCGGAGGCGGGTGCGCGATCAGCTCACGGTCGGTGTGTTGCTCCGCAGTATCAGCGAGGAGTACTTGGGTGACCGCCAGGCCAGCGTCGAGGAGTTGCTCCGGGTCGCCGATATTGGAGTCGAACTGTTCTACGCTGTGATCGTTCACCGCGACTTCACCACCGAGGTGTTAGACGAGGCTCGTTCACGCTGGGGTCCGCTGGTCGACAGCGCGCGCGAGGAATGCTACCTCGCTTAGGCCGTGCGTTTCTGTGGCCAGGGGCGCAACGGCCCGGGCTGTCTAGGAGGGCGCCATCATCATCTCTCGGGGCCGAGATCTCGGCATCTGGTGCTGACACGCAATGTATGGATCCTGGCAGCGTGGCTACCTATAGAACTTTCGCAATGACAAGACACCAACTTGCATTTCGAGCCATGTCCTTTATGTACTGTCGCCGCATGCCTTGCCATGCCGCCCTTCTGAGTGAGAGCGCCACGAAAACATACTGGGGCCAGCGCTTATCGGTTACTGGGTAGGGCAGAGGGTCAGTTTAGCGGCGCTACGCGGTTAGCGCGGATCGGCGGTCGGGCAATGAAATTGACGCACTAGAGTCCCGAAACCTCTAGGGAAGCCGTCTCCATGTGCCCAAAACCCCTATAGGAAACCTCTAGCGAATTTGTAAATGGCGTTGACATCTGGCGCGTTCGCGGGATGGCCCCGGCGGCCCTTCTAATCTGTGTCCCTGACGGGGGTGCTTACAGCAAGCCGCCGCCGGTTGAGGTCTCGCCACTCAGGACCCCCGCCCGGCGCGAATAGCTGCGGGCTGTCATCCGAGGTATGCCCAGCCACCGATGTCAATTGCCCGCAAAGTAAGCGGTGGTCACCGTGCGAGTCTCAGGTGGCGGGAAATGCTCATTGGTAGAACCCAGTGGGCCGACCTTGACCGTCCATAGTGCATGAGAACGATCGACCGCTGACACGCTGCTCTGGGCGGGGACCAAGACAGCGGGATTTTCGCCGGGGCAACCGTAGGCACCCCAATAGTTGTCGTCGCGTCCGCCCCAGGCTCCACCGTTGCGCAGCCGACACTGCGTGCCGTCGTCGAGAAGCAACGCAAATGGCTCCGGCGTGGGCGGGGGTTCTGCAGCGGGAAGCGCATCGGTATAGAACTGCCGGTAAAGCCGCTTGTCCCAGGGGGTGTACAGGCACAGCAGGGTGCCTGGCGTTGATGGCCAGCACACATCAGCGTCGGCGGCGGACGGGTAACACTTGTAAATGCTGAAAGACACCGCTGCTGGCGATGCGTCGCATCCGAAGACTTGATGGGAGTTGCCAGGTGGCGATCCCTCTCGAAAGCCGTTGGTGGGCTGGCCATTGACGACGGGCACTACGGTAACGACTTTCGTTGCCACTGTTGTCGCACTCGTGGGTGTGGGGGCTGGTGGAGGTACGGCAGCGACACTGCTCGGAGGGGCTGCCGGAGGCGACATGGCTGGGCCTGTCGAGGGGTGCGCCCGTTGCCACGGATGCCACGTCAGCGCAATGACGGCCACCAGCACAGATGCGGTCGCCACTACCGCAGGGATGAGCCACGCCCGCAGTGCCGTTCTGGCGGAGGCACTTTGATCCCTTTTGCCCGCCATTTGCGCTGGCGCGGTGGGTGCGGTAGTGGAAGCGGCACGTGGGCCTGCGGCCTTCTCCAGTACATGGGCGAAGTCGGCACATCGAGGGAACCGATCGTTGGAGTCCTTGGCCAGCGCGACCGCCAACACCGAGTCAAGGCCCGCGAGCTGGGGGCGGGTGTCGCCCAGTGTCGGTGGGGCGGCGTTCAGGTGGCGGCTAATGACCACAGCAGGATTGGAATGCGGGAAGAGATGGGAACCAGTGAGAAGGTGATAGGCCGTGGCCGCTAAAGCGTATTGGTCAGTACGACCGTCCATCTCCTCGCCCATGAGTTGCTCGGGAGCAGAGTAGGCGACGGTGCCGACGGTCATGTTCGTGGCCGTTAAGCCGCTGATGTCGTCGACGTTGCGGGCGATGCCGAAGTCGGCCAGCAGGACACGCTGCTCCTCACCGTCGTCAGCGTGGGTGAGCATGATGTTGGCAGGCTTGACATCACGGTGGAGTAGGCCCTGTTTGTGCGCATAATCGAGCGCACCGGCCACGGCGGTGATGATCCGCGCGACGTGATCAACGGGCATCCCGTCCGGGTAGCTGCGGGCAAGCAGTCGCCCCGCATCAAGCCCGTCAACGTAGTCCATCGAAATCCAGAGCTGGCCGTCGTATTCACCACGGTCGTGCACGCTGACGATGTTTGGGTGCCACAGCTTCGACGCCAGATCGGCCTCGCGGTTGAAGCGGGCGCGGTAGTCAGGGTCGGCGGATATGTCGGAAGGGAGGATTTTCAAGGCGTTGTAGCGGGGCAGCCGAGGATGCTCGGCCAAATAGACCTCGCCCATCCCGCCAGATCCCAGCAGACGCACGACCCTGTAACCAGCAAAAACCTGGCCCCCGCTCAATGGCATGGACTGGAGACTACGAACGCAAACAGCCTTCGAGGCCGAGTTCGCTCACACTTCGTGGGAATGAAGCATTGAAGGCTTCATCGAGCAGTTAACTGGTTGGTGATGTCGAGCCCCGCGCCGGGGTCATGGTGGTGGTCGTTCGGGTCGCGACATTGTCCATATAGGAGGATCTGCCCTCGGCTGTGGTCGGACGGTATATAGCCCAAGTTGGCGGTTACACCGTTTTTATTGAGGGTGGTGCCGTGGAGGTGCTGTCCTGGCGGAGCACCGCTGTTCCAGCCGTTTGCACGCATCGCGTCGCGGATGTGCTGGAAGTAGGTGTCGGGGTCGCCTTGCAACAGAAACCCGATAGTGACCCTGCCCTGATAGGGGGGATCGCCTTGGTCGTTGCAGGAGGCGAAGGAGAATCCGCCGTCTACGCCTTGCAGATTGGCGATGGCCACGATTTGTTTGGCCGGTTCGATGACCTGGGCCATGGTCTGGTCGTCGGTGAGCGGGTGGGCAGACTCCTCGAATGGATTTGTCGACGGACCCGATGACTGGGGTTTGTTCATCACCAGTGCACAACCTCCCAACAGCATGACGATGATCGCCAGGACAGCAAGCCCCGTCTTTTGTGCCCGCCCTTTCGGCGGCTCAGTGGTGGTGTTCGGCATCGAAGTAATGATCGCTGGTAACTGATCCTGGCGAGCGGTCCCACTCCGGGTCGACAAACGCTGGCGTCTGCGGACCCACGTTAACCGGACCTAGTCCGGGGACGTTGACTTGGAGTGGGTAATGCCGGTGCCCGGCTGTCATGCCGTCGGCTTGCAGGGCGTCGCCGTGTCCGGAGGTGATGTCGGCCATGCTGTGTAGCGCCTCCCCGCCGAGGTTGTAGTACTGGCTGTGGTCATGTCTTGCGTTAATGCCGTCGGAGCCGGGTACTTCGGCGCGGAAGCGAACTGATCCGAATCCGTCGGCGGCTGGGTCAACGCCGAGGCCCGGGTCGGTTCCCCGCCACTGCCCAACAACGTCTCCTCCGAATATGGATTTGCTCAGTCCATTGCTTTCGCCGATCAAGCTGATCGGGTCGGTGGAGGCCGCCCCGACGTAGACGTGCCCGCCGTCGAGGTGGAAATTCGCAGCGCTGTGGGCCATGTCGGTTCCCGGGCAGCCGATGAGTACCGCGTCGTTAGCGTGCATGCCGTGCATGGCGAAGGCGTCTGCAACGGTGGTCGATCCGTAGGAATGGCCGAGGACGGTGACGTGCTGGTCGCCGCCAAGGTGTGTGGTCCATAGACCGTTGACATCTTGCGCTAGCGCTTCACTCCCGGTTCGGGCCAGCATCGGTGTGGAGATGCGCAGGTCTTTGAAGTCGTTGGGAGCGTCGTAGCCCATCCACGCAATTACCGCCGTGGAATTGTTCGGGTCGGCGGCGTTGGCTTGCCCGTACAGGTTCAGCGCGTCGTTGTGGCCCTCATGCAGCCAGCCGCCCTTCACACTGCTACTGGTACCCGGCACGATCACAGCGGTGTTCTTCGCAGTATCGGGATTGCCAATGCACACTGCAGCGCGTCCCTTGCCCCCGAACGCCGTTGGGTCATATGCGAACAGATACACCGGGTTGTGGCCATGATCGGAGTCGTGGTCAAGACCTTGCTTGGTCTCGTCAGCGTTGTGGTACCGCGTGATGTCGGTGGCCGACAGGCCATATTTTCCAGGGTCACGAAGCACATCGTCGACCGACGCCCCGCTGCGGCTGGCGATGTCACGCACCCGGTTGAGGTCCTGGTTCATCACCGAAATATTGGCATCACTGCGAGCGAGGATCGGGACACCGTTGAGGTTGCCGACCTGATCGGGATGTTCGGCGATGAACCGCTGACGTTGCTCGGGCGTCAGTGATGTCCACCAGCGGTGCACGTCGTCCGGGTTCGTGTTCGAAGGGGGTATCTGCGGGTCCGCGTCGGCTGGCCCGAGGCCTTCGGGGTTGAAGCCTTCGGCACGCAAATTGCCCAGTGATTTCTCCAGGGTGGCCGAGTAGCCGTTGCGTATGGAGTTGAGCTGGTTAAGAGCATCGCGGGTGTCGTCGGCGGCGTCGGCTTTGGCGTCGTTGATCAAGGATTGCAGTTCGCTCCTGGATTTCGCGTCGAGCGTGGGATCTTGCAGGTCCTGTGTTGCCGCGCCGATGATTTTGTCGAGCAGCTGTAACTGACGTTCCAGCGTTGCGATCTCTTGGGCTCCGGCTTTTTGCGCTTCCGCTAGGGCGGCGGCGATGTTCTCCAGATCAGCGCCGATCTTGGGCAGCTGCAGGGACTGCGCGCCAAGCGATTTGACGGTGCGCTGTACTTCGGCGGAGTCGTTGATTGGGTGATCGCCGTTCTGGTGGTTCCAGGCCGCGTTGAAGCGGTTGCGGGCTTGCTCGAACGTCTCGTTGGCCTCTGCAGTGCACCGGCCTGCGGTGTGAAAGGCCTCCGCTAACCGAGAAATCTGAAACGGGCTGCCAGCCTGCAGGCTCTGGTTGACTGCCCACGGGTCACCACCGGCAGCAGCGACCAGCTCTGCTTGGCTCAGGTATATAAGCTGCATCGCGCCGCTCGACGCCTTCCGGCCTTGCGGTCATCCATGTCGGTGAAGGTTACTACCGCTTGCTGGCCGCACGGCTGATGTCAGGCGAGATTGCAATGGTGCCCGGGCCAGCGCCATCCGCTCATCTAGCAACTGATCGATCAGCTCGGTGCTCGGGGTGCAGTGGGACATTTCGCGGGCTACGCGCCAGGCGCGTGTTACTAGGCGAAGCTCACCATCGATTACGCTAAGGTCGCGCATACCGGGAGCCTATGTCTAGGTCCCGCAGCAAGCACTTCACCTGCGCAACGCCGGTCAGTGAGATCGCCTGGCACGACGGTCGTTGAGCGGAGGCAGATAAGTTCATCCAGACTCGTCCGGCGGCAGAGGCAAACCGCTGACGAGGTCTCCTGCATCGATTTCCAGGCCGTCGGCAATCTTGACGATGGTCTCCAGCCGAAGACTGCGTTGGCCGCGCTCTACCTTTCCGAGTTGCGTCCAGTGGATGCCGCACCGCACTGCTGCCGCCTCCTGGCTAAGTCCAAGCGCTGCGCGACGATTGCGGACCCTCGCGCCGAACTCGCGGGTGGTCTCGTTAAGGGCTGGCTTGGATGGGTCGTCGGACACGAGGGCAACCACATACGGCCCGCGCGGAATCGGCCAGAGCGTTATGCACGCATGTGTTTCATTCGCATGCGTAATAGGCCTAATTATTGCTAATCTCCTGGCGAACACCTCACCTGCGCCCCACCGACAGGAGTCCGCCATGCCACGGTGGATCTGCACAAGCTGGCGACTGGCATGCGTGACAGTCAGTTGTGCAACCGGGGCGGCCCTTGTTTGGGCAGCGCCAGCTCATGGCTCGCCTGGTGGCCCGTGCGGACAGTATGAGCCGGGCCCAACGGTGAACTTCAGCAATCCCGCCTGGTGGTCTGCGAAGTCATGCACGCTGGGGTACACCAAGATGTTTGAAGCCCTCAAAATGCAGTACGACCGCGACGTTGCTGCGGGAGCGCCCCCGCTGAACAGTCCCATCAATGCATCCGGCGACGCCACGGCGTGTCAGGACATGCTGCCCTATGCCCTCCAAAACGCCGGGCAATACAACTTTCGCATTGACGGCGCGGCTTTCCTTGAAGGCTGCGAAGAGGGCAAGCGGGCAGCGATAGCTGCCCGTTATGCGCACTGAGATGCGGCGCGCCTCAAGCTATCCGGCGAGACGAGCGTCTGACGTCCTGTCGTGCGCACCACTGAATAAGGGGAACAAACCATGATCCGTCGAATCGCTGCCGCCGCTGGGATCATCCTGGTGCTCAGCGTCTCAAGCCTTGCCACGTCTTCCATAGCCCAAGCCTGCTACGGGGCACCGAGCCCGAGCGGCGGTACATATATGTATCCCAATCCGCCAGCCAACGGCCCATGCGCCTCCTGGGCCACTGATCCAAACTCGCCCTACCGCCCGCAATACACGCCTCCGTCGGTGCATGTACCTCCCGGCTATCACTACGCATTGGGTCCTGGGGGACGGTACGTACTGGTACCTAATCAACCCTGACCCTTGCCGTGTCACCGCGAACGCCGAGAAGGACTGGCTCCCAGCAGGCCACGATCGTGGTCGAGTCTGCGCTCGGTTCCCTCAGGCCTCGCGCGGTGACCACCGGCGTCGGTGCTGGGACATTCGAGGCGGGTCCTACTAGGCAGAAATCCGTCCGCATCAAGTTTCCCGAATGAGCGAAGTAACCCGCGTCCAAGTGCCTGGCGCTCAAGCGAAAGGGGAAATCCGTTGGATTGCAGGACGATTGTGGCCGGTCTGGCAATCGGACTTGCGGTGACAAGTTGCGGTGCCAGCCACAGCGACTCATACGAGATGGGCCGAAAAAAGGGTGGAGAAGTGCCAGTTAAACACCTGGGCAACGCAACTGCGACACAAACGTGCCAGCAACTAGCTCAAATCGCTATGGAAGGTTCCGCTCTCGGAACGACGGAAAGGCTGCCGAAAGATTTCCGTTCAGCAGATTTTGTGGCCGGTTGCGTGGATGTCGTCGAGTGAACGCTCCGATCATAAAGCGAATGTTCTGTAGCGATCGACCAACGCCCGGACAGGGCTACGGACGGTGCATCCCTAAACGCCGGTCATCGAGCACTGCGAAGTCCGGTTGTACGGGGTCCCAAGGTATCTGATCTTGAAAGGAACGCTGATGAGACACAGGCATACATCGATTGGTGTCCTCGCTGCCGCGCTCGTCTGTTGCACTGTTGCCGTGACAGCGACGACTTCGGTGGCTAGTGGAGCCCCTGGTCGCCTTCCGCCTTCGCTAGGCCCACAGTTGGGTCAGCCCTGCAACGATCCACTCAAGTTGGCATACGACTCGTCGGGCCAAGCGGTGGTGTGCACCCGGGCTGGTACCTGGGTCCAGTCCGTAATGCCTTCGACGGTCCGCTTACTGGGCGCACCATGCTCGCCAAACGATCCGGTGGCCAAAACGCCGGACGACCACCTGATTGGGTGTCAGTCAGGTCTATGGACGCTATACCACCCATGACAAAGGTCAGCCGAGGAAAACTGCCAATGGACCAATTTCGTCCCGCCAGAGCTGTTCTTGGCGGCCTGGCATCTGGAATCGTCGCTGCGTCAGCCACCGCTGCAGTGTTCGCCCTCTTGTCGCTCAGCCCGGCTCACGCAGACTCGGGACTAAACGGTGTTTACAACGTCATAGGTAGTAGCGGTAAAACCGGCAGATGGACCATTAGTTCCAGCTGCGAATCTGAAGGATGCATCGCACATGTCACCTCTTCCACGGGGTTGGCGGGTGACGCCGTACTCAGCGGTGGCCGGTGGACACTCACGATTCCTCGGCCAGACGCCGTTGATTGTCCAGACGGAAGTCATGCACCTGGAACGAGCATCTACTCTTGGGACGCAACCACTCTCGCCGGAAACTACGACACCCAGCATGGCGCAACATGTGGAAACGCACCGGGCGTCTACCACGAAACGTTCGTGCTGACCAAGGTTGGATAGGGGCATCGTGCGTCGCATGATGTGGCAATTCACGGTGGTAGTAATAGCCACGATATTCAGCTCGACAAGCTGTGCGGCGGTGCAAGGATTCAGCCAGGCCGAGAACAAATACTTGGACGCCGTGCACCATCCGTGCCAGCACCCAGAAGTCTTCACCAATGTGAGAGACGGTCAGGCGTCGTACTGCGAGTTCAATTGGTCCGGCGACAACAAGACCCAAGTATCAGAGGGCCACGAGATCTGTGCCATCGAGAAGAGCAATCCGATGGCTCTGTACGAGGCACCGTATTCCTATATCCAGTCACAACACCCGGGCTACTCGCGAACCCAAATCAACACTCAGATGATTGCCGCTGAACAGACGCTCTGCCGCGCGTAGGACGGGGAGTTTGCGGGGAGGGACTTATGAGCAGGCGCAGACTACTTCGCTTCGTTGTCGGCGCCCTTGTTGTCCAAATTCGGCAAAAGCCTCATCGGGTCCGTTGGCTGCGGTTATGCTGTAGCCGGGCTGGGGCTGGGGTGCTTATGGGTGTGTGTATGAGAAGGCGCTATCGGGTCTCTACTGGTTCGCGTTGTCGTGCGGCTGCGATCGCCGTGATACCGCTTTTGTGGGGCTGCATCGCGACGGCACCATGTGCTGCGGCTGACGACAACCAGTTCCTGTCCGACCTTCTCACGGGGGATATGGCACATCCGTCCTTGACGCCACCTACGCTGCTCAAAATTGGGCACCAAGCCTGTTCCGACATTGCGGGCGGCGTTGCACCCGACCTCGAGAAGGGCCATCTGGGGACACAGCTATCCAACCAGGGCATCGCGTCATCCAACGCCGAGGTGGGCACTTTGCTTCACTTCGCTCTCCGCGACCTTTGCCCGAACGTTCCGAATACGAGCGGAATCTGATCTCGAATGAAAATCCATACGTATCAAGCCTTTAAGCCTGGCCTGGTGTGCGCCGTAGTCGTCGGGTGCTGGCTTGCTGCTGCCGCAGGGCCCGACTTCATCGGTTTGGTTGGAATAGCTGACACAACCGCCACGGCTCACGCCGACCCGGTGACATTTCCTCCCGACTGGCCTAATCACGAGTCGCAGACCGAACGAACGATCTGCGCTGCTCTGGGACAAGGTTGGTCACGCGCGCAAATAGTTGACGCTGCGGAACATGCCCAGAACTCCGATCTCACCGGGCTGAGTGTCGTTGAGGCTGCGCAACGTGCCGACGGACTGATTGATGCGGCTCGATATGCATATTGTCCGACGCTCAACGCCAACTGAATGGCGCTGACCTTGCCCGACCTGTGAAGAAACCTGTCCGACCAGCCGTCCGCCTGGCAACTAACGATGTTCAGAAAGGTAATTGTGCTGCGCATTTTGGTTTATTGTGGTGGGGCGGTGACGCTGATGGTGTTGTTTGGCACTGCGCCGTACGCGCTGGCCGACTCCTCCGTACGGACCCAGTCCGGAAACACTCGATGTGAAGTGGGACCGGGCCGAGTCGTCTGCCAATATCTACCTGGATTTTCACAGGCTCCCGTGGAACCCCCGCCGAGTTGTCCCCCTCCGCCCGGGACTTACTTGCGCTGTGGCGGGCCGGGTATTCATTGGGATCTGGCCGAGGTCACGTCAGCGGGTGCATTCCGATGGGACAACGGCAATATCCCGGGCACGACGCAAGCTATGGCGGATGATGTTGTGCTGAATTACGGCCAGACCTACAAGTTGCAGGGCTGGACCATCACTCCGAGTGAGGGCGGGACCCGCTTCACCAACGATGGAACTGGTCACGGAATGTTTGTCAGCATCGACAACGTGTCTCCGTTCTAGCCAAGCTGGGGTCAGGAAGAATGCTGCTCTGCAAACTATCTCGGGGGTGCAGCGTCCAGCTGGGCCAACATCGCGCTAGAAAGTCCTAAGCCCACGTACCACGGGAGGTTTACAGCGATGAGGAATCCTATGGTCGGCGGGATTGCCGTGCACAAGCAGTTTCAGCGGATTATTTTCGCGGCTATTGCAGCACTAATTTGCGGTGCCTTAGCGAGCCCATTTCAGGCTCGTGCAGAAACGCCCTTGGCGGCCTTCTGCGCTGACAACGCAGCTGAACTTTAGAGGACGTCGCATGAGATGGGGCTTGATCCAGCCAAATGGGCCAGCGATCCGAAAAACCTTGCCAGGTTTGGCTTTCACGGGGCTGGCGACATCGACACGCTGTACCACATGGTCATTGACAATGGCGCACCTTCAATCACTTCGCACATCTCGAACGAGACAGGAGCCATCGAATGGCGGTGCTCGGGGCAATGATGACGATCGTTTTGACACCCTCGAAAATCCTCCAGCGTCGTAAGGAAACGTCGAGCACCAAAAGCCTTGGCTTAGCACGCCGTCTTCGAGGAGGAGTTTCCGGTGGTCAGGTTCTGCTGTCGCTCACGTTGCTGATCGCCGGTTGGAATCTGCCCACCGCGTTTGCCGATGAAGGGACCCCGGTGGTGGTTGACTGCGGCCAGCCGCAGGTCAAGCCGGAACATCTTATTTTGACCTGTGCTGACAACACCTGGGCAATCGATAACCTCGTTTGGCGCAGCTGGGGAGCTGATGGCGCAACCGGCAGCGGCATCGAATTTAAGGTCACCTGCGTTCCGAGCTGTGCGCAAGGCTCGCCAACCTACTCCCCGGTGACGATTACGCTCACCGGCGCTACCCCTCCCGATTTTCGTTACACCAGCGCGGTGATCACCGACCAAAACACGGGCAGGTCCGATACGTGGCCGGTGAGGTAGGCCTCTCACGTAGGACTGCCTCGCAGTTGGGTTGACGTTATTGGGTCGAGCGGCGGAGACGGTTCTCGCAATTCTTCCAAGCAGAGTGGCCGAAAAGGTCACGTGCTTTGCCGACCGAGATTATTGTCCGATGAGGGCGGGTGACGTTAACGGCCAATGGAACATAGCGGATTAACCAGGGCATCGCGTCGTCGAACGACGAGGTGGGTGCGTTAATCCACTTCGCACTCCGGGACCTCTGCCCGAATGTCCCTGTAGGGCGCGCATTTGAACTGAGGGAGGACAATGCGACTGAGCCGATTACGCGGTGGCGTTGTTTGCGTTGCGGTCGGTTGTTGTACGGCGAGCCTCGCGATGACGCCGTCGGTTGTTGCGGAGCCTGGCCACCTTCCGGCTCCGAGGGGGCCGTTGCTGGGGCAGTCATGCGATGACTTAAATAAGCTTGCCTACGACCCTTCTGTTGGGCAGATCGTCTGTACAGGCGATGGCAAATGGGTGCGATCGGTGACACCCACGGGTGTCCGCCAGATGGGCCAACCATGCGCACCTTCGGAACTGGATTCGGTGATGTCTAGCTCGACCGATGGTCATCTGATCTGGTGCCCGTCATAGCGAAGAGTGTGGATTCTGTACAAGCCATGAGAGGTCGTGGACCGCGTCGATTGCGTCCTGGTTAGGCGTTCATTGCAGGTGTTTAACACCTGCTGGGCCAGCATTTGGCCTCTTCCCAAGGCGTCGGCCTGGAATCCAGTCAGATAGATAGGAGCCATTCAATGTCAAGTCAGCCGGGCAACGATGCGGCAATGCCGGGTTGGTATCCCGATCCCGGAGGTGGCCCGCATCTGCGCTGGTTCGATGGCACTAATTGGACACATCAATATCAGCCGACGGCGCAATATGTCGCACCGCTACCAGCCGGGCGCAGGTTCACAATCCACTACGGCTTCGTGGTCGTCGCGATAATTTCACTGCTCGCAACGTTAGTGCCGAGCATCTTTTGGTTTGCTGTTGCCGGTAATGCAGCCAGCGACTCGCATGGTGACCCAAGCTCAGCAGGTGCGGCTGCGGGCATTAGCACTGGAATGGCCGTGCTTTGGCTGCTATGGGGTGGCATGTGGACTTTGATCTGGACCGCTTTCGCAGTTCATCACACCTTACGGGGGCGGCAGAGATGAAAATGACCGATTCCGATCATTATGGTTCCGAACTCGTTTCGCGGCAACGCGTTTAAGCCATGCCCCTGCAACGCTAAAGGGGCGGGGACAATCACGAAGACCCTAGTCACCGCACTCCTGGTCGGCACCGCTGCCCTGTTCGGGGCAACTAGTATCGCGCACGCCGACTCTGACGTTCCACATGCTTGCCAGGCGCTTCTGCATCAACCCAAAACTGCTTTCGATGGGCCTAATCAGGCCATGCAAGAACTGGAACGGGTTTACGGGATGGACGCGAATCGCGCTGAGGTACTAGTGGATCAGTTGATTGTCCTGGACACGGATGACCCGGCAGGTTGGCGACCCAGCCAGACCTGCTTTGACCTGTGGCATGAGGGCTACATCAAATGAAGATCCTCATCGCTACAGTGCTGATCGGCTTCGCCGCCCTGATTGGAACGGCGGGTGTTGCCCACGCCGACCCAGTGCCTAATCTCGGTGACGATTGCACCGTGCTGGGAGCTTTGACGACGGACAGCCAGAACCAGAAGGTCCAGTGCGTGAAGCTTCCCGACCCAAACCACACTGGGCCGCATTACATCTGGGTCCTGCTGGGTGCTGTGGAATAGGGGAATCAAGCATCGACTTCGTCATAGGTGCTCAATTCGCGGGTTTGGCTGCCTGTGTAACTGCCGCCAATGGCGGGACACCTCGGCCCGCTTCACGTGCTGCGGCCCGAGACAACTGCGCGAGCGTGACGCGCCTAGAGCTGTCTCGAATTAGAGCACATACGAGACCCGGATCTCAATCGATTCAACTTTCGCTTCGGTCCAGGTCGTGCTGTCTCGAAAGTCCGTCTCACGCAGAGTGTCTCGAAAGGCCGTCTCGCTATCGGCGGCGTGTGATAAGTGCTATTATTAGCTGTGCTAAAAACTGACTCCCTTGCCACCTCACCGCCCAGCGTTGGGCTGCGCGTTGGCTATGTGCGCGTCAGCACTATCGCTCAGACGCTGGAACAGCAGAACGCGGCTCTCGCCGCTGCTGGGGTATCGAAGACTTTCTCTGACACGATGTCTGGCGCTCGGGACGACCGACCCGGTCTTGCTGCACTTCTCGATTATGTGCGCGAGGGCGACAGCGTCGTGGTGTGGAAACTGGACCGTTTGGGCCGTAACACCCTTCATGTCCTGGAAACGGTGAAGGCATTGACCGACCGTGGCGTCACGCTGGTGTCGACTTCTGACTGCATCGACTCCTCGACGGCGGCGGGCCGAATGATGATCGGGGTGTTGGGATCTCTCGCCGAATACGAGCGTGAGCTAACAAAGGAGCGCACCGCGCTCAAGCGTGCGATGTCTTTGGCCAACGGCACGAAATTTGGTCGGCGCAAGAAGGTCGCGAACCCTAGTCATATCGCCACGGCGAGGCGGATGAAGGACGACGGGCACACTGCCCGCGACATCGCCAAATTCCTTGGTGTCAGCCGAGCGACCTGCTATCGATACTTGGCTGACGACGCCTAGACCCCCGTTGGGGGAAGTTGTCCGCCTCACCCCCGTCGGGGGAAGGACCTGACACCCCCGTTGGGGGATACGCCCGGGCGTGACACCCCCGGGTGGGGGTATCGACGGTCCGACAAGCCTTCGACGATTTCAACATCCGACTGTCCCACCTACACATAAATTCTGGTGGGCGAAAGGAGAAGTACCCTTATGGTTTTGAATCCCGCACAACTCGACCGTGCAGTCGGCGCTCTGCTAGGCACCGCAGCCGGTGATTCACTTGGAGCACCTTACGAGTTCGGCCCGCCACGCGGGCCTGACCTGGAAGTCGCCATGACTGGTGGTGGCGTATGGGAGCCCGGCGAATGGACCGATGACACCTCCATGGCCATCGCCATCGCCGAAGTTGCGGCCAGCGGAGCAGATCTGCGCGGGGAAGCGGCTCTCGACGCCATCATTCACCGCTGGCACAACTGGATGCAGTCAGCCAAAGACGTTGGCATCCAGACCAGCCAGGTCTTAAGGACCGCAGCCTCAAGTGGTCTGAGCGCGCAAACTGCGCGTGGAGCATCGGCAGCGCTGCATCACCGTACAGGGCGCACGGCGGGTAACGGCTCACTGATGCGCACAGCCCCAGTTGCTTTGGCTTATCTAGACGATGAGACTGGCCTCGTCGAGGCAGCACGAACGGTGAGCGAGCTGACGCACTACGACCCGGATGCGGGGGATGCCTGCGTGCTGTGGTGTCTGGCGATCCGCCACGCCGTCCTCACCGGCATTCTCGATGCGCGTATTGGCCTGCACCATTTACCGGATGACCGACAAGACATTTGGGCAGCCCGTCTCGACGCAGCACAAGACGCCCGGCCCGCCAGCTTTCCGAATAACGGCTGGGTGGTGACGGCTCTGCAGGCTGCGTGGTCAGCGATAGCCACCACTCCTGTCCCGAGCGACGACCCGGCAGCCGGAGTTTTCCGCGCCGATCATCTTCGTTTGGCGCTGGATGCTGCCGTCCGGTGTGGGAACGACACTGACACTGTGGCCGCCATCGCGGGCGGGTTGCTCGGCGCGGCGTATGGCGCGTCGGCTGTCCCTGCGCAGTGGCGTCGAGTGCTGCATGGCTGGCCAGCGCTGTCGGTACGGGGTCTGGTTTCACTGGCGACTCGGATAGTGAAAGAGGACGAGGCCTTTAGTTACGACCTCTTCTGGATGACTCCGGTGCAGCATCCACATGACGATGGGGTTTGGCTGGGCGATGTCTCAGCGCTGCAAGGCCTCCCGCCAGGCGTGGACGCTGTGGTGTCCCTATGCCGAGTGAACGACGATGACGTACCGATGGGCGTTGAGCAAATCGACATACGGTTGATCGACACCGAGGGCGACGATGTCAACCCCAACCTGGACTTCGTGCTCACCGACACCGTGCGGCTCATCGAGCAACTCCGCAACGAGGGACGCAAGGTGCTCATTCACTGCGTGGCCGGTCAGAGCCGGACACCCACTGTGGCGGCACTCTACGGCGCACGTAGGGAGGCCGTCAGCGGGATACGGGCGTTGCAGGACATCGCCTCTCTACTACCGGATACTTGGCCCAACAGCGATTTTCGCGCAGCCGTAGGACGATTAGCGCCGTAACCCGAGTAGCAACTCTCCTGCACACCCGCTGTGACCCGGCTGGCGACCTCACTTCAAGCGATGAACGTCCGTGCCTGTTCGTACGATGGCCTCTTGTGAAGCCTTACTCTGCTGGCGAACCATACGCGGCCCGGCGCATCGTCGTGCTGCGAAACAGACTTGAGAGGCTGTCACGTCGAGCGACGATGCTCGATCTACTGGCCGGTGGTGTCGATAACTACGTGGGGTTTCAGGACGAGCTTCTGCGCCTGCAAGCCGTAACGCAAAGAGATATCACTGCGCTGAAAAAAATAGTCCGCAGAAACAAGGCCGCGCTACCAGCGCTTGAAGCGCTCAAGCGATTGCGATGGTATGGACGGTGCCTGGGCGATGCGCTTGCGTGGCAAGTGCTTCTCTTTGACCGCAAAGCCATAGCCGCATTGATGTCCGGTACGCGACCTCCCGTCGCGGATGTCACACCTAACACCCAAGCGGTAGTAAGTGTGTCTGGATACCTTTTAGATCAAAATTTCGGAATACCGATTCTCCACGACATCACCAATTGGTTACGCATCGGAGATATTACATTCATGGTTCCTGACCAAGAACCAGACGAACAGGGCAATAGATGGCGGTTCCAGACTGTCGAACTCAAAAGCTCCATGGACGAAGCCGAAGTTGAGCGCGATGGTGCTATTCATGCCAAGATCACGGTAAACATGTACTGCAATGAGCAAATGAATCTACCTCTACCCGACGAAAAACTAATCGACATTCCTGTTGACACATCCAATAGTGCGCAAGAGGTTTCACGTCCGCCACGCAAACAGGATCGCCGCTTAAACCGCCAATTCAGACGACTCGATGAGATGGTCAAGCGTCGAGACATGGACGAGAATTCGGTAACCACCATCGACGGTATCCCAAATATTGTGGTTCGGGTGCCGCACCAAGACACCCATCATTGGGCTTCTCTAAGAGCAGCGATTCGACAGGCCCGACGCGACGGCTTTGCGTTCTTCTCGATTGACAATTACGTCGGATACACAGTTTGGTATCGAAAAGACGGTGTGACGGAAGAACACATGAATAGCTTCGGTCCCCAATATGCGGAGTTGGTACGAGAACATTTGATGTCAAGTGACGCGGCAGGCAACGGGTTTTTGCTGGTTCGTGAAATTCCGATGGAAGAGGAATACGACACAGAAGCCTTTCCAATTATGCGATTCTTTAGTTATAAGATTCCAAAGAACGCGATACAAGATTTTCTACACCATCGCTTGATGATGGCTGCCGCCGTCAACTGGGGTCGCGTCGACACCGCATTGATTGACGAAGGATTCACCGTTCCACAACAGGTTGGAGACGGGACGTACTCTGTCGAGATTTCTTGGCCGACCGGCGACAGGTTCCGCGTCCAGACTCCGACCAACCTGGTGTCACGTGAGGTTGAGCGTGGTCTATACGAATTCTGCGCTCTGAAGGATGTTGTTCAGAAGATTGCGTCGGTAAAGCAACTTCCGCAGGTGATTTCGTTTGAGGATTGGGATGCGTCACTCAAGGCGCAAATGACCGATGAGTAGACGCTGTGCAGCGGACAACAAGCGACTGAACGAATCATCCTCGCAGTCGAATGAAAACCTTGCATCCGAGCTAATTGCCTCTGGTGCAACTACACAGCCCGTCGAGACAGTGATTGCGGTGCTGGCCGCAATCCGTGACGGTGCATCGATCAATGTTGCCGCCAATGCATCGGGGATCAATTACAGGACTGCACAGCGGATCGTTCACGCCGGAGCGGATCATCGGCAGCTTGTGGTGGTCAGTTGACCAGCCGAGGCTGACAACCAAGATTGGGCCTAGCCGGTGAACGGTGGCTGGTCCCGGCTCGACGGTGAAGTGGATCGACCGAGGAAGCTTGAGTCAGCTTTAGCATGTCGATCACCAAACATGGTCGCTCCGGGGGATTTTGTGTTTCTGGCGCTGGCGCGTCTACCACTTCCGGGACGGCTTGCCGAGGTCCAGATCCTCTTCTGGATCGAGGCCCCTGCTTTTGAGAAGAGCGTCGTAGGTCGACCCTCTTCGCTCGTACTTGGGCATCAGCTTCTTCCCGGCCTGGCGGTTCCGCAGGTGACTGAGGAGGCGTGGCGGTGTCCTTCTCACACAAACCGGCGTCGACGCAGGCAGCGCTGAAAGCGGAAAGCGACACCCGATCAGGAAGCCACCGCCACGTCCTGAGCATCAGGTCGCTCTTGCAGCCAGCGACCTCCAAGAGCTGCAACCTGGGCTCGCCGGTGGCAATGCTGCTGTATGCCCTGGCTTTCTCTGCAAGCCACTCGATGATGACGAGGATGTCATGGGGCAACGGGGGATTAATGTCGGCGGCCATTCTCGTTGCGGTCAGCGCTGGACTAACTGGGATGCCCACAGCTGACGATTGGTGTCCTCGGCTCGGAGTTGCGCCTCGTGAATCGCTGCAGAAAGACTGTCGCCACCCAGGGTGAGGGAGACGAACAAGCTTTTGCGCCATTCTCCGAGATGCCGGACCTTGAGGACCACGGAATCGCCGGTCACCAAGATTAGGAACTCGCTCTGCAAGTCCGCGCTGATGGCGTATTGGGTGTATGCACCATCGTGTTCGATGCGTTGCCCGCGCCAGACCAGCGGGCTGTACTCGCCGAGATGCGTGACGAAGTTGCCCAGCACCTGACGCGACAGCTTGGACACGCTGACTCTGCGCGCATCAGCGATGGCTTGCAGCTTCGCCTTCGTGTCGGTGGAGACGCGCACCTGGATGACCGGGGAATGCTGCTTGTCCCCGGACAGCGACTTGCCACCCGGGACGAGGTTCGCCGACTTCTCGAACTTTTCTTCGGCGATCTTAGCCGCACGCGCTTCGGTGAGCTGCTCGCCCTGAAATTGAAAATCGTCCTGGTCCAGATCGGTCTCAACGACCTCAGCAGCGGCCAGGCTCTTGGGGAACTTTCCCATGTTGTTCACTCCCTATGGGCGGGTTCAATCCCGCCGTTACCGGGTTTACTTGTCACCGCCGCCAAGCGGTGGGCATGCAGTGAATCACCGCGTATTGGTCGGAGAATCGGTCATCGGGCACTATCCCGATCTCCAATTCCACTCCCCGCGCATCCATGCCGACATACAACGCATAGTCGCCATCCTCGGAGACCAGCACCGCGTTGGCTATCGCCTCACGGATGCGGCCAGCAGCAATACGGTGCTTGCGAGCTGACCGGGTGATCCTGAACCGCATTGATCCATTATGCAATACATGCTCGGATCATTCAACGGACATGCACTACATGTTGCGGCTAGGCACGCTTTCCATGCCCCGGTAGACCACCGGACACCACCGTCATGGGCTGCTGCTGCTCGGTCCTGGCCAACTCTGCCTTGATGGCCGGGATATCCGTCTTGGCGATCATTTCGTCAACGTGAGCGAAGAACTCGGGATACCGCTCCTGCATCGCCTGCTTGTAGCGAGTAGCGGCCTCTTCCTGGGACATCTGGTGGACCGGCTGCATCGGTTCGCGCTTGGCATGCTTCGCCTGCGCGGCCTGCTTCCGTTCCTTGTGTCTTTGTCGTTTGGAAGGCATAACCCCGCCCCTTAATCTCCGGCCCACGCTGTGTGGGCACGATAAGGCGAAGCTACCCCTGGGGTGTGACACATCCTCGGCGTGTCGTGGGTGCGGCGGGCCTACCCGAGCTAGACGCGAGTGCGAAGTCGCAGGCCAGTCACCGGGTGGATGCGGCGGCGTCCAGTAGGCGGCAGCCAGCCCCGGTGGACGGGTGGAAGGTGACGCTGCCACATTCCGAGCACTCCCACGTGATGTGGTCACCACGCTAGCTGCCCGCTCGGCAACGGCTGTGTGTAGCTCGCGGTGTCCGGATTCGGTATGGAGGACCGCACCGACATTGCACGCGCGAATGATGACTGAGCCGGTCTTGTGACGTGTCGCAGCGAAGCTGATGTCATTGTCGGCTCGTAGAGTTACCGGCGTGACACTCACTGACGTTCCAGCCGTCCAGGCTTACGGTGAGGTGTTCACCCGCCGCTGGGTGGTCGAGGTTTTACTTGACCTGTGCGGATACACAACGGATCAAGACCTCGGCGCACTACACCTGGTGGAGCCCTCGTGCGGCTCCGGGGCGTTTCTTGGGCCTGCCGTAGAGCGACTGCTGGCAACCGTTTCTGTACGTGGCAACAGCTTTACCGCACTGAGCGACAGCATCCGAGCCTTCGACCTGCAATTGGGCCACGTCGAAGCGTGTCGTGCGCTATGCCGTGACCTCCTCATGGGAGCTGGGGCGGCTGAGCATGTCGCAACGGAGTTATCAAGACGCTGGGTCCAGCAAGATGACTTCCTTCTTTCGGGGGCGGACCTGTTCTCCGAGGGCGATGACACGCCAGCACCAAATGTCGTTGTCGGCAACCCGCCCTATATCCGATATGACGATCTTCCTGAGACTCTCGCAGGACAGTACCGGCGGACCTGGCCGACAATGCGTGGCCGAGGCGATATCTACGTCGGCTTCTTTGAGCGATCACTAAAAATGCTCGCCCCGGGCGGGCGGGTGGGATTTATATGCGCTGATCGCTGGATGCGGAATCAGTACGGTTCTGCCCTGAGGAAGCTCGTGGCCAGAAAGTATTCAGTCGAACACGTCTGGACGATGCACGACGTGGACGCATTTGAAACTCGCGTCTCCGCTTACCCAGCAATCACTGTCCTGTCTAACAGTGCGCAGGGTGATGTAACGGTAGCCGACACCACTGCGGATTTCGGGGCATCAAGCGCGTTCGCACTTGTCAAGGCAGCCGCAGACGAGCAGTTGAATGAATTCAAAGCCTGCGGGGTAAAAGCGCACCGGCTCGCGCACTGGTTCAATGGCGAAGACTTGTGGCCGACAGGCACACCGGCGCGACTCGCCCTCATTGAGCGTCTAAACGACCAGTTCCAACCTCTTCACGACCCTAAGACTGGCACCAGAGTGTCGATTGGCGTTGCCACGGGGGCCGATAAGGTCTACGTGACGAAAGATCCCACTGTGGCAGAAGATGACCGAATCTTGCCCCTGTCGATGGCGCAGGACCTAGTCAGCGGCACGTTCCAGTGGCACGGCAACTATTTGGTGAACCCATGGGATGAGCGCAGTTCGCTTGTGGCGCTCGACGACTATCCCCGCATGGCCAATTATCTGTCGAAGCATCCGGGGCTGCAGGACCGTTTCGTTGCCAAGAAAGATCCCAAGTCTTGGTACAGAACCATTGACAAGGTGAATGCGTCTCTAATCGACAAGCCAAAGTTGTTGCTGCAGGATATGAAAGCCCATATAAATCCGGTGTTGGAAGCGGGCGGCCACTATCCGCACCACAATCTCTACTACGTGGTGTCGGACAGTTGGAATATGGAAGTCCTCGGTGGTCTGCTGCTCGCCCGGGTAGCCCAGGCCTTCATCGAGGCGTATTGCGTGCGGATGCGGGGTGGCACCCTGCGCTTCCAGGCGCAGTACCTCAGACAGATCAGGGTCCCTGCTCCCGACGAGATCGACGCGAAAACTCAACGAGCGCTCCGGATGGCTTTCCGCAACCGGGATGTCGATGCGGCTACCCACGCGGCTGCGACCGCCTACGGCATCGATTTGGGGGAGTACGAACTTGCCTGACCATGTGCCAGAAGGTGATCCAACCCGAGTGGCGGTCTCGCTCTTTTGGACGAAGCGCACCGACCAAATGGCTGCTCTTGCTGACGGTGGCCAGGCAGGGGGCGCAGCACGGGCAGCTGGACATATGGCCGGTGTTCGTGACCTCGTCGCTTCGATCTTCATCGACGCCGGTATGCCGGAGGGATCGATTGTCTACGAACCGTTCCTGCCGGGCTATTACCGCGCTCGCAAGCGTTGGGACATGGCAGTGCGCTATAAGGGTGCGCTGGTTGCAGCCGTGGAGTTCAAAAGCCAGGTTGGCAGCGTCGGAAAGAACATCAACAATCGGTTTGAAGAAGCGCTCGGGACAAGCACAGACACGTGGGCCGCGCAAAAGAAGTTCGATGCTTACGGCGAACTTCCTCCGTGGCTGGCCTACGTTTTCGTACTCCGCGAGGACTCCGAAACGGAGAAGTCGAATCGCTCCACCAGTGCTTTGTTTCCTGCGGACCCAGTGTTCAAGGGCATGTCATACAACCAGCGGTACCAGGAAATGCTGCGCCGTTTCATGGGCGACAACATCTATCAAGCCGGATGGTTCATCACCACCAAAAACGATGCAGAGGGCAAGGTTTCCTACACAGAGCCGCTTGCGACAGCCTCCGGCAAAGCCTTCCGCGTCGCGGTTGAAGGGCGAGTCAAGTACGTTCGGAGTGTGCTGGACTAGCAGAGCCCCGCCGTCTCATGGCCCTGACGCTACGTCATTGGTCTCGAAGTACCTTCTGGCAGCCAAGATGACCCGACCCGCAATTGGCCAGTAGCTGAACTTGAATGGGCGTCTGAGTTCCCGGCTGCGGTTCCGACTGATTGTCCGTACACCGTCTTGACGGCCAAAAAGGTTGTCGAACTCGACAACGGTTGCGCAGATTTCCTCGATTTCAGGGTGCAGAATTTCGACAACGCGGCGGTTGGTCTTGACGAGTTCGCGGAATGCCTCGGTCATCATCTCCACGATGTCTGGATCTTCAGGCAATCCTTCCAGCTCCCTGCGCAAGGTAGCGTTCAAAAAGCTTCGCTGTTCCAACAAAATTGACCGATTTACCGATAGTTCGAACCAGTGGAGATCTTGTTCCTCGCGCCTGTGAGACTCCGCGCCGACTGTCACCGCGAACATCGAGTAGTGCACCATCGCATTGCGCAATTTATAGAGATAGCGGTACCCAAAACAGTTGTCGTACAGCATGGCAAATGCGGTCTTCATAGCCTCATGCTCAGGTGAATCGGCACCAAACTTGCGCTTGACGGCGATGTAGCTCTGTTCCTGATGGTGATGGATTGATGAGCACATGCCGAGCACAGCCGTGCGCAGTCGAATCGACCACTCCTCGATGTCGTCAGGCTGCACGTGTGAGATGCGGTTCTCATAAAGCGCCTTGTAAGCTTCGCCAACTTCCCTCATCATCGCTAGGCCAGCTTGACGCACGTAGGCGAACAAGTTGGAGCCGTGGATGTCATGCAAGGATTTGAGTGCGCCACTGAAGCGCTCGTAATCCGCCTTCGACAGATCGGCAACCCACTCAAACCGAACCGCCATTTCTCCGGTCGGATCGTCTTTGATGAGGATCGCGCCGGACTGGTCCTCGATGGGATTGTCGTCTTCGGTCATTCGGTCAATGGTCTCGATTACGTCGTTGGTACTTGTTGTTGGCCGGTGGCTCGCATCTGGAAGGCTCGGCGATCTCGCGGTCCGACCCAAGCACCTCCTGAATGGGCTGCGGCGACCTGCGCATCGAAATTGATTCTGGCGGCAATCGTTCGTGACGACATCGAGCGACACGCCAGCGAAGGATGGCCAGCTGTCTATCTGCTGACATTCGTGCCTGGTGTGCCGTGTTGCCCCGAGTGGCCTCCTTGGGCACCTAAGATCGCCCGCGTGGAGTTCGAAGAGGAGTTGTACGCCGAGCGCGTACGGCGCAAAGCTCAGGCGGAGCGGTTGGCGTCGGGCGAGGTGCAGTGGACAGGTCAGCTCGACAGTCGGGTTCGTATCAAGCTAAACCTCGCGTGGGAGGACCTGCTCGGACACATCGCGTTTGCCCAACTTGGCGACGAGGTCGAGGAGCGCATCGCCCGCCGAACTCTGCGATCAATCGGGTATACCCTTCGACCACGCGACATGCCGGGGGGAACAAGTAAGGCCACCAACGAACAATTGCTTTCTCTCATCGAGGCCGAGCACGAGGCGTTGACAATTTTGGCTGAAGCGGCTCACGGGTTTGCGACACCGTGGTTAGACGTGATCAAATCCGCGCCGGAGACGTTTCGAAAAGAGGTTAACCGCGCGTTCGAGGCACACCTTGTGGCCTTCCACCTGCATCACAACAGTCGGCTGGTCCCCATCGAGTCGCACGAGATGCACAACGCCGTAGTCGAGCCCACCTTGTACCTGCTACACAGTCAGCCGCATTTCGTCAGCGCAGAGGTTGCTTATCAGAATGCGCTCAGGGAACTTCGCGACCATGAATCCGGCGATGCCATCACGGATGCCGCTGCGGCACTGCAGGATGTTTTGAAGGCGCTGGGGTGCACAGGCAACGTGCTCGGCGCGCTTCTCAGCTCGGCTCGGAGCATTGGGCTGTTGAAGGGAAATGACACGCCGCTAACAGAAGCCGTAGTCAGGTCAGCCGATTGGGTCGCCGCGAAGCGAAACCTAGGTGAAGCGCATACGGGCGATCCCGACATCGATATGAGTGATGCTTGGATGGTGGTTCACGTGGTCGGCGCGCTGATTATCCGACTGTCAGAGGCGGCCCGTTAAGCATCCGGGATCAACTACAGGACCGCGCAGCGGATCGTGCGGGTTGCTAAGGAGCGCTGGAAGCGCCAGCTTGCGGGCGGCAGCTGACCCGGCGGAGCCCGGCAAAGAAACATTGGACTGGCACAGTGGGCGGCGACCGGAGCTGATTGGCCACTCGACGTTCCCGGCGTACGCAGGGAGTCACCAGCAAACGCAATTTCGACAGCACGTCTGACCCCAATTATGACCCCAACTGGATCTCGTGCAAGTAGGTGCACTGGAACGCACTCGGCTGTTCGAACTGCAGCGATGCACTCTTGTGCACACCCACGACACGCAAACCTGAAATCTGGGGGTCAAGTGGTCGCCGGGCCAGCAAAGTAGATTTGATCTATGTTTGATCCCGGAGACCAGTCTCATTAGAAACTGGCTCGGTGGAGACTACGGCCTCAGCGAACTCCTCCTTAGCGATTTCTTCCTTGGCGAGTTCCTCCTTGATGACCGCCTGTTTGGCTGCCTCCTCCCACCGGATTGAAAGCCCGCGTTTCTTCGCGATTTTCTTGGCGAGCTTCTCGAAGTTTTCGAAACTTCTCGGATCGTGCAAGCGGGTGCGGACTTCCTTTACGAACGGCTCCCAACAGGCCCAGTGGAATGTGACCGTAGAGCCAAGCGAGTCATCCACGATGCCGAACGTAATCGCGTGGTGCTTGACCAATATCGCTATGTCCTCGAAGTAGTCCGGTACTGCGAGTAGCTGCCAGTACTCCGCGTCGTTGCGGCTGCGAAGGTCCAGCATGTTTTGTTTGACTGCCTCCGGCCCACCCGCGTCGACGTAACCCCGGACTTTCCCACGCGCCCGGCGAAAAGCGGCATCGTCCCATCGCCTGGATAATTCCGTTAATGCCTGTGCATTCCTACCGTGTCGGGCTTGTCTGATCTGTGCTAGGGCGATGATTGCTGCGAGAGCGAGTACAGCCGTGGCAATGGCTGTAGTAATCTCCGCCCAGTTTGGGTTAGTTGAGTCCACTCGCACCCCAACCTTCGTCGTCAATTCCGCACCACAGCTGGCCCAGGCCAGCGTCCAGGCGGTGTGTCGAACGGGTACCACGTTAACTCAGTCCATCAGAACCTCACCGCATTTCAACCATCGTGACATCGGACCGTTTCCCTCTTATGCAGTCACAGAGACATCTCCAGTAATCTCCGTCTTGAAATTCTGTTGCTGGGAAGGGTTTTTCGGCGCGCGCAGAGTGTCCAGGCGAGTTCAAGCCCCGACAGCGGGCGCGACCCGGGGTGGCTAGGATCGCCGGTCATGTCCGATCAATTACCGGCGCTAGCCGTTCCAAGCGAAGTAGCCGAGTACCTCCATACCACTACCGCTTCGCTGGCCCAGGATCGCTATAAGGGAACCGGCCCGAAGTTCATCAAGCGAGGGAGTCGGGTCCTGTATCGCTGGTCGGATGTGTTGGAGTGGCTTGATCGCAACAGAATTCAGCGCACCGACGATTCGAGACAGCGGTATGAGCGACCCCGCTGACCGGCTCGCCCAGGCGCTGCGCGACCTCATTGACGAGGCCGTGCGAGCAGCCATCGAGCGTGAGCGGGCTACACAACCGTCTAACCGGGCTGTTGAACGCCAGACGCTGCCAGAGGCAAATCTTGATCTGTGCCCGTGGTGCAACAGGAAACATATGCGGCACCTCATTCCGCTCAATGAAGCCCGTCGGCAGCTGGGCGACATCAGCCGCACCACGTTCTACGCGCTGGTCAAGGAAGGCGAACTGTCGCTCGTCAAGATCGGCAGCCGCTCATTCATCCAAGCAGAAGACCTCGATGATTTCGTCAGGAGAAAACGCTATGACGCTTCCGGTCGAACGTAAGCTGACCACGTTGGCCCGATCCAGGCGGAGTCAGTCGTGAGTCGGCGCTACATCAGCCTCTCCGAGGCTGCCGAATACCTAGGCATAAGTACAAGGTTCGTGCGAAATCTCATTAGCGAAGGCGAGATCACTGGCTACCGCATCGGCAACTATGCGAGCCACCGAACACTCAGGGTCGACCTCGACGAGATAGATGAAAAACTGATGCAGCCGATCGGTCCGTACTGGAACGATCCCTCGGCGAGGCCCCGCAAGCGCACCAACAACAAACCCGTGCCGGACCGGGCAACGGCAGTTAAAAGGGTCGAGGAGTCCGTGGCGGTCAAGAAGGCCGCTGAGCGCAAGCCGAAACGAGTGACGTTGTGGTGCAAATGCGGTCATGGCGATGGGGCTCACGGCATGCGAAGAACGTATGGGCCTGGCGTTGACGTACCCGAGCCGAGGTACAGGTGCTGGCAGTGCGAATGCAAACAGTTCGAAGAGGACACCGAGAGGCGCAAGCGGAAACCCATGAAATCTTAGAAGTAACCATGGAGTGGTACAGAAGAGCCGTGGACGCCGCCAACCGCATCGACCCGGCACACACCTCGGCATGGAAACTAGCGACAACCTATGCCGTGCTGTCCATCGCGGAAATCCTGGCGTCTGGTGGGCCTTCTCGCTCGAAACCGAAGTCGTGTGGCGAACTCCGCTGCGCGAACGAGCAATGCGTCAAGTACCTAGAGCCGGGGACCCCAGTCAATGATCACGGCATACTCACACTCGCCGAGGTGGCCGAGATGACTCGGACGAACCCGGCCACTCTGCGGTATTGGCGTTCAGTGGGCACGGGCGGTCCGAAGTCGTTCAAGCTGGGCCGGAGGGTGATGTATCGCCGCGCTGATGTCGAAAAGTGGATCGAGGACGCACGATGACCGCTCCCGCGCAATGGGACCGACAGGAACTGCTCGGCTCCGAAACGGCTTGTCAGATTAAGCTCTTGACGATCGCGTCAAACGCTCAATCGTTATGAGCATTCGCCACCGTGATGCGTCCAGGCCCACTCACAATCAGGGTTGGTGCATAGCGCCGGTTCAAACCTAAGTTCTCGCTCGTAGCAATCCTGAGCGCCTTGAGCATTCGCTGCCTTCATCGGGATGTCAGGGTTGACGGTCCGAAATTTCGCTATCACCGTCTCCACATAGTTCCGGGTTTCAGGGGTGAGATCGTCGTCCAACACGTAGCGGTAGTGGTGAGCCTGCATACTCGCCGTCTCGTGACCGGCGTTTTTCGCACTAACCACGACGCGGATAGTCCCGCGCTTCATCTTCCGGGCGTGGTTCAGAAGCCAGTCGGCATAGTCAACTTTGACGCCCAGCCGCTCTGCGAGAAGATTACGGTCGGTGCCACCCTCTTCCAAAAACCGGACAGCCTTTCCGAATTGGTGGTCACCTGCCATCTCGTGCTGGGCTAACTCAGCCCACACTTCAGGCGTGGGTGGGAAAGCTTCGTCGAGACCTGGATTCATGCGTTCTCCCTCGGTCATCGGCTGGGACTTAATCGCACTAACAGGTGATAACGATCCGCCCGCTCGCCTCGCATGCGCCAACTATTGTGTGCCACTGTGGTCAAGCGAACCCAGCCCTCCGATTGCCTGAATCGCTCGGCGGAATCGAGCGTGCTGATCGAGCAGCCAGTCGATCATCACTGGCCATTGCTCGACCTTCGCAACGTCGTTGAAAGCCGAAGTGACGCAGACCCGGGCCGCTTTTCGGCCCGTCATCTCGTCCCACACGGCGACTTGGCCTAGGGCTTGCTCGAACTGAGCTTGTCGCGCGTGCAGCGCCTCGAAGCGGGCAGTGTTGACTTCGGGATCGGGACCACCGAAATAGAGCTGAGCCTGTAAACCCTTTTGCGTGAAATTTGACTCTAGTGAGGCCACGCTCGTCCCGGTGGGCAGGCTGTACCAGGAGTCACGTGTCGAGGTTTTTCGGTTAGTCCATCCGGGATGCTCGGAAACCACTCGGCTGCGGAATTGCTCCCAGAAGTCCCAATAAAGCTTCGACCTCTCGGTCATCGCGCCCGCCGTCGTAGCGGCCTTGACTTGCTTCTCCCAGTCGTTGGGTTCAACTGCCAACTTGAAGTTCGGCGCAGGGGCGGACTCGCCGATCTGAACAACCGCGATTTCGATGCCGAAGAATCGGGTGTCTGGGTCGGTGTGTTCGTTCAGCCAATCGAGCGCAGCGCGATGCTCGGGCCGGAATCCAGCAGTGATCCATACGATTGTTTTCGGATCGGTTCCCGCTGCGTAGGTGAGGATCTGTCCGAGGTGCGTGTGGTCAGACAGTTCGAGCTGGTTCTCGACGATAACGACACTCTCATCTGAGAGATCTCGGCCTAGTAGGTCCAACGAAAAACCCCCGATGGGGTGCTCTGCTACCTGTAGCTCAAGATCCATCCCAAGCAAGTCGCTGAGAACGTCGACGTTGTTGAGTAGCCAAGGTGTGAAGCTGTGGGCCTCATGCGGCCACACCGTGCGGGGTGCGACTGCGATCAGACGGCCTAGGTTCGGCGTTGTTTCCACGAATCCCCTTGAACGAGTTCAGGATGGAGAATTTCCGGCGCTAGTTGCAGCCGCAATCTGTTGGACGAGTGCTCGGAGGTCATCTCCGGCCATTCGGCCTAACGGCTTAAATGAGCCGTCAGGCGCTTCATTGATGTGGACATTCCGCGCCTGGCGAAGCACATTCACTGGTTTTTGCTTGTTCCACCGCTTCCACTTGAGGTCGAGAAGTGTGCGTTCAAACGAGCCTGCATAGATCGCATCCAGCTCGACGTCGCGATTCAGGAACTTCCGCCGCATGTCGTATCGCAGCACGACGACATCGGCGTAGCTAGCGGACGGCGCGCGGCACAGGGCTTCCTTGGCGGTAGCGATGACGGTGGACGCTAGCGCTCGACGGTAAAGAGCCGTTTTCTCTTTCGGGGACCGCTCTCGCACCGTCGTTCCTTGCTGAATTAGTCCTTCGGCGATCTCCGGACCGGGGAAGTGCACGACCAACGTGACGTACAGACCATCGTTGGTCATCCCAGCATCAATACAAGCTGAGTGTGAGGCGTTGTCAGCGAACGCCGCCTCGATGTTTTCTATTACCGCCGTTTGATCGTGTGCCTGGAGCAAGTCCCATCGCGCTTGGGCCTCATCGCGCGCGGCTTGCTCGCCCTCGTCGAAACGGCGCGCTCTCTTCCACCGCCTGGGGGTGGGTGGAGGCAGAGGTGGTTCCTCGCGGGGGAAGTCTTCGAGATGCAGCGTGGTGAGCAGCTCGGCGGCGCGGACACCATCTGCGACGAGCTGCTTCGCCTCAGCGCGTTCGGCAGATTCGCCGATCCATCTCGTGGTTTTGTCAATGGCCCAGAGTATTCCGGAGACTAATTCCAGACCTGTCGCCATTGCGTCCAGTCCATCGCTGACCGCGCCGAAGGCTGGTGAACCACCGGGCTTCGGCGATTGGGAGGGAGATGATCTGTGGGACGACTTAGATGACCGGCGGCTTGCGCCGCTTGTCGCTGATGCTGTTAACGGTCCGAATCCTGAGCTGATAGCGGCATTTCCGCCACCTAGATGCACTCGGGCCGCGCGGGGGCCGAGGCTGGTCCTAATGCCTGATGGCGACGCGCGAATCCGTACACCCGGGGCGATCCGAACCCCGAAGCTCATCCCCACGCCTACAAGTCTTGCAGGAGATGGTTGCCGCCGAGAGGTTCTGACTGATTTGACGTTGCCCGACGTGCGAATCAGTCGAGCTGTCGCGGCATCTGCCGGTAGGCGATACGATATAGCTTCAAAGTAATATCGCATCATTGCTATAATCAGTCGGATGATCGGTCTGGCGGACCTTCGCAGACGGGCTGGTGTCACCCAAGCGCAGCTGGCCCTGTCGCTCGGCACTAGTCAGGGGCAGATCAGCCGCCTTGAGCGCCAGGGCGACATGCTGATCAGCACCCTGACTTCCTATCTCTCGGCGCTCGGTGCCAATGCCATGGTCGTTGTTGAAGTGGGCGGTCAGACGATGACATACGACCTCACGCCCGGCAGGAGGCCGAAATGACGGGACAGACCGAAATCACCCATCGGAACCACAGCCGAGCTGTCCGGTTCTTCTGGGGCCTTCTGATTGGGGCGACTGCAATCAGCCTTCTCGGCAATGTGGCCCACGCCGTGCTGCCCTATATCTCGCGGTTCGTCGTCCAGGTCGGCGCGGCCACTGTTCCTCCCATCGCCCTCCTGGCAGCCGTGCACGGCATTGCCCTCGCCGTTCGCGCCGGGGCATCGGGCAGGGTCTACTGGTGGGCAATCAGCGCCGTTTCGGCGATCGGGTTAGGCGCATTTGCGGTGAGCTTTCTTGCGCTACGGGATCTGATGCAAGTCATCGGATACGGCCCTGCAACGGCCTGGGTTTTCCCGGCGATTATTGACACGGCAGTTGCGGTCAGCACGCTGATGCTGGTTGCACTCGGAGACAAACCAGCACGCCGCTCGCGTACAGCGACCACGTTTGTGAGCGCACAGGCTGCCACGGTGCAGGCGCTGGCCCACCTCCCATCGAAGGGTGCAAAAGCCAAGGTGAAACCGTCTGCACCAACCCGTTCACGGACGAAGTCGGTCGAGGCCGAGCGGATGCAGACCGCCATACCCGTTCAGCTCGCTTCACAGCAGGCGGTGCAGGGCTCAGCACAAACCGGGGCGGCGCAGTCGGATGCAAACCTTGCATCCGAGCTGATCGCTTCTGGTGCAACAACGCAGCCCGCCGAGACCGTGATTGCCGTACTGGCAGCGACCCGTGACGGTGCATCGATCAATGCTGCCGCCAAAGCATCGGGGATCAACTACAGGACAGCCCAGCGGATTGTTCACGCCGGAGCAGACCACCGGCAGCGGCAGCTTGCGGTGGTCAGCTGACGCTCAGCGCCTGGCCTGTCAGCCGAGCAGTGACGACTTGCAGCGGTTCGCTCGGATATGAGGTGCTACCCGCTGCCCCCGCCATAGGCGACACGGAGGCGTCAGCCAGTGGTCTCACATGCGTCCAACGCATCTAGAACGAACTTAACGAGTTGCGAATTGACCTTTTGTAGATCGCCGGTGCTTGGCCTGGCTTCATTCTTTCTCGCGCGATGCACGAGTCGGCTCCGGAGGTTGTAAACGTGCTTGAAGAAATCTTCTGGAGACTTGTCGCTATATGTGCCCTCTAGCTTTGCGGCGACCTGTTCCTGCCCGGCGCGCAATATTGATTCCTCTTTGTTATGTCGCAGTATTTCTGCTATCCGCTTCTTTACGTCGTCTTCCTGCCATCCATCGATCGCGTCGCGGAGCTTGTCCAGCGCGTCCAGGATGGGCTTCGGGCGATCCTGTTCCTTGAGAAGCACTTCGATCGCAGTCACCAGCTGTATATGCCGGGTCTCTGGGTTTAGGTCCGTAAAGGCCAGATGCACAAGGCGATAGGCGAGAATCTTCTCGGTGCTCCACGGCGGGCGGCCCTGATCGCGCTTTCGCATCTCCTTTACTCGCTGCTCGAATCTTTCGAGCCAGCCTGACACTCTCACTGTCGGAGTTCCCACCATGGACTTAAGGAACTTGGCTTCTGGCTCGGTTGGAAAAACGAGCAGTCGGGGATCATCATCGATGGCTCTGTCGCCGACTTTTAGCATTCCTTCGAACATTTTGGGCGGATCGACTTCGTATACCAAATCGATCGACGGCACTACTCGATCGTCGGGGCCGAAATCGACCGCCCTGTATTCGCGAGCTAGAGCCGCAGTCAGGTATTGACGCCACTTGCGTCCAGCGGTTGCCGCGTGTTCGGCATCGGAGTATCCGTCACCTTGCAACACCAACTCGTCCGTCTCGGAAATCAGACCGCCCTTCTTGACAAGTCCGAACCCGAAGATGAAGCCGCCTCCCGTGGAACCCCTGTCTTTTTGAACGGGCCATAGGGTGACGAGGCCATCATCAGCCGAGTCGGCCAGCCTGATCTCTGGTACGTCGGCGTCTAGGAAGTTGGCCCGGATTCGGAAGCGGTTGCGAAACGTGTACATCATCCTTGCGATGTTCGCACCCGTCGAAGCGGCGTGGCGCTGTGTCGCCCCTCGGAACTATTCGACAAATAGGGCCGGATCGGCTAGTACGACGCTGGGCGGCACATCACCAACTCGTGTCACTGACATGGGAGTCCGGTAGACCGTTCCCTGGTTTCCGCATGCATTGGTTAACTGGGTGAAGGTTAAAACACCGCCCAGCGTGCCATCGGGATGCGGTTCCCACGACCAACGACCCGTGGCCGTGCCGCTTTGGTCTGCTCCCGGTTGGTTTACCCCATTGCATGGGCCAAACAGTAGCCGGGGTGCGTTCTGCCAACGCCCGTCGACAAAACGGAGCACTGCCGCATTCCTGCCGGTGGCCTCTTGGTGATTCCGGTTGCCTAGCTCGGTCCCTGTGGCAACACATCCAGAGGGCGTACACAGTGAACGAAAGGCCCACCAAGCTATCGCCGAAGTGTCTCCCGTCGTGGGAGCGCCGTTGGCCGTCTGCTTTGCAAGGTTCTCATCCAGGCGATAGGTGCCATCCAATGCCGGGCCCGCAACGGCCGAGACTGCCGTGCTGGTCATCGTGGAAGCGACAACTGTCGCGGGATCGGTCACGCTGACACTCGGCGGCACGTCACCCGTCCGCGTCGCCACTAACGGGGCTTGGACCACCATTCCCTGCGGGTCGCATTCATTGGTCATCGTGGTGTCGGTGAGAACACCGCCGAGCGTTCCGTCGGGTTGAGGCTCCAACGACCATGCAACCAATTGTGTGTCCGCGCCAGCTACGACGCTTTTCCCGTCCGCTCCCAGACACTTCGGACGTTGCGCTTGTACCCGAACGGGCTTCCTCTGCCAGTGGCCGTTGAGAAAATGAAGCTCAGCTGTGTGACTAGGGTTGGACGCGACCAGATGGTTGCTGACGTCAAGCTCCGTCCCGGTAGCAGTGCAACCGGTAGATCTGCACGATGACCGAAACGCCCACCACACGATGTCGCCTTTGGGTCCCGGGTCGGGCGCGCCGTTCTCAGTCTGTTTTGCGAGGTCTACCTGCACCAAATAAGTTCCGTCGAGCGGTGGGGCGGCTGGCGGGGCGTGCACCGGGGCCGTTGGCGTGGTCGCCGCGACATGCCGCGACAGAACCGGGCGACCCCCCAACACGAATGTTGCCAACCCCACTGCGCCGACGAGGACGCAAATAAGTAGTAGCCGCAAGGACAGCGACAGTGGGCGGCGATTCGACTCGACTTCCGGCGCGGAGTCCTCCACCGACCACGCTAGTTCCTCGGACCGAACTTCGTGTTCTGCAGAACACCTAGTTGTATCGCCGCTGTCTAGCACGACGGCAGTGTTGGCGTCATCAGTGATCGCGAGCTGGGTGTCGTCGTCACCCTCGTCGTGTGCGCCCATCGTGGATAGCTCCGCTCCCTCTCGGTGAGAAAAGGGTAAGTCGCGGATCATCGGAGCACGGCCAGATCGGCTAGCACGAGATCCTCAAAGTCTAGATACCGACTCTCATCTGCACGAACACTGGTGCGCGATACTGGAATTGCACCGGTGGCAGTCTGCTACCTGGATACCGGCGAAACTCGTCGTGCGTGCCGCATCCGATTCCAAATGGTGCCGGGTAGGTATTTCCGTTTAGGGATTGACTAGGCATTTCGTCTCTATCGGTCACATGGGGCATCGGTACCACCGCCTCTCGGGTGTCTGGAGGTGGACCGGGTGAGATAAAGATACGTCCAGAATCCGTTTCATCAGCAAGACAAGCCCTCTTATCATTTCCCAGCTCAGCGAGTTAAGCCGCCAAGCCAGCAAACATATTTTTGCGGATAGTTTGACGCCAATCTTGACGCCAATTGGGGGAGAAGTACTGAGGTGTCTCTAGGTGTCTCTAGGCCCACTACCTGTATGAATACCATTCAGTACTTCTTAGGACTCCCCAAAGATATGACTGGGGGTCAAGTGGTCGCAGGTTCAAATCCTGTCAGCCCGACCAGAGGTCAGCGGCGGTTGTGGCCGGCACCCCGGTCCGCCGGCCCGCGCCGGGGCCAAAATTTCATGACGGTTTCGGTTGGGCAAAGGTATTGCAGCTTAGCCGCGCCGCGCGGGCCGATCTCGGCCCCGCGGTTTTAGGGTTGGCTGTCATGGGAGGAGTCAACAATCGCGGGAATGGCTGGCGCGCAGCGTTTCACGTCACCGTGTCGGCGTTGACGGCTGCCGTCGTGGGACTCGGCGTCGCCCCCGCAGCGCACGCGGCCGCGGCCACGGCGACGTTGTCGGTGGATCATGCGTGGCAGAACGGTTTCATCGCCCGCTTCAGCGTCACCAACGCGAGCATGGCGCCGCTGAACGACTGGAAACTGGAATTCGACTTGCCGGCGGGCGAATCCGTCCTGCACGCCTGGAACAGCACCGTCACCCAATCGGGCACGCACTATGTCCTCACGCCCGCGAACTGGAATCGCACCATTGCACCCGGGGGTTCGGCCACGGGCGGTTTCAGGGGCGTGCTGACCGGCTCCTTCACCCCACCGGCGAACTGCCTGATCAACGGGCAATACTGCAGCACCTAGCCGCAACGCATCGACCGGCCTACGGCTGGAAGGCCGGAAGCACGGTGCCGGAGTCGCGAATCTCCCAGATGCTGGATTTGCTGATGCCGTCGAAGTTGATCTTGTCCAACGTGGCCCGCGAATACGTGAGGTCGATGGCGACCTGAGTCGAGGTGTTGCCGTACGGGTCGGTCATCGGGAAGGTGCCCTGCACATTCACCGCCGACGCGTCCGGGTAGGTCGCCCGCGCGTACTTGAGGATGCCAATGGTGTCCAGCCGGGCACCGTCCTTGATCATCTGCTCGGTGTAGTTGTCACGAATGGCGAACTTGGCGTCGACCACGTCGCCGTTGGGACCCGACGCGATGGTGAAGGTGACGCCGTCGGGCTTTCTGGGACCGGCCGACGTCGACGGCGCCCCCTCGGTCGGTCCCGCCGTGGCCGAACTGCTCGATTCGGCCGATCGGCTGTCCTTCTTCGGATCGAAAACCCAGCTCTTGCCGACGATGATGAGCAGCACCAAAACGCACAGCGCCGCCAGCGCCAGGACCGCCTTGCCGGGAAGGCCTTTCTTCGGCGGGTCTGCCGAAAAGGCCCACTCGCTGGTCCAGCTGGTGCCGTCGAAATATCGCTGCAGCCCGTGGCCTACGGCGGGATCGGGGTACCAGCCCGGCGCCGATTGCGGCGGCGGCGGCGCCTGTTCTGACGGCATCCCTCCATTTTCGTCGCGGCGGCGACATCCCGGCCACCCGCCCCCGCTGACCGCGCGAAACGCGATCCGTTTCGGCCGGCGCCGCGCCGCCAGCCGGTCAGCCGACGGACGGACAGCCCGCAGCGGCGCCGAGGTGAACTCGGCACCGGCCCGGGTGGGCGAGCGTCTCAGCGCAGTCGGCACCGCAGATCACCGAGCGAATTCCTGAGACCGCCGTCCATCCGGATCTGCACGGCCGCCACCGCGACCATCACCTCGGCGGTCACCAGGTGCACCACCGCGTCCGTCGTGTTATTGGGAAAGGTGAAGACGAACGCGACCTGATGGGAGAAGAACGCCCAAATGCCCGGCAGCGCGCCGGCTATGGCGGCGAGCAGCAGATACAGCACGGACCACGACTTGCGCAGCGCGAACACCAGTCCCGGGGCGAACAGCGCCAGACCGGCGACGGCGTGCCAGCCGTTGTAGTCCATTCCGAGCAGCTGCACGGTCGGCGCGGTGGGGCCGGTGGCGAAGCTCGGGTTGATGACGAGGCCGATCACCGCCTGGACGACGTGAAAAACGCAGATGACCAGCAGCCCGATCTGGGCGAAACTCCACCTCACATCGCACCTCCTTGTGCAGGATCGGGTAGCCCGGATACTACGCTCGGTAGTAGAACGGGGTCAACGGGGCGATCGGTCGCCGGCGAGCTCAGTTCCGGCCGGGGATCTTCATCACCGTCCGCACGATCGGCAGCAGCGACTTCTGCCACAGGGTTCCCGGAATGCCAAGCGGGGGATCGAGATTGAACACGCGCGCGGTCGCGATCGTCTGCGACTCGGTGTATTTCAGCAGGCCCTCGGGACCGTGCCGGCGACCGACGCCGGACTGGCCCATGCCGCCCATCGGCGCGCTCAGGCTGCCCCACGCGAACGCGTAACCCTCGTTGACGTTCACCGTGCCCGACCGCAACCGGGCGGCGATCTGCTGGCCCTCGGCCGAGGAGCCCGCCCACACGCTGGCGTTGAGGCCGTAGTCGGTGTTGTTGGCCTTCTCGATGGCCTCGTCCACGTCGGCGACGGGATAGATCGAGACGAGCGGCCCGAACGTCTCGTTGGCCGCGCACTCCATCTCGGGCGTGACATCGGTCAGCACGGTCGGCTCGTAGAACAGGGGGCCGACGTCGGGCCGCGCCGTTGCGCCCGCAATCACCTTGGCGCCCTTGGCTTTCGCGTCCTCGACATGATCAGTCACCGTGTTCAGCTGGCCCGCGGAGATCAGGCTGCCCATGTCCACCGAGAAGTCATATGCGGTGCCCAGCTTCATGTTTCGCACCGCGGCGCCGAACTTGCCGATGAAATCGTCGGCGATGTCCTTCTCGACGTAGATGCGCTCGATGGAGATGCACAGCTGGCCCGCGTTCGAGAAGCACGCGCGGGTGGCCGCCTTGGCGGCCTTGTCGAGGTTGGCCCCCCGCGTGACGATCATCGCGTTCTTGCCCCCGAGCTCGGCCGAGAAGCCGATCAGGCGGCGGCCGGCGTGTTCGGCGAGCTGCCTGCCGGTGGCGGTCGAGCCGGTGAACATCAGGTAGTCGCAGCGGTCGATGATCGCGGTGCCCACCACCGAGCCCGGCCCGGGCACGATCGCGTAGAGCGCGCGCGGCAGGCCGGCCCGGTACAGGAGCTCGGCACACGCGAGCGCGCAATACGGCGTCTGGCTGTCCGGTTTGAGCACCACCGCGTTACCGGCCAGCAGTGCCGGCACCGAGTCGGACACCGTCAGCGTCATCGGGTAGTTCCACGGCGAAATCACCCCGACGACACCCTTGGGCTGGTAGCCGACCGTGGTCTTGCCGATCCCGGGGAGCAACGACTGCACCGTGCGCGGCTTCAGCAGGTCGGCCGCGACGCTCACGTAATAGTTCGCGTTCGCAATCAGGTCGATGATTTCCTCCTGCGCCGCCCATCGGGCCTTGCCGGCCTCCGCCTGCAGGAGATCCATCAGGAAGTCGCGGTTCTCGACGACGAGGTCGCGGTAGCGGGCGATGATCGCGACGCGCTCGGTGACCGGCCGGATCGCCCACGCGGCCTGGGCCGCCCTCGCCTCGGCGAATGCGGCTTCGACGTCGTCGGCGGTGCCGACCGGGATGGTGGTCAGCGGCTTGCCGGTGAAGACCTCGTCGATCGTCTTGGTCTGGCGTGCGGTGGCGTCTTTGATCGCGGCCAGCGGACGCAGGCGGTCGAAGACCTCGGCAGACGGTGCAGGCATGTCATCACCTCTCGAACGGCGTCGGAAAACACCAGACTATTGGCTCTGCGGCGGCGGGCCCGCCGGTAGCTGTCACGGCGACGACGCAATGGGCGGGCGTCCGGCACAATATCGACATCACCGGGCCGGCACGCGAGCAGCCGCAGGCGTTGAAGGAAGGGCGCATGTCCGATCAGCCGTCGTCGCACCGTCCCCTCGAGGAAGCCTTCCCTGCCGGTGCGGGGGCGCCGGACGGGGACGGTGCCGCAGGGCGCTGGCTGACCCCGGGCGTCGGAGCCGTCGGCGCGGCAAGCTTCTTTTCCGACTCCGGCCACGAGATCACCACGTCGGTGCTGCCGGCATTCATCACCGGAACGTTGGGGGCCTCCGCGAGTGCCCTAGGAATCATCGACGGCATCAGTGACGCTCTCGTCGGCGTCATGAAACTGGCCGGTGCTCCGTTGGCCAATGACCGCACAAAGCGAGGTCGCACGGCGTCCGGCGGTTATCTGGGTACGGCGCTGGCCACCGGCGCGATCGGTGCGACGGTCGCGGTCTGGCAGGCGGGGCTGTTCCGCGCCCTGGCATGGCTGTCACGCGGGTTGCGCTCGCCGTCGCGCGATGCGCTGCTGGCATCGCTGAGCCCGCCGTCGGCGCACGGCAGAGCCTTCGGGCTGGAGCGGGCGGGGGACAACCTCGGCGCGGTGGTCGGGCCATTGCTGGCCGCGGGCCTGGTGGCGTGGGTAGGTGTTCGGCCGGCGCTGTTGCTGGCGGCGGTGCCCGGGTTGTTCGCCGCGCTCGCGATTCTCGTCGCCGCGCGTGCGGCGCGTCGCGACGATTCCGCACGCGGCGAGCCGGCGGCACGGCGGCTGCAGCTTGCGGCGCTCCGTGATGCGGGGATGCTGCGCGCCCTGCTGCCGGTCGCGCTGTTCGAGTTCGGCAACCTCGCCGCGACTCTGCTCATTCTGCGGGCGGCACATCTTTTCGTTTCGCCGCTGCGGTCGGCGACCGCCGCCACGTCACTGGCCATCCTGGTCTATGCGGGTCACAACGTCGCCGCGACGGTCGCCTCGCTGCTGGCGGGACGCTGGTATGACCGCGCGGGGCCCCGGGCCGTCTTCGCCACGGCCGCCGCGGTCTACGTCGTCGGATATGGGTTGTTCGCCGTCGGGGGGCATAGCGTCGCGCTGATCGTGGTGGCGTTTTGTGCGGCGGGGATAGGCATCGGGCTGGCCGAACCCACCCAGTCGGCGGTGGTGTCTCAGCTGCTGCCGGACCGGCTGCGCGGCAGCGGTTTCGGTGTCCTTGGCGCCGTGCAGGCGGCGGGTGACCTAGTGGCGACCGTGGTGGCCGGCTTCCTGTACACGCTGGTGTCTCCGGCGGCGGCGTTCGGCTACGCCGCGGCCTGGATGGCCGCCGCGATGCTGGCCGCGGGTCTGTTGCGGCCGCGCTGAGGCGGCGCGGGCCGCGACGTCAGTCGTCGCGGTCGGGCTTGGTGAGTTCGGGCGCGTTCTCGCGGGTCGCCATTCCACCTTCGCGGCCATGATCCGCGGGGCCGGGAGGGTCGTCCTTGGGGTCGTCGCGGTCGGGTTCTGGGCGTTCGGTCATCGCAACTCCTCTGTCGACGCAAGGACTACCCGCCGGGCCCGGCGCAAAATCGTGGTCGTCTTCGACGGCAAAAGTGGGTAAGCACCGTACAAGCGCGGGACCGCGCCGAGTGTGCAATCAGGTAGTCGAAAGGCGGCATCGGATGGTTCGTCACGAAGGGGGCCGCTGGGATGTCGGCGCCGAAGCCAAGGCGGTTTATCTCGAGCGCATCTCTGACAGCGATGAGCGAATATTCGACGACCTGCTGTCGCCACAAGAGGCCCGCGAGCTCGCCGGCCTCTTGACGAAGTATGCGGACAAGGCCGACGAGGCGGATGCGAAGGACGAGGAGTCCGACGACAAGGAGTCCAAGGGCGACGAGTCCAAGGACGACGAGTCCAAGGACAAGGAGTCCAAAGACAAGGGCAAGGGCAAGGAGTCCAAGGACAAGGACAAGGACAACGAGTCCAAGGACGACTCCGACGACGAGGACGACTCCGGCGACAAGGACGACTCCGACGACAAGGACGACTCAGACGGCAAGTCGAAGGACTCCGAGGACTCCGAGGACTCCGAGAAGTCCGACGACGACTCCGAGGATTGAGGACCGTTCGTCGGTCGTTTCGGGTCGCGGGCAGCGCTCGATAAGGCAACTGCCTCAGGCAGTTTCGCGACGCCGCTGAACGGCAGGCGCGGACAACGGTGTCAGGCGCCGCGGCCTCGTGCTTCGTCGCTAGAGGGTGGACACTCCGACCGCTTGGGGACCTTTAGGCCCCTGTGTGATCTCGAATTGGACCCGTTGATTCTCCTCAAGCGTTCGGAAACCGCTTGCCTGAATCTCGGATTGGTGGACGAACACGTCCTTTTCTGCACCGTCAGGGGCGATAAATCCGAAACCCTTTTCGCTGTTGAACCATTTCACAGTTCCTTGCGGCATGACAACTTCTCTCTCTTTTCCCAGTGGATCTGATTCAGGCATATCCACATTCCGCCGCGACGCGGCAGCAACGCGACGTGCCGACCGATTTTGCCCGGCACCCTCGAGACGGCCGGCATGGTGGAATCGCTAGTTCCCCGATCAGGCCTTTTTGCCGTGCAGTAACGAATCAGTCTGGGACACCCTGGCGGCCTCGGTACGCTTCGCAGCGCGTTTTTCTTTCAGGGACTTACCCGACTTCTTCGACATAGTTTGGCGGGGGGATTTGTCAGACATCGCCGCCCTGTGATTTGGGGGCCTGATCGGTCCCGGTTCGCCGAGTCTACGCTCCTGCGGGGCCGCCCGTCCTCATCTATCCAGAAACTGCTGGTGAACGCCTTGAAAAGACACAAAACGGTGAAATCTGGCTGCCCGCAAAAAGTCACGTTTTCCGCCGTTCGCCGCAAACCTGCGTGCAGCGCGAGCCGATGGGTTGGGCTGATGGCGCGCTGTTCCATCACCTTCCGGTCGGCCCAGCCCACGGGTGCACCGACGTCCGGTTCGTGACGAGGTACGTTGAGCCGCAACGGGGTTCGCTCCGTCGACGTGAGTTGCTGTTGGGTGCCGTGGCCGACTGGGTGCTACTCGAGCACATGATGGCGTAACGTTGATACAGAGCCGTTTCATTGTCGGCACTGGCCTCGAACGTCATCGCACGCACGAGATCACGGACAATGCGATTCCTCCGTCGACCCGGTCTCTCGGGCCGGCCACGGCGAAGTGTGAAGGGTCGCAAATGAATCGCGCAAATCCGTCGTTCGATCTCGTCGCATCAGGACAGAATGCGGTGGCGGAACCACCCCCACGGATGATCGGGACGATAGGGCCGGCGTGCCGACAGAGCTCGCTGCGGCTCACGCTAGCGACCCGGCTCGGGAACAAGGTCGATGGGGCGTGGTGGCCCCGGACCGGGGTGATCTCGCGAGAACTCCCCGAATTGGTGTCCGTCTTGAACGTCCGTTTGGGGCAGGTCGTCGACATCAACGTCAACTGGTCAGCGTTGCAAGGCCAGCCGCAACTGAATTGGGGTTGGTGGCTAGGCATTGACCCTCAAATCATGACGGTCTCCGGACGGGATGCGCGCGCAACACTTCTGATTGTCCCGCACCGCACCGGTACTGCGCTGGCGGTGATGGTTCTACGGCGAGCTGCCGGCCTACCCGTCTATGCGGTCGATCACGATTCGCGCGCGTTCAAGTCCGCCGAAGGCATTGTGCGCACCGCCGGGGGCGAGCCGATGTCCGTGGCGCGCCGTCGCCGCTGAGACGATCTCGCGGGCAGGATAGACAGTTCTCGTTGAATATCGCAGCGCTTGCCGCCGGTATGGGCGACCTACGTGCGGGCTTCTATCTCTTTCGCGCTGATCATCAGCAAGCTTTCGACCGTCAAGCCGTTGTTCGGACCGGCGGCGGTCATCATGACGGCATGCGCCTGCGCGGGGTCGGTCTCGGGCGACAGCACCAGGAGAACGATTCTCTTGCGGTTGGTCCCGACGACTTCGATGGTGTTGACGGGCTGGAGGCGATACCCGTCGAGTCGTACCACCTGGTTGCCAAACTCGCATTTGGCGGGCGCCGGCGCCCAATCGGTGAGTTTGTAGATCACCCGGCCGACCGGACCGAGTCGGACTGACAGCACCGCCAACAGGTCTGGCAGTTCTGCCACGAGATCCTGGCTGCGTGGCCACCACGCTCCATCGACAGACCCGCTGGGCGGTGCCTTGGGTTTGAGGCGCAACCGCGGGGTGTGGATCGGTGGGGTGTGTCGATGTCCGACATCCATATGGTCCGTTTGCGGCGTCATAGCGACGCTCCCGTCTTGACCGCGAAACCGGCCAAATTATTCGAATCGACGACGATGGCTTTGAATAGCCACGCACGAAGTATCGCCGATTGCTCCCACACTACCCGGTATCCCCGGCCCGAAGGGGCGCAAATCACCAAATCGCGGTTTCCGGCTGTGTGCTGCCTGGTCGGCTTCGATTTGCCTTGTAGCGCAGTCGGTTTCAACCGATTTCAGCGGATGGAAACCAGGTGGTCGATGGAGTCCATGGGCAAATCGCCGTCCACGACGGCGCTCACGCCCAGACGGTTCAGGGTGACCGAGCCTTTGTGATTGTCGAGAAACGCCGTGTCGGAGGCGTCGCGGCCGGTGGCTATCCGCACCAGGGTCTGGCGCGGCGCCAGCAGCGTCGCGTCCACCACCCGCCAGTGCCCGTCGACGAACGCCTCGGCGACGGCGTGAAAGTCCATCGGGTACACGCCGGGCGCGTACACGGACACCACCCGGGCCGGGACGCTGACCGCCCGCAACAGCGCCACCACCAGATGCGCGTAGTCCCGGCACACGCCTTCGCCGGCGAGCAGGGTGTCCACCGCCCCGTCGATCGGGTCGCTGGAGCCGGGCACGTAGTCCAGCCTGGTGCCCACCCACGAACTCACGTGCTCCAGCAGTTCGGCGGAATCGCGGTCCTTGCCGAATTCCGTTGCGGCGAAACCAAAGAACTTGTCGGATTCGGCGTAGCGGCTGGGCCGCAGGTACATCGACTGGTCGTATTCGGTCACCGGCGCCGGATCGGTCTGACCAACGATCGTCGCCTCGTAATCGACGCGCAGCGTGCCCACCGCCGCGTCGAACTTGTGGATGCGGTTGCCGTGCAGCCCGCTGATCTCCAGGGGCGTGATCGGCCGCCCGTTCAGGACGAACCGCAGCGACTCGAACACCTCGGCCCGCGGATGCGGTGCCACAGCGATCTGAAACTCCAGCGTCGTGGCCGCGGTGATTTCGACTTCGAGCTCGGCGCCCACTTCGCGTCTCATAGCGCGATCCTGCGCGAGTCGCCCCGGATTCGCCACCGGGACGCCGCCACCGGCGGGTTAGGCACCTTGACAAACGGGTAAGTGCCTTCCACAGTGCGCAACCAAGATCAGTTCGACGTGATCGCCCGGGATTTGGTCCGAGGGGCACCGGGGGTGTGCTGCTTGTTGCTCGACAGCGGGCTGCGGATCCGCGCGGCAAGCCCGGCCTACGAGCACGTCACGCTGCGAGAGCACGACGAGCTGCCCGGGCAGTACCTGTTCGACGCCTTCCCGGACAACCCCAACGACCCACACGCCGACGGAACCGCCAAACTCGCGTCGTCGCTGGAGACCGCGATGCACAGTGGACACACCCACAAGATGCGGCTGCAGCGGTACGACATCCGCAACCCCGCCAACCCGGAGGAATACCTGCCGAAGGTGTGGAGCCCGACGAACTCCCCGCTGCTCGACCACGGCGAACTGGTGGGTGTGGTGCACTGCGCCACGGAAGTCTCGGAAAGCAAGCAGGTTCTTGCCGAGGTGACGCGCGACGTCGAGCAGGGCGCCTCCTGGGATCCCGGTGAGCTGTTGCACACGCTCGAGGCGGTGAACGCCGTGGAGACCGCCCGTCACCTCCAACGTCAGCGGGCATTGTCCGACGAGGTGACGCAGCTGATGCGCGCCATCGACACCCGGGACACCATCGGTCAGGCCAAGGGCATGCTGATGGAACGATTCAAGATTGATGCCGCCGCCGCGTTCGGGCTACTGACCAGGCTCTCGCAGGAGACGAATACGCGGGTCGAGCAGATCGCCCGCATGCTGGTCGAGTCCGAGCAGCCCCCGACCGGGCCGGCGGGTCGCGGGTCGTCCTGAGTCGGCGAGTCGCTCAGAGGATGTGCAGACCCTGGGCCAGTTCCGAGACCCCGACGACGGTGAACAGGGCCACCAGGATCTGCCGGTGGTAGGACCGCACCCAGTCGTGCAGCACCAACAGTAAGGACTGTGTTTTCGCCGGCCTGATCACGTAGCCGACGAGGATGATCTCGACGACGGCGTACATCAGGATGACGAATGCAACCGAGGCGCCGGCCTGCGCGGTGATCGAGGCGCCCGAGGCGGCGATGATGGCGACGATGAAGAGGACGCCGTCGACCGGCACCGCGATGACGCCGATTACCCACGCCACCCACGACGCCCCGCTTTCCCAGGCGTGGTGGATGCGGCCGAGCAGGCGCCGGAATCGGGACGGGTCGTCGGCCGGGACGTCCTGGACCCGGGTCAGCAGCCGCGGCATCGCGATCGGCGCACCCGAGACCATCGACAGTTCTGGCGAGCGGTCGGCGTCGGGCGCGGGCTCCAGCTTCCGCTGCCCGGTCAGGAAGCGGACCGTCATCAGTGCGGCGACCGACAGGGCGACCACGCCGAGGGTGATCTGGATTCTGCCGAGGGCCGAGCTCGTCGACGGGGACGCCGAGCCGTGCGCAAGGTGGCCGAACACCGGCGTGAAGTTCAGCAGCATCAGCGGGACGAGCAGCTCGGGTACGCATACCGTCAATCCGCCGAGCCAATAGGCGAGCAGGCTCGGCCCCGGACGGGGTCGCGAGATCATCAACAAGGCGAGGCCGAGGCGGACCGGATTGAGCGCTGCCAGGATCCCCAAGCCCAGCACAGACCCCC
>NZ_JCALDN010000012.1:0-113839 GCF_059812885.1 Mycobacterium sp. NGS33 | reverse complement strand
CATCAGCATGAGCAAGGACAAAGAGTTCATGAAACGGCTCCCCCTATACCTCTGGATCTCAAACTTGACCCGCGGGATGACAAGGGAGGGCCGGCGCGAAATCTTCCTTGCGTATCTTCGGTGGTTTCGGATCAGAGCGTCTCGAGCACGCGATGTGATGTCGCAATCATTTGGCAGCCAAAAGGCTCGACGGCGGTAGCCTGAGCGCGGGCGCAGACATCGGTCGGTTGCTAAGCGTCAGATTCAGCGGCACTCTGATAACCGCGGACGGCGATCGGGATAGACGTAAAGAGCAGCATGGTGGTCCAGAGGAGAGTTAGCACCAAGGGCCAGAATAGCGGACCACCCTGGGCCAGTCCCCACATCGCCTCAATAGGTGCAGATATCGGTTGGGAACGAACAAACGGCCGGAGCCAATCAGGGTAGAGCATGATCGGCGTCGTACCAGGGTTGAGGAACGCAAGCCCAACCGTTCCGGCGGCCAGCCATGTCATGAGCGCGACACCGTTGGTCCGGATAGCCAGCGCCATGATCAGCGCCGTGAACCCAATCACCATTATGGGGGGGATCAGGACGTACACCAGTGCGGTTGCCCAGCCATGCGTGAAGCGCAGGCCCATCCCCAGACCGATCGCGGTGATCAGGATTGTTCCGATGAGAGCGCGTACAGCCTCCGCAGTCAACCGTCCGATTATCGCGCTTGCCCGGTGTACGGGCAGCACCCACATCCGGCTCAGCAGGCCAGAATCACGCTCCATCGCGATGCCCAGCGAAGTGCTCAGGGCGCCAAACACCCCCGACAGCACCGCACACACCGGGACCAGGCCGTACACGCTCTGGACGCCGGTGATCTTGTGGACTCGTTCGTCCAGCACCGCAACGTAGACAATTAAGAGGCATACCGGCACGATCAAAGACCCCACCAGCACCGCCCGCTCACGGCGCCACTCGGTGAGGAGTCGGCCAGCCTGCACCCAGCTCTGGGTCAAAAGCGAGCCGCGCACCCGACGCTCCGGCACCACTAGCTGCGCCTCTGTAGCCGCAAGGTGATCGCGCCGAATACCAGCACCATCCCCACGCACCAAGCCAGGCTGGCCGTCAGATTGCCCACAGCCACGTAGCCAGAACTCAGTCCGCGCAGTGTCTCGGCGACCAGTGACAACGGCTGGTTACGCACGTACGGGCGCAACCACTCGGGGAAGGTGCTCTCGGGGGCAATCCCTGTGGACAGCATGAATAGCAAGAGCTGAGGCACGAACAACACGTGGCTGGTCCCTTGGGGACTGCTAGTAATCGAACCTAAGGCGTCGGCACCCAGGGACACGGCTAGGCCCAACAGCAACGCGATGACAACGAAGGCCACGGCGTACGCCGGACCACCGGTCATCCGGAATCCGAAGCCGTAGCCGGCGGCGATCGCTACGGCCAAGGCGAGCGCGGCCCGGATGAGGGTCGCCACGATCCGGGCACTCACCGGGACGGCGGCCGCGATCGGCAGTGTCCTCAACCGCTCCCCCAACCCATGCAGGTGATCGCGCGCTGCGCGGTCCGCAGTCAGCATCGCGACCAGGACCACTGCCTGGATGGCGACCGCCGGGACTAGGTACTGCGAATAGCTGACGTGCCCGGTGTCGACAAGCCCATGCAGCGCCACGGAAAAGCCGACCAGGTAGCCGACGGGCGAGAAAATCTCGAACATCAGACCGCCATCACGCGCCGCGGCGCGCAGTGCACGTTCAGTGAGGGCGCCCAAGGCGGTCATGGCTGGGCGACAGTTCGCTCTGTTAAGTGCAAAAAAGCCTCATCGAGCGAAGGTTTACGCAACGAGATATCGATTAGTTCGATGCCGATGGCATCAACGCGTCTGAATACCTCCCCCAATGTCGTCACCCCTTCAGGGGCCGGCACCGACACGAAGTTCATGTCGGCGTCGACATCAACCCCTTCGAGGCCAGCCAGTGCCGCCGCGACCTGGGGCAAGTCAGCGGGATTGGCCGGGGTCACCTGGCAGTAGCTGGCACCGACCCTGCGCTTGAGGTCCTCGGCCGTCCCGTTAGCGAGCACCTGCCCGTGGTCGATGACCACGATCGAATCACTCAGTACATCGGCCTCTTCCAGGTACTGGGTAGTCAGCAGCACGGTTACGCCCTGCAGCGCTAGCGAGCTCACCAGCGACCACATTGAGCGTCGGCTACGTGGATCGAGTCCCGTCGTCGGCTCATCTAGAAAAAGCACCCGTGGAAGCACCACTAGGGCGCTGGCCAAATCGACACGACGCCGCATGCCACCGGAGTAGGTGGACACCCGGCGATCGGCCGCCGCGACGAGGTCGAATTGTTCAAGAAGCTCGTCGGCGCGGGCCTTGGCCTGCGGGCGCCGCAGCCCGCGCAACCTTCCAAACAGGACGAGGTTTTCCCGCCCGGTGAGAAAAGGGTCCATGCCGGTGAATTGCCCCGCCATCCCGATGCTCGCCCTCACCTGACCGGCCTGCTGAACGACGTCGAATCCGCTGACTACCGCACGACCCGACGTGGGACGGATCAACGTGGACAGGATGTTGACAGTGGTCGTTTTGCCGGCACCATTGTGGCCGAGCACGCCGCACACCGTACCGGCCGGAACCGAGAAGCTCACGCCGTTCAGCGCAGGCGTGGATCCGCCGAATGTTTTCGTGAGGCCGACAACCTCGATCGCCAGTGGGCTCACGGTCGGAGTATTTCATGGTGCGTCGCTGCGCGTTGACGGTATGGGTGGTCTCGCAAGATGCCCGCCGATGGCGGGACACCGGTAACCAGGCGCCGCGGTGAGCTATGGACGGTCAACTCATTTCCAAACGCGCGATATCAGTGCGCGCAGCCATACGTTCGCAGCTGCCACAGCCCGAGAGTCCCGATGCGCCAACAATTTAGCCTCTTCATCGGTGAACGAGTGGGCGATGACGGCCGGTCGCCGTTGCTTGATTCGTTTGGTCGACCGGCGCTCGGACTCCATTAGGCGTTCGCGAGCTACCCCAGAGTCCGACCTGTCGTACGTGAGGACCACGAGGCTGCCGCGAAGCCAGGGAAAGGTCGAAAGCGATTGCAGCGCAGCGGAATCGAATTGGCAAGGGTGCCATCCCGCTGAAGCAAATAGGGCGAGCCAGTGCGACGCCGGTCGCCCACTGAAATGGCCTGCACCGGGCCGCTTTGCCGGCGTGCCAGAAAGGACGATGCGCTCGCGGGCATGGCGCACAATATTTTCGACAAGGGTGGGCTCAGACTCGGCAGAGATATGTCGGGGGAGCCCGACGCATATCACCAGATCAAAGGTTTCCGCGCGGTCTACCGGTCCGCCTAAATCAGCCTGCATGCGTCCGCCGGCTCCGAGATCGCTTAGTCCGTGTTCGCAGCCGTCGACGCCCGCTGTTCGCTTGGCGCCATGTGAAGCGAAATATTTCAGATACGCCTCTGACCCCTGGCCGATCGCGAGGACGGATCCGGGGCAATAGCGCTCCGCCAGATAGCGGAAAGGCGGTAAATCCACATATAGGGCAGTATCTGATCCACCCTTCCCGAACGGCCGCTTTAGGTGTCGTCGGCCCGCACCCCTTTCGCGCGAATTCTGCAGGAGGCGGATGTCGGACGCCAGACCGGTGCGGTCGGCCTCCGGATTGAATATTCTGTCGATGGACCGCACGACCTTTTGGAGCGGGGTGCAGCTCATTGCCGGTTGCGCGGTCAACATTGAATAACCTGGCAGGACGGGATCATGGACGACATCACGTGGCCACGTCAATTCCGTTCCGGAGAAGTCTGCATATTTGAGTGCTTCGCGGGTCAAGTCCTCCGCTGTAAATGAAGGTCCGCGAATGATGCGTTCATATACCACTTTCCAGTGGATCGCATGTGCTAGGTCGAGTCGGTAGCGATTGCGCTCTAAATTGGCGATCCAGCCGACCAAAATCTTGCTCGTGAACTGATCAACGCTTCGGACCGGGAAGTGAGCTATCGTCACGTCCTTCAGTTTCGTCTTACGCAGCGGCCAACCAACATACGAAACGCCGTGGTTGCCTTGCTTGATCCGCAATTTCATATCAATCTTCGGCTTGGTGACGATGATTGGTTTCCACCAGGTGGGCTCTTCCGCCTTCCGGTGGGTAATGCTTCGTAATGGATCGGAAGCATCCCCTTCGAGCCCCGTCGGGGCGGGAATGTAAGTCCGCCAGCGATACTGAGCTTGCGTACCCGGGCGCATTGAGCGCAATTGGGTGCGCAGAGCGGCCCGCGAGGGCGCGACGATAAACTCATCGGCGTCCAGCAAGAACACAAAGCGCGGCTTGAAGTTGGGCACAACCTTCCGATACACCGCAGTCACAATCTCGGCTTGAAAGTGACCCACTATCGGGTCGTCGAACAGAATTACGGGTAAGCCTTCCCGCTGCAACCGCACAAGAATGTTGCGGGTGTCGTCGACCGAGTCATTATCCACGATAGCCAGCGCATCCATGTAGCACAGGTTGTGCCGAACAAAAGCCTCGATAACATCTGCCTCGTTCTTCACCATCGCAATCCCGAGTGCTTCAGTCATGAGTGTCGCGCCAGGTCAGTTTTCATGGCAGACCTAAACCTTTCGGATGCTGGGGCTCATGTGACATCAGGCCAACGACCATTATCCCGACTCCCCGCGCCTTCGGGCGACGTTCGATCCCATCGGCGTGTGAACCGTCGACTGCACCGAAGCCGCGGGTCGCTCGCACCCTCTGTTCACCGAGCGAGCGGTCACGGCAAAATCAAGTCACTAGGAATGGCCGAAAACTTCGCTGTCACCGCGCTGCTCGCGGTCGTCGAAATCCTTGAACATCAACGCCAATGAGCTCGGCTCGGAGCAAGCTGCTTCTAAAGGACATCCCCCGTGTGTCCTAACGCCGTTGGGGCCTCAGCCCACGGCGGCTCCCGGCTCGGCGAACGGCGCCCCGAACTCGGTGACCGGGCGGAAGCCGCGCTTGCGCACCTTCTCCGCAGCCCGGCGGATCAGCGCATAGATCCCGACGAACGCCGCGTGATCGGTCATCACCAGGGGCGTCAGCAGCCGGTTGTGCACCAGCGAGAACGCCACCCCCGAGGCGGGGTCGGCCCAGCCGAGCGAGCCACCGAGCCCGACGTGACCGAAGCCGGGCATCACGCTGCCGATCGGCAAACTGTGATATCCCAAGTGGAAAGCCAACGGCACGTACAGGTTTCGGTCCGGGCGCAGGCTCCGCTCCCCCGTCAGGCCCGCGACCAGCTCACGGGACAGGAAGCGGACGCCGTCCACCTCGCCGCCATTGGCGATGGCGCCATACATTCGGGCCAGCCCGCGCGCCGTGGCCACGCCGTTGGCCGCCGGGATCTCCGCGTCCAGCAACGGGGTGTCACCCTGGACCGCGGCGACCAGACCCTTGAAGTACATCGACCGGTACGCCCCGGACATCTCGTTGGCGACCTTGCGCGTCACGTAGCTGACGACCGGATTGCCGATCAGGTGTTGTGGACCGATGATCTCGGCGACCCGCGTCGGAGCGTAGGCCGGCGGCCGGCCGAGGTGCAGGCCGTCGGTGCCCAACGGCTCGGCGAGCTCCTCGCGGATCAGCGTACCCATGCCCTTACCGGTCACGGCCCGGCCCAGGCCCGACATCAGCCAGCCGAACGTCAGCGCGTGATACGCCGATTTGCCCAGCAGGCGCCCGGGCGCCGCGGCGGCCAGCTTCTCCTCCATCACGACGTGATCGAGCAGTTCTTCCTTGGTGGCGCCGCGCAGGCCGGACAGCCCGGCCTGGTGCCGCATCACCTGGCGCACGGTCATGTCGGCCTTGCCGTTGGCCGCGAACTGTGGCCAGTACTCGGCGACCGGCGCCTCGTAGTCGATGAGCCCCCGGTCAGCGAGCCGGTGGATGACGGTGGCGGCCATCCCTTTGGTCGCCGAGAACACCATCGGGGCGGTGTTCTCCGTCCACGGCCGCTGCCCGGCTCGGTCGGCCCAACCCGTCCACACGTCGACGACGGGCTGGCCGTCGACATAGACGGCCAGCGCCCCGCCACCGAACCGGCGCGCGGGGAACATGCTGGCGAAACTACGAACGACGCAACCGAAGTGTGAGTCCGCCGCGCCGGACACACGATGACCTGCGTCAAGGTCATCGTGGACACGGACCGCGCGGCGATCGACTCGGGTATCCACCGTCACAACTTTGAATTTACTTGAATTACACAACCGGTAGGAGCGAAATCGGCGATTATTGACCTAACCGTTAGCCCGACGCGGCCGTCAGTATTTGCTGGGCCGCCAGGGCGGGCGTCAGCTCGCCCGCCTTGACCTTTCGCTCCACGTCGGCGCGGATCCTGCGCACCGCCGGGCTGGACAACAGCCGGTCCAGCACGGTGTCGCGCACCATCTGCCAGGTCCAATCGACCAGCTGATCCCGGCGGCGCGCCTCGAACTCGCCCGCCTCGCTGAGCACCTGGCGATGCCGTTCGATGGTCTCCCACAGTTCCTCGAGGCCGGTCCCCTCGGCCGCGCTCATCGTGAGAACGGGCGGCCGCCAGAGCGTTTCACGCGGATGGATCAACCTGATCGCCCCGGACAGCTCGCGCGCCGCCGCCCGGGCCTCGGCGAGGTGATCCCCGTCGGCCTTGTTCACCACCACGATGTCGGCGAGCTCCAGCACACCCTTCTTGATGCCCTGCAGCTGATCGCCCCCGCGCGCCAGGGTCAGCAGCACGAAGGTGTCGACCATGTTGGCCACCGTCACCTCGGACTGTCCGACCCCGACGGTCTCGATCAGGATGACGTCGAAGCCGGCGGCCTCGAGCAGCACCGCCGTTTCCCGGGTGGCCTTGGCCACCCCGCCCAGGGTGCCCGACGTGGGTGACGGCCGAATGTATGCATCCGGATGCATGGCCAGGCGCGCCATCCGGGTCTTATCGCCCAGGATCGAGCCGCCGGTCCGCGTCGAGGACGGGTCGACGGCCAACACCGCCACCCGGTGCCCCAGCCCGATCAGATGCATGCCGAGGGCCTCGATGCTGGTGGACTTGCCCACCCCGGGGATTCCGGTGATGCCGACGCGATAGGCGTTGCCCGAATCCGGCGTCAGCTCCAGCAGCAGCTGCTGCGCCTTCTCGCGGTGGTCGGCGCGGGTGGACTCCAGCAGCGTGATCGCCCGCGGCAACGCCGCGCGGTCGCCGTTGCGGACCGCCTCGGCCAGTTCCGAGCTCATTTCCAGTTCTCCTGGCCCGCGAGCGTAAGCACACTGCGGATTCGGCCGGGATTTTTCGCGGCGTGCTTACGCTCGCGGAAGAGATCGTCAGCCATTTAGCCGAGGTCGTAACCCAGCCGCTCGGCGAGCTTGTGCAGCAAGCCGATTGCGGCGTCGGCGATCACCGTCCCGGGCGGGAAGATGGCGGCGGCCCCGGCCTCGTACAGCTCGTCGAAGTCACCCGGCGGGATGACGCCGCCGACCACGATCATGATGTCGGGCCGCCCCACCTCAGCCATCGCCTCGCGCAGCGCGGGCACCAGGGTCAGGTGACCGGCCGCCAGCGAGGACACCCCGACCACGTGCACGTCGTTATCGGCGGCCTGGCGGGCCACCTCCTCGGGCGTGGAGAACAGCGACCCGACGTCGACGTCGAATCCGATGTCCGCGAACGCCGTCGCGATCACCTTCTGGCCGCGGTCGTGGCCGTCCTGGCCCATCTTGGCCACCAGAATCCTAGGGCGGCGACCGTCGGCTTCCGCGAACTTCTCGACGAGTTCGGTCGCGGTTGCCATGTTTGTGGCCTTTCCAGCTTCGTCGCGGTAGACCCCGGCGATAGTACGGATCTCCGCCTGGTGACGGCCATACACCTTCTCCAGCGCGTCGGAGATCTCGCCGACGGTGGCCTTGGCCCGGGCCGCATCGATGGCCAGCGCGAGCAGGTTGTTGCCCAGGCCGTCGTCACCCGCGCGGCCGTGGGCCGCGGCGGCGCGCGACAGCTCCGCCAGTGCCGCATCGACGGCCTTCTGGTCCCGATTCGCCCGCAGCTCTTGCAGTTTCGCCAGCTGCTCGGCCCGCACCCGGCTGTTCTCGACCTTGAGGACCTCGACTTCCTGGTCCTCTTCCACCTGGTACTTGTTGACCCCGATCACCGGCTGGATGCCGGAGTCGATGCGGGCCTGGGTGCGCGCGGCCGCCTCCTCGATGCGCAGCTTGGGGATGCCGTCGCTGATGGCCTGGGCCATGCCGCCGTGCTCGGCGACCTCGGCGATGTGGGCCCGGGCCTTCTGCGCGAGTTGATGCGTGAGCCATTCGACGTAATACGAGCCCGCCCACGGGTCGATGGGCCGCGTGGTGCCCGACTCCTGCTGCAGCACCAGCTGGGTGTTGCGGGCGATGCGCGCCGAGAAGTCGGTGGGCAGCGCCAGCGCCTCGTCGAGCGCGTTGGTGTGCAGCGACTGCGTGTGCCCCTGCGTTGCGGCCATCGCCTCGATGCAGGTGCGGGCGACGTTGTTGAACGCGTCTTGCGCGGTCAGCGACCACCCGGAAGTCTGCGAATGTGTGCGCAGCGACAGCGATTTGGCGTTCTTGGGCTCGAACTGCGAGACCAGCTCGCTCCACAACAGCCGGCCCGCCCGCAGCTTGGCCACCTCCATGAAGAAGTTCATCCCGATGCCCCAGAAGAAGGACAGCCGGGGCGCGAACTTGTCGATGTCCAGCTCGGCGTCCAGGCCGGCCTTGATGTAGTCGACCCCGTCGGCCAGCGTGTAGGCCAGCTCCAAATCGGCTGTCGCACCGGCCTCCTGGATGTGGTAGCCGGAGATCGAGATGGAGTTGAACTTGGGCATCTTGGCGCTGGTGTAGGCGAAGATGTCGGAGATGATGCGCATCGACGGCTTGGGCGGATAGATGTAGGTGTTGCGCACCATGAACTCTTTGAGGATGTCGTTCTGGATGGTGCCGGCCAGCTTCTCCGGCGGCACCCCCTGCTCCTCGGCGGCCACCACATACAGCGCCAGGATCGGCAGCACCGCGCCGTTCATGGTCATCGACACCGACACCGTCGACAGGTCGATGCCGTCGAACAGCTGGCGCATGTCGAGGATGGAATCGATTGCCACACCGGCCATTCCGACGTCACCCTGCACGCGCGGGTGGTCCGAGTCGTATCCGCGGTGGGTGGCCAGGTCGAAGGCCACCGACAAGCCCTTCTGGCCCGCGGCCAGGTTGCGCCGGTAAAAGGCGTTGGACTCCGCGGCGGTGGAGAAGCCGGCGTACTGCCGAATCGTCCACGGCTGGTTGACATACATCGTCGGGTAGGGACCGCGCACGAACGGCGGCTCGCCGGGGAAACTGTGCAGCGGATACCCGTCGGCTTCCACCGCGGCGCGGTCCGCGCCGATGTAGACCGGTTTGACGTCGATGTCTTCCGGCGTCTGCCATTGCAGTTGATCGGGCGTGTACGAGTGCGCGGCAGCGGCGGCGGCCACGTGTTCGTCGACGGCGGCCTCGGTCGCCGGGGCAATCGTCCGCTCGCTGTGCAGCGGAACATCGGCGAAGCTGCCGACAGCGGGTGCAGTGGTCGTCATCGTGCCTACGCCCCCAGCCTGGTGAGGAGATCCGACAGAGCTTCGACCGCATTGATTTTCGCGGTCAGGAATTGGTCCGGTTGGTGCTCGGCCTCGGCCACGGCCTTGTCGGGCCCGGCCAGATAAACCCGCGCGACGCCGGCGTCCCGCGCCGCCTGCACGACGCCCGAGGCCTCGTCCTGGTAGCGCTTGTCGGTGCCGCAGATGACCGCCACCGCCGGCGACCCCGCGTCGGACACCGCCGAGGCAACACCGTCGGCATCGACCGTTCCCGGGTTGATCGCCTCGATGCCCCCGGAAGCCAGCAGGTTCGACGCGAACGTCGCGCGGATGTTGTGCTCGGCCAGCGGACCCAGCGGCAGCAACAGCACCCGCGGGCGGGATCCGGTGCGGGCCAGGTAGGCGTCGGAGCGGTCCCGCAACGCCTCGAACTCCGCGGCATAGCGCACCAGCTTTCCGGCGGCGAGCGGCGAATACGTCGAATCGCTTTGCGGCAGAGGCGGTTCGGTGAGGTCAGGGAACTCGTTGACGCCGGTGATGGCGGTCCGGCGGTGCGCGATGTCGTCGCTGCGGCGGGCGGCGACCTCGGCGATCTGAGCGGCGATGAAGTCGCGGGCCTGGCTGAATCCGCCCTGCGCCTCGATGGCCTGGAAGTGCTCCCAGGCCTGCTCGGCCAGCCGGCGGGTGAGGTCCTCCACGAACCAGGAACCGCCGGCCGGGTCCAGCACACGGCCCACATGTGACTCTTCGAGCAGCAGCAGCTGGGTGTTGCGCGCGATGCGGCGGGCGAAACTCGTTGCCACGTCCGGGAACCCGCCGTCGATGGCGACGTCGAAGGGGAACACCAAAAGGGAGTCGGCGCCACCGACGCCAGCGCCGAAGGCGGCCAGGGTGCACCGCAGCATGTTCACCCACGGGTCACGCTGGGTCATCATCGGCAGCGAGGTCTCGGCGTGAATGACGGCGGCGCCGGCGTCCGGTTCACCGACGACTTCGGCGACGCGCGCCCACAGGTTGCGCGCGGCGCGGAACTTGGCGATCGTGATGAACTGGTCGTCGTCGGCGGCGAACCGGAAGCTGATCTGCCGCAACGCCTGACCGATCGGCAACCCCGATTCGGTAAGCAGCCGTAGGTAACTCACCGCGGCCGCCACACTCGCGGCGAGCTCCCACGTCGCGTTCGCGCCGAGATTGTGGAAGGCGGGCCCGTCGACGGTGATCGCACGCACCCCAGTGTGCTCGACGGCCCGCTTCGCCGCGGCGATAGCGTCCTCGATCTTCGGCGCGGGCCGCTCACTGAGGGCGGCACTGAGCGGGTCACCGCCCAGGTCGATCGACAGGGTGGCGCGCTGGTCGGGTTCCACCGCGTCCGCCAGCGCCAGCACCACGTCGCTCACCGCCGCGTAGTCGGCGCCGGCTTCCAGGATCAGCGGCGCCATGCCCAGGTAGACACCCTCGAGGGTCTGGCCCAGCTGGTCGGGCGCCACGCCCGACTCCCCGATCCGCATAACCAGGGCGCCGGCCCCGTTGCCGAGCGCGTCCAGCACCGCGGAGTTGACGTCCTGTGCCGCCACACCGGGCACCGGCGTGGCGGGGAAAGCCTCGGCGACCTTCCAGCCGGACTTGACGTCGCGCAGCGCGTCGCCGCCGCGCACGAAGGGCCACTCTCCCGGCAGCGGCGGTTCGGGCAATTCGTCGAGCGCGGTGTAGAGCGCGCGGATCGCGATCCCGTCGTACGTCGGGGTTTCTAGCAGCCGCTCGGGCGCGTCCCCCAACTGCTCGGGGTCCTTCCGGGTGCTTTTGGCCAGCACACCGGCGACCGCACTGCGCCAACGCCCGCGAACCTGTTCTAGGTCGGCGAGTTCGGGTACATCAATGGACACCGATTGCTCCCTTTTCCCAGCATTTGGGCTACAGCTCTGGGGATACCACTTAGCTACTGAGGCTAATTGATGACCGCTCGTCGCTAAAAACCGCCAGGTGCCGCGAGCGGGTTCGATTGCCGATGAAACACCAGCGTCGGGAAAGGCCGTATTCACCTGCGCCCCGTACCCTAGGGAGCCGTGACGGGTTCCGCCACCAGCAAAATCGCCGAAACGGCGCGCGATCTGGGCTGCGCCATCGGCGTCGCCGCGCGAAGCGTGTCCCGGTCGCGGATCGCCTGGACAGTGGTGGGCATCACAGCGCTGGTGGTGCTGGCGTCGTGGCTTCCGCTGCCCTCACCGGTGCAGATGCGCGACTGGGCGCAATCCGTGGGACCGTGGTTCCCCCTGGCATTCTTGATCGCCCACATCGTCGCGACCGTGGTGCCGATTCCGCGCACCGCGTTCACCCTGGCGGCCGGACTGCTGTTCGGTCCCCTACTCGGCGTCGCCATCGCGGTGGTCGCCAGCACGGCCAGCGCCATGATCGCGCTGCTGCTGGTGCGCGCGGCCGGATGGCGACTGAACCGGCTGGCGCGCTACCGATCGATCGAAACGGTGGAAGAGCGCCTGCGGCAACGTGGCTGGCTGGCCATCTTGTCGCTGCGGCTGATTCCCGCGGTGCCGTTCTCGGCGCTCAACTACGCCGCGGGCGCGTCGAGCGTGCGGGTGCTGCCCTACGCGGTGGCGACTCTGGCCGGGTTGCTGCCCGGCACCACCGCCGTGGTCGTTCTCGGCGATGCGCTCGCCGGGCACATCAGCGCGCTGCTGTATCTGGTGTCCGCGATCACCAGCGCGCTGGGACTGGCCGGGCTGATCATCGAGATCCGCCACTTTCGCCGCCACCACCGCCGCGCGCGCCGTCCCTTCCCCGACGAAACCTCACCCGAGCCGGCCACCATCAGCTGATCACCAACTTCGGTAAGACCGCCACGCGGCGCGGCAAAGATCGATCTAATGGTGAAGGTGTACGCGCTCGAGGTCGTGAGCTGGGGGACGCCGTACTCGCCGGCTCGTACCGTCGCGCTGCCACTGAGCGCCCTGGTGTTGGCGGTGCTCGCCGTGCTAGGCCTGCTGCCCAGCCGGGAGGTGCGGCGCCGCAGGCCGAGGAGGAACGCCTTCGCCGCGCTGTTCGCGCGGCCAGAGCGCGCCAAGTTGCACACCACGTTGCTCACGCTCGCGGCGGTGTGCAGCATCGCCGCACTGGTGGCGGCCGTCTGCCTGTTCCCCCGGGCGATCACCCCGGCGCACCAGCCGACGCCGCCACCGCCGATCCTGGCGCCGATCGATCTGCCGGCCGCGAGCGCGGTAGGCCCGGGCGCGGGAATCTACGTCGCCTACGCCGACGGATCCAGCGGAATGGGTTGCACCGCAGGCTTTCTGGTGCACACCAGCACCGGCGCGCCCGGGATTCTCACCGCCGGTCATTGCAACCGCCCCCGGCAACCCAGCAAGGTGACGATGAACCTGGGCGGCGTGCTGCCCTACGCGACGGTGGGCACGTTCCGCGAGACGATCAACGAGGGTGTGCACAACGAGCAGCACGACATCGGCCTGATCACGCTGGACGGCGACAACATTCCCCAGTCCTCGGCGATCGCCTCGTCGTTGGCCGTCACCGGTGTCGCCACCAACCTGCAGATCGGCCAGCAGCTGTGCAAGTTCGGCATGGGTTCCGGCGCGGACGCCTGCGGGCAGATCGTGGAGATCACCGGCAGCAAGGTCATATTCCTGGCGAGCGGTCAGTGCGGCGATTCGGGCGGCCCGGTGTATCTGTACGAACGGGACGGCACCGTCAGCGCCGTCGGCATCCTCATCCGCGGCGGCGACCCCTACACCGTCAAGACCGGATGCGCGGCCCGGGCCAAATTCTCCGTCGCCGAATTGGTGCGGCCCTGGCTGGACAACTGGCACCTGACCGCCGTGACCGCGCCCGCATCCCCGCGCTGACCGGCGCTGCCTGGCGCCGCGAGGCGCGGCGTTTCATCTTCAGGTCCGCTTCAGGCTGACTGCCTACCGTCGCGGCATCGCCTCCGACTCGCCGACGTGGGGGCGCGGTGACCGGTAAACGCGGTGCGAACAAGCCGATTTCGCGCCGCCCGGGTGAAGGAACCGTCGACAGAGAGGATGGATGGACCCAGTGAAGATCAGAGAACTAATCGCTGGTTCGTTGCTCGCGAGTGCCCTTGGGGTGGCCGCGGCGGGCTTCGGTGCCGCCGTGGCGAGTGCGGATCCGCCCCCGCCGCCACCCGGTCCCGGGCAACCGTGGGGGCCGGGGCCCGGCGGACCGGGTGGGCCGGGCGGGCCGGGTGGGCCGCCGCCCCCGGGTGGACCCGTGGGACCGCCGCCCCCGGGCGGGCCGTTCCATCCGGCCCCGCCGCCGGGTTGGTGAGGCCGGTGCGCTAGCAGGCGTCACACGGTGACCGCCCCAATCATGCTCTCGCGCAGGTCCATTGGGGCGGTCACTGCCTTACTCGTGCCCCTACTGGCGCGGCAGCGTGAGCCTGAACTGGGCGCCGCCCTCGTGGGACAGGCACACCAGGTCGCCACCGTGGGCGCGCGCCAGCGCCCGCGCGATCGCCAGGCCCAGGCCGGCGCCGCCGTGGTCGCGGGCGCGCCCGGCGTCCAAGCGCACGAGCCGCTCGAAGATGTTGTCCCGCTGGTCTTCCGGGATGCCCGGCCCGGTGTCGGTGATGGCCACCTCCGCGATGCCATCGTCTGCGCGCAGGTCGACCGTGATGGCTCCGCCGGGTGGGGTATACCGTCGCGCGTTGTCGAGCAGGTTGGACACGATCTGCGACAGGCGGGTCGCATCGGCGTGGAGATTCAGCGTGGTCAAACCGGTGCGGCTGACGCTGATTTGCGGCGCCAGCATGGCGGCCCGGTCGGCTTCACCATCGAGGACGGCGGCCACGTCGACGTCGTGCAGCTGGAGCGCAAGCCCGGCGTCGATGCGGCTCAGGTCCAGCATGTCGGCGACCAGCCGGCCGGCGCGACGAGCGTCGGAGAGCAGCAGGCTCGCCCGACGGTATTGCCCGTCGTCGTCATGTTCGGAGGCGCCGTGGGCAAGCTGTTCGGCGGCGACCTGGATGCCGGCGATCGGGGTGCGCAGCTCGTGGGCGGCGTCGACGAGAAATCGCCGGGTTGCGGACTCGGCGCGTTGCGCGGTGTCGGCGGCGTGCCGGGCGCGGCGCTCGGAGGCTTCCAGGGCGTCCAGCATCCCGTCGAAAGCCCTTGCGGCGCGCCCTAATTCGGTGTCGATGCGGTCCGGATGCAGTCGGCGGCCGCGGTCCCCGGTGGTGATGGCGTTGGCCAGCGCGGTGAGCCGGTCCAGGGGCCGCAGTGCCGCCCGGCTGACCGCAACCAGCAGCAGCGCCGCGAGCGCCAGGGTCGCTAGGCCCGCCCCGATCATCAGGCCGCGCAGCTGATGCGCGACTTGGGTGGTCTGCGTGGTGTCGGCGACCAGGATCACCCGGCTGCCGTCGGGCAGGGGGTGCACGATGGCCGTCGCGGTGGCATCCGGTGGCGGGCCGGGCGGCGGCGGAAGTGCGTACGGCGGTGGCGGATACGGCGGATAGGGCGGCGGGGGCGGATACGGCGGCGGTGGCGGATACGGCGGCGGGGGCGGTTCGACCTCCCCGTCAGTCAGCTCGGGGCTGATCCCGCGGTCACCGTAGGCGCTGCCGTTGGCCGTGACGACGAGCGCCCGGATCCCGCCACCATTGAGTTCGGCAGCGAGCAGATCGGGTGAGGTGCGCGCGGCGCTCAACGCGTCGGCGCGCGATGTCGCGGCCAGCAGCCGGTCGTGCAGATTGCGTTGCGCCAGAACGCCAATGGTGATGTCGATGGTGACCCCGAGCACCACCAGCAGGACGGCTAGCAGCGCGAGCACCACCAGGGTCACGCGTCGCTGCAGCGACGGCGTCGGTGTCGTCGACGCGGCCGTCATGACCGCTCGGCCCGCAGGCGGTAGCCGATGCCGCGCACGGTATGCAGGATCCGCGGCCCGTGCGCCTCCAGCTTGCGCCGCAGACCGCTGACGTGGACCTGCACCAGGTTGGGGTCGTAGGCGTCATAGCCCCACACCCCGTTCAGGATCTGACCCGCGCTGACGATCCGGCCCCGCTGCTCCACCAGGAACGACAGCACCCGCAGCTCGGTTGCGGTGAGATCCAGCGGGTGACCGCCGCGTGCCGCCACACCGGCGCCCAGGTCCAGCGTGACGTCGCCCACCTGGATCACCTGGGACAGCCGTCCGCGGCGGCGTAACACCGCGCCGACCCGTGACACCAGTTCGGCCAACTCGAACGGCTTGATGACGTAGTCGTCGGCCCCGCCGTCGAGCCCGCGCAGCCGGTCCGGCAGCCCGTCGCGCGCCGTGATCAAGACGATCCCGACGTCACCCCATTCGCGGATCACGTCGATCAGTTCGAACCCGTCGCGTCCCGGCAGCATGACGTCGAGCACCACCAGGTCGGGCCGCATCCCGTCGAGGACCTCTTCCAGGCCGTCGCCGTCGCAGCGGGCATCGGTGTGATAGCCGACCTCGGTGAGCGCTTCGCCGACCATCTCCCGGATGGTTTCGGAGTCCTCGACGACCAACACCCGCGGCGTGCCGACGCTGAACTGGCCGGCCGCACGAAGGCAATCCGTCATGCCCCCATTGTCGGCGCCGGCCCTGAAACGAACCTGAAGGTGGCGTCCCAGCGATCGCGTTCGTCACCAAAGGCGAGGTATGTGGCAGTTGCCCGCCTCTGAGCGACAACCCCGTTCGGTGCCCCGGGGGTGCCCCGGCGGCGCACCGTTCGGTGCCCCAGCGTCGGCGCGTTGTCGCTCGAAGGCGGGCAAAGGTGGTTGCCCTTTTGCCGGTGACGGCTGTGACGGTTGAGCACGCTCGCCAGCCGCCCGAATTCTTCAGATCCACTTCAGCCCGGGTTCTTAACCTCCGAGACATGACCACGAACGACGACATCAACACCAGTCCCCCGGCGCCGCCGCCGGTCGCCCACCCAGCACCGGAGCGACGCCGCTACCCCACCGGCGTGGTGATCGGCGCCGCAGTGGCGGGCGCGCTGCTCGGCGCGGTCGGCACCGTCACGGCGATCGCGTTCGCCTGGATCGTCAGCGTCGGGCCGCTCCCGCCACCTCCCGGTCCGCCGCCGATGCTGGCGGCGCCGTTCCACGGGTCCCCGCCTCCTCCGCTGGGCGGACCCGCGCCGGGTGGGTTCGGATTTGCTCCGCCGCCCAGTCCGCCCGGACCCCCGCGTGGCTACTGGCCGCCGCCCCCGGGCGAGGGATTCCCGTCACCGGCCTCGCCGACGCCACCGTCGCCCGCGCCGCATCCCTGACCACCGAGCCTGTCGCCGTCACGATGCCCGAAATCGTGACGGCGACAGGCGTCGGGCCAGTGCCGTCTCGGTTATCCCGCCGCCGTCGAGAGCCACCCCGATCACCCACCGCCGCGCCGGGCGCCGTACCGCCCCTGCCGCCGGCACCCCAGTCCTGAGGTACGTACGCGGCGGTCGGCCCGGAGCCTGCCACCGGTTGTAAACATCTGTTTATAATTGTGAACGTGCATTCACCACTACCGGATGACCGCACGGCCCGGGCGCGGATCCGGGACGAAGCGCTGCGTCTGTTCGCCCAGCGCGGCCCCGATGCGGTCACCCTGCGCGACATAGCGAACGCGGCGAGCGTTTCGCCGGCCCTGCTCATCAGGCATTACGGCTCGAAAGACGGGCTCGTCGAGATCGTCGACAATCACGTCGTCGCCACATTCGAAGTGCTGCTGACGAAGATGACCGAGCAGACCGCCGTGGTCGGGCTCGAGCCGACCGCAGTGCCGAGCCTGCTCGACGGCCTGGCCACTTACCTGCCGCCCGACTCGCCGATCCCGGCGTACCTGAGCCGGCTGCTGATCAACGGAGGGAGCGCCGGTTCGGCATTGTTCGACCGGCTATTCCGGCTCAGCCAAACCACTCTTAACGCGATGGTCGCGGTCGGCACCGCCAGCCGCGGTGCGGACGCAGCGGTGCGGGCGGCGTTTTTGCTTGTCAACGACCTCGCGGTGCTGACGCTGCGGCCCCGCCTCACCGAGGCACTCGGAGTGGATCCGCTCTCGGAGGAGGGAATGCGGCGGTGGGCCGGCGAGGTCTTCGCCATCTATCGCGAAGGACTTATCGGCAGATGAAGGAGAAATGAAGGTAAAGGTGTCCAACACAACCCTTTTCGTCAACGCCGGCGCACGCGTGCTGCGGTCGCGTCGCCTGATGCGCGCACCGATCTGGATCTATAAAGCCCGCGCGGGCGCGCTGTTCGGCTCGCGGATCTTGATGCTCGAGCACATCGGCCGCAAATCCGGTGCACCGCGCTTCGTGGTGCTGGAAGTTCTCGACCACTCGTCACCCGACACCTATGTGGTCGCGTCGGGCTTCGGTCGAAAAGCCCAGTGGTTCCGCAACATTGAAGCCAACCCGCGGGTGCGGGTCTACGCCGGCAGCCACGCGCCCAGAACGGCCACCGCGCGGGTGATGACCACGCCCGAAGCCGATCGCACCCTGGCCGCCTACCGCACCCGTCACCCCAAGGCGTGGGAGCGGATGCGCCCGGTGCTCGAAGAGACACTCGGCGTCCCGATCACCGACACCGACACCCCGCTGCCGCTGGTCGAGTTGCGCCTCGACTAGTTCTGGTCCGGCCCCTTGATCGTCATCGCGGCCACCAGCGCCAAGAACAGGGCGGCCGGAACGCCGTTGACGACTTTGTCGCGCACCCGCACGTGCGCGCCGAGGGCCAGCACGAAGTACAGCGTCAGCATCGCCGTCGTCAGCCGCGCCAGGGCCGGAAAACGGTTGACCGACAGCAATCCGACGGCCGCGGCCGCCTTCACCGCGGGCAGCACGGGCCGGACGTTCTCCGGCAGGCCCACGTCATCCAGCACCTTCTTGATCGGGGCCACCTGGACGCCGCACAGAACCGCGTCCACGGCGTGGAAGGCGCCAAGCGCCGCATAGGTCTTCGGTGAAGTCAACGCACTCATGCCGCAATCCTATGGAGTCAGCTCGCCGGCCGGGCCGTCCGCCGGCTGGCGCGCGATCGCCTCCGCCTTGGCCACCGCCTGGGCGATCGCCGGGTCGGTCTCGGTGGAGAACCAGTCGGCCACCTCGGCGTCGTCGTCGGCGCTGTGCTTGGGGGCGTCGTCGACGGGCGACGGCTGGAAGCGGAACACCCCGTCCTGGCCCGGCGTCCCCAGCAACTTGGTGAATCCCTGCAGCGCCGCGTTGAAGTCGCTGGGCACCACCCACACCTTGTTGGCGTCGCCGCGCGCCATCTCCGGCAGCGTCTGCAAATACTGGTAGGCCAGCATCTCCGGCGTGGGCCGGCCGGCCTTGATGGCGGCGAACGTCTTCTCGATGGCCTTGGCCTGCCCCTGCGCCTGCAGATAAGCCGCGGCGCGTTCACCCTGGGCACGCAGCATCCGGGACTGCCGGTCGGCCTCGGCGCCCAGGATCGCGGCCTGCTTGGCGCCCTCGGCCGCCAGGATCTGCGCCTGCTTCTGGCCCTCGGCCTCCTTGATCGCCGCCTCGCGCATACCTTCGGCGGTCAGAATCATCGCCCGCTTCTCGCGGTCGGCCTTCATCTGCTTCTCCATCGACGCCTGAATCGACGGCGGCGGATCGATGCTGCGCAACTCGACCCGGGCGACCCGCAACCCCCAGCGGCCGGTCGCCTCGTCGAGCACGCCGCGCAGCTGCCCGTTGATCTGGTCGCGCGACGTCAGCGTCTGCTCGAGCGTCATGCCGCCGACGACGTTGCGCAGCGTGGTGGTGGTGAGCTGCTCGACGCCGACGATGTAGTTGCTGATCTCGTAGACGGCCGCCTGGGGAACGGTGACCTGGAAGTAGACCACCGTGTCGATGTTGAGGGTCAGGTTGTCCTCGGTGATCACCGGCTGCGGCGGGAACGACACCACCCGCTCGCGCAGATCAACCCGGGCGCGAACCCGATCGATGAACGGCACCAACAACGTCAGCTGCCCGCTGACCGTGCGGCTGTATCGTCCCAGCCGTTCGATCACCGCGGCCTCCGCCTGAGGTATCAGCGCAACCGACTTGGCCACCACGACGATGGCGAAAATCACCAAGACGGCCAGCAGCACCAAACCAGCAACCGCACCTTGCATCGAACTTCCTCTCTCTACCAGTCGTTGGCGGCTTCGTCTCGCCGCTACAGACTGCTCCTGAAGACCACCGCCGTGGCGCCGTCGATCTGCATGACGGTGACCGGCTCGCCGGGTTCGTACACCTCGGCCTCGTTGAGCGGGCGCGCGGACCACACCTGGCCGTCGAGTTTGACCTGACCCGCATCGCGCGCGACCCGCTCGAGCACCAGCGCGGTTTTGCCCTGCAGCGCCTCGATTCCCAACCGCGGCGCCCCGCCCGGCGTCAGCCGGCGCTTCAGCGGCGGGCGGACCAACACCAGCAGCAGCACCGAGACGACCAGGAACACCGCGCCGTTCGCCCACACCGGAAAGTCGGTCACCCAACTGGTGAGCGCCGCGGCCAGTGCGCCCCCGCCGAGCATCACCAGAAACAAATGGCCGGTGAGCGCCTCCGCACCGGCCAGCACCAGCGCGAATATTAGCCAAAGCACCGCGGCGTGCATGCGGCAAGAATACGCGTGATCCGCCTTCGCCGGGCAAAACAACTACACTGCGTTCTCGTGTGGTGTCCCAGTGTTTCGCTGTCCCTGTGGGCCAATGCGTGGCTCGCCGGAAAGGCCGCGCCCGACGACGTCCTGGACGCGTTATCCGTCTGGGCGCCAAAGCAATCGGTGACCGCGTATGATGCGGTCGCCGCGGGCCACACCGGGCTGCCCTGGCCCGACGTGCACGACGCCGGAACGGTCACGCTGCTGCAGACACTGCGTGCCGCAATCGGCCGGCCGACCGCGGCGCCGGACGGCACAGGGTTGATGCGCGGATCGATCAACGTGATTTTGCCGGTGCCGGGTGACGTGCGCGGGCTGGCCCCCGGAACCCAGTTCGAGCGCGACGCGCTCGCGGCCGGCGAGGCCGTCATCATCGCCAACCCCCGAAACCCCGCCACCGCCGTCGGCCTGGTGCCCGAATTCTCCTATGAGGACGACGAGGACGTGCCGGAGGACTACGAGACGCGGCTTGCCGAACTGTGCGCGCTCACGTGGACCGTGTACTCGCTGCCGGGCGCACCCGTGCTGGACCATTACGAGCTCGGCGACGCGGAGTACACGCTGCGGTCGGCCGTGCGCTCGGCCGCCGATGCGCTGGGCGCCATCGGGCTGGGGGCCGCGGCATCCGACGTCGACGACCCGCGGGGCCTGGTCGAGCAACTCCTGGAATCCGCACGGCAGCACCGCATTCCCGACCACGCGCCGACGCGCGCGCTGCGGGTCCTGGAGAACGCCGCCCACGTCGACGCCATCATCGCGGTCAGCGCGGGACTGAGCCGATCCGACTCTCCGGACCGCTTCACCGCGCCCGTCGCCGCCGGCGTGGAACCCCTGGGAACCCAATCCTCTTCGGAGGCCCGCATTGCCAGCGACGCGCTGCGACCGCTCACCGCGGTGGTGCGTTCGGCGCGGATGGCGGCCGTGACCGCGATCCTGCATTCCGCCTGGGGCGATTGACCGTTTCTAGCGGCCGGCCGCGCAGTGCGGCGGGCGGCACGGCGCGCCGTTGACGCTGGCACCGCAACCGGGCACCGGGTCGGGTCCGGTCGTCCGCTCGGGCTCGCGCCCGTATCGCAATTCGTCGATCAGGTCCGCGGCCAGCTGCGCGAAACGCGGGTGGGCGTTGGGCGTCGACGCCCGCACCAGCGCCACGCCCGCCGCCTCGGCCTGGCCTGCCAGCTCGTTGTCGAGATCCCACACCACCTCGATGTGGTCGGCCACGAACCCGATCGGACAGACGATGACGGCTTCGGTCCCGGCCTGCGCCAGCGTGGCCAGGTGGTCGGCGACATCGGGCTCCAGCCAGGGCACCTGGGGCGGGCCCGAGCGCGACTGCCACGCCAGGTCGTAATCGGCATACCCGGCGGCGGCCGCCACAAGGCTTGCGGCATAGGCGACTTGGCGGCTGTACAGCCGCGGGCCCACGCGGTCGTCGGCGGCCACCGGAATGGAATGCGCGGTGAACACCAGCCGCGCGCCGGCCTGTTGCGCGGCGGTCAGCGCCCCCGAGGCCGCGCCGATGGTGTCGGCGAAGATCCGCACGAACCTCGGGTGGTCGAAATAGGGCCGCAGCTTGACCAATTCGGGCGCGTCCGGCCCGGCCGCCTCGCGCGCCCGGGCGATGTCCTCGACGTATTGCGTGCAGCTGGAATAGCCGCTCCACGCCGAGGTGGTGAACACCACGGCCCGACGAATTCCGTTGTCGCGCATCGTGGCGACGGTGTCCTCGACGTAGGGCTCCCAGTTGCGGTTGCCGAAATAGACCGGAAGGTCCAGGCCGCGGTTGCCCAGCTCGGCTTCCAATTGCGCCACCAGCGCGCGATTGATGTTGTTGATCGGCGACACCCCGCCGAAATGCAGGTAGTGCTGGGCGACGTCATCGAGGCGTTCCGGGGGCACGTTGCGGCCCCGGGTGACGTTCTCCAAGAACGGCCGAACCTGCTCCGGACCTTCCGGACCGCCGAAGGACAACAGCAGGACGGCGTCGAATTCCATTAGGCTTTACAGCAATTGGGTGCTTGCGCCGCCGTCGGCGTAGATGATGGTTCCCGTCGTCGCCGGCAGCCAGTCCGAGAGCAGCGCGCACACCGTCTTGGCGACCGGGGTCGGGTCCTTCATGTTCCAGCCGATGGGTGCGCGCTGATCCCAGCCCTCTTCGAGCAGCTGCATCTGCGCGCCGGCCTCTTCGCCGAGCGCCCCGCCGACGATCGCGCTCATCGCCAGCGTCCGGATCGGGCCCGCGGCAACGAGATTCGACCGCACGCCAAATTTGCCCGCCTCGCGCGCCACGAACCGGTTGACCGACTCCAGCGCGCTCTTGGCCACCGTCATCCAGTTGTAGGCCGGCATCGCCCGGCTGGGGTCGAAGTCCATACCCACGATGGAGCCGCCGGGATTCATGATCGGCAGCGTCGCCTTGGCCAGCGAGGCATACGAATACGCCGAGATGTGAATGCCTTTGGAGACATCCTCATACGGCGCGTCGAAGAACGGGTTGATGCCCATCCCCGTCTGTGGCATGAAGCCGATCGAGTGCACCACGCCGTCGAGCTTGTTGCCCTCGCCGATTTCGGCGGTCACCCGCTCGGCGAGCGAGTCCAGATGCTTTTCGTTCTGCACGTCGAGTTCGATCAGTGGCGCCTTCTCCGGCAGCCGGTCGGCGATGCGCTGAATCAGGCGCAACCGGTCGAACCCGGTCAGCACCAACTGCGCGCCCGCCTCCTGGGCCGCCTTGGCGATGTGAAACGCAATCGACGAATCGGTGATGATCCCCGAAATCAGAATCCGTTTGCCGTCGAGCAGTCCTGCCATGTCCGTCCTTAATGTCGATGTGTCGGGGCCGAAGTCAGTGGCCCATGCCCATGCCGCCGTCCACCGGGATGACCGCGCCGGCGATGTAGCTGGCGTCCTCGGACGCCAGGAAGCTGACCGCCCCGGCGACCTCCTCGGCGGTGCCGACCCGCTTGGCCGGGATGAAGTCCAGCGCGCCCTCCTGGATCCGCTCGTCGAGGGCGCGGGTCATCTCGGTGTCGATGTAGCCCGGCGCCACCACATTCGCGGTCACGTTGGCCTTGGACAGCTCCCGGGAGATCGAGCGGGCCATGCCGATCAGGCCGGCCTTGGCGGCCGCATAGTTGGCCTGGTTGCCGATGCCCCAGCTGCCCGACACCGACCCGATGAAGATGATCCGGCCGAAACGCTTGCGCTGCATGCTGCGTGAGGCGCGCTGGGCCACCCGGAAGGCCCCGGTGAGGTTGGCATTGATGACCTCCTCGAACCGCTCCTCGGTCATCCGGATGAGAAACGCGTCCTTGGAGATGCCGGCATTGGACACCAACACCTCGACCGGACCCTGGTGCTCCTCGACCTCCTTGAAGGCGCGGTCGACCGCGTCGTTGTCGGTGACGTCGCACACGACGCCGAACAACCCCTCGGGCGCCCCGGATCCGCGGTGCGTGACGGCCACCTTGTGGCCGTCGGCGGCCAGCCGCTGCGCGATCGCCAGCCCGATCCCCCGGTTTCCGCCGGTGACCAGGACTGAACGGGATACGAATGCCGGCTTGCCGCCGTTGGTGGCGGGCGTGGAGGTGTTCTCGGTGGCTGCGTCAGTCACCCGGCCAACTTATCGCCTCGGTGCGGCGGGACTGAAATCTCCCCCGGTTAGCACCGCGAGGGTAAGCAGGCTGCGACTTTCGGGCCGGATTTCCGCGGTGCGCTTACGCTCGCGGAGCGCTGTCGGTGTGGCGGAGCACACTTCCGCCCATGGCGGGCATGACAGGCCCCTTCTTGGGCAGCGAGGCCCTAGCCGCCGGCGCGGTAACTCCGCACGAGCTGCGCAGGCGGTATACGGCGCTGCACAAAGACGTGTACGTGGCCAGCGACCTCGAGCTGACGGCGGTGTTGCGCGCGAAGGCCTGCTGGTTGCGATCACGCCGGCGCGGCATACTCGCCGGCTTTTCGGCCTCGGCGCTGCACGGCTCGAAGTGGATCGACCCGGCGGTGCCCGCCGCGATCATCGACACCAACCGGTGGCCCGCGCCGGGCGTGCATGTGTGGGAAGAGCGGATCGAGGCAGACGAGATCACCGTCGTCGACAGCATGCGAGTCACCACGCCCGCTCGAACCGCGCTCGATTTGGCCAGGCGATGCCAGCTAGGTGCTGCGGTCGCTGCGGTCGACGCCCTCGTGCGGGCGACCGATGTGAAGATGGCCGACGTCGAGTTGCTGGTCAAGCGGTATCGCGGACGCCGAGGCATGAAGGCCGCTCGCGCCGCCCTCGAACTCGCCGACGGTGGAGCGCAGTCGCCCAAGGAGACCTGGCTACGCCTGCTGTTGATTGCGGCCGGCTTTCCCGCTCCCCAGACACAGATTCCAGTCCGCAACGAATGGGGCTGGGCAGAAGCCTATTTGGACATGGGCTGGGAGGACATCAAGGTGGCCGTGGAGTACGACGGCGATCAGCATCGATCGAGTCGCTATCAGTACGTCAAGGACATTCGCCGGCTGGAGACGATCGAGCGTCACGGGTGGATCGTCGTCCGGGTCATCGCAGAGCACCACCGCGACGAGATCATCCGCCGTGTGCGCGAGGCCCGCGCTTCGCGAGCGTAAGCCCACTGTGCAAATTCGGGCCGAAATTCGCAGTGCGCTTACGCTCGCGGATTCTGGAAGGGGCCACAACGGGCGGAACTAGGTCGGCAGGCGGCGGTTGATGAGCAGCGCCGCGAGCGCGGCCAGCGCCAACACCAGCGCGCCCAGCCGCACCCAGCCCACGCTGGCGTCACCCTTGATGGTCTCGTAGCCGATCTGCTGCTGCAGCGTCGCGTACACCGATTTCAGTTCCTGCAATGACGCCGCGCTGTAGGCGTTGCCGCCCGAGAGCTGGGCCACCTTCTTCAGGGTCTCGTCGTCGACGGGCACCGGCTGGCGCTGGTCGTTGATCTCGACGAACCCGTACGGGGTGCCGAACGAGATGGTCGAGATCGGCACGCCCTGGTCCTTGGCCGTGCGCGCGGCGGTGAAGGCGCCCTTGGGGTTGTCCGGGTTGGTCGGCATCGTCTCCTTGCCATCGGAGAACAACACGATGCGCGCCGGCGGCGGTTTGTCGCCGCCGCCGATCACCGCGCCGACCGTCGCGATGGCCTGCAGCGCGGTGAAGATGCCCTCCCCGGTGGCGGTGCGGTCGGCGAACTGCAGCTTGTCCAGCGCGGCCTTGGTCGATTCCCGGTTGGTCGTCGGCGAGACCAGCACCGTCGCGGTCCCCGCATAGGCGATCAGCCCGAGGTTGATGCCCGGCGTCAGCTCGTCGGCGAACTGCTTGGCGGCCTCCTGCGCGGCCGCCATCCGGTTGGGCGCGACATCGGTGGCGCGCATGGACTGCGAGACGTCGATGACCAGCATCACCACCGCGCGGTTGCGCGGAATCCGGACGTCGTTGGTGGGCCCGGCCATCGCGATGGTGAACAGCACCAGCGACGCCACCAGCAGGATCGCCGGGACGTGGCGCCAGGTCGAAGGCCGTTTGGGCGCAACGCTTTCCAGCAGCTCCATGTTGGCGAACCGGAGCATGCGCCGCTGGCGCGCCAGCTGCATCAGGATGTAGAGCGCGGCGAGCCCGACGACGACGAGCAAAAACAGGAAGAACCACGAATGTTCGAAGCCCGACAACGACATCGGGCCCAGGAGCGGCAATGTCACTGCCGCCCTGCCAATGCACCGCGCCGGCGGGATTCGACAAACCGCACGATGTCGGCGATCCAGTCGCGGTCGGTGCGCAGCGTCAGAATCGGGGCCCCGCAGCTCCGGATGGTGCGCGCCACCTCGGCGCGATGCGCCGCGGCGGCCTTGGCGAAATCGTCGCGCAGCTGCGCGTCGATGGTGAACTCGCGGGTGACGCCGGACTCGGCGTCCTGCAGCACGACGTCGCCGATGTCGGGCAGCTCGACGTCGCGCGGGTCGAGCACCTCCACGGCCAGCACCTCGTGGCGGGCGGCGACCGCCCGCAGCGGGCGCATCCAGTTGATCGGCCCGAGGAAGTCGCTGATGATCACCGCCATGCCGCGGCGGCGTTCCGGCCGGCGCAGGGCGTCGATCGCCGTCGCCAGGTCGCCGCGCACCCCGACCGGCGCCCGCGGCGTGGTGGCGATGGTGCGCAATAGCGTCTGCTCGTGCTGGCGACCGGAGCGGGCGGGCACCCGCGTGATGTTGGCCCCGGTGGAGACGATCGCCCCCAGCCGGTTACCGCCCCCGCTGTTGAGGAAGGTGATCGCGGCCGACGCCGCCACCGCCAGGTCGCGCTTCTCGCACCCCACGGTCCCGAAGTCCAGGCTGGCCGACATGTCGACCACCAGCCAGGTTTCCAGCTCCCGGTCGGCGATCATCTGCCGCACGTGCGGGTGCGTCGTGCGGGCGGTGACGGCCCAGTCCATCCGGCGGACGTCGTCGCCGGGCTGATACTCGCGCGACTCCCCAGGCTCGGAGCCGGGGCCCGGGATCAGCCCGAGGTGGTCGCCGTGCAGCACACCGTCGAGCTTGCGTTTGACGGTGAGCTCGAGGGTGCGCAGCGCCGCCGACAGCTTCGGGTCATCGATCTGGCCCCGCTGCATCGACGGCGGATGCACCACCGCCCGCCTGTTGGGATCGGTCACCGACCGCTGGCCGCGCCGGCGGGTTGCATCACCGGGGGCACCGAATGACCTTGCTGCGGAACGGCGTTCACCTGAGGCAGGGCCACCGTCTGCAGCACCCGGTTGATGACGATCTCCGGCGAGATCTCGTCGGCCAGCGCGTCGTAGGTGAGCACCAGCCGGTGGCGCAGCACGTCGGGAATGACGTCGACGACGTCTTGCGGGATCACGTAGTCACGGCCGCGGACCAGCGCCAGCGAACGCGACGCGGCGATGATGCCCAGCGACGCGCGCGGCGACGCCCCGAACGAGATCCACGTCTTGACGTCGTTCATGCCCAGCTGCTCGGGATGGCGGGTGGCGGTCACCACGCGCACCACGTAGTCCACCAGCGCGTGGTGGACGAAGACGTTGGCCGCGATGTCCTGCAGGCGCAACAGGTCGCCGGTGTTGAGGATCTGCTTGGGCTCCGGCGGGCGCACGCCCATCCGGTAGATGATCTCCCGCTCCTCCTCCGGCGACGGATAGCCGACATTGATCTTGAACAGGAAGCGGTCACGCTGGGCTTCGGGCAGCGGGTAGACACCCTCGTGCTCGATCGGGTTCTGCGTGGCCATCACCAGGAACGGGTTGGGCAGCGCGAAGGTCTTGCCGCCGATCGACACGTGGCGCTCCTGCATGACCTCCAGCAGCGCCGACTGCACCTTGGCCGGCGCGCGGTTGATCTCGTCGGCGAGCAGGAAGTTGACCACCACCGGGCCGAGCTCGGTGTCGAACTCCTCCTTGCCCTGGCGATAGATGCGGGTACCGATGATGTCGGTGGGCACCAGGTCCGGCGTGAACTGGATGCGCGCGAACGTCCCGCCGACCACCTTGGCGAACGTCTCGACGGCCAGCGTCTTGGCCACGCCGGGCACACCCTCGAGCAGGACGTGTCCCTTGGACAACAGGCCGACCAGCATGCGCTCCACGAGCTGGTCCTGGCCGACGATGATGCGTTTGACCTCGAAGATGGCGCGTTCCAGAGTCTGCACCTCGGCGGCCAGTCCGTTACCGCCGCCCGCCGGCGCTTCGTGAGCCGGGCCGGATTGCCCGCCCGGGCCCGAGTAACCGCTGGCGCCTGGCGGCGGCCCACCTGCTGATGTCATGAACTGCTACCTTCCACGGCTCAACCGACAAAGCTCAATCGGACACGACGCGCCCGCGTCCAACTATTCCAGGCCCGCCGAATTCCGTCGACGCTGGTGCACCCGCCCTGGGGGCGTGCCGGCCCGGACGCACCCGGGGTCAGTACTCGATGATCCTGGTCAGGAACGGTGTCATGCCGGGCTTCCGAACCGGGCTGACCGTAACCTTGGCGGCGCTGCCCGATGCCTCGAGCATCTGCCCGTTGCCCAGGTACATGGTGACGTGCTGGCTGCCGCCCGGGCCGTAGAAGATCAGGTCGCCGCGCCTGGCCTGATCCGGCGGAATGTGGCGCCCGGCGTTGTACTGGTCACCGGAGAACCGCGGGATCAGCACGCCGACCCCGGCGAAGCCGTAGCGCATCAACCCCGAGCAGTCGAAGCCGGTGATGTTGGCGCCGTCGCCGACGCCCTTGCTGGGGCCGTCCAGCGAGCCACCGCCCCACGAGTAGGGCACGCCCATCTGCGACCCCATCCGCTTGATCACGTACTCGATGGCCTGCCGGCCGTAGACCCGCGGGATCTTGCCGCCGGGGTTGGTGGGCGTGGCCGCGGCGGCGGGCGCGGGATCGCCCAGGATGTTGATCCCGAGACCGCCGAGAAATTGCCTGCCCAGGTCCATCGTCGTCTGGGTGGCCTGGGCGGTGGCCTGCAGCGAGGCGTTGGCGACGGCGAGCGGGTCTCCGGGGGCGCCGGCGCTGATCTGGGCCGGCAGGGTGGGGTCCCACTGGCCGGGGTCGGCCATGGCGAGGGGAGCCGGCGCCGCCACAGACAACATCAGCCCGGACACCACAGCGGTGATCCAGGCGAGATTGATGAGACGAAACCGGTTGCGGCGCATGGCTGTCCGTTCAGTGCTCACTCGATCACCACTCGATGTACCGGACCACGTAGGGCGTCATGCCGCTGGTGCGCACCGGGGCGACGCGCACCTTCAACCCGATGTCGGGGGCCTCGAGCATCTGGCCGTCGCCGAGGTAGATCGTCACGTGCTGGCTGCCGCCCGGGCCGTAGAAGATGACGTCGCCCCGGCGCATCTGGGAGGACGGGATCTTGCGGCCCAGGTTGTACTGCGAGCCGGAGTAGTGCGGCAGTTTGATGCCGACGCCGGCGAACGAGTACAGGACCAGGCCCGAACAGTCGAAGCCGGTGATGCCGGCCCCGGAGTCGATGCCCTTACTCGGGCCGGCCGCGTTGCCGCCGCCCCAGGAGTAGGGCACGCCGATCTGCGACATGCCGCGCCGGATCACGTATTCGGTGGCCTGCCGCCCGTAGACCCGGGGAATGCGTCCGCCGACCCCGCCCGGGGCGGCGTTGGTGATGCCGGTGTCATCGGGCTTGAGGATGCCCATCTGCTGCAGGAAGTTGCGGCCCAGCCCGGCGGTGACTTGAGTCGAGGTGGCCGAGATGCCGAGCACCTGGTTGATCACCGCGATCGGGTCGCCGGGGACGTTGGCGCTGGGGATCATCGGCAAGGTCGGGTCCCAGGCGCCGTCCCACTTGCGGCCCCCGGCCGACGGTGCCGGCGCGCCCGGCGTCCCGTTGTCCCACCGGTCGCCCGACGACGCAGCGCCGGACCCGCCGGCGCCCGCCGACCACTGCCGGGCGGCCTCGCGCTTGGCCGCCTCCAGCTTGACCTGAGCCTGATCCCGTTCGGCCGCAAGGCGAATGATGTCCTCGCGTTGCTGGTCGAACTTCTGCTTGGAGTTGGTCAGCGCCGCCACGGCGGCGTCCTGACTGGACTTGGCGTCGGCGGCGGCCTTGTCGGCGTTCCGCTTGGCCAGCCGCGCCGCCGATTCCTTGTTCACCTGCTCGGTGCGGGCCTGCTGCAGCTTGGCCATCACGGTCTGCGAGCTGGTGGTCAGGTTCTTGGCGGCGGCTTCGGTGGCGATGATGTCGTCGGGGCTGCTCGCCGTCAGGTAGCTGTTCGACGGGCCGTTCATATAGGTGGCCGCGGCGAAGGTGTCGAAGCGGCGCTGCGCACCGGCGATGGCGATGTTGGCGTCTTTGACCGCCTGCTGGCTGGCCTCTAGATCGTGCTCGGCGGTGGCCGCGTTGTCCCGCGCGGTCTCCACGTCGACGAGGGCCTTGTTGACGCTTTCCTGTTCGGTCTGGATTTCGGCGCTCAGGTTCTGCAGCCGCTGGTTGGCCTTGGCGACGTTGGCGATGAGGGCGGCCAGGTTGTCGGCGGTGGGATCGGCCTCCGCGAGGCCCGGCGTGGCGATCAGCAGGGCGAGGCTCAAAACGGATGGAACGATCGGCCGCACCAGCCTTGCGGCCGGTCGCGCAGAAGACCCCCAGCGTGTGCGTCTCATTCGACTCAGGTCTCCTAAGGCTCACGACGGGTGGCGCCAGCCACAGATTCCCCGAAAGGCGCCAAAGACAACACCAGCATCATTTGCACCGTACGTCACACCCGTGGGCGTGCAAACGCTCCACCGAAATCGCACTCTCTACGTGCGTTTACTGTGACCGAACGGTGACCTGGCCGGTTTGCCACACGGCCGAGCGAGGAAGTATTCGGGGCGGTCCGGCCGCACCGATATGCGCGCCTAGGCCGTGTTGGTGGGCGTCACTTCCTCCGCACCGGTCGAAAGATCCGGCGTTGCTGAACGCCGACCGCGCACTTGCAGGAGACGCGTCGCGACGGCCGCCGCGAACACCGCAATCAACAGGAAAATCGTCAGGCCGGTCCAGGGAAACTCCGGCGTGTCGAGCTCGTGCAGGAAATGCTGCGCGGAGACCACCGGGTTGCCGGTCTTGGCGATGTCCTCGCCGGCCTCGAGCGTCACGCGCGGGAACTGGGTGCTGTAGCTCCCGACGTAGCTCGGGCTCAGCGTCAGCACCGTCGCATCGTGATAGTCCGCACCGACCACCGTCGAGATGTCGCGCAACGGGGTGTCGTTCGGCGGGTTGTGGTCGAGCAGCACGATCTTGAGGTTGATGCCCTCGGCATGCGCCTGGTTGACCACATCGAGCAGTCCGGGCATCGCGGCGGGCGGGGCGCTGACGCCGGTGGCGGCGACCTGAGCCTTGACCATCGTCATGTCGACGTCCACCGGAATGTAGAGCGGCAGCATCTGTTGCCCGGTCATCGCGTCCTTCCTACTGCGCCGTCACGCCAGCGTGACTCTCGGCCTCGGCGGTCACTCTAGTGTGACGCCCCACGGGCGCGGCACCGTCCGCGACTTCACCGTCGAGGGTTTAAACCGGCGGCCGCGGCGACAAGACTGAAGTCAGGAGTGCCCTCGTAATGCAGGACAAGCGTACTGTTAAAGTTGGCACGGCACCGCCGACACGGCCCGTCGCGGTGGGAGAACTAAAGACTCTGGGAGTTGAAGTGACTGATTCTGTGAATTCGTTCGAAGCCCGCGACACGCTGAAGGTCGGCGACCAGAGTTACGAAATCTATCGCCTAGACGCCGTCCCCAACACCGAGAAGCTCCCCTACAGCCTGAAGGTGCTGGCCGAAAACCTGCTGCGCAACGAAGACGGCAGCAACATCACCAAAGACCACATCGAGGCCATCGCGAACTGGGATCCCAAGGCGGAACCCAGCATTGAGATCCAGTACACCCCCGCCCGCGTGGTGATGCAGGACTTCACCGGTGTGCCGTGCATCGTCGACCTGGCCACCATGCGCGAGGCCATCGGCGACCTCGGCGGCAAACCGGACAAGGTCAACCCGCTGGCCCCCGCCGACCTGGTGATCGACCACTCCGTGATCGCCGACCTGTTTGGCACCGCCGACGCGTTCGAGCGCAACGTCGAGATCGAGTACGAGCGCAACGGCGAGCGCTACCAGTTCCTGCGCTGGGGCCAGGGCGCGTTCCAGGACTTCAAGGTGGTGCCCCCGGGCACCGGCATTGTGCACCAGGTCAACATCGAATACCTGGCCAGCGTGGTGATGTCCCGCGACGGCGTGGCCTACCCCGACACGTGTGTGGGCACCGACTCGCACACCACCATGGTCAACGGCCTGGGCGTGCTGGGCTGGGGCGTCGGCGGTATCGAGGCCGAGGCCGCGATGCTGGGTCAGCCGGTGTCGATGCTGATCCCGCGGGTCGTCGGCTTCAAGCTGACCGGCGAGATCCAGGCGGGCGTCACGGCCACCGACGTCGTGCTGACCGTCACCGAGATGCTGCGCAAGCACGGCGTCGTCGGCAAGTTCGTCGAGTTCTACGGCAAGGGTGTGTCGGAGGTGCCGCTGGCCAACCGCGCCACTTTGGGCAACATGAGCCCCGAATTCGGTTCCACCGCAGCAATTTTCCCGATCGACGAGGAGACCATCTCCTACCTGAAGTTCACCGGCCGCAGCGACGAGCAGCTGGCGCTGGTGGAGGCCTACGCCAAAGAACAGGGCATGTGGCACAACCCCGACCACGAGCCGGTGTTCTCCGAGTACCTCGAGCTCGACCTGTCCACGGTGGTGCCGTCGATCGCCGGACCCAAGCGCCCGCAGGACCGAATTCAGTTGTCGGAAGCCAAGTCCACGTTCCGCGAGCAGATCCTCAGCTACGTCGACGGCGACGAGGACGGCCAGCAGGGCTATTCGAAACTGGACGAGTCGGTCGACGAGACCTTCCCGGCCAGCGATCCGGGCGCGGTGTCGAACGGACACGCCGACGACCGGCCCGTCGTGCAGTCGGCCGCCGCGCACGCCAAGGGCCGGCCGAGCAACCCGGTCCAGGTGCGCTCCGACGAGCGTGGCGAATTCGTGCTCGACCACGGCGCGGTGGTGATCGCCGCGATCACGTCGTGCACCAACACCTCCAACCCCGAGGTGATGCTGGGCGCGGCGCTGTTGGCCCGCAACGCCGTTGAGAAGGGGCTGGCGTCCAAGCCGTGGGTGAAGACCACCATGGCGCCCGGCTCGCAGGTGGTCAACGACTACTACGACAAGGCCGGCCTGTGGCCGTACCTGGAGAAGCTCGGCTTCTACCTGGTCGGCTACGGCTGCACCACCTGCATCGGTAACTCCGGTCCGCTGCCCGAGGAAATCTCGAAGGCCATCAACGACAACGACCTTTCGGTGACCGCGGTGCTGTCGGGCAACCGGAACTTCGAGGGCCGCATCAACCCCGACGTCAAGATGAACTACCTGGCGTCGCCGCCGCTGGTGGTGGCCTACGCGCTGGCCGGCACCATGGACTTCGACTTCGACGAGCAGCCGCTGGGCCAGGACAAGGAGGGCAATGACGTCTTCCTGAAAGACATTTGGCCCTCCCAGAAGGACGTTTCCGACACCATCGCCTCGGCGATCAACTCCGAAATGTTCACCAAGAACTACGCCGACGTGTTCAAGGGCGACGAACGCTGGCGCAACCTGCCGACGCCCAGCGGCAACACCTTTGAGTGGAACGCGGATTCGACCTACGTCCGCAAGCCCCCGTACTTCGAGGGCATGCCGGCCGAGCCCGAGCCGGTCAGCGACATCACCGGAGCCCGGGTGCTGGCGCTGCTGGGCGACTCGGTGACCACCGACCACATCTCCCCCGCCAGCAGCATCAAGCCGGGCACCCCCGCGGCGCAATACCTCGACGAGCACGGCGTGGAGCGCAAGGACTACAACTCCTTTGGCTCGCGGCGCGGCAACCACGAGGTGATGATCCGCGGCACCTTCGCCAACATCAGGTTGCGTAACCTGCTGCTCGACGACGTGTCCGGCGGCTACACCCGCGACTTCACCCAGGACGACGGGCCCCAGGCGTTCATCTACGACGCGGCGCAAAACTATGCGGCACAAGACATTCCGCTGGTGGTGCTGGGTGGCAAGGAATACGGTTCCGGCTCGTCGCGGGACTGGGCCGCCAAGGGTACCCGCCTGCTGGGCGTGCGCGCGGTGATCGCCGAGTCGTTCGAGCGCATCCACCGCTCCAACCTGATCGGCATGGGTGTGATCCCGTTGCAGTTCCCCGACGGCAAGTCCGCCACGGATCTGGGGCTGGACGGCACCGAGGTCTTCGACATCACCGGCATCGAAGAGCTCAACGACGGCAAGACGCCGAAGACGGTGAAGGTCAAGGCAAGTAAGGATGGAAACGACGTCGAATTCGACGCGGTGGTGCGCATCGACACCCCCGGTGAGGCCGACTACTACCGCAACGGCGGCATCCTGCAGTACGTGCTGCGCAACATGCTCAAGTCGGGTTAACCCCAACCCAATCCGATCATCTGATGCCAAAGGTCAGCGAGGACCATCTGGCGGCTCGCCGCCGCCAGATCCTCGACGGCGCCCGCCGCTGCTTCGCCGAATACGGCTATGAGCAAGCGACGGTGCGCCGGTTGGAGAAGGCGATCGGAATGTCGCGCGGCGCGATCTTCCACCACTTCCGGGACAAGGACGCGCTGTTCTTCGCGCTGGCCCACGAGGACGCCGAGCGGATGGCCGACGTGGCTTCGCGCGCGGGACTCATCCAGGTGATGCGCGACATGCTGGCCGCGCCGGAGCAGTTCGATTGGCTGGCAACCAGATTGGAGATCGCGCGCAAACTGCGCAACGATCCCGCGTTCAGCCAAGGATGGGCGGAGCGGTCCGCCGAGCTGCGCGCGGCCACCACCGATCGGCTGCGTCGGCAGATGGAGGCACACCGGGTGCGCGACGACGTGCCCGGGGACGTGCTGCAGTGCTATCTGGAATTGGTGCTCGACGGCCTGGTGGCCCGGTCGGCGTCCGGCGAGGATCCGCGGCGACTATCCGCGGTCCTCGACCTGGTGGAAAACTCGGTGCGCCGCAACGATTCTTAGGACGCGATCGTAACGTCACTGCGAACAAGGGGACGAGATTTCGCAGTGACGCTACGCCCGCGCGGTTTTGGCGGTCCGGTTGGGGCCGCCGCGGCTGCGCATCGTGGTGCCCGACTCCCGCAGCAGGCTATGGATCGACCCATACGACCTCCCGGTCGTGGCGACCAGAGTCCGGATACTGGCGCCGCCTTCGTAGGCGTGGCGCAGCTCGTCCAGCAACTGGTCGCGTGCCTTGGCCGACCTTTGCAGTGTTCTCTTCATGGCTCCTCCGACGCGGGACACGATCGCAAGCACCCAGAGTAAGAACCCACTGTCGGCCGCGGGCGGCTTTCGCCAAAAACCATCGACTCAGGCGAGTTCGATGAGATCCCGGTATTCGTCGGACCAGAAGTCCTCGGTGCCGTCGGGCAACAGCACGACGCGTTGCGGGTCGAGGGCCTCGGCGGCGCCGGGGTCGTGCGTCACCAAGACCACCGCTCCCTGGTAGCTGCGCAGCGCGTCGAGCACTTGTTCGCGTGAGGCCGGGTCGAGGTTGTTCGTCGGTTCGTCGAGCAACAGCACGTTGGCCGTGGAGGCCACCAGACCGGCCAGCGCCAGCCGGGTCTTCTCACCGCCGGACAGCGTGCCCGCCGGCTGGTCGAGCTGGGGACCGCTGAACATGAACGCGCCCAGCAGGCCGCGCAGATCCTGCTCGCCCGAATCCGGTGCGGCGTGGCGGATGTTCTCCCACACGGTCGCATCGTTGTCGAGCGTGTCGTGCTCCTGGGCGAAGTAGCCGATCCGCAGCCCGTGCCCGGGCTCGAGGCCGCCGGTGTCGGGGGCCTCGGTGCCGGCCAGGATGCGCAGCAGCGTGGTCTTGCCGGCGCCGTTGAGGCCCAGCACCACCACCCGCGAGCCGCGGTCGATCGCCAGATCGACGCCGGTGAACACTTCCAGCGACCCATAGGACTTGCTCAGCCCGGTGGCCACCAGCGGTGTGCGCCCGCAGGGGGCCGGGTTGGGGAACTTGATCCGGGCCACCTTGTCGGCCACCCGCTCGTCGTCGAGCGCGGCCATCATCCGGTCGGCGCGACGCAACATATTTTGTGCGGCAACGGCTTTGGTGGCTTTGGCGCCGAGCTTGGCGGCCTGCGAGCGCAGGGCGGTGGCCTTGCGTTCGGCGTTCGCGCGTTCCCGGCGGCGGCGCTGCTCGTCGGTGGCCCGCGCGTCGAGGTACTTCTGCCAGCCCATGTTGTAGACGTCGACCTCGCCGCGCACCGCGTCCAGGAACCACACCCGGTTGACGACGTCGGCGAGCAATTCGACGTTGTGGCTGATGATCACCAGGCCGCCGGTGTGGGCGCGCAGGAAGTCCCGCAGCCAGCCGATGGAATCCGCGTCCAGGTGGTTGGTCGGCTCGTCGAGGAGCAGCGTGGTCGACGAGCCCGACACCCCGGCACCGCCCTCGGACGCGGCGAACAGGATGCGGGCCAGTTCCACCCGGCGGCGCTGCCCACCGGACAGGGTGCGCAACTGCTGCGTCAGCACCCGTTCCGGCAGGCCCAGACTCGCGCAGATGCGGCTGGCTTCGCTCTCGGCGCCGTAGCCGCCCAGCGCGACGAAACGCTCCTCCAGCTGCCCGTAGCGGCGGATCGCGCGGTCGCGGGCGTCGTCGTCGGCGACCTCGGCCATCAGCGCCTGCTGTTTTTCCAGATCGGTCAGCAACACGTCGAGCCCGCGGGCCGACAGGACCCGGTCGCGGGCCAGCACGTCGAGGTCGCCCTCTTTGGGATCCTGTGGCAGATAACCGATTTCACCGGCGCGGTTGATCGCGCCGGCATAGGGTTCGGTCTCCCCCGCCAGGACGCGCAGGGTGGTCGTCTTACCGGCGCCGTTGCGGCCCACCAGCCCGATGCGGTCGCCGGGCTGCACGCGCAGATCGGGCCCGTCCGGTGAGAGCAGGATGCGCGCACCAGCGCGGACCTCGAGGTCCGTGGCCGTGATCACGATCGCTCTCCTTGGGGGAAAAGACGCCTATTTGTCGTCGGTGAACACCGGTGGTCGTCGTTCTGCGCGCGCGGCAACCGCTTCTTCGAAGTTGGCGGTGAGCAGGCGGACGAATAGCTGTCCCAAGCCTTCGGCTTGCATGTGCCCTTCCAGGCTACCGGCGTCCAGTCCACTCCACAGCGTGCGCTTGGTCAACTCGATTCCCGGGCGGGAGAACGCCGCGATGCGCGCGGCGATGGCGTAGCAGGTGTCCAGCAGCTGCTCGTCGGGAACCTGGTGAGACACCAGCCCGATGCGCTCGGCCTCCTCGGCGGTGATGTCGCGGCCGGTCAGCATGATCTCGAACGCGCGGGACGAGCCGATGGCCCGCGGCAGTAGGTAGGAAAGGCCCAGCTCACTGGCGGTCAGCCCGTTGTTGATGCCGGCGGCGCGGAAGTAGGCGCCGGTCGAGGCCACCCGGATGTCGGCGGCCAGGGCCAGGCACAGCCCGCCGCCGATGGCCGCGCCGTTGACCGCGGCGATCACCGGCTGATGTAGCCGGCGCAGCGCCAGGATGACCTCGTCGAGGATCTCCATGGAGCGCAGCGCATAGGTCGGGCGGGTCAGGCCCTCGACGTGGGGCACCGAGCCCGCTGACTTGTGATCGGCGCCGGAGGAAAAGCCCCGGCCGGCGCCGGTCAGCACGACCACGCGCACCGAATTGTCGTAGGTGACCTTGTCCAGGGCCTCCTTGAGCGGAACCATGACGTCGAACGCCATCGAGTTCATCCGCTCGGGCCGATTCAGGGTTATCAACGCGACGCCGGGCCGCGGGCGGTCTACCAGTACCAAACTCACCCATGCAACCTAGCGCGTCGCCGACCGTGCCCTTGCGCTGCAGCGCGGCGGGGGCCTATTCGCCCTGTCCGGCCTCGGCGGCGTCGACGTCGAACGCGCGGACCTGCGCGACCAGGTCCTCCAGGGCGGCCGGCGGCAGGGCGCCGGGCTGATTGAACAGCAGTTTGCCCTTCTTGAAGGCCATCAGCGTGGGGATCGAACGGATCTGCGCGGCCGCAGCCAGCTGCTGTTCGGCCTCGGTGTCGACCTTGGCGTGCACGATGTCGGGGTGCTTCTCCGAGGACGCCTGAAAGGTGGGACCGAACTGGCGGCACGGACCGCACCATGACGCCCAGAAGTCGACGAGCACGATGTCGTTGCCCTCGATGGTTTCGTTGAACTTCTCAGCGGTGAGATCAAGTGTTGTCACATTTGCCACAACGCCCGGACCCGACGCGATGTTCCCGTCGCGCGGCGTCGCGCCGGCGCCGGACCGCCGTTGGTTACGGTTGCGTACGTTTTCCCGCGTCCGACAGACTGTGCCTGACGATCCGCCGCCTCGAGGACCAGTGAGGGAATCGCGTTGGGCCACTACATCGCTAACGTCCGCGATATCGAATTCAACCTGTTCGAGGTTCTCGATGTCGGCGCCGTCCTGGGCGCCGGCGGCTACAGCGATCTCGACGAGGACACGGTCAAAACGATCCTGGCCGAAGCCGCGCGCCTCGCCGAGGGGCCGGTGGCCGAATCCTTCGCGTTCGCCGACCGCAATCCGCCGGTATTCGACCCGGCCGAGCACAAAATCAGCGTGCCCGAGGAGTTGGCCAAGACGGTGGCCGCGCTCAAGGAGGCCGGTTGGTGGCGGCTGGGCATGGCCGAAGAGATCGGCGGCATGCCCGCCCCGCCGCCGCTGGCCTGGGCGGTCAACGAGATGCTGATCTGCGCGAACCCGTCGGCGAATTTCTTTTGCCTGGGCCCCTTCATGTCTCAGGCGTTGTACCTCGAGGGCAACGAGCAGCAGCGGCGATGGGCCGCCGAAGGCGTGGAGCGGGGCTGGGCGGCCACCATGGTGCTCACCGAACCCGACGCGGGTTCCGACGTCGGCGCCGGGCGCGCCAAGGCCGTCGAACAACCCGACGGCACGTGGCACATCGAGGGCGTCAAGCGTTTCATCTCCGGCGGCGACGTGGGCGACACCGCCGAGAACATCTTCCATCTGGTGCTGGCCCGTCCCGAGGGTGCGGGCCCGGGCACCAAGGGCCTGAGCCTGTTCTACGTGCCCAACTTCCTGTTCGACCCGGACACCTTCGAGCTCGGCCCGCGCAACGGTGTGTACGTCACCGGGGTGGAACACAAGATGGGCATCAAGTCCTCCCCCACGTGCGAATTGACTTTCGGCGCAACGGATGTGCCCGCGGTCGGCTACCTCGTCGGCGACGTGCACCGGGGCATCGCGCAGATGTTCACCGTCATCGAGCAGGCGCGCATGACGATCGGTGTCAAAGCCGCCGGCACGCTGTCCACGGGTTACCTGAACGCGCTGGCCTTCGCCAAGGAGCGGGTGCAGGGTGCGGACCTGACGCAGATGTCGGACAAGACCGCGCCGCGGGTGACGATCATTCACCATCCCGACGTGCGTCGCAGCCTGATGACGCAGAAGGCGTACGCGGAGGGCCTGCGCGCGCTCTACATGTATGCCGCCGCCCATCAGGATGACGCTGTGGCACAACGTGTTTCGGGCGCCGATCACGAAATGGCGCACCGGATAGACGATCTGCTGCTGCCGATCGTCAAGGGGGTGAGCTCGGAGCGGGCCTACGAGGTGCTGACCGAGTCGCTGCAGACGCTCGGCGGTTCGGGCTTCCTGCAGGACTATCCGCTCGAGCAGTACATCCGCGATTCGAAGATCGATTCGCTCTACGAGGGCACCACCGCGATCCAGGCGCTCGACTTCTTCTTCCGCAAGATCGTGCGCGACCGGGGCCAGGCCCTGCAGTTCCTGACGGCTCAGATCACGGCGACCATCGACAACGTGGACGAGGCGCTCAAGCCGGTCGCGCAGTTGGTGCAGACCGCGTACGACGACGTGACGGCGATGACCGGCGCGCTGACGGGCTACCTGATGTCCGCGGCGCAGCAGGCCGACGAGATCTACAAGGTGGGGCTGGGATCGGTGCGCTATCTGCTGGCGGTCGGCGATCTGCTGATCGGCTGGAGGTTGCTGGCGCAGGCCGACATCGCGCACCGGGCGCTGGCCGATGGCGCGGGCGACGACGAACCGTTCTATCGGGGCAAGATCGCGACCGCGGGCTTCTTCGCCAAGAACTTGCTGCCCAGGCTGACCGCGCTGCGCGGGGTGATCGAATCCATCGACGACGACATCATGAAGGTGGCCGAAGAGGCCTTCTGAGTGCTGCCCACAGGTTGGGCACAGGTTAAACGGGTAAACCATTACGTTGGCTTTAACCGACGAATGGAGAAACGTTGATGTCTGCCAGCCCTCACGTGCCCCGGTTCACCCGACTCGCGGTCGTCGCCGTCGCGGGGGCCACCGCACTATCCCTGTCCGCCTGCGGCTCCTCGAACAAATCCAGTCCCCCGTCCACCTCGACCTCGACCTCGACCTCGGTCGTGACGTCGACGACCACCTCGGCCACCCCGAACGCCGAAGCGCGGGTCAACGGCCTGATCGCCTCGGTGGCGGGCAACTCCATTCAAGTCACCAAGGAAGACAACGCGACCGCCGCGGTGAACTTCACCTCGACCACCAAGATCACCGAGGCCGTGCCGGCCGGGCTGCCGGACGTCACCCCAGGCAGCTGTCTCAGCGTGAAGCCGACGGAGGGATCGGCGCCCGGACAGGCCGTCACCGCCGCGTCGGTGAAGATCAGCGAGTCCGTCAACGGCGCCTGCCCGAAGCCGCCGCAGAACGCGCCCGGCGCCTCCACCACCACGCCGCCGTCCCTCCCGCCGTCGAATGCGCCCACGAAGCCGGCCTGGGTGCGCGGCTCGGTGGCGTCGGTGTCCGGCAACACCATCAACCTCACCAACACCGATCCCAGCGGCAACACCACCCAGACGACCGTGACGGTCGACGACAAGACCAAATACACCAAGCGGACGGCCGCGAACACCGACGCGATCACGCCGGGCAAATGCCTGTACGCGCGTGGAACGCAGGACAACGGCGGCGCGCTGCAGGCGACGAGCATCAACCTACGACAGGCTGTCGACGGCAAATGCGGCAAGCCCAAGCAGCCCGGCCAGGGTCACTGACCCAGGGCTGACTGAGATTGTCGTCACTCCCGCCGGCGCGGCGTGAAAACCGCGTCCGGCGGGGGTATTTGGCGGGGACGGCCGAACGCGTGATCGGAGATGAGTGCTGTGCCTGCCCTATCGTTGAAGACGCGGCGGACGCAGATCGCGCTCGGCGCAGTCATCGCCTTCGTCGCGCTGTGCGTCGCCATGTGTGGGCCCTCCCACGACGCGTCGAACGGCGCCGCCCCGCGCGCCGTCACGGCCGTGCCGCCCGGCGCGGCACCCAGCGCGGCGCCGCCACCGGCACCGGGGCCCCCGCCACCGCCGCCGATGGGCAAGGACTACGTCGAGGGCATGGTGCAGTCGAATTCGGGTGGCACGGTCGCACTTCGGACGCGGACCGGCTCGGCGACGGTGAACTACACGCCCCAGACCCGGGTCGTCGACGTCACCCCGGCCAAGCTGGCCGATGTGACGCCCGGCAGTTGCGTGAACATTAAGGCCACCCCGCAGAGCGCGCCGCCGCCGGGTGCCATCACGGCGCAGGCGGTGACCGTCACCCCATCCGTGGACGGGAAATGCCCTCCACCCGCCGGGTTCTACGGCACGGTCGCCTCCGTCTCGGGCAACACCATCGCCGTCAACGGTCTGGGCCCCGGCGGCCCGGGCGCCTCCACCAACGTGACGGTCGCCGGCTCGACGTCATACCAGCGGCAGGTCCCCTCGGACACCCAGGCGATCACCAACGGTAAATGCATTGGGGCACAAGGGACTCAGGACGGCGGCGTCTTGCACGCGACGATGATCAGTGTGGAGACCTGCCCGCCGATGGGGCACCCGCACCACCACCTGCATCTGCCGCATCTCCCGTTCCACATCTAGTGGCCTGGGAGCGAAAAGCCTTGCTCAGACGGTGAAGCCGAGCGCACGCAGTTGCTCGCGGCCGTCCTCGGTGATCTTGTCCGGCCCCCACGGCGGGTTCCACACCCAGTTGATCCGCAGGTCGTCGACGAGGCCGGCGCCCACCAGCGCGCTGCGCGACTGGTCCTCGATGACATCGGTCAGCGGGCAGGCCGCGGAGGTCAGCGTCATGTCGATCAGCGCGACGGTCCCCTCATCACCCGCCTCGACGTTCAGGCCGTAGACCAGTCCCAGATCGACGACGTTGATGCCGAGTTCGGGGTCGACGACGTCGCGCATCGCCTCCTCGAGGTCGGCGAGGAATTCCTCGTCCTGCGCGGTGGTTTCGCTCATCTCCTGACCTCCTCGAAGTCCGTAGCCGCCTTGGCCAACGCATCCTTGAACGCCATCCATGCCAACAGCGCGCATTTCACCCGCGCCGGGTATTTGGCCACCCCGGCGAACGCGATCCCGTCGCCCAACACGTCCTCGTCACCCTCGACGGTGCCACGCGAGGACACCATCTCGGTGAAGGCGGTGACGGTCTTGAGCGCGTCGCCGACGGTGTGCCCGATCACCTGCTGGGTGAGCACCGAGGTCGCCGCCTGGCTGATCGAGCAGCCCTGCCCGTCGTAGGACACGTCGGCGACGGTGTCGCCGTCGTCGGACAGCGCGACCCGCAGGGTGACCTCGTCACCGCAGACCGGGTTGACGTGAAACACCTCGGCGCCGAACGGTTCCCGCAGCCCGCGGTGCTGCGGGTGCTTGTAGTGGTCCAGGATCACGTCCTGATACATCTGCTCGAGCCGCAACGTCAGCCTTTCCCAAAGAAATCCAGAGCACGCCGCACGCCGGCGATCAGACGCTCGACCTCCTCGGCGGTGTTGTACACCCCGAAGGACGCCCGGGCGGTGGCCGCAATGCCGAACCGGCGATGCAGCGGCATGGCGCAGTGGTGACCCACCCGCACGGCGATGCCCTCGTCGTCGAGCACCTGCCCGACATCGTGGGCGTGCACGCCGTCGACGACGAACGACACCGGCGAGGCGCGGTTCGCCATGGACGCCGGCCCGACGATGCGCACGGCGTCGATGCCGGACAACCCGTCGATGGTCGCGGCGACCAGCTGATGCTCGTGGGCCTGCACGGCCTCCATGCCGAGGGCGCCGAGATAGCGGGTGGCCGCGCCGAGCCCGACCACCTGCGACGTCATCGGGCTGCCGGCCTCGAACCGCTGCGGCACCGACGCGTAGGTGGACGTTTCCATGGTGACGGCCTCGATCATCGAGCCGCCGGTCAAAAACGGCGGCAGGTCCGACAACACCTCGCTGCGGCCGTACAACACACCGATACCGTTGGGGCCCAACATCTTATGTCCGGAGAATGCGGCGAAGTCGACGTCCAGCGCATGGAAGTCGACGGGCTGGTGCGGCACCGACTGGCAGGCGTCCAGCACGGTCAGCGCGCCCACGGCCCGCGCCCGGCTGACCAGTTCGGCCACCGGGGCCACCGCACCGGTCACATTTGAATGATGGGTGAAGGCGACGACTTTGACGCGTTCGTCGAGCTGCAGCGAGTCGAGGTCTATGCGCCCGTCGTCGGTGGCGCCGTACCACCGCAGGGTCGCCCCGGTGCGCCGGCAGAGTTCCTGCCACGGCACCAGATTGGCGTGGTGCTCGAGCTCGGTGGTGACGACGACGTCGCCCGGTCCGACCGCGCGCTCGAAACGCTTGTCGCCCAGCACGTACGAGATCAGGTTGAGCGCCTCGGTGGCGTTCTTGGTGAACACCAGCTCGTGGGCGTCGGCGCCCACGAACGCGGCGATGTCGGCGCGCCCCTGCTCATAGGCGTCGGTGGCCTCCTCCATCAGCTGGTGCGCGCCGCGGTGCACGCTGCCGTTGGAGGTCAGCAGGAACTCCCGTTCGGCGTCGAGTACCTGGAGCGGGCGCTGCGACGTCGCACCGGAATCCAGATAGGCCAACGGGTTTCCGCTGCGCATGACCCGCTTGAGGATCGGGAAGTCGGCACGGATGGCCGCGACATCCAGAGATGAGGCCGCCGCAGGTGTAGCCATGTCAGGCCCCGGCGGCCGCCGCTTGGGTGAAGCGGACGTAGCCGTTCTGCTCGAGTTCGTCGGCCAGCTCGGGACCGCCGGATTCGGCGATGCGCCCGCCGACGAACACGTGCACGTATTCGGGCCGGATGTAGCGCAGGATGCGGGTGTAGTGGGTGATCAGCAGCACGCCGCCGTGCTCTGCCTCGGCGTATCGGTTCACGCCCTCGCTGACCACGCGCAGGGCGTCGACGTCGAGCCCGGAGTCCGTCTCGTCGAGGATGGCGATCTTGGGCTTGAGCAGTTCCAGCTGCAGGATCTCGTGGCGCTTCTTCTCACCGCCGGAGAAACCCTCGTTGACGCTGCGCTCGGCGAATGCCGGGTCGATCTCCAGCGAGCCCATCGCCGCCTTGACCTCTTTGACCCAGTGCCGCAGTTTCGGGGCCTCACCGCGCACGGCGGTCGCCGCCGAGCGCAGGAAGTTCGACACCGAGACGCCGGGCACCTCGACGGGATACTGCATGGCCAAGAAGATTCCGGCCCGGGCGCGCTCGTCGATGCTCATCGTCAGCACGTCCTCGCCGTCCAGCGTGATGGAGCCCGACGTCACCGTGTACTTGGGGTGACCGGCAATGGCGTAGGACAGCGTCGACTTGCCCGACCCGTTGGGGCCCATCAACGCATGCGTCTCACCGGATTTCACCGTCAGGTCGACGCCGTTGAGGATGGGGATCTCGCGCTCGGACTCGGCCGCGTTCGGGTTGACGACGCTGACGTGCAGATCTTTGATTTCCAGAGTGGTCATGAGGCTGTTGTTTCCGTCTTTTCCGTTAAGGCCAGTTCGTGTTCGATGGCTGCGGTCAGGCGCTCCCGGATCTCGGGCACCGCGATCTTGGAGATGATTTCGGCGAAGAAGCCGCGGATCACCAGGCGCCGGGCCTGCTCCTCGGGGATGCCGCGGGAGCGGAGGTAGAACAGTTGCTCGTCGTCGAAACGGCCGGTGGCACTGGCGTGTCCGGCGCCGACGATCTCGCCGGTCTCGATCTCCAGGTTGGGCACCGAGTCGGCGCGCGCCCCGTCGGTGAGCACCAGGTTGCGGTTCACCTCGAACGTGTCGGTGCCGGTCGCCTCGGCCCGGATCAGCACGTCGCCGATCCAGACGGTGTGCGCGTCGGGCAGCGCGGAGTCCGGATCGCCTTGCAGCGCACCCTTGTACAGCACGTTCGACTTACAGTCGGGCTGGGCGTGATCCACCAGCAGCCGCGACTCCAGGTGCTGGCCGTCGTCGGCGAAGTACAGGCCCAGCAGCTCGGCGTCCCCGCCCGGGGCGGTGTAGCGCACGTTGGCCGTCAGCCGCACCACTTCACCGCCGAGCGTGACGGCGACGTGGCGCAGCACCGCGTCCTTGCCCAGCTTGGCGTGGTGCATGCTGACGTGCACGGCGTCGTCGGCCCAGTCGGCGAGCCACACCACGGTGAGCCGTGCGGCGTCGTCGACGACGAATTCGACGTTGTCGGCCAGGGTTCCGCTGCCCCGGTGATCGATGACGACGACGGCCTCGGCGAGCTCGGCGACCCGGACCTGCAGGTGCCCGTAGGCGACCGCGCCCTCGCCGGGTCCGGTGACGGTGATGCCGACCGGCTCGGCGATGCGGGTGCCGCGCTCGACGGTGACCAGGGTCGCGGAGTTGAACGACGAAAACGCTTGCGCGGCAACCCGGTCGGTGGGCACACCGGCCTGGCCGAGCCGCTCGTCGCCGCGGGAGACGGTCTCGACCCGCAGGCCGGGCTGCTCGGCGACGCTGATCCCGGCCTTGCCGGTGGCGCGCGCCGAGCCGTCGTGCAGGCCGCGCAGCCGACGCAGCGGGGTGAACCGCCAGATTTCGTCGCGGCCGTGCGGGACCTCGAACGCGTCCACGTCGAACGAGGAGAAGACCTCGCCCTTGTTGGCCGCGGTGAGGGCTGAACCCTCAACCGCTTCGGTCAGATTCGTCACTAGCCGACCGCGCCTTCCATCTGCAGCTCGATCAGCCGGTTGAGCTCAAGCGCGTACTCCATGGGCAGCTCTTTGGCGATCGGCTCGACGAAGCCGCGGACCACCATGGCCATCGCCTCGTCCTCAGTCAGGCCGCGGCTCATCAGGTAGAACAGCTGGTTCTCGCTGACCTTGGACACGGTGGCCTCGTGGCCCATGGTGACGTCGTCCTCGCGGATGTCGACGTAGGGGTAGGTGTCGCTGCGGCTGATCGTATCCACCAGCAGCGCATCGCATTTCACGCTGGAACGCGATCCGTGCGCGCCCTTGTTCACCTGGACCAGGCCGCGGTAGGAGGTGCGGCCGCCGCCGCGGGCCACCGACTTGGACACGATGTTGCTCGACGTGTTCGGCGCCAGGTGCAGCATCTTCGCGCCGGTGTCCTGGTGCTGGTCTTCGCCGGCGAAGGCGACCGAAAGCACCTCGCCCTTGGCGTGCTCGCCGGTCATCCAGACCGCCGGGTACTTCATGGTGACCTTCGACCCGATGTTGCCGTCGATCCACTCCATGGTGGCGCCGGCCTCGGCGCGGGCCCGCTTGGTGACCAGGTTGTAGACGTTGCCCGACCAGTTCTGGATCGTCGTATAGCGAACGCGCGCATTGGGTTTCACGATGATCTCGACCACCGCCGAGTGCAGTGAGTCCGACTTGTAGATCGGCGCGGTACAGCCCTCGACGTAGTGCACGTAGGAGCCCTCGTCGGCGATGATCAGCGTCCGCTCGAACTGGCCCATGTTCTCGGTGTTGATCCGGAAGTAGGCCTGCAGCGGGATGTCGACGTGCACGCCCTTGGGGACGTAGATGAACGAGCCCCCACTCCACACCGCGGTGTTCAGCGCGGAAAACTTGTTGTCCCCGGCGGGGATCACGGTGCCGAAGTACTCCTGGAAGATCTCCGGGTGCTCGCGCAACGCCGTGTCGGTGTCCTGGAAGATGACGCCCTGCTTTTCCAGGTCTTCACGGATGGAGTGGTAGACGACCTCGGACTCATACTGCGCCGCGACGCCGGAGACCAGCCGCTGCTTCTCGGCCTCCGGGATGCCCAGCCGGTCGTAGGTGTTCTTGATGTCCGCCGGCAGGTCGTCCCACGTCGCCGCCTGCTTCTCGCTGGAGCGCACGAAGTACTTGATGTTGTCGAAGTCGATGCCGTCGAGGTTCGAACCCCAGTTCGGCATCGGCTTGCGGTCGAAGATGCGCAGCGCCTTGAGCCGGGTCTGCAGCATCCACTCGGGCTCGTTCTTCTTCGCCGAGATGTCGCGGACGACGGCCTCGGACAGCCCGCGCTGGGCACTGGCGCCGGCGAGGTCGGAGTCCGCCCAGCCGTAGCCGTACCGCCCCAGGGAGGCGATCGCCTCTTCCTGGGTCAACGGCGCGGTAGCCGTCTTGCTGGCCTCGGGGGTGAGGGTCATCGAGACGCTCCTTTGATGCTCGTGGTGTCGGTCGTGTGGCGCGGGCTGGGCGCCGTGGATGCCTGGGTCAGGGGTACGTGCGTCGTGCAGGCGCAGTTGCCGTTGACGATGGTCGCCAACCGCTGGACGTGAGTGCCCAGCACCTCGGCCATGGCCTGCTGTTCGGCGTCGCACAGCTCGGGGAATTCCTCGGCCACGTGCGACACCGGGCAGTGGTGCTGGCAGATCTGCACGCCGTGGATCGGCCCGCCGACCTGCGTGGTGGTGGTGACGTAGCCGGCCTTGGTCAGGGCGGTGGCGATCCGGTCCGCGGCCGCCTCGACGTCGGTGTCCGCCGCACTGGCGGCCGCGGGGACGTCGGCCAGGATGGTGTCGATCCGCCGCCGGGCGAACGCCTGCACGGCCTCTTCGCCGCCGATCTCGCGGAGTTGCCGCATGGCCGCCGCCGCCAGGTCGTCGTAGGCGTGGTCGAGCTTGGCCCGCCCGGCCGCGGTCAACCGGTAGCGCTTGGCGGGACGGCCGCGCCCGACCTGCTGCCACGCCGCGGGCGGCGTGGCCTCGGCGTCGCCGGCCTCGATCAGGGCGTCGAGGTGGCGTCGCACGCCGGCGGCGGCCAGACCCAGCCGGTCGCCGATCTCGACGGCGGTGATCGATCCGGACTCGAGCAGCAGGCGCACGATCGCGCGGCGGGTGTGACCATCCGGCACCGGCGCACCGACGTCCGCCACCCCGGTCGCGGCGGCGCCGACACCAGTGGCCCCATCGGGGCTGGTTCGGATTTTCACAACACCAGTGTGACGCAATTCCGGGGATCGGTCTAGCAAGGGTCCCCTGTCCTGGCGTTGCACTGCTCACACCGGTCCGCAACGTGCGGCCCGCCTCGTCGGCCGGGCTAGGCTGCTCTGATGGCAGCCCGCCACCACACGCTGAGCTCGTCGATCGCGAGTCTGCACGGCGACGAGCAAGCGGTGGGCTCGCCGCTGAACGATACCGAGCTCACCACGCTGCGCCGCACCCGCCTGTTCGGCGCCACCGGCACCGTGGTGATGGCGATCGGCGCGCTGGGCGCCGGCGCGCGTCCCGTCGTGCAGGACCCCACCTTCGGGGTGCGGCTGCTCAACCTCCCGTCGCGGATCCAGACGGTGTCGTTGACCATGACCACCACCGGCGCGGTCATGATGGCGCTGGCCTGGTTGATGCTGGGCCGGTTCGCGCTGGGCAGCCGGCGGATGTCGCGCGGCGACCTGGACCGCACCCTGCTGCTATGGGTGCTGCCGCTGCTGATCGCCCCGCCCATGTACAGCAAGGACGTCTACTCCTACCTGGCGCAGAGCCAGATCTCGCTGGAGGGCCTGGACCCCTACCGGGTGGGCCCGGCCTCCGGCCTGGGCCTGTCCCACATCTTCACGCTGTCCGTGCCGACGCTGTGGCGCGAGACCCCCGCGCCGTACGGTCCGCTGTTCCTGTGGATCGGGCGCGGCATCTCGGCGATCACCGGGGAGAACATCGTCGCCGCCGTGCTCTGTCACCGCCTGGTGGAGCTGCTCGGGGTGGCCCTGATCGTGTGGGCGACCCCGCGCCTGGCCCGGCGCTGCGGCGTCGCGGAGGTCAGCGCCCTGTGGCTGGGCGCGGCCAATCCGCTGCTGATCATGCATCTGGTGGCCGGCGTCCACAACGAGGCGCTGATGCTGGGCCTGATGCTGGCCGGCGCGGAATTCGCGTTGCGCGGCATCGACGCCCCGCGGCTGCTGCCCTCGTCCTGGAGGATCGCCCCCGACTGGGAGCCGCTGGGGATGCTGGCCGCCGGCGCCGTGCTGATCGTGCTGTCGTCGCAGGTCAAGCTGCCGTCGCTGCTGGCGCTGGGCTTCGTCACGATGGCCCTGGCCTACCGCTGCGGTGGCACCCTGCGCGCGCTGCTGCTGGCGGGCGGCGGCATGGCGGCGCTGTCGCTGGCGGTGATGGCGGTGGTGGGCTGGGCCAGCGGCCTGGGCTTCGGCTGGATCTACACGCTGGGCACCGCCAACGTGGTGCGCAGCTGGATGTCGCCGCCGACCCTGCTGGCGCTGGGCACCGGGCAGGTGGGCATCCTGCTGGGCCTGGGCGATCACACCACCGCGGTGCTGGGGCTGACCCGTGCGATCGGCGTGCTGATCATCACGGTCATGGTGGCCTGGTTGTTGCTGGCCGTCTTCCGCGGCCGGCTGCACCCGATCGGCGGGCTGGGTGTGGCGCTGGGCATCACCGTGCTGTTGTTCCCCGTCGTGCAGCCCTGGTACCTGCTGTGGGCGATCATCCCGCTGGCCGCCTGGGCGACCCGCACCGGCTTCCGGGTGGCGGCCATCGTCATCAGCCTGGTCGTCGGGATCTTCGGCCCCACCGCGAACGGCGACCGGTTCGCGCTGTTCCAGATCATCGACGCCACCCTGGCCAGCACCGTGATCGTCGTGGCGCTCATCGCGCTGACCTACACCCGCCTGCCGTGGCGCCGCCCGCCCGTCCGGGGCCCCGAATCCAACGGACAACCCGTCACCGGCACCACGGCACCGCCGCAGCATCCGTCGACCCCCCGCCCGGCGCCGGCGCACGACGCCTACGCTGATTCCACGTGAGCTCGGCCTTTCCAGAATCGCGCAGATCCCCCGACACAGTGGTGCGGCTGCGCGGGGTCACCAAGACGTACGGGTCCGGCTCGACGGCCGTCGAGGCTGTCGCCAACCTCGATCTCGAGGTGCACGCCGCCGAGGTGCTGGCCCTGCTCGGCCCCAACGGCGCCGGCAAGACCACGACGGTGGAGATGTGCGAGGGCTTCGTTCGCCCCGACGCCGGCACGATCGAGGTGCTGGGCTTGGACCCGATCGCCGACAACACGCGGCTGCGGGCGCGGATCGGGGTGATGCTGCAGGGCGGCGGCGGCTATCCCGCGGCCCGGGCCGGCGAAATGCTCAACCTGGTGGCCTCCTACGCCGCCGACCCGCTGGACCCCGCGTGGCTGCTGGACACGCTCGGCCTCACCGACGCCGCCCGCACCACCTACCGTCGGCTGTCCGGCGGCCAGCAGCAACGGCTGGCGCTGGCGTGTGCGTTGGTCGGCCGCCCCGAGCTGGTGTTCCTCGACGAGCCCACCGCGGGCATGGACGCGCACGCGCGGCTGCTGGTGTGGGAACTGATCGACGCGCTGCGCCGCGACGGGGTGACGGTGCTGTTGACCACGCATCAGCTCAAGGAGGCCGAGGAGCTGGCCGATCGGCTGGTGATCATCGACCACGGGGCGACGGTGGCCTCGGGCACGCCGACGGAGCTGATGCGCAGCGGCGCCAAGGACCAGCTGCGGTTCAGCGCCCCGCCGCGCCTGGACCTGTCCCTGCTCGCGGCCGCCCTGCCGGAGGACTACAAGGCGACCGAGGTGACGCCGGGTGAGTACCTGGTCGAGGGCCACGTCGACCCCCAGGTGCTGGCCACCGTCACCGCGTGGTGCGCGCGGATCGACGTGCTGGCCACCGACATGCGCGTCGAGCAACGCAGCCTCGAGGACGTCTTCCTCGACCTCACCGGCAGGAAGTTACGGCCTTGACGGACAACGAGATTCAATCCAGCGTCTTTCCCGCGGGCACCTTCGCACCCGATTCGCGGCCCAGCGCGGTGCCGAAAATGCTTGCCGCGCAATTCGGTTTGGAGCTCAAGCTGTTGCTGCGCAACGGCGAGCAGCTGCTGCTGACCATGTTCATCCCGATCACGCTGCTGGTCGGGCTGACGCTGCTGCCGCTCGGCTCGTTCGGACAGCACCGCGCGGCCACGTTCACCCCGGTCATCATGGCGCTGGCGGTGATCTCGACGGCGTTCACCGGGCAGGCGATCGCGGTCGCCTTCGACCGGCGCTACGGCGCGCTCAAGCGGCTCGGGGCCACCCCGCTGCCAGTGTGGGGCATCATCGCCGGCAAGTCGCTGGCCGTGGTCACCGTGGTGTTCCTGCAGGCAATCCTGTTGGGCGCCATCGGTTTTGCGCTCGGGTGGCGGCCCGCGCCGGCGGCGCTGGCACTGGGGGCGGGCGTGATCGCGCTGGGCACCGTGGTTTTCGCGGCCCTGGGGCTGCTGCTGGGCGGGACGCTGCGGGCCGAGATCGTGCTCGCGGTCGCCAACCTGATGTGGTTCGTCTTCGCCGGCCTCGGCGCGCTGACGCTGGAAACCGGCATCACCCCGACTGCGGTCAAGTTGGCGGCCCGGCTGACCCCGTCGGGAGCGCTCACCGAGGCGCTCTCGCAGGCGATGACGATGTCGGTGGACTGGTTCGGCGTGATCGTCCTGGTGGCGTGGGGCGCGGTCGGCGCGCTGAGCGCGCTGCGCTGGTTCCGCTTCACCTGACGCTCGCCCGCGGGCCTGGCTTCTTCACCTGACGGTCGCGTCGGACTCGCGACACTTAAACCACGCACACGACACGCCGAGACCGGTGTACGTGGTTTAAGTCTCGGCGCGCCCGGGCGTACTACAGGCCGTAGTTTTCGGTGGCTTAGGATCGGGCCGTGGTGGGACGGATGCTGTTGCGCGTGGTGGACCTGCTGCCCAACCCCAGCGCGGGCGTGCAGCGCCTGATCGCCGCGGCCGTCATCCTCACCCAGGGCGGCATCGCGATCACCGGCGCGATCGTGCGGGTCACCGCGTCGGGCCTGGGCTGCCCCACCTGGCCGCAGTGCTTTCCAGGCAGCTTCGTGCCGGTGGCCCACGCCGAGGTGCCGCGCATCCACCAGGCCGTCGAATTCGGCAATCGGATGGTCACCTTCGCCGTGGTCATCACGGCGGCGCTGGCCGTGCTGGCGGTGACGCGGGCGCGCCGGCGCCGCGAGGTACTCGTCTACGCCTGGCTGATGCCGGTGTCCACCGTCGTGCAGGCGGTGATCGGCGGCATCACCGTGCGCACCGGGCTGCTGTGGTGGACGGTGGCCGTCCACCTGCTGACCTCGATGACGATGGTGTGGCTGTCGGTGCTGCTCTACGTGAAAGTGGGCGAGCCCGACGACGGGGTGGTCCGCGAGCGCGTGGTCCGGCCGCTGCGCGCGCTGACCGCGTTGTCCGGCCTGAACCTGGCCGCGGTGCTGGTCACCGGCACGCTGGTGACGGCCGCCGGCCCGCACGCCGGTGATCGCAGCCCCACCCGCACGGTGCCGCGACTCAAGGTCGAGGTCGACACCCTGGTGCACCTGCACTCGTCGCTGCTGATCGCCTACCTGACGCTGCTGGTGGGGCTGGGCTTCGGGCTGCTGGCGGTGCGTGCCGCCCGGCCCGTGCTGGTGCGGCTCGCGGTGCTGCTGGTCCTGGTGGTCGCCCAGGCCGCCGTCGGCACCGCGCAGTACTACACGGGGGTTCCGGCCGTGCTGGTCGCCCTGCACGTGGCCGGGGCCGCGGCGTGCACCGCGGCCACCGCGGCGCTATGGGCGGCGATGCGAGAGCGGGCCCAGGCCGAGCCGCTCGCAGGCTGACTGCACGGCCACCGCGAACTGGCGCTGGGCGCGCTCGCGGGCCGCGGGGTCCAGCCGGCGCCAGCCCAGCACCGGCGCGACCAGGTCGAGCGCGGCCACCCTTTCGCCCGCCAGGTCCACGCGGGCGTAGAGCAGCTCCCCCGGGGATATACCGGCACGGCGCGCGGCCGATGCGAGCGCGGCGTGGCCGAGGTCCCACGCTTCGAACTCCGCCTCGACCGGCCAGGCGTGCGATTGCTTCCCGCCGAGAAAGATCAACGTCGTCCGACCCGTCGCGCCAGGTGCCGTCGGGACTCCGTCGTCCGCGAGATCGCGCAGATAGCGCTCATCGAAATTCCACGCGATCGCGGCGGGCGGGTTGAGCAGGTGGCGCACTTGGCGCGTCCAGGCCAGGAATTCGTCGCGGCGGCCCCGCTCGTGCGGCGCGGCCCGCAGGATCACCAGATCGGCCTGGGCGGCGTCCGGGTCGTCCCAGGACAGCCAGCGCGCGTGCAGCCCGCGCCGGCGCAGCGCGGCCACCAGGCCGGCGTCGTCGGCCGACCCCGCCAGCACGATGCGGGGATGGAAGACGTCCGGGCGAGCGAGTTTCATGCCCGGGCATGATAAGCGGATGCACGCTATCGAAGTCAGCGAGACCGGCGGCCCCGAGGTGCTGCGCTACGTCGAGGCGCCCCAGCCGGCTCCCGGGCCCGGCGAGGTACTGATCAAGGCCGAGGCCATCGGCGTCAACTACATCGACACCTATTTCCGCTCCGGGCAGTACCCGCGCGAGTTGCCGTTCGTCCTCGGTTCGGAGCTGGCCGGCACCGTCGAAGCCCTCGGCGACGGCGTGGACGGGTTCGGCGTCGGCGACCGGGTTGTCAGCGCCGCGGCGTCCGGCGGTTATGCCGAATATGCCACGGCCCCAGCGCAATTGACCGCCGAGGTGCCCGACGGTGTGAGCGCCGACGTGGCGGCCTCGGCGCTGCTGAAGGGCCTGACCGCCCACTACCTGCTCAAGTCGGTGTATCCGGTGCAGGCGGGTGACACGGTGCTGGTGCACGCCGGTGCCGGGGGCGTCGGCCTGATCCTGACGCAGTGGGCCAACCTGCTCGGGGCGCGGGTGATCACCACGGTCTCGACGCCGGAGAAGGAGCGGATGTCCCGGCGGGCGGGCGCCGACGAGGTGCTCCCCTACCCCGAGGACGCCGCGGCGTTCGGCGAGCGGATCCGCTCGCTGACCGACGGCGCCGGGGTGGCCGCGGTGTACGACGGCGTGGGCGCGAGCACCTTCGACGCGAGCCTGGCCAGCCTGGCCGTCCGGGGGACGCTGGCGCTGTTCGGCGCGGCCAGCGGGCCCGTTCCGCCGTTCGACCCGCAGCGCCTCAACGCCGCCGGTTCGGTGTTCTTGACCCGGCCGTCGCTGGCGCACTTCGTCCGCACCGGCCAGGAATTCAGTTGGCGGGCAGAGGAATTATTGACCGCGATCGCCGGCGGCGACATCACCGTCGAGGTCGGCGGCCGCTATCCGCTGGCCGACGCGGCGCGCGCCCACCAGGATCTGCAGGGCCGCAAGACGGCCGGCTCGATCGTGCTGCTGCCCTAGCTATTTCGAGCCGCTACGCGTGGGGACAGAAGATGCCCAGAAGCTGCTGGCAATTGTCTCTATTGATGAGGCCCGGCGGCGGTGGTGGTGGCGGTGCCGGCGGGTCGTCGCCGTCCCAGATGTTTTGGGCGACATTGCCCTGTCCGAACCAGACGTAGTAGTAGGTGTGGCAGACGTTGTTGTCCCAGACGACGGGGTTGGTGACATGGTTGCCGGTCGGCGGCAACGGTTGCCCGGGGCACCAGCGGCACGGCCCCTGGGGGTGGTCGTTGGGACAGCCGGGCCACGCGTCCAGCGGCATCGGCCCGGGTCGGGCTTCGGCGATACCCGTGGTGATCCCCATGTCGCAGAAGGACAGGCCGGCCGAAAGCAGCGTTGCGGCGGCCAACGTCCTGACGATGCGGTTAGTTGCCATGCCTGAAGTGTGATCCGGTGGACCGGCTACCGATCCCAGATAAGAAATCAGTTCTTGAGTTCGCCGGGCGACGTGAGTCGACGACCGGCTCAGAACAGGTGCGGCAGCCCGATGGCGGAGTCGATGGCCAACGCGCAGAACACCACCGCCAGATAGTTATTCGACTGCAGGAACAACCGCAGCGGCTTGACCGGCTCGCCGGCGCGGACCCCCGCGTAGAGCTGGTGGGCCATCGCCAGGAACCACACCCCGGCCGCCAGGGCGACCGCGGCGTACAGCCAGCCGGTCGCCAGCGCCAGCGCCAGCGTGGCCAGGACCGTCAGCCAGGTGTAGATCAGGATCTGCTTGGTCACCTGACGCTCGGTCGCCACGGCCGGCAGCATCGGCACGCCCGCCGCCTTGTAGTCGTCCTTGTAGCGCATCGCCAGCGCCCAGGTGTGCGGCGGCGTCCAGAAGAAGATGATCGCGAACATCACCAGCGCGGGCCAGCCGATGGTGCCCGTGACCGCCGACCAGCCGATCATCACCGGCATGCAGCCGGCCGCGCCGCCCCACACCACGTTCTGCGAGGTGCGGCGCTTGAGCAGCAGGGTGTAGACGAACACGTAGAACGCGATCGTCGCCAGGGCCAGCAGCCCGGACAACAGGTTGCTCGTCCACCACAGCCAGAAGAACGACGCCACCGTCAGCACCAGGCCGAACACCAGGGCATTGCGGGTGGGCACCGCCGCGCGGGCCAGCGGCCGGCGGGCCGTGCGCTTCATCACCTTGTCGATGTCGGCGTCGGCCACGCAGTTCAGCGTGTTGGCGCCGCCGGCGGCCAGCATCCCGCCGATCAGCGTGTTGACGATCAGCAGCGGGTTCACCGTGCCCCGCTGGGCCAGCAGCATGGCCGGGATCGCGGTGACGAGCAGCAGTTCGATGACCCGCGGCTTGGTCAGCGCGAGATAAGCCAGCACCGTGCCTTGTATCCGGCTTGGCAATCGGCTCGGCGCGACGCGCCCGCGAACGCTCACGCAATAACTCCTTGGGGTCGCAGCGGCGCGCAGCATCTACTACACACGATGGTAGACCGCGCTGTGGGGATGGCCCGCCCACGGGTCCGTTCCCGCAGCCTTTTCCCAGATTCGGCGAACTGAATGTTAGCGGGTTTCGACGGGCGCGTAATTTTCACATCTGCCGGCCGTGGGTACCCGAAATCCTGCGCTGCAAGAGCCGGCCCTCCCGCACTAGGGTGGGATTGATCAGCTCGATGACCCAAGGACTGAGTCTGTGACGACACTCGAAGAGATCTCCACGCTGACCCAACCGCACCTTCCCGACGACTGGTCCGAGCTCGACTCGGCCGCCGTCGACACCATTCGGGTGCTGGCCGCCGACGCGGTGCAGAAGGTCGGCAACGGCCATCCCGGGACGGCGATGAGCCTGGCGCCGCTGGCTTACACCCTGTTTCAGCGGACGATGCGCCACGATCCCAGCGACACCTACTGGCTGGGCCGCGACCGGTTCGTCCTGTCCTGCGGGCACAGCAGCCTGACGCTGTACCTGCAGCTGTACCTGGGCGGTTTCGGGCTGGAGCTGTCCGACATCGAGTCGCTGCGCACCTGGGGGTCCAAGACCCCCGGGCACCCGGAGTTCCGGCACACCAAGGGCGTTGAGATCACCACCGGCCCGCTGGGCCAGGGCCTGGCCTCCGCGGTGGGCATGGCGATGGCCGCGCGCTACGAGCGCGGGCTGTTCGATCCGGACGCCGCCCCGGGCACCAGCCCGTTCGACCACTTCATCTACGTGATCGCCTCCGACGGCGACATCGAGGAGGGCGTCACCTCCGAGGCCTCGTCGCTGGCGGCCGTCCAGCAGCTGGGCAACCTGATCGTCTTCTACGACCACAACGAGATCTCCATCGAGGACGACACCAACATCGCGCTGTGCGAGGACACCGCCGCGCGGTACCGCGCCTACGGCTGGCACGTGCAGGAGATCGAGGGCGGCGAGAACGTCGTCGCGATCGAGGAGGCCATCGCCAACGCCAAGGCCGCCACCGACCGGCCGTCGTTCATCTCGCTGCGCACCATCATCGGCTATCCCGCGCCCAAGCTGATGAACACCGGCAAGGCGCACGGCGCGGCCCTGGGCGACGAGGAAGTCGCCGCCGTCAAGAAGGTCCTCGGCTTCGACCCGGACAAGACGTTCGAGGTGCGCGACGACGTGATCGCCCACACCCGCAAGCTGGTGGACCGCGGCAAGGAGGCCCACGAGAAGTGGCAGGCCGACTTCGACGCCTGGGCGCAAGCGCAGCCCGAACGCAAGGCGCTGCTGGACCGGTTGACCGCCGAAGAGCTGCCCGACGGCTGGGACGCCGACCTGCCGCACTGGGAGCCCGGCTCCGACGCGGTGGCGACCCGCAAGGCCTCCAACGAGGTGCTCAACGCGATCGGGCCAAAACTACCGGAGCTGTGGGGCGGTTCGGCCGACCTGGCGGGCAGCAACAACACCACCATCAAGGGCGCTGATTCCTTTGGGCCGCCGTCGATTTCGACCAAGGACTACACGGCGCACTGGTATGGCCGCACCCTGCACTTCGGTGTGCGCGAGCACGCGATGGGCGCCATCCTGTCCGGCATCGTGCTGCACGGCCCGACCCGGGCGTACGGTGGCACGTTCCTGCAGTTCTCCGACTACATGCGCCCGGCCGTCCGGTTGGCCTCGTTGATGGACATCGACACCATCTACGTGTGGACCCACGACTCGATCGGTCTGGGCGAGGACGGCCCGACCCACCAGCCGATCGAGCACCTCGCGGCGTTGCGGGCCATTCCGAACCTCTCGGTGGTGCGCCCGGCCGATGCCAACGAGACCGCCTATGCCTGGCGCACCGTCCTGGCCCGCGGCAACGGCAGCGGCCCGGTCGGCCTGTGTCTGACCCGCCAGGGTGTGCCGGTGCTGGAGGGCACCAGCGCCGACGGCGTCGCCCGGGGCGGCTACATCCTGGGCTCGGACGGCGAGGAGGCCGGCCAGGATCCCGACGTGGTGCTGATCGCCACCGGCTCGGAGGTCCAGCTCGCGGTGGACGCACAGAAGCTGTTGGCGGACAAGGAGATTGTGGCGCGGGTGGTTTCCATGCCGTGCGTCGAATGGTTCGAGTCGCAGCCCGAGGACTACCGCGACAGCGTGCTGCCGCCGACCGTGTCGGCCCGGGTGGCCGTCGAGGCCGGCGTCGCGCAGTCCTGGCACAAGCTCGTCGGCGACACCGGCAGGATCGTCTCGATCGAGCACTACGGCGAATCCGCCGATTACAAAACGCTGTTCCGGGAATTCGGTTTCACGGCAGAAGCCGTCGCGGCCGCCGCGGAACAAGTAGTTGATAACTGAGAAAGGGCGTTTGGAGATGACTCAGAACCCCAACCTCGCGGCGCTGTCCGCCGCGGGAGTTTCCGTCTGGCTAGATGACCTGTCGCGCCAGCGGCTGCAGTCGGGCAACCTGCAGGAGCTGATCGACACGAAAAGCGTTGTCGGCGTGACCACCAACCCGTCGATCTTCCAGAAGGCGCTGGCCGAGGGCGACGCCTACGAGGGGCAGATCGCCGAGCTGGCCGAGCGCGGCGCCGATGTGGACGCCACCATCCGCACCGTCACCACGGACGACGTCCGCAAGGCGTGCGACGTGCTCAAGCGCGAGTGGGAGGCCTCCGACGGCGTCGACGGACGGGTGTCCATCGAGGTCGACCCGCGGCTGGCCGCCGAGACCGACAAGACGATCGCGCAGGCCGTCGAGCTGTGGAAGATCGTCGACCGGCCCAACCTGTTCATCAAGATCCCGGCGACCAAGGCCGGCATCCCGGCGATCACTGCCGTTCTTGCGGAAGGCATTTCGGTCAACGTCACGTTGATCTTCTCCGTCGAGCGGCACCGTCAGGTGATGGACGCCTACCTGGCCGGCCTGGAGAAGGCACGCGAGGCCGGGCATGACATCTCCAAGATCCACTCCGTCGCATCGTTTTTCGTGTCCCGGGTGGACACCGAGGTGGACAAGCGGCTGGAGAAGATCGGGTCGGACGACGCCAAGGCGCTGCTGGGCAAGGCCGGCGTGGCCAACGCGCGGCTGGCCTACGCGGCCTACCAGGAGGTCTTCGAGGGCGGCGACCGCTACCAGTCGCTCAAGGCCGACGGCGCCCGGGTGCAGCGTCCGCTGTGGGCGTCCACCGGTGTCAAGAACCCCGACTACTCCGACACCCTCTACGTCACCGAGCTGGTGGCGCCCAACACGGTGAACACCATGCCGGAGAAGACGATTGACGCCGTCGCCGACCACGGTGAGATCAAGGGCGACACGGTCAGCGGCACCGCCGGGGACGCCCAGGCGGTGTTCGACAAGCTGGACCAGATCGGCATCGATTTGACCGACGTCTTCAAGGTGCTCGAGGACGAGGGTGTGGAGAAGTTTGTGGATTCGTGGACCGAGCTGCTGGAAGAAACGCAGAAGCAGCTGGGTTCCGCCTCCAAATGAGCCCAGCCCGCACCGCGCAACTATGGCATAACCCGTTACGGGACAAGCGCGACAAGCGGCTGCCGCGGATCGCGGGGCCGTGCGGGATGGTGATCTTCGGCGTCACCGGCGACCTGGCCCGCAAGAAGGTCATGCCGGCCATCTACGACCTGGCCAATCGGGGTCTGCTGCCGCCGAGCTTCTCGCTGGTGGGCTTCGCCCGCCGCGATTGGAGCACCCAGGATTTCGGCAAGGTGGTGCACGAGGCCGTCAAGGAACACTGCCGCACCCCGTTCCGGCAGGAGAACTGGGACCGGCTGGCCGAGGGATTCCGTTTCGTGCCGGGCGCTTTCGACGACGACGAGGCGTTCGGGCGGCTGGCCGAGACCCTGGACAAGCTGGACGCCGAACGCGGCACCGGCGGCAACCACGCCTTCTATCTGGCGATCCCGCCGAAATCGTTCCCGGTGGTGTGCGAGCAGCTGCACAAGTCGGGCCTGGCTCGCCCGCAGGGCGATCGGTGGAGCCGGGTGGTGATCGAGAAGCCGTTCGGGCACGACCTGGAAAGCGCGCAGGCGCTGAACAAGTCCGTCAACGCGGTGTTTCCGGAGGAGTCGGTGTTCCGGATCGACCACTACCTGGGCAAGGAGACGGTCCGCAACATCCTGGCGCTGCGGTTCGCCAACCAGCTGTTCGACCCCATCTGGAACGCGCACTACGTCGACCATGTGCAGATCACCATGGCCGAGGACATCGGGCTGGGCGGGCGGGCCGGCTACTACGACGGCATCGGCGCGGCGCGCGACGTGATCCAGAACCACCTGATGCAGCTGCTCGCGCTGACCGCGATGGAGGAGCCGGTCAGCTTCAGCCCGTCGGCGCTGCAGGCCGAGAAGATCAAGGTGCTCTCGGCCACCCAGCTCGCCGAGCCCCTCGACGAGACTACCAGCCGCGGCCAGTACGCCGCGGGCTGGCAGGGCGGCGAGAAGGTCGTCGGGCTGCTCGACGAAGAGGGGTTCGCCAAGGATTCGATCACCGAGACGTTCGCCGCCATCACGCTCGAGGTGGACACCCGCCGCTGGGCGGGCGTGCCGTTCTACCTGCGAACCGGAAAGCGCCTGGGCCGCAGGGTGACCGAGATCGCCCTGGTCTTCAAGCGGGCGCCGCACCTGCCGTTCGATGCGACCATGACCGACGAGCTGGGCGCCAACGCCATGGTGATCCGGGTGCAGCCCGACGAGGGCGTCACGCTGCGGTTCGGCTCCAAGGTGCCGGGCACCGCGATGGAGGTCCGCGACGTCAACATGGACTTCTCCTACGGCTCGGCGTTCGCCGAGGAATCCCCGGAGGCCTACGAACAGTTGATCCTCGATGTGCTGCTCGGGGAGCCGTCCCTGTTTCCGGTCAACGAAGAGGTCGAACTGGCTTGGGACATACTCGATCCCGTGCTCACCAATTGGGCAGCGGGCGGTAAGCCCGAACCGTACGAGTCGGGCACCTGGGGCCCGGACTCGGCGTTCGAGATGCTGCGGCGCACCGGCCGGGAATGGCGACGGCCGTGATCATCGACATGGAAGACACCACCACCACGGCGGTCAACAAGAGGCTCGACGAGCTGCGCGAACGGGTCGGCGCCGTCGCGATGGGCCGGGTGCTGACGCTGATCGTCGCGCCCGACAGCGAGGAGATCTTCGAAGAGTCGCTGCAGGCGGCCAACGACGCCAGCCATGAGCATCCCAGCCGGATCATCGTGACGATGCGGGGCAATCCGTACGCGGACAAGCCGCGCCTGGATGCGCAGCTGCGCGCCGGCGGCGACACCGGCGCCAGCGAAGTCGTGGTGCTGCGGCTGTCCGGCGCGCTGTCCGGACACGCCGCCAGCGTGGTCACCCCCTTCCTGCTGCCCGACATCCCGGTGGTGGTCTGGTGGCCCGACGTGGCGCCGGCGGTGCCCGCGCACGATCCGTTGGGGCGGTTGGCGATTCGTCGCATCACCGACGCGACCAACGGGGTGGACCCGTTGGCGGCCATCAAGAGCCGGCTGCCCGGCTACACCGCGGGCGACACCGACCTCGCCTGGGCGCGCATCACCTACTGGCGCGCGCTGCTCGCCTCGGCCGTCGACCTGGCGCCGCACGAACCGATCGAGTCGGCGCTGGTGTCCGGCCTGGCGACCGAGCCCGCCCTGGACGTGCTGGCCGGGTGGCTGGCCAGCCGGATCGACGGCCCGGTGCGGCGGGCGGTCGGCGAACTCAAGATCGAACTGGAGCGCAAGAGCGAAACGATCGTCTTGAGCCGGCCGCAGCAGGGAAGGACGGCCACGTTGAGCCGGACTTCCCGGCCGGACGCCCTACTCCCCTTGGCGCGCAGGGAAACCGGCGAGTGCCTCGCCGAAGATCTGCGCCGGCTGGACGCCGACGAGGTTTACCAATCAGCGCTCGAAGGCATCGAGAAAGTGCAATACGTGTGAGCACCAACATCGAAATTTTCCCGGACAGCCAGACCATGGTCGAGGCCGCCGCCGCGCGGCTGACCGACACCATCGCGAACGCCGTGGCGGCCCGTGGCCGAGCGCTCATCGTGCTCACCGGCGGCGGCAACGGCATCGGGCTGCTGCAGTCGCTGGTGGGGCGCGAGATCGACTGGGCACGCGTGCATCTGTTCTGGGGCGACGAACGCTACGTCCCCGAGGACGACGACGAGCGCAACGACAAACAGGCGCGGGCCGCGCTGCTCTCCCACGTCGACATCCCGTCGAGCCAGGTGCACCCGATGCCGGCCAGCGACGGCGAATTCGGCAACGATCTGGCCGCGGCGGCACTGGCCTACGAGCAGTTGCTGGCCGCCAACGCCGAACCGGGCGAACCCGTTCCGAATTTCGACGTGCACCTGCTGGGCATGGGACCCGAGGGCCACATCAACTCGCTGTTCCCCGACACCCCGGCCGTGCTCGAAACCACCCGGATGGTGGTGTCGGTCGACGACTCCCCCAAGCCGCCGCCGCAACGGATCACGTTGACGCTGCCCGCCATTGCGCGTTCCCGCGAAGTCTGGCTGCTGGTGTCCGGCGGCGGCAAGGCCGACGCGGTGGCCGCCGCCATCGGCGGGGCCGCACCGGTTTCGGTGCCGGCCGCCGGGGCGGTGGGGCTGGACACCACGCTGTGGCTGCTCGACGAGGACGCCGCGGCCAAGCTGCCGTCGCGGGCCGGGGAGCAGAGCTAGCCGTCGGCGTTCGGGCTCGCGCCCGCGCCCCGCCGGGTCATAATGACGGTCATGGCAGACAGAACCGCGCGCGGGGGACAAGAGCGAAGCCGGATCAAGACGCTCACCCAGGCCGCCTTGAACGCCGACAAGACCGTGGAGCAGGTCGAAGACGTCCTCGACGGGTTGAGCCACACCATGAAGGAGCTCAGCAGCTCCCTGTCGGCCCTCAACGCCACGGTGGAGCGTCTGGAACAGGGCCTGGATCACCTGGATGGCACCATGGCCAGCCTGGACGATCTGGCCAAGCGGTTGATCGTGCTGGTCGAGCCGGTGGAGGCCATCGTCGCGCGGGTCGACGACATGGTGCGGGTGGGCGAGACCATGATGTCCCCGCTGGCGATCACCGAGCACGCGGTGCGCGGCCTGGTGGACAGGCTGCGCAACCGGACCGTGCAGTAGGCGCCCGGCGGGACGTTCGATGGCCACGTTGCTGCTGCACCATTCCGCGTTCGCGGACCACCGGACCGCTCCCGGTCATCCGGAGCGGCCGGACCGCTACCGCGCGGTGGCGGCGGCGCTGAGCCGGCCACAGTTCGAGGCGCTGATGCGCCAGGAGGCAGAGCCGGCCGACCTCGCGACGACTCGGTACGTGCACTCGAACCGGTACGTGGACGCGCTGGAAGCCGCGCGGCCCGACGACGGCTACGTCTACCTCGACGGCGGCGACACCATGATGGAACCCTCGACCTGGCAGACCGCGCTGCGCGGGGTGGGCGCCACGCTGCAGGCCGTGGACGCGGTGCTGGCCGGTGATGCGCAGAACGCGTTCGTCGCGTGCCGGCCGCCGGGCCACCACGCCGAGACCGAGCGCGCGATGGGCTTCTGCCTGTTCAACAACATCAGCATCGGCGCGCGGCACGCGCAGAACAAACACGGCCTGACGCGGGTCGCCATCGTCGATTTCGACGTCCACCACGGCAACGGCACCCAGCAGATCTTCTACTCCGACCCCAGTGTGCTCTACGCGTCCACGCATCAGATGCCGCTGTTCCCCGGCACCGGCGCGGTACGAGAAACCGGCGTCGGCAACATCTTCAACGCGCCGCTTGCACCCGGTGACGGCGGGACCGAGCTGCGCGCGGCCTTTCAGGATCGGATACTGCCTGCGCTGCAAGGCTTTTCGCCCGAGCTGATCATCGTGTCCGCCGGCTTCGATGCCCACGAGCGCGATCCACTGGGCTCGCTGACCATGACGGCCGACGACTTCGCCTGGGTCACCCGGGAATTGATGACGTCGGCCGAAAGGCTATGCGACGGGCGGCTGGTCGCGGTGCTCGAAGGCGGTTATGACCTGCAGGGCCTCACCGAATCGGTCACCGCGCACGTCGGGGAGCTGCTGAAGGGCTGAACCCGTAACGCTCAGCGCGGGAAGTACCGGCTGTCGTTGTCGACCGAATCGAAGATGTCCAGCGCGTGCTGGAACGGCCCCGACGTGATCCGCTGATCGGTCGCATACGAGTGGTCGAGCTGGGACACGACGCACAGCAGCAGGCCCAGGAGCACCGCGACCGTGCTGGACACGATGACGTGACCGACGGTGCTGCCCAGCCGCAGTAAGCCCGTAAACGCAACCAGCACAACGGCTCCGAAGATCAACCCCGCCCACATCAGGGGCGGGATGCGTGGCTTGGTGCCGACGATGCGCTCGTTGCGGTCGGAGGCCAACTCGCTCAGCTGGTTGAGGAATTGCTGATTGATCGGCTTCGCCGCGACGTTGGGCTGCTGGCGCCCGACCGTGCGATACATCCGGGTGATCGCGGCGCGCGCCCCGTCGTTGCGCTGCTTGTTCCACTCCGGGCCCGCCACCGCGCCGGCGTACTTGCGCAACAGCTCCTGGATCTCGGTCCGTTCCGGTTCGGGCATGGCGACGGTTTGGCGGTACATCGTCGTCAGCGCCGACGCCTCACCGGAGACGACGACCTGCGTGGACGAGAAGTGCTCCCAGGTGGCCACCACGGTGAAGCCCAGCAGCGCGCCGTAGATGAAGCCGACGACGGTGAGAAACGAGGCGATCGCCGGGTTGTGCTCTTTGCCGTAGCGCCGGCTCGGCAGGATGCGATTGCCCAGCCAGATGAAGCCCACCGCGGTCGCGATCGCCACGGCGGTGACCGAAACCAGAAAGAGCCACAGGGGTAGTCCGGATCCGCTCACTGGTCTCCTCGGTCGACGTCGCGTCCATCAGGGTATTCGCGCCGGGGCCGCCCGGGGAGGCGAATCGCGGGTTATCAGCCGCTGTTTCGCAGCGCGCTGGCCAGCCCGTTCATCGTCAGCAAAATGCCGCGCTGCACCAATTCGTCGTCGTCGCCGGAGCGGTAGCGGCGCAGCAACTCCACCTGCAGGTGGTTGAGTGGCTCGAGGTAGGGGAAGCGGTTGAACACCGACCGCGCCAGCGCGGGGTTGTCGGCGAGCAGGTTGTCCTGACCGGTGATGAGCTTGTGCATGGCGATGGTTCGCCGGTGCTCGTCGACGATCTTGTCGAACACCCGGTGCCGCAGTTCCTCGTCGTCGACCAATCCGGCGTAGCGCGCGGCCAGCCCGAGGTCGCTTTTGGCCAGCACCTGAGCCAGGTTGGACAGCACGCTGCGGAAAAACGGCCAGCGCTGGTACAAGTCGTGCAGGGTGTTCACCCGCTGGCTTTCGCCGTCCGGGCCCGCGGCGATCCACTGCTCGAATGCCGAGCCGGTGCCATACCAGCCGGGCAGCATGACCCGCGACTGGCTCCACGCCAGCACCCACGGGATGGCGCGCAGGTCCGAGATGGACTGGGTGGGCTTGCGTGAGGTGGGGCGGCTGCCGATGTTCAGCGAGCCGATCTCGCTGACGGGCGTGGAGGCCATGAAGTAATCGACGAAACCCGGTGTCTCGTGCACTAATTCGGAGTAGGCGCGCTGCGCCAGCACGGCCACTTCGTCGAGCACCGCGTACGCCGGTTCGGCGGCGTCGCCCAGGCCCTCCACATCCAGCAGCGTGGATTCCAGCGTGGCGGCCAGCAGGCTCTCCAAATTGCGTTGCGCCGCTTGCGGTTCGGCGTACTTGGCGGCGATCACCTCGCCCTGTTCGGTGAGCCGCAGCGAACCGTTCACCGCGCCCGGCGGCTGCGCCAGGATGGCTTCGTAGCTCGGACCGCCGCCGCGGCCGACGGTGCCGCCGCGACCGTGGAAGAGCCGCAACCGGATTCCGGTCTTGCGGGCCACCTCGACCAGGGCCAGCTCGGCCCGGTACACCGCCCAGCTGGACGCCAGGTAGCCGCCGTCCTTGTTGGAATCGGAATACCCGAGCATCACTTCCTGGCTGTCGTCGCGGGCGGCCACCAGGGCGCGGTAGATCGGGAGTTCGAGCATGGCGTGCAGGATGGTGGCGCCGTTGTGCAGATCGTCGATGGTCTCGAACAGCGGTGAGATGCCGACCGGGCAGTACGGCGCGTCGCCGGACGCGTCGATCAGGCCCGCCTCTTTGAGCAGGATCGCGGCCTCGAGGATGTCGGAGACCGAACGGCACATGGAGATCACGTAATTGGGCACCGCCGACGGTCCGTAGCGCTTGATGGCATGCGCTGCCGCCCGCACCACGCCCAGCTCCTTGCGGGCCAGCTCCGACAGCTCGGCGCGCTCACCGACCAGCGGCCGGCGGGTGGCGAGCTCACCGGCCAGGAGCTCGACCCGCTCGTCTTCGGCCAGCGAACCGTAATCCGGGTGCACCCCGGACCACGCGAGCAGCTCGGCGACCACCTCCTCGTGCACGTCGGAGTTTTGCCGCATGTCCAGGCCGCACAGGTGAAACCCGAAGACTCGCACGCCTTCTCGCAGTAGCGCGACGCGGTCGTCGGCCAGCAGCGCGCTGCCGTGCGAGCGCAGTGACGCATCGATGGTGTCGAGGTCGGCCTGCAGTTCGCCCGGGGCGGCATAAGGCGGCAGCCCCAGGTCCAGCTCGTGCTGGGGTCGGCGGTCCAAGATCTCGGCGCCGGTCGCGGTGAGGCGGGCGCGGATCACCCGGACCGCGCGACGGTACGGCTCGTCGGCGCGGGCCTTCTCCCCGCAGCCCTGGGCCAGCTCGGTCAGCTCCGGGGTGACCGTGACCAGGCGCGCCGACATGGACAGCTCCTGCTCCAAGGCGGTCAGTTCGGCCAGGTAGTGCGCCAGCGCGGTGAACGCGGCGTTGCCCGTGGCCTGGCGCACCACGTCGGCCGTCACGTTCGGATTGCCGTCGCGGTCCCCGCCGATCCACGAGCCGGGCTCCACGATCGGCTGCGCGAGCAGGGCGGCGTCGGGCCAGCGCGACCGCAGGGCGTCGCGCACCTCCGCGTTGACCTGCGGGATCACCTTGAAGAAGGCGGCGGCATAGTAGCGCAGCCCGACCTCGATCTCGTCGGTGATCTGCAGCCGGGACAACCGGATGAGCGCGGTCTGCCACAGCGTGAGGACCTGGCGGCGTAACTCGCGTTCGATGTTGGCGCCGTCGTCGGTTTCTTCGTGCCCCTCGGCGTGCAGCCGCATCAGTTCGGTGATCCGGTGCTGGGTGACGAACACGGTGCGGCGGCGGGTCTCGGTGGGATGCGCGGTGATCACCGGCGCCACCACGGCACCCTGGAGCGCGCCGGCGACGGTGGCCGAATCCAGTTGCGCCCGATCGAGTTTGGCGTAGGTCGCGGCCAGACTGCTGTCCTGCGGCGCCTCGCCGGCGGCGACGTGAATCGCCCGGCGACGCTCCCGGTGGATGTCCTCGGCGACGTTGGCCAGCAAGGCGAAGTGGCTGAACGCCCGGATGACCGGGATCGCCTGGTGGATGTCGATGCCGTCGAACATGCGCGCCAGCTCGGCGCGGTCGATCTCGGAGCGGCGCACCCGAAACGATTCGACCCGGGCCCGCTCGACGAGCTCGAACACCTCGTTTCCGTTCTGCTCGCGCACCGTGTCACCCAGAATGGCGCCCAGCAGCCTGATGTCGGCCCGCATCGGCTCGGTCGCCTCGCGCCCCACCAGGGTGCGCTGCACGGCACCGATCGGTTCCAGCGTGCCCTCGGATGCCTCAGCCATAGCACTCAGTATCGACGGCGATGCCGGGGCCCGCCCGTCGAGCGTCCGGCGTCAGCGGTACTTGATCATCAGCGCCATGCCGATGATGCACACCAGCCAGATGGCGGTGATGAAATAGGTCAGCCGGTCCAGGTTCTTCTCCACCACCGTGGAGCCCGACAGGCTGGACTGCACGCCGCCACCGAACAACGTGGACAGGCCGCCACCCTTGGCGCGGTGCAGCAGCACCAGCAGCACCACCAGGATGCTGGTGACGACCAGGGTGATCTGCAAAGCCAACTGCATGACGGCCAGCCTACCGGGGCGCGGCCGCGCTCAGGGCAGCGGCCCGCCGGCGGCGATGGCCGCCAGCGTGGCGAACTGCTCGCCGTCCAGGGAGGCGCCGCCGACCAAGCCGCCGTCGATGTCGTCGCGGGCGATCAGCTCGCCGATGTTCTTGGCGTTCACCGATCCGCCGTAGAGCACCCGCACCGAGTCGGCGATCTCCGAGGAGGCGAGGGACGCCAGCTGCTTGCGGATCGCCGCGCACACCTCTTGGGCGTCACCCGCGCTGGCCACCCGCCCGGTGCCGATCGCCCACACCGGTTCGTAGGCGATGACGACCTTGCCGATCTGTTCGGCGGACAGCCCGGCCAGCGATCCGCGCAGCTGCTCCTCGCAGTGCGGGACGTGGTTTCCCGCCTCGCGGACGTCCAGCTGCTCGCCGATGCAGACGATCGGGGTCAGTTCGTGCTTGAGCGCCGCGGCGGCCTTGGCGGCCACCACCGCGTCGTCCTCGTGGTGGTAGGTCCGTCGCTCGGAGTGCCCGACGACGACGAACGTGCAGCCCAGCTTGGCCAGGAACGCGCCGCTGATGTCGCCGGTGTAGGCACCCGAGTCGTGCTCGGACAGGTCCTGCCCGCCGTAGGTCAACCGCAGCTTGTCACCGTCGACCAGGGTCTGCACGCTGCGCAGATCCGTGAACGGCGGCAGCACCGTGACGTCCACCTTGTCGTAGTACTTGTCCGGCAACGCGAACGCGATCTTTTGCACCAGCGCGATGGCCTCGAAATGGTTGAGGTTCATCTTCCAGTTGCCGGCGATCAGCGGTTTGCGGCTCACGACTGTGGGGGCCTTTCTAGTTGGGGTCGGGCTGGGGTCGGCTCAACACCTCGATACCCGGAAGCGTCTTGCCCTCAAGGTATTCCAGCGACGCTCCCCCACCGGTCGAGATGTGCGAGAAGTCGCCCTCCGGGATGCCCAGCGCGCGCACCGCGGCCGCGGAGTCCCCGCCGCCCACCACGCTGAACGCGCCCTTGCCGGTGGCCGCGGCGATCGCCTCGGCGACGCCCTTGGTGCCCGCGGCGAAGGCCGGGAATTCGAACACGCCCATCGGCCCGTTCCAGAACACGGTTTCGGCGTTGGACAGCAACGTGGTGAAGCGTTTGACCGAGCCCGGCCCGATGTCCAGGCCCATCTGGTCGTCTCCGATGGCGTCGGCCGCGACGGTCTGCGGCGTCGCGTCGGCGGCGAACTTGTCACCCACCACGATGTCGACCGGCAGCCGCAGCACGTCGTGGTAGGTGTCCAGCAGCCGGCGGCAGGTGTCCACCATCTCGGTCTCCAGCAGCGACTTGCCGACCGAGAAACCTTGGGCGGCAAGGAAGGTGAAGCACATGCCGCCGCCGATGACGATGCTGTCGGCCTTGGTGGCCAGCGATTCGATGACACCGAGCTTGTCGGACACCTTCGACCCGCCGAGCACCACCGCATACGGGCGTTTGGTGGAGCTGGTCAACTGCTCCAGCACCGCGATCTCCTCGGCCACCAGCGTGCCGGCGTAGTGCGGCAGCAGGGTGGCGATGTCGTACACCGAGGCCTGCTTGCGGTGCACCACGCCGAAGCCGTCGGAGACGAAAGCCCCTGTCGGCCCGACCAACTCGGCCAACTGCCGGGCCAGCGCCAGGCGCTCACCGTCGTCCTTGCTGGTTTCGCGGACGTCGAAGCGGATGTTCTCGAGCAGCAGGACGTCGCCGTCGGTCAGGCCCTCGGCGCGGGCCAAGGCGTCGGCGCCCACGACGTCGCCGGCCAGCTGGACGTGCCGGCCGAGCTGCTCACCGAGCGCCGCGGCGACGGGCGCCAGCGAAAGCTTCGGGTCGGCTCCGCCCTTGGGCCGGCCGAGGTGCGCGGTGACGACCACCTTGGCACCGGCCTCGACCAGCGCCCGCAGCGTCGGCACCGAGGCGGTGATGCGGCCGGCGTCGGTGATCTTCCCGTCGTCAAGCGGCACGTTCAGATCGGAGCGCACCAGCACGCCGCGTCCGGAAACCCCTTCGGCGAGAAGGTCTTTCAGAGTCTGGACGGCCACGGGTTTACAGCGACTTGCCGACCAGGGCGACCAGGTCGACGAGGCGGTTGGAGTAGCCCCATTCGTTGTCGTACCAGGAGACGACCTTGGCTTGGTCGTCGATCACCTTGGTCAGGCCGGAGTCGAAGATCGAGCTGTGCGGGTCGGTGACGATGTCGCTGGACACGATCGGCGCGTCGTAGTACTTCAGGATGCCCTTCATGGGTCCCTCGGCGGCGGCCTTCATCGCGGCGTTGATTTCGTCGGCGGTGGCCGACTTCTTCAGCTCGGCGGTCAGGTCGGTGACCGAGCCGGTGGGGATCGGCACCCGCAGCGCGTACCCGTCCAGCTTGCCCTTCAGCTCGGGCAGCACCAGGCCGATGGCCTTGGCCGCGCCGGTGGAGGTCGGCACGATGTTCAGCGCGGCGGCGCGGGCCCGGCGCAGGTCCTTGTGCGGGCCGTCCTGCAGGTTCTGGTCCTGGGTGTAGGCGTGGATGGTGGTCATCAGACCCTTGACGATGCCGAACTCGTCGTTGAGCACCTTGGCGATCGGGCCGAGGCAGTTCGTGGTGCACGACGCGTTAGAGATGATGTTCTGGCTGCCGTCGTACTTGTCGTCGTTGACGCCCAGCACGATGGTGATGTCCTCATCCGTGGCGGGCGCGGAGATGATCACCTTCTTGGCGCCGGCGTCCAGGTGGCCCTTGGCCTTGGCGGCGTTGGTGAAGATGCCGGTGGACTCGACGACGACGTCGACGCCCAGGTCGCCCCAGGGCAGCGCGGCCGGGCCTTCCTTGACCTCGAGCGCCTTGATCTTCTTGCTGCCGACGACGATGGTGTCGTCGCCTTCGAGGCTGACGTCGTGCGGCAGGCGGCCCAGGATGGAGTCGAATTTCAGCAGGTGCGCCAGGCTGGCGTTGTCGGTGAGGTCGTTGACCGCGACCACCTCGATGTCAGCGGTGCCCTGCTCCTGTTGAGCCAGCAAGGCCCGGTAGAAGTTCCGCCCGATGCGACCGAAGCCGTTGATACCTACTCGGACCGTCACTTGTCTCTCCTGTCGTCTTTCTTTCCTGTGTCCGCTGATTTGCGCTCGTCGCCAGCCTAGATCAGCGGCGCCAACCGTTGCCGCGCTGGTATATCCCCCGTGACGTCGGCCACACGCGGCACCAGCTACCGGCGCTTGCGCAGCCGGCCCAGCGCCGCCCCGGCCGCGTGGTAGCCGCACAACCCGTGGATGCCGGCCCCCGGCGGGGTGGACTGCGAACACAGATAGACGCCCGGCACACCGGTGGCGTACGGGTTGACCGAGACCCGCGGCCGCAGAATCACCTGGAGCCCGTCGTTGGCGCCGCCGAGGATGTCGCCGCCGATGTAGTTGGGGTTGTAGGCCGCCAGGTCGGCGGTGCCGGTGCTGACGGTCGCCACGACGCGGTCGCGGAACCCCGGGGCGAAGCGTTCGATCTGCTCGACGATGACCGCGGTGGCGTCGCCGGTGTAGCCGAACGGCACGTGGGCGTAGGCCCAGACCGGATTGACGCCGCCCGCGGAGCGCGACGGGTCGGCCAGGTACTGCTGCCCGACGAGGACGAACGGGCGCCGCGCCATGGTGCCCAGCGCGCGTTGGCGTTCGGTGTCGGCGATCTCGGCGAAGCCGCCGCCGAGGTGGACGCTGCCGGCGCGCCTGCAGTCGGGGTTGGTCCAGGGGATGTCGCCCTGGACGGCGAAGTCGACCTTGAACGCCGAGGACCCCTGGCGATAGCGCCGGTAGGACCGCGCGATGCGGGCGGGCATGGCGTCGCCGTAGAGCCGCAGCGCCGCGGCGGGGCTCAGGTCCAGCATGACGAGGTCGGCGTCCGGGATGTCGCGGCGGCCGGTGACGGTCACTCCGGTGGCGATGCTGCCCCCGTGCGCCTGCAGGGCCGCGGCCAGGGCGCGGGTGATCGACCCGGAGCCGCCCTGCGCGACCGGCCAGCCGTAGCGGTGCCCGCTGGCCAGGAAGAGCAGCCCCAAGGACGCGGTCAGTGGACGGTCCAGGCGGGTGTAGATGTGGGCGGCGGCCCCGCCGAACAGCGCGCGGGCCTGCTCGGTGCGAAACCAGCGGGCCAGCACCGTGGCCGGCAGCAGGGCGCGGGGCCCGAAGCCGGCCAGGCGGACCGGGTGGCGCGGGAAGTGCAGCACCGGGCGCAGCAGATCCTGCGCCAGGTCATCGAATCCGGCGGCGAGGTCCCCGACGGCGCGGCGCCACCGGCCGGCGTCGCGGCCCATCCCGGCCACCGTCTGATCGATCGACCGATACAGCACCCCGGCGGTGCCGTCGTCGAGCGGATGCGCGCAGTCGATCTCCGGCCACTTCCACACCAGCCCATAGCGCGGCAGGTCGATCTCTTTCCAGAATGGCGAACCGACGCCGAACGGGTGGGTGGCCGAGCAGACGTCATGGATCACCCCGGGCACCGTCAGCTCGGCCGAGCGCGCTCCCCCGCCGACGGTCTCGCGCGCCTCCAGCACCTGCACGTCGACTCCCTCGCGGGCGAGCCGGATGGCCGCCGCCAGGCCGTTGGGCCCGGCGCCCACGACGACCGCGTTAGTCACCGGGCGCCGCCATCGATGACGTGGACGGGGTAGTCGTCGCCGGGCTCGGGCCAGGGTTGACGGCTCAGCATGCCCGCGACGTCCACGTAGCCCTCTTCGATCAGCCCGGTCTTGGCGTCGACGATGCGGTAGGCCTGCGTTTGGCGCTGGATCGGCTGGGCTTCCAGGATGATCACCCGCACCTCGCCCTCGTCGAAGTCGCAGCGCCGATGCACCGCGGCCAGCAGCTGTTCGTTGTGCAGGTGGCCTTCGCCGAAGTTCCACCCGATCAGCGGCCCGGCGATGATTTCGCCGTCGCGCAGCAGGTAGTCGGCCTCGTCGGCGCCGTCGGGCAGGGCGCGGGGCACCAGGCCGCCCAGCGCGCGGCCGTGGGTGTGCATGGACCGCCACCCCATCAACTTGTCGATCATGAGTTCGGCGGTCTGCGGATCATAAAGGCGGGCAAGCTGATTGGGCGCCAGCGCGGACGCCTTGGTGATGTTCGCCTCGATCTTGTCCTCGGCGCCCTTGCGCAGGCACCAGGTGCTGGTGGCCCAGTTGCCCGCGTAGTAGCGCATCGCCGGTAGAAACGAAACCTGTTGCGGGAACATGTTTCCCACGATCGGCACCACCGCCAGCGCGGCGATGAGGATGATCAGCAGCAACGGCGACCGCAGCCCGGTGGCCGTGATGCCGGCGTAGTGCCCGAACAGGTAGAACAGCGAAAAGATGAAGAAGACGTTCCACTCCAGGGGAACTCCCATCGGAATGGTGGACGTGATGTTGAGGTGGAACAGCACCATGAAGCCGATAAGGAACCATGCCCACCGGTGACCGTCGGCGAAGAACACCAGGACCAGCGGAACCAGAAATTCGGCCGTCGTCCCGCCGACGTGGGCCATCACCTTCGGTATCCACGACGGTCGCAGGTCGTTGACCGGGTCGAGGTAGAGCCGGCGCTTGAACCAGTTGAACGCCCGGCCGCGCAGCAGTGGGCTGTTGCTCATCATCACCGCCACGACGTACGGGAAGTGGTGGTTGAGCTTGGACGTGGCCGCGCCCCACCACAGCGCCAGCATGATGATCTTAAATGCGGCGATCTGGTCGGTGAACCCGAAGAAGAACACCAGCAGCGTCAGCCCGTAGTGCTCGCCGCGCGCCGCCAGGAAGACGGTCTTGTCCCGCAGGCCCAGCAGCGCGAGCGCGACGATGGCGGGTACCACCAGCCGGGGATCGATCAGGCCGACGTCGCCCGCCGGGGTGACCGGGCCGCCCCGCCCCGGCGAGAGCAGCGCCCAGACGCCGGAGCCCAGCACGACGAGATACAGCGCCACGTCGACGACAGTGCGGTTGTCCCCGCGGGTGAACGGGACCTTGTCCGGCCAGGCCGGCAGCCGAATGGTGTTGGGCCGCAACCAATACAAGAACCCGCCGAACGGCGGCCAGAACCGCGCGGTCAGCGGCCCCGATCCGCAGCCCAGGCCCAGGATCTCGAACAGCAGCGTGAAGATGACCAGCTTCTGGTACACGATCGGCTGCGTCCACCAGTCGACGAGGTGGCCCAGACCGCCCAGCCCCGGCGTCAGGGAGATCACCGCGGCGGCGCCGGCGACGTACCCGGCGATCTTGAAGACGTAGAACAGATAGACCGCGTACGGCGAGCCGAAGCCGTGTTCGACCCAATGCCGGGTCATGATCTGGCGCCTGGTCGACCGCGGCAGGCTGGGCCACGCTTGCGGGTCGACGTCGGGAAACTCCGGAGCCATGAATCCCATGGGCGGCCTCGTTCCTGTCTAGAAACCAGCTGGCCCATAGAATGTATCGGCACCGCCACGCGGGTGTGCCGATGTGTGCGCCCCGGCGCCGCGCGCCGGCCGCCCTGTCACGGCCGTATGACGAGAAGTGTTGCGGGGAGCCGTGTTTCAGCGCACGCCCGGTGCGGGCCGGCAACCGGGGGGCGTGCCTGAGGGGAAGCCGCGCCCGGCGCCCGGCCCACGAAGCGGCGCCGCAGCTTCTCGATCAGCGTGTCCAGGGTCCGCCGATCCTGCTCGGCGATGCGCGCCAGGCGGCGGTAGTTCGCCACGGCGTCGAGGTCGCCCTTGGCCTCGGCGGAGCCGATTTTGCGCTGGTACTCGTCGATGCGCTGATCGATGAGGCCGCGCCGGCCGGCGAGCAGGCGCACGAAGTAGTCGGCCTGCAGCTCGTCCGCGGTGTCCGGCGCGGCCGCGGCGAGAGCACCGGCGGCCGGCGCGGATCGGGACGGTTCTTGGTTCTGGCGACCCGATTCCGCGCGCGCCGGGGCGGCGTGGGTACGCCGCCCGCGCCTGTCCCGGGTGCTGGCCGATCTGTGGGTGGTGCTCGAGCGGGCACTCCGCTCGTGGGACAGACCGGCTACGTCCATCGGGTCCCCTTTACTCGAGGATTACTTAGGGCGCCGTAACAATAGCGCCCCGACCCGTCCCAAACCACATGTCCGGTTGCGCAAAGACGAAACACCGTGACAGCAACGCCAGCCCCGGTCGCTACCATCGAGGGACTCGACTCGGCGGAGCGGCCTGGTGCGAGCGTCAAGGAGGGAACGTGACCGACAACGGCAACCCCGAGGGCGGGGATATCGGCAAATTCGACCCCGGCTTGACCCAGCGCCTGATGGCGGTGATGCGCCCGGTGCTGAAGACCTACTTCCGGTCGGAGGTACACGGCCTGGAGTCGTTCCCGCCGGGCGGAGCGCTGGTGGTCGGTAACCACTCGGGCGGCATGTTCCCCATGGACGTGCCGATCTTCAGCGTCCACTTCTACGACAAACTCGGCTACGACCGGCCGGTCTACACGCTGAGCCACGACATCCTGATGACCGGGCCCACCGCGGATCTGTTCCGGCGCACCGGATACATCCGGGCCAATCGGGAGAACGCGGCCGCGGCGCTGCGTTCGGGTGGGGTGGTGATCGTGTTCCCCGGCGGCGACTACGACGCCTACCGGCCCACCCTCTCCGAGAACGTCATCGACTTCAACGGCCGCAAGGGCTACATCCGCACCGCGATCGACGCGGGCGTCCCCATCGTGCCGGCGGTGTCCATCGGCGGGCAGGAGACCCAGCTCTACCTGACCCGCGGCACCTGGCTGGCCGAGCGGCTGGGCATTAAACGCTTGCTGCGCAGCGCGATTCTGCCGGTGTCGTTCGGCTTTCCCTTCGGCCTGAGCGCGGTCATCCCGCCGAACCTGCCGCTGCCCACCAAGATCGTGACGCAGGTGCTCCCGCCGATCGACATCGCCAAGCAGTTCGGCGACGACCCGGACGTCGACGAGGTCGACGAGCATGTCCGGTCGGTGATGCAGCAGGCCCTGACCGAGCTCGCCGCCAAGCGCCGCTTCCCGATCCTGGGCTGAGCCATGGCGAACCCGTTGAGCGAGACCCTCGGCCTGGTCAGCACGCTGAGCCGCGCCGGCATGATCGCGCCGATGCGACCCGACCGCTACTTCAAGATGGCGGCGGCCATGCGCCGCGAAGGCATGGGCATGACCGTGGGCTTCGCCAGCGCCGCGCAGCGCTGCCCGGACCGTCCCGGCCTCATCGACGAGCTCGGCGCGCTGACCTGGCGCGAGCTCGACGAGCGGATCAACGCGTTCGCCGCCGCGTTGCAACGGTTGCCCGCGGGCCAGCCGAAAGTCGTGGGCATCATGTGCCGCAACCACCGCGGCTTCGTCGAGGCGGTGGTGGCCACCAACCGGATCGGGTCCGACGTCGTGCTGCTCAACACGTCGTTCGCCGGGCCCGCGCTGGCCGAGGTGGTCAACCGCGAGGGCGTCGACGTCGTGGTCTACGACGAGGAATTCACCCCGACGGTGGACCGCGCGCTGGCCGACAGGCCGGACGCCGGCCGCATCGTGGCCTGGACCGACGGCCAACACGAACTCACCGTCGAGAAGCTGATCGCCGATCACGCCGGGCAACGGCCCCAGCGCCCGGGCCGCAAGGGCCGGATGATCCTGCTGACCTCCGGCACCACCGGAACACCCAAGGGCGCCAACCAAACCGGCGGCAACGCCGGGATCGGCACGCTCAAGGCGATCTTGGACCGCACCCCATGGCGGGCCGAGGAGAACATCGTCATCGTGGCGCCGATGTTCCACGCCTGGGGGTTCTCCCAGTTGATCTTCGCGGCGTCGATGGCGTGCACGGTGATCACCCGGCGCAAGTTCGACCCCGAGGCCACGCTGGACCTCATCGACCGCCACCAGGCGACCGGGCTCGCCGTGGTGCCGGTGATGTTCGACCGCATCATGGAGCTGCCACCCGAGGTGCGACGCCGCTACAGCTGCCGGTCCCTGAGATTCGCGGCGGCATCGGGTTCGCGGATGCGGCCGGACGTGGTCATCGCGTTCATGGACGCGTTCGGCGACGTGATCTACAACAACTACAACGCCACCGAGGCCGGCATGATCGCCACGGCCACGCCGGAGGACCTGCGGGCCGCACCGGACACGGCGGGCCGGCCCGCGGGGGGAACCGAAATCCGGATCCTGGACCCCGAATTCAACGAGCTGCCCACCGGCGAGGTCGGCAGCATCTACGTGCGCAACAACACCCAGTTCGACGGCTACACCTCGGGTAGTACCAAGGACTTTCACGCCGGATTCATGTCGTCGGGCGACGTGGGATACCTCGACGAGGCGGGGCGCCTGTTCGTCGTCGGCCGCGATGACGAAATGATCGTCTCCGGCGGCGAGAACGTCTACCCGATCGAAGTGGAGAAGACGCTGGCGGCACATCCCGACGTCGCGGAGGCGGCGGTGATCGGCGTGGACGACGAACAGTACGGGCAGCGGCTGGCGGCCTTCGTGGTGCTCGAGACCGGCGCCACGCTCGACGCGGGCGCCGCGCCCGAGGCGCTCAAGCAGCACGTGCGGGAGAACCTGGCCAACTACAAGATCCCCCGCGAGATCACGGTGCTGGACGAACTTCCCCGCGGCAGCACCGGCAAGATCCTGCGCGCCGACCTGCAAGCGCGGGTGACCGGCTGATGCGGCTCGCCCGGACCCTCCGGAAACCCCGGCCGCTCGCGCGGGCCGCGCTCGAATTGGCCAACGCCGCCAACGGATTACGCCCGCTGGCCCGCAAAGGATACAGCACCGTTCTGGTCTTCTGGTTCGGCTGGCCGGCCTCCGAGGTGCCGGGCGTGTACTTCTCCGCCTCGCTGCTCGATGCGCTGCGGCGGGGGCGCCGCGGCGACTTCGCGGGACGGCGCGGCAAGGCCGCGCTGGGCCTGACGGCGGCGTCGTGGGCGCTGCTGGCGGTGATCAAGTACCGGGGCGTCACCACCCCGGGCCCGGTGCTCGAGGCCGGGCTGCGCGAGGAACTCGGCGACGACTACGAAGAGGCGCTGGACAAACTGCCCGAGACGCAGCCGCGGCGCAGCGGTCGCCGCTCCCTGCCGCTGGGCAACACCGTGGCGCGCCGCCGGTACGTCGAGAAGACCAACGTGGTGTCCTACGGTCCGCACGGCCGCGCCAACCTCGCCGACATCTGGCGCCGCCACGACCTGCCGCGCGACGGCAAGGCGCCGGTGCTGCTGCAGGTGCCCGGCGGCGCCTGGGTGATCGGAATGCGCCGCCCCCAGGCCTATCCGCTGATGAGCCACCTAGCCGCGCGCGGTTGGGTGTGCGTGTCGATCGGCTACCGGGTGTCGCCGCGGCACACCTGGCCCGACCACATCGTCGACGTCAAACGCGCGCTGGCGTGGGTCAAGGAGAACATCTCCCGCTACGGCGGGGATCCCAACTTCGTGGCGATCACCGGCGGATCGGCGGGCGGCCACCTGTGTTCGCTGGCGGCGCTGACCCCCAACGACCCGAAGTTCCAGCCCGGCTTCGAGGACGCCGACACCTCGGTGGTGGCCGCGGTACCGGTGTACGGGCGCTACGACTGGTTCTCCACCGAGGGCGAAGGCCGGCGCGAATTCGTGGACCTGCTCGAAAAGTTCGTCGTCAAAAAGAAATTCACCACCCACCGCGACGTCTACGTCGACGCCTCGCCGATCCGGCGGCTGCGCGCCGACGCGCCGCCGTTCTTCGTCCTGCATGGCCACGACGATTCGCTCATCCCGGTCGGCGAGGCCGAGGAGTTCGTCGAGGAACTGCGCGCGGTATCCAAGCATCCCGTCGCCTACGCCGAATTGCCGCACGCCCAGCATGCTTTCGACATCTTCAGCTCGCCGCGGGCGCACCGGTCCGCGGAGGCCGTGGCGCGGTTCCTGTCGTGGGTGTACGCGACGAGCCCGCCCGAGCGCGCCTGAGAGAGCTCTGCCACCTCCCGCGGGCACGATTACGAATACCGAAGACGTATACCGAAATCTCCTGTGCCACTGTAGTTTCAGTGGTCACAGGGCGGCGTTTTTTGTCGGTGGGTGCCGATAGTTTGGCGGTGTGACTGATCAGCAGGATATCGACGCGGCGTTCGACGCGCTCGATGCCGCATGGGATCGAGTCTGCGCCCTCAACGTCGACGCGCTGAACCCACGCCAACAGCTGGCGGTACTGCAGCGGTGTGAAAAGCAGCGCCGACGCATCCCCGCCGTCGAGCATCCACTGATCAATTCCCTTGCCCGCCAGGCACCGTCTGTCGAACTCGGCGGCACCGTGGTCCATGCCCTCGCCGAGGCCACCCTCATCAGCCGCACCGAAGCCTCCCGGCGCCTCAAAGAGGCACGCGATCTGGGCCCACGCCACGGCCTGACCGGCGAACCCATCCCACCCGCGCTGGCCGCCACCGCCGCCGCCCAACGCGCCGGCACGCTGGGGCCCGGCCAGGTGAACGTGATCCGCAAGTTCTGCCACGCCCTGCCCGGCTGGATCGACACGCCCACCCGCGAGCACGCCGAAGCCCGGTTAGCCCAGGAGGGCAGCCGGTTTCGCCCCGAACAACTGGCCGCGCTGGCCGCCACCCTCGCCGACTGCCTCAACCCCGACGGCACCTACACCGACGAGGACCGGGCGCGACAGCGCGGGCTGACGCTGGGCAACCAGCAGGCCGACGGCATGTCGGCGCTGCGCGGATGGCTTACACCCGAAGCCCGCGCCACCCTGGAAGCCGTGTTGGCCAAACTCGCCGCCCCCGGCATGTGCAACCCCCTCGACGAAAGCCCGTGCATCGACGGCGCACCCACCCAGGAAGCCATCGAACACGACCCCCGGTCGGCGGCCCAACGCAACCACGACGGACTCAACGCCGCACTGCGGGCGCTGCTGGCCTCCGGAAAGTTGGGTCAGCACAACGGGTTACCGGCCTCCATCATCGTCACCACCACCCTGGCCGAGCTGGAGGCCGCCGCCGGGCGCGGCCTGACCGGCGGGGGCACCCTGCTGCCGATGAGCGACGTCATCCGCCTGGCCCGCCACGCCCATCACTACCTGGCGATCTTCGACAAGGGCAAGGCCCTGGCCCTCTACCACACCAAACGCCTGGCCTCACCCGGGCAGCGAATAGTCTTGTACGCCAAGGACCGCGGCTGCTCACACCCGGGCTGCACCGTGCCCGGCTACTACTGCGAAGTCCACCACGTCACCGACTACGCCACGTGCCACACCACCGACGGCAACGACCTCACCTTCGCCTGCGGCCCCCATCACCGACTGCTCAAACCCGGCGGCTGGACCACCCGCAAAACCGCCCGCGGCGACACCCAATGGAAACCACCACCCGAACTCGACCGCGGACAGCCCCGCACCAACACCTTCCACCACCCCGAGAAACTGCTCCGCGATAAAGACGACGACGGCCCGTAGTCGCGAGATCGCCAGGGCGGCCTAGGTGGAGCTGCTCTCCCGCGCGGCGGCCTTCTCCAGGTCGGTCAACGCCGGCTCGATCCGATCGGCCATGTCGTCGATGTCGTTGGCCACCTCGGGCGTCGTCACGAAACCGAAGTCCAGGTAGTCCTGGTAGGAAAAGCAGGTGATGTTCAGCGCGACATCCATCACCGGCGGGCCCAGCGGTACCAGCGAATCCAGTTTGGCGCCAGCCATATACAACGGGAACGGCGGGCCGGGGACGTTGGAGACAACCAGGTTGATGGGGGCCAGGTTTCGCGACAGCCCGCTGGCCGTATACGCCCGCGCGGCCAACCCGAGCAACCCGGGCGGCGTGGTCTCGGTCAGCCCCATGATCTGATGCGCCGACAGCGCCTTGGCCATCAGCTTCGCGTCCTGGGTGCTTTCGTGAATGGCCCGCAGCCGCTCGCCCGGGTCTTCGACATCGGTGGCCAGCGAGACGGTCATCGAGCTGACCTTATTGCCGATGTCGTCCTTGTTCTCGTCAGTGCGGGTCGACACCGGGATCTGCGCGATCAATGGTTTGGCGGGCAGCTCACCGCGCTTCTGCAAGTAGTCGCGGACGGCGCCGGCCACCACCGCGAGCACCACGTCGTTGAGCTTGACGCCGTAGGCATCCTTGACGGCCTTCGCGCGGGCCAGCTCGATGCGAGACCCGGTGATGCGCCGATGCGGCGAAACCGGTGCGTTGAAGCGGGTTTTGGGTGCCTCGAAGTAGCGCGGGGGCCTGCTGCGCACCCCCAGGGTGGCGATCTGCTGGCGCACGGTCTGCTCCATCAGCCGCGCGATGCGGAACGGCGTCTTGACGCCCACGTTGATCAGGGCCCCCAAGGCGCGCCGTTCCAGTCCCGGAAGCTGGAAGCCCACCAGCGATCCGACCGTTTCCTGTTGCGGCGCACGGGGTTCCGGCGTGGTGTCCAGCAGGATTTCGCCCAGCCCGGCACCCGAGACCCCGTCGACGATGGCGTGGTGCATCTTGGTCAGGGTGGCGATCCGCCCACCCTCGACGCCCTCGATCACCCACATCTCCCACAGCGGCCGGGAGCGGTCCAGCTTGTAGGACATCAGCCGCCCCACCAGCTCCTCGAGCTCGCGGCGACCCCCTGGCGCGGGTACCCCGATGCGGCGGACGTGGAAGTCGACGTCGAGGTCCTCGTCTTCGACGAACCACGGCCGGTCCAGTCCCAGCGGCGCGCCGGTGACCCGCCACCGCAACTGCGGTACCTCGGGCAGGCGATCGATCAGTAATTGACGGAGACGTTGAAAACTGTACTCGGAGCACTCCTTCGGGTCGCAGATCGCCAACGCCCCCACGTGCATGTGCCAGCCCGCGGTTTCTGCTGACCAAAACGCCGCATCGACACTCGACAGCCGCTTCATGACCTGACCGTAGCCCCCCAACCCCCGTCGCGACCAGCAATGGCAAACAAACTACCCGCCGGCTCGGCGCGGGCGACGTCCGCGTGCCCACCAGTCTCACTGGCTTCGATCTACGGGAGTCGCATGCGAACTGGGCGACACCGGGCCCGGCATCGATCGCGCCCACGCCGGTGGCACCGACAAGATCCCGACCGCGGCGCCGCCGCCGACGCTCACCCGAGGCGCCGCGTGAGTCGTTAGGCCAGGCGAGCACGTGACCGCGGCCCTGCACAGCGCGGCAGCCTTATTGAGGGAACTCAGGTGCTTGAGCGCGACATCTCGCGGCGCCGACAGCGAACTCAGCTTGGACAGCGGCGCGGTTGCCGGCAACAGGGACGCATCGAAGGTGGCCAGCGGCGACGAGGACAGCGCATCGAGCGCGTCGGAGATGGTCGAGACCACTTGCCGGCCAGTCGTTATGACCTCCGGTGCGACAGTCAGAGTCCAGCCGCGCGGCGGTGGAGTGACCCCCGTGGGCTCGCGGGGGTGGGTGCAGGGCGGCGGGGAACTGAACGGTGCCAGGACGCCCGCCGACGCGCGGGCGTAGGCGTACATGGCGGCGGCGTCTTGCGCCCACATCCGTTCGTAGTCGGCTTCGGCCTGGGCGACCGCCGGACTGAGCTGGCCCAGACAGTTGCCCGCGGCCAGCGAGATCCGCCGCCGCCGGTTGGCATCGATCACTTGGGGCGCCACCACCGCCGCACGCGCCAAACCGTAGGCTCCCGCGGCCGCCGTGGCCTGGAGTGCCGTCTGCCGCGCCAGCGCGGCGGTAGCGTCGAGCCACGCCAGATAGGGCGCGACGGCGTGGGTGAGCGCCGGTGTCGACGCGCTCGGTGCTCCCCCGTCCAGCTGGGCGATCACCGCCCGGTAGCTCAGCGCCGTGTCAGCGAGTTGGGCGCCCAGCACACCCCAGGCCATGGCGGCGTCCATCATCGATCCGGCGCCGGGGCCCGAATGCATCCGCCCGGAATTGCTTTCCGGCGGAACGGTCCCGAAATCCATCACCAATCCCAGCTCGACGGCGCGCGAATTGTGCTGCAACATGAGGCTTTTCTCTCGGGAATGATGGATATGCGATGGGGGCCGGGGGTCCTGTTGCGGCGGTGCGGGTTTGGTTAATTAGCCACCGCCTTTGGCGCCGGGTCCCCCGGCAGAGTCGAGTTGCCGCGGGCAGTACGCCTTGGCCGATATCGTCGCGAACTGGGCGGCGCCGTTGGTGGTCAGCGCGGGGTTGTTGTCTCGCAGGTCGTTGAGGAGTTGGAGACCGGAGACGCCGCGGGCAAGCAAGCCGCAGACCGCTTTTCCGGCGCTCACGGCTTGGCCGGGGTCCTGAAAGCTGATGCCCACCGTGTGGAGGTCAGCGATGAAGACCTCATTGTTGTCGTCGGCGGCCGCCTCGTCCTCGCCCGGGACGGCGTGCGCGGGTAGGGCGGCGACGAGTCCCAGCGCTACACCGACAAGCGCTAATTGCAGTTTCATGCATCCTCCTTCGAGGTGTCCTAACCCGGTTTCGATTCGGTGGATCCGGCCGCGATGTCCTCACCGTCCGTCACGTGCACGGCGTGCACGCCGGGTGTTGTTCTGAGTCTGGCGACCAGGTCGTCGAGGCCGGCCTCGTCGATGTTCCAGTGCTGCACCTGGTCGGGCATCTCCTGCAGTTGGGCGATGATGCGGTCGAGCTTGACCGGCCCCTGCCGGCGCGCGCCGGCGATCGCGGGGGCCTGGACGCCCGTCGTGCTGACGACGCGTGACGCCGGGCCGCCCAGCGCGCCGCCCGCGAGACTGCCCAGGGTGGCCTCGTTGACGAGGCCACCGGGGATATCCGCCGCGGCGGCCGCGGCGAGGCTGGTGGCCGGTAGCGCGGTGGAGGCCAGCCGGATCACCGGTGCGGCGGTCGCCCAGGCGGGCGGCACCGACATCTTTCCCACCGTCGGCGCCGCACCCAAGACGGCCGACACGGGTTTAACGGCGATGCTGGAGGCGACGTGGCCGGGCGACGTCAGACCGGCGCCGAGCGACGTTTTCGACATCGCGGCGCTCCACGGCGCATAGATGAAGAAGTTCTTCCACTGCGAAACACCAAGGCTGGTACTGGCATTGACGACGTTGGTCCACGTGGCCTGAGTGCCGATCTGGGAAATGCTGGAATACAGCGTCTCCCAGAACGGTGCTATCTCCGTGCTCCCCGTGGCGCCCCCGATCAGGTTCTGCCAGAACTGGGTGTACTGACCGGTGAGCGAGGTGATGTAGGCCTCGATCTCTTTCAGCCACGACGACAACGAGTCGGACGACGCCGTGGCCGCGGCGGCCGCCTGTGTCGCGGCTGCGGTGTCGTTCGTGGTGGCCGGGGCGTCCTCGAAGGGCGTCAACTCTCCGGCGGATGCCGACGCGGCGGCGTAACTGAACATGGCGGCGACGTCTTGGGCCCATATCTGGCCGTACTCGGCTTCGGTGGCCGCAATCGCCGCGCCGTTCTGTCCGAGGATGTTGGTCTGCAACAGCGCGGCCAGTCGGCTGCGGTTCGCCGCGACTACGGCCGGCGGCACGGTGGCCGCCAGTGCCGCCTCGTAGGCGGCGGCCGCGGCACGGGCCCGGGCGGCCGTCTGCTCGGCCACGCCCGCCGTGGCCGAAACCCACGCCACGTACGGCGCCGCCGCGGCGGCCATGGACTCCGATGACCAGCCCTGCCAGGACTCGCCGACCAGCTCCGAGATCACCGATGCGTACGACGCCGCGGTGGCGTGCAACTCGGCGGCCAACCCGTCCCACGCCCCCGCGGCGGCCAGCAACGATCCCGCGCCCGGTCCCGCATAGATCTGGGTCGAGATCACCTCGGGTGGCAGCGCTGCGAAGTCACCGAAAACCATTGCGGGCCGTCCTTATTTCGCGTTCGGCGGTATGACGATGACGGTGGACGTGGTCGCGATGTCGTCGACGGCCACCGCACCGGGCACGCGTACGGCCGGCCCCGCGACGGCGCGCGTCGCGGTCCCTCCGACCGCGCGTCCCGCCAGACTCGACAGGGCTATTGGGCCGAACATGCCCCGCTGACCGTTGGCGGCCATCGCGGGCGCGGCGTCCAGCACGGTCTCCGGCAGCTCGGCGGCGACCGTGCGGACGGCCGGCACGGCCGAGGCCCAATTCGCCGGCACCGACAGCGATCCCACCAAGCCGGCGCGGCCCGCGGACGCCGAAGCCGTGCCCGCACTCGACAGTGCGGTCGAGCCGGTCAACAGGTCGCTGTGCAGCAGCGGCGACAACACGCCGATTAGCGGTTTCGGGTGAAGCAGCGGGCCGATGCCTTGGATGCCCGTCCCCAGACTCGGGATGCTGACGGCGATCTGGTACCAGTTCTTCATCAGGTTCGCCACGCCGAGCGGCGTGTACGGGCCCGAGATGGTGCCCATGACGCTGTTGAACGTCTTCAGGATCCCGGTGATGTCCGTCAGGCTCAGCGGGAGTCCTGCCGCCGCCGTCGCCGCGGTCGCGTTGACCTGCGCCGCGGCCGGAGCCTGCGAAACCACCTGTGACAGTGTGGATTCCACGTCGGAGGCGGCCGACGACTGGAGCGCGGAGGTGACCGCGGCCGACTGGCCGGCCGCGGCGTCGGCGTCGGAGGTCGTCGGTGGCGCGCTGAACGGGGCCAGCGCGGTCGCGGCCGCCGACGCGCCGGCATAGGCATACATCGCGGCGGCGTCCTGGGCCCACATCTCGGCGTAGTGGGCCTCGGTGGCCGCGATCGCCGGAGTGTTCTGGCCCAGCACGTTGGTCACGATCAGCGACGCCAGCAACGCCCGGTTGGCCACGATCACCGGCGGGGGGACAGTGGCCGCGAACACGGCTTCATACGCCGCGGCCGCCGCCGTGGCTTGGACGGCGGTCTGCTCGGCCTGCGCGCCGGTGCCGTCGAGCCACGCGACGAAGGGGGTCGCCGCGGCCGCCATCGCCGCCGACGAGGGCCCATGCCACGAGGTTCGCAGCTCCGCGAGTGCCGAACCGTATGACGCTGCGGCCGAACGCAATTCGGCAGCCAACCCGTTCCAGGCGGCCGCGGCCGCGAGCAACGGCGCCGATCCCGGCCCCGAGTAGATCCTGCCGGAATTGATCTCCGGCGGTAACGACCCGAAATCCATGCCTTCCTCCGCCCCCGGCCGTGTCACCCCCGCCGGCCCAATCCGTGCCGCCGCCAGCACATCCCGTGCAGGTTTGCTGGCGGCGAGCGTTTCCGCTTGTAGGCGAGACACTAACGAGCGACGACGGAACCGCCTTTCGTCGAGACCGGCCGGATCCGCCGGCGCCGCCGCGCTGCGATGCCAGGGCGGTAAGTCGGCGCTTCGGCAAGCAAGCCGCCGATAAACGTCTCTACCTCGCGCGAATCGACAAGGCGACGCGATGAATGGGTGACGAAAATTGGGGAAGGCCGTCCTTCCGGGCCGCCATCCGTGGATAAAAATCTCGCCATCACAAATTGTGTCGGCCCTAGAAGGCCTTAGCCAGGACGCGGCGGCAGCACGACCATCCGAACGATGACCGTGGCCGACCCGATCCAGACATAGGCGCTGACACGGGTATTCGCGCACCACGCGGCCGATGCGGCCCATCACTCATATCGATCACCATGAAAATATGAATTTGCTATTCGCCGTCGGCCCGCCCGGCCGCAGGCGGTCCCGATGGCGCCGCGCACTTATGCCCGATATCCGGCGCTAAAAACACCATCGAAAGCGCCGACTCACCTGCAACATAGGTCAATCATGTAATTCATAGAATTCGGCGCTGCGCGACGAGGAAGGATGACTCGCGGCCGGGTGGCCGCTCACACGCGCGCACCGCGATCTCCGGCAGATCGAGCACCGCCAGCGTCGGTGCGGTGACCGGCGCGGCTTTGCCAGCGGCGGGTAGCGCTACGGCCCCCACCCGGAGCGCCTCGCCACCGGGGCTAGGCGTCCTCCAGCAGGTCCGGCGTCACTGCCGACTCGGTGTCGGGAATGCCCTCGACCTTGGCCTTGCGGTCGGCCATCGACAGCAGCCGCCGAATGCGGCCGGCCACAGCGTCTTTCGTCATCGGCGGGTCGGCGAGGCGGCCGAGCTCCTCCAGCGATGCCTGCCGGTGCTCGACGCGCAGCTTGCCGGCCGAAGCCAGGTGGTCGGGGACGGTGTCGCCCAGGATCTCCAGGGCCCGCTCCACTCGGGCCGCGGCCGCCACCGCCGCCCGCGCCGAGCGGCGCAGGTTGGCGTCGTCGAAGTTGGCGAGCCGGTTGGCCGTCGCGCGCACCTCGCGCCGCATCCGGCGTTCCTCCCAGATCAGCCGGGTGTCCTGGGCGCCCATCCGGGTCAGCAACGCGCCGATCGCCTCGCCGTCGCGCACCACCACGCGGTCGGCACCGCGCACCTCGCGGGCCTTCGCGCTGACACCGAGCCGTCGCGCGGCACCCACCAAGGCCAGCGCCGCCTCCGGACCGGGGCAACTGACCTCGAGGGCCGACGACCGTCCCGGCTCGGTCAGCGACCCGTGCGCTAAAAACGCTCCGCGCCACGCGGCCTCGGCGTCGCCGACGCTGCCGCCCACCACCTGGGCCGGCAGCCCGCGCACCGGGCGGCCGCGATTGTCGAGCAGACCGGTCTGGCGGGCCAGCGCCTCGCCGTCATTGGCGACCCGCAACACGTACCGGGTGCTCTTGCGAATTCCGCTGGCCGACAACACATGCACGACGGCGTTGTATCCGTAGAGTTCGAAAATGTCCTTGCGCAGCCGCCGGGCGACGTTGCCCAGGTCCACCTCGGCCTCGACCACGACGCGGCCGCCGACGATGTGCAGCCCGCCGGCGAACCTCAGCAGGGATGTGACCTCCGCCCGGCGCGCGCTGACCGATTTCACGATGAGGCGGCTCAGTTCGTCCTTGACTTCGGTCGTCATCGCCACGCGTCGTCACCCCTTGGTCCGCTGCCGCCCGGCCCACTCCCACCGGCTGGTGGGCTTGCACCGTCGACCCGAATATCCGCGGTGGCCGTGGCCGAAGACGCTCCCGGAGCCTTGTGGGCCGCCCGGACCCCGTCCAGGGCCGCCGCGAGCTTGCCTGGATCATGTAAAGGTGTACCAGGTCTGGCCACGTCGGCGAAGTGGACCTCGGCCGAAAGCAGTGTGGCGGTGCGGCGCAATTGCTCGCGTTCGCGCTCGCTGGGCACCCGTTCGGCGTCGATGATGATGTCGTGCACGGTGAAATCCGGTGCATGCTGGGCCAGCACGTGCAGATGACGCTCGACGGAGAACCCGGCCGTCTCCCCCGGTTCGGCCACCAGGTTGAGCACCAGGGCGCGCCGCGCGGTGGTGGCGCGCAGCGCCGCCGCCAGGCCGGGCACCAGCACGTGCGGGATCACGCTGGTGAACCACGATCCGGGGCCGAGCACAATCAGATCGGCGGCCATGATGGCGTCGACGGCCTGCCGGGTCGCCGGCGGGTTGTCCGGCGACAGCCGCACGCGGCGCACCTTGCCGGGCGTCGTCGCGATCGCCACCTGGCCGCGGATCAGCCGGAACATCCGCGGGTCGCTTTCCAGACCGGAGACGTCGGCCTCGATCTGCAGCGCGATCGGGCACATCGGCAGCACCCTGCCCTTGACGCCGAGGATGCGCCCCATCTCGTCGAGGGCGGCCACCGGGTCGGCCAGCACCTCGGACAGGCCGGCCAGCATCAGGTTGCCGATCGGATGCCCGGCCAGCGCCCCGCTGCCCCCGAACCGGTGCTGCAGGATCGTCGCCCACAGTCGCCCATGAGGGCTGTCAGATGCCAAGGCCGCCAACGCCATTCGCAAATCACCGGGCGGCACCACGTCCAGTTCGCTGCGCAGCCGGCCGGACGAACCGCCGTCGTCGGCGACGGTCACCACCGCGGTCACGTAGGGCGTGAGCCGGCGGGCCGCCGACAGCGTCGCGTACAGGCCGTGTCCACCGCCCATCGCGACGATGCCCCGGCTCATCGGCTCGGTCATTCGCGGCCCAGATCCCGGTGCAGCACCCGCACCGACAGTTGGGCTTCACCCGTGCGGGCCTTCAGCGACTGCACCAGCGCCTCGGCGATCGCGACGCTGCGATGCTTGCCGCCGGTGCAGCCGATGGCGACCGTCATGTAGCGCTTGCCCTCCCGGCGGTATCCGTCGACGACCAGAGATAGCAATCGATGGTAGGCGTCGAGGAACTCCGCCGCGCCCGGCTGGCTCAAGACGTAGTCGCGCACCGCGGGGTCCTGCCCGGTGCGGGGCCGCAATTCGTCGACCCAATGCGGGTTTGGCAGGAACCGGACGTCCATCACCATGTCGGCGTCCATCGGCAGACCGTATTTGAATCCGAACGACTCGACCGTGATGCTGGTGGTCGCGGTGGCGGCGCCGCCGAACGCCCGCTCGATGGTTTCGCGCAAGCCGCGCACCGACAGCGTCGAGGTGTCGATGATCAAGTCGGCGGTGGCGCGCACCGAAGCCAGCATGCGGCGCTCGGCGGCGATGCCTTCGGCCAGGGTCTGATCGCCCTGCAGCGGATGGCTGCGGCGATTCTGCTCGTAGCGGCGCACCAGCATGTCGTCGGATGCTTCCATGAACACCACGCGCGGCGCGATGTTCCGGGTGGCCAGCTCGGTGCGCACCGAGTCCAGGTCACCGGTGAAGCCGCGCGAGCGCACGTCCATGACCACGGCGAGCTGGGTGATCCGCGAGCCGGCGGCCAGACCGAAATCGACCATCCGGGTGATCAGCTGCGGGGGCAGGTTGTCGGCCACATACCAGCCGAGGTCCTCGAGCACCTTGGCCGCGGTACCCCGCCCGGCCCCGGATAACCCGGTCACCAGCACGACGTCGATCCCGGCCGGGGCGTCCACCGAGGGTCCGCCCGCGAACTCCCCCGGGCCCGTCACGGGGCCGCCTCGGACTGATCGGGGCGTAGCGCCTCCAGGACGGCGGTGGCGGTGGCCACACCGATGCCGGGAACGGCGGTGATCTGGTCGACGGTGGCCTCCTTGAGGCGGGCTATCGATCCGAAATGGCTTACCAACGCCTTTCGGCGATGTTCTCCCAATCCTGGCACCGAATCCAGCACCGATGCCGTCATTCGCTTAGATCGCTTGCTGCGATGGTAGGCGATCGCGAACCGATGCGCCTCGTCACGCACGCGCTGCAGCAGATAAAGCCCCTCGCTGTTGCGCGGCATGATGACGGGGTCGGGCTCCGAGGGCACCCACACCTCTTCCAGCCGTTTGGCCAGGCCGATCACCGCGACGTCGGTGATGCCGAGTTCGTCGAGCACCGCGCTGGCCGCGTTGACCTGCGGGGCCCCGCCGTCGACGACGTACAGGTTCGGGGGGTAGGCGAAACGGCGCGACTTCCCTTCCGCGGAAAGCATATTCGGGTCGTTTTGCTCACTGAGGTGCCGGGCGAAGCGGCGGCGGGTCACCTCGGCGATGGAGGCGACGTCGTCGGAGCGCCCCTGCCCGGCGGCTTCCCGGATCGCGAAGTGCCGGTAGTCCGATTTGCGCGGCAGCCCGTCCTCGAACACCACCAGCGAGCCCACCACGTCGGTGCCCTGGACATGGCTGATGTCCACACATTCGATGCGCAGCGGCGCATCGGACAGGCCGAGGGCCTCCTGGATGTTCTGCAGCGCAGCGGATCTGGCGTTGAAGTCGCCGGCACGCCGCAACTTGTGTTGCTGCAGCGCATCTTTCGCGTTGCGCTGCACGGTTTCGGCCAGCGCGCGTTTGTCGCCGCGCTGCGGCACCCGCAGCGCCACCCGCGACCCGCGCAGGCCGGACAGCCAGCTGGTCAGCTCGTCGGCGTTGGACGGCAGGCACGGCACCAGCACCTCGCGCGGCACCGGATTCACCGATTCGTCTGCGGCGCCGCCCAATTCGGCCTGCTCGCCGTAGAACTGGGTCAGGAACTGTTCGACCAGCTGTTCCTCACCGGAATCGCCGGGGTCGGCGGACTTTTCGACGATCCAGCCGCGCTGACCGCGGACCCGGCCGCCGCGCACGTGGAACACCTGCACCGCCGCCTCGAGGTCGTCGTCGGCGAACGCCACCACGTCGGCGTCGGTGCCATCGCCGAGGACGACGGCCTGCTTTTCCATTGCCCTCTTCACCGCGCCCAGGTCGTCACGCAGCCGGGCGGCCCGCTCGAAATCGAGCCGCTCGGCCGCGGCGTTCATCTGCTGTTCCAGCTCCCGGGCGAACCGGTCGGTCTTACCGGACAGGAAGTCGCAGAAGTCGTCCACGATCTGGCGATGCTGCTCCGCGCTGACCCTGCCGATGCACGGCGCCGAGCACTTGTCGATGTAGCCGAGCAGGCACGGACGGTCGATCTGCTTGTGCCGCTTGAACACTCCCGCCGAACAGGTCCGCGCCGGAAACACCCGGGTGAGCAGGTCCAGCGTCTCCCGAATGGCCCACGCGTGCGAGTACGGCCCGAAGTAGCGCACCCCCTTGCGGCGGGGGCCGCGGTAGACCATGAGCCGGGGGAACTCCTCGTTGAGGGTCACCGCCAGCACCGGATAGGTCTTGTCGTCGCGATAGCGGACGTTGAACCGCGGGTCGAACTCCTTGATCCAGTTGTATTCGAGTTGCAACGCCTCGACTTCGGTGTTGACCACCGTCCACTCGACCTTGGCCGCGGTGGTCACCATCTGCCGGGTACGCGGGTGCAGGCTGGCGATGTCGGCGAAGTAGGACGTCAGCCGGCTGCGCAGGCTCTTGGCCTTGCCGACGTAGATGACTCGCCCGTACGGATCCCGGAATCGGTAGACGCCGGGCTCGACCGGGATGGACCCGGGCGCGGGGCGGTAGGTGGCGGGATCGGGCACAGATCCAGGCTAGTAGCCACCCGCGCGGCGCCGAGAAAGGCGGGGCGCGTGCGGGTGCCGGTTTACTGTGGTGCATACCCGTCGCCGCAATGTTTGGGGGATTACCGTCGAGTCCTCGCTAGCCTGGGTGCTGCAGCCCCTCGGTGTCGACGCCTTCCTCGACGAGATCTGGGCGAGCAGACACCACCACATTCAGCGACGCCGGCCGGGCTACTTCGACCGCCTGCTGCCCGGGCCGACGGCCGTTGACGCGCTCCTCGATCATGTGCAGCCAGAACCGTCGGCCGTGCGGCTGGTGAAGGGCGGCCAGGACAGGGATCCGGCGACCTATCGCCGCGCCGACGGCGGCCTGGACCCGGTCGCGGCACGCGACGGTCTGGCCGAGGGTTACACCATCGTCGTCAACGGGCTCGAGCGGTACCTGCGCACGATCGCCGCGTTGTCGCACTCGATCGAGGTCGAGCTGAACTACCCGACGCGCGTCAACGCCTACGTCACGCCGCCGGAATCGACCGGCTTCGTCCCGCACTACGACCCGCACGACGTGCTCGTCCTGCAAATCGAGGGATCCAAGACGTGGCATCTGTCCGACGCCGCCGCGGTGGCGCCGCACGAGATCCAGCGACGCAAGGGGGTCGGGGCCGACGGGCTCACGTCGTCGACCGACGTGTGCCTCGGTCCCGGCGACGTGCTGTATCTGCCGCGCGGCCAAATACATTCGGCCGAAACGCGGTCCGAGCGGTCCGTCCATCTGACGATCGGGCTGCACGCCCCCACCGTGCTGACGCTGCTCACGCACGCACTGCACGCGCTCAGCCTGCGCGACCCCCGTCTGCACGCCCGCTTGTCGCCGCGGCACCTGGACGATGCGACCGCCCGCGCGGGACTGGGCGAGCACGTGCGCGACGCCGTGGCGGCCATCGACGATCCCGAGATCATCAACGCAGGCCTCGACGCGATGGCCGACGTTCTGGTGCGGCGCGGCCGGTGCCCTCCGGTGGGGCGGGTCAGCGACACCGTCGGGATCGACGGCCAGACGCTGGTGACCAAGCACGCACCCCTTTATTCGAAGGTGGCGCACCTCGACGACCGCGTCGTCCTGCAGTTCGCTGCGCTGTCGGTGAGCGCCGGCGCCGACCATGCGGCCGCGATGCGGTTCCTCGTCGACAGCACTCAGCCCTTTCGGGTCGGTGATCTGCCCGGGCTGAACGCGGCCCAGCAGTTGGGGCTGGCGCAGAGGCTGATCCTCAACGGCTTCCTGGTCCGGCTGTCCAAAGGCTGACAGTTAGCTTCGCATCTCCGGTGAAAACGGCAGATTCTATCCGCATCTGCGGTTGTTCTCCGCATAAGAATCCGGTGTATGCGGGTCGCCGTTATCGCGTCCGGTGTCCGCATCGCGAAGACACGCTGAAAGCCACGAGGAGAACCGGGACAAGGCGTCTCCCGCGGGGCCGACCGGGCCGTCGCCCGCCGGCCGCGGCGGGACCGCCGACCGGTTCGGCGGGAGGAGCGCACCATGGCGGCACGGGCACACCCGGACGGCCGGCGATGACCATGCCGATCTGGGCCGCCTTCCCTCCGGAAGTGCATTCGGCCGCGCTGTCCAGCGGCCCCGGTCCGGGATCCTTGCTGGCCGCCGAGCAGGCATGGCAGGCACTGAGCGCCGAATACGATTCGGCGGCACAGGAACTCGGCGACTTGCTGACGGCCGTGCAGGCCGGCACGTGGCAGGGCCCCAGCGCGGAGGCGTTCGTGGCCGCCCACGTGCCCTATCTGGCATGGCTTCTGCAGAACAGCGCCAACAGCACCGCGGCCGCCTTGGAAGCCGACACCGTGGCCGCGGCCTACACCGCCGCTTTGTCGGCCATGCCGACGCTGGAAGAGCTGGAGGCAAACCACGCGGCGTTCGCGCAATTGGTGGCGACGAATTTCCTCGGGGTGAACACGATTCCGATCGCGCTCAACGAAATGGACTACCTGCGGATGTGGTTGCAGGCGGCCACCACCATGGCGATCTACGAGGCGGTGTCGCAAACCGCGATGACGTGGGCGCCGCCCACGTCCCCGCCCCCGCCGATCCAGCTGGCCAACCCGCCCAACCAGGATGCGGGCGGCGGGGCCGATCAGCTGAGCTGGTGGGTGACTCGCGTGCAGGAAGTCGCCCAGGAACTCGACGCGGACCTGAGCCAGTCCGGAAGCTCCAACCCGTCGTCGATCCTCAACAGCCTGATGACCGACCCGCTGCTGGCCGCCAAGGTTCCGCACTGGGCGGGCGAGGCGCTCTACACGTTCCTGCCGCAGGTGCCGCAGCTGACGCAGCTCTCGGTGGGCCTCATCGTCCCCTTTCTCCCCGTCGCGGGTGCGGCCGGCCTGGCGGGGCTGGCCGGCGTCGCGCCACCGGCCCCCACCCTGCCCGGCGCGGCCGCCGCGCCCGCTCCCTCCCACGCCGGGGCTCCGGCCGCGATGGCCCCCGGTCTCACCGCGCCCGCCGCCACGCCGGCAACCGCCCCGGTGCATGCGCCCGCATCCGCCGCGGCGACGACGCCCGCCTCGGCGCCGGCGCCGCCCGCCGCCGGCGTCCCGGGGTTCAGCTACCCCTATGTGGTGGGCCCTCCCGGCCTCGGGGCCGGCACCGACATGAGCGCCGCCTTCCGTGCCGAACAGCAGGCCTCCGCCCGCGACACCGCCGCGGCGCCGGCCGCCTCTGCCCGACGGGAGCAGGCCCGGCGCCGCAGGCGCCCCCAGCCGGGCCTGATCGACCCCGGATACCGCTACGAATACCTGGACCACGATCCGGTCGCGGACGACGCGGACTTCACCGCGGCGACGGCCTCGGGGCGGGGCGCGGGACGCATCGGGTTCGCCGGCACCGCCCGCCAGGCCGACACCGCGCCGGCCGGCCTGACCACACTCGCCGGCGCCGCGGCGGACGCGGACCCGGGCCTGCCCCTGCTGCCGAGCAGCTGGAGCCAACCGACCGAAGAAGGACCAACGGGGCAGGTAGAGGGCACGTAACGGGCGCCGCCGACGCTCACGGCGGTTTGGACGGCCTCCGTTCTGGCTACCAAGCTTCTAGCTCAACGTTAGAGTGGGGGCAGAGCAATGGAGGGAGTCCGTAAATGATGAAGCGCTCGTGGGCCAAACTGGCCGTGACCGTCGGCGGTCTGGCGTTGGCGTCGACCGCTGGGGCGGGGGTCGCATCGGCCAGCCCCGATTACGGTCCGATGATCAACACCACCTGTAGCTATGACCAGGCGATGCGGGCGGTGCACGCGGAGAACCCGATGGCCGCGCAGTACCTCGACCAGTCGCCGCCCAACCAGCAGTTCTTGCAGCAGTACCTGGCGTCGTCGCCGGATCAGCGGGTGAACCTGCTGCACGCGATCGAGCACAACCAGGGGGCCCAGCAGGCCCTGCCGATTTTCCAGCAAATGATGACGGACTGCACCCGGTACTAAACGTGCCTCCGGCTCGGGCTTCCCGACCACAGCGTTGATCGACCAGGCGGCGGGCCGCCGCGGCTAAGCGGTGCGCCCGTCGACCTGTGCTCGGCGTTTCGCCGCCCAATCCGCCATGGGGAATCCGGGCGCGTTGTTGCAGGCCGACAGCAGCAGGGCCACGTGCGTCAGCACGGCCAATCCGTAATCGCAAGTCCAGGCCGACTGGGTCATCGTCCATACCAGGACGCCATCGGACGGGGTGGCGAACCCGCTCAGCCGCATCGGCGCGGCCTCCCCCGCCGGGGCGACGCCCACGGCGTCGTGCCGGCACTGCGCGACGGCGAGGAAGCCGCTCACCACCTCGTGGTGCGGATCCAGCGCGTTGTCGTAGATGTCGACCGACTCCGCGTAGAGCGCCGGACCGCTGAACTGGTACGCCGATTCGGCGTGGTCCGATGCGCCGGCGGGTCGCAGCGGCGAGCCCTCGAACAGCAGTGCCGCCGCGCATTCCGGCGGCCGGGCGCTGGTGAAGTAGGTGTCGCCCACCGGGATTGCGCCGGCCGCGCCGAGCGGCGTGTCATCGCCGCTGCGCAACAGGAGGTCCTGCGCATGCGACGGCGGGCGTTTCATCGTCGTCGTCGGCGTTGCCGCGGACTGGCCGGACGCCCTGAGCGCGCGTCCCCCCACCACGGCGTCGCACCCACCCAGTGCCAGAACGGCGACGGCGGCGGCCGCGGCCACCCGCGCCTGAAGTGCCATCGGCTGATGGTACAGCGCTCAGAGCGTCTGCAGGTCCGGTCGATAGCGCGCCAGCAGCGACCGCGCGGTGTCCATGGCGGCCACCGCGCGCCCCTTGTCGACGGCCTGGATCGCCATAATCGGGATGTATTCGTCGTCGGGCAGGTCGATCCGCGCCCAGCGGTGACCCACCGGAAACGACAGCCCGACAACGTCGGGCCATTCGATCAGCTTGTCGCCCAACAGGTTTCGCACCGATACGCCGGCCGGCCCGATCCGCAGCCGCGGGCGGGCGAACAACAGCACGACACCGGCGATGACCAGCCCGAGCACCGCGATCGCCACCTGATCCGAGGTCTGAAAGACCACGCCGGTGGACCCCGCCTTGAGGAGCAGCCCCACCGCGATGTGCGCCGCGGCGATCACGAACGCCGCCCCATAGGCGAACAACGGTGTGCGGTGGGGACGCAACACCGCATCCCAGGTCTCACGGTCCGGAGGCGACGTCACGACCGAGCGCGCAACTCACGCAGGGTCAGCGCGGTGGTGAGGGCCGCCAGAGTGGCTTGGGCCCCCTTGTCCTCGGCCGATTCCGGAAGGCCGGCCCGGTCCAGGGCCTGCTGCTCGGTGTCGGTGGTCAGCACGCCGTTGGCCACCGGTGTGGAAGTGTCCAACGACACCCGGGTCAGGCCCTGGGTCACCGCATCGCAGACGTATTCGAAATGCGGTGTCTGCCCGCGGATCACGACGCCGAGGGCGACGACGGCATCGTGGTTGCGGGCGAGTTCCTGTGCCACGACCGGGATCTCGATCGCGCCGATCACCCGGACCACGGTCGGGTCGTCGACGCCGGATTCCGAGGCCACCTTGCTGGCACCCGCCAGCAGTGCGTCGCAGATCTCGCCGTGCCAGGTGCTCGCGACCAGGGCCAGTCGCAGGCCGGACGCATCGAGCGGCGGAACCTCCGGAACCCCCTCGGCAGGACTCACAGAGCACCGCCGAATTCGCCTGGCAGATGGACGGATTCGTGAAAGTCGTCCAGCCCGGCCAGGTCGTGGCCCATCTTGTCCCGCTTGGTCATCAGGTATCGGATGTTCTCCGCGTTGGCGCGCACCGGCAGCGGCACCCGCTCGATGATGTGCAGGCCGTAGCCGTCCAGCCCGACCCGCTTGGCCGGGTTATTGGTCAGCAGCCGCATCGAGCGCACCCCGAGGTCGACCAGGATCTGCGCGCCGATCCCGTAATCCCTTGCGTCGGCGGGCAATCCCAGCTTGAGGTTGGCGTCCACCGTGTCCTCACCGGCGTCCTGCAGCTGATAGGCCTGCAGCTTGTGCATCAGCCCGATGCCGCGGCCCTCGTGGCCACGCATGTAGAGCACGATCCCGCGGCCCTCGCGGGCGACCATCGCCATCGCGGCGTCCAGCTGCGGCCCACAATCGCAGCGGCGCGAACCGAACACGTCACCGGTCAGGCATTCGGAGTGCACCCGCACCAGCACGTCGTCGCCGTCGAAGTCCGGCCCGGAGATGTCCCCGCGCACCAGCGCGACGTGTTCGACCTCTTCGTAGATGCTGGCGTACCCGATGGCACGAAACTCGCCGTGCCGGGTCGGTATCCGCGCCTCGGCGATCCGGGCGATGTGCTTTTCGTGTTTGCGTCGCCACTCGATCAGGTCCGCGATGGTGATCATGGCGAGGTCGTGTTCGTCGGCGAAGACCCGCAGTTCGTCGGTCTGCGCCATCGAGCCTTCGTCCTTCTGGCTGACGATCTCGCAGATGGCGCCGGCCGGCTGGAGACCGGCCAGCCGGGCCAGGTCGACGGCCGCCTCGGTATGGCCCGGACGGCGCAATACGCCACCGTCCTTGGCGCGCAACGGAACCACGTGGCCTGGCCGCGTGAAATCGTCGGCGACGCTGGTGGGATCGGCGAGCAGGCGCATCGTGGTGGCCCGGTCCGACGCCGAAATCCCGGTGCCCACACCCCGTCTGGCGTCGACGGTGACGGTGTAGGCGGTGCCGTGCTTGTCCTGGTTCACCGCGTACATCGGCAGCAGTCCCAGCCGGTCGCAGATCTCGCCGTCCAGCGGCACACACAGGTATCCCGAGGTGTAGCGCACCATGAAGGCCACCATCTCCGGCGTCGCCTTCTCGGCGGCGAAGATCAGATCGCCCTCGTTCTCGCGGTCCTCGTCGTCGATGACGATGACGGCCTTGCCGGCCGCAATGTCGGCAACCGCCCTTTCGACGGAGTCCAACCTCGTCATCTTTGCTACCTCGCCGTTCCCGCTGTCCGGCGGGAACACTGTCGAAACGGCTCACACGAGAAGCCCACGTGTTGCATTCAGTATGAACCACGGCGGCCGGGCGGTTATTGCCGCGGTTTGGTCAGCGGGACGGCCCCGGATCGCGTTGCGCCGCCGCGCCCGCCGGACGGCACCGACGGTCTGACCAGTTCCGATGACGCGCACCCGTCCCCTCGTGACTGGCCGTGCGACGACACCCCGGCGCACGACCGCACGAGACCGCCCCGCCGCAGGGCGCGCAATCGTCGCCGGGATCACAGTTTCGCTGTCGAGAGGAATCCGGCACCGGTCCCGCGGCTGACGAACGTGTCGCCGCGGAAGACCCGATCGCGCGACAGCGGCGCGAGGCTGCCTGGCAAACAGAATATTTGCGCCAAAGAATGGCGTGGCCACACGGCAATATCGTCACCAGGTGTCATAAAGATCCCTATGAAAAGGCTATTTACCCGAGAATACTTTGCACCAGATTAGCGTCGGCTGTGCGGGATATTTGACACGAGCAAACTCAATATCGAGTTTCGCACCCATTAACGCGGGGAAATACCACCGGATGAACACCAACACATCAACACGACCGTGGGTCCGCCTGTGTACCGGCGCGCTCGCGGCCGGCGGCCTGGCCATGTCCGCGCTGGGGCTGTCAACGGGCACCGCCGCGGCGGCGCCTCCTCCTCCGCCCACGTATCACCACCACTGGTGCCCGGGCGATCAGTGGGACCCGGGCTGGGGCCCGTATCAGAACTGGAACAACTGCCGCGACTGGGACGACAACTATGGCGGCCCGGGCGGTCCGGCCGGCTACGGGGCTCCGCCCTGGGCGGGGCCGCCGCCACCGCCACCGCCCTGGGCACCGTGGGCCCAGATCATGTGGGATCCCGGCATGAACCATTGGGGTTACTGGGAAGGCCCCATCTGGCACCCCGTGTAATCAGCTGATCCCGAAACAGGCCGCTGCTGATGCGGCCATCAGGTCTCGCCTTCGGCGGGAGAGTCGCGTTCTTCGGCCAGGTGGCGTAAGACCCGTTCGTTGAGGGCGGCGAGCATGTCGAGCTCAGCCGGGGTGAGCAGGTCGATGAAGTTCCGGCGGACGTCCTCCACGTGCCTCGGCGCCGCCCGCTCGATGGCCGCGCGGCCGGCCGGCAGCAGACAGACCATGGTGCTGCGGGCATCGTCGGGGTTGGGCTGGCGACAGATCAGCCCGTCCTGTTGCATGCGCCGCACTTGGTGGGAGACGCGGCTCTTCTCCCAGCCCAGCGCGTTGCACAGCTCGTGGGCGGGGAGGCGGTCCCCATCGTGTTCCGAGAGCACCGCCAGGATTTGATAGTCGGCGCCGGACAGACCCGATTCCTGCAGGCCTCGGTTCAGGTGCACGCTGAGCTGATGATTCGCGTGCTGGAAGGCCCGCCAGGCGCGGTCTTCGCGGGGGTTCAACCAGTTCGGTGCCATCAGGCAACCATGCTACCCCATTTGGTTGACGCGTCACCATTCTCGGCCTAAGGTAGACGCGTCAACCTTTTCCATTATCAGGCAGGACGGACACCTCATGAGCAGCATCAGCATCATCGGCACCGGGAACATGGCACGTGCCATCGGCGCGCTGGCGGTAGCGGGCGGCAACACCGTCGAGGTCATCGGGCGCAATCAGTCCAAGGCCGCCGAGCTGGCCAAGGCTCTCGGCGGCAGCGCCACGACGGGAGAGTTCGGCGCCGTCCCCGACGGGGACATCGTCATCGTTTCCGTGTTGTACGCCAACGTCGTTCCGGTCGTCGCGCAGTACGGAGACGCCCTCGCGGGCAAGGTCATCGTCGACATCAGCAACCCCTTCAATGCCGCCGCCGACGGACTGGCCATCCCCGAGGACACGTCGATCGCGCAGGAAGTTGCCAAGGCGGCCCCGGCGAGCGCCAGCGTGCTGAAGGCGTTCAACACCATCTTCGGTGTCGTCCTGGATCAGGGCCGGCCGCTCGACGTCTTCATTGCCGGCGACGACGCGCGCGCCAAGGCGCGCCTGGCGGAGTTCATCGAGAGCCTCAAGCTGCGTCCGCTGGACGTCGGCGGCCTGAACATGGCGCACTGGCTCGAAGCAACGGGGCTGGTCATGATGGGTCTGGCCCGCCACGGGGTGGGCAACTTCGACTTCGCCCTCGGCGTGAACCCTGCCGCCTGAGCGGCGCCGCCGCCGGTCCCGGGCCGTGAACGAACGGCGGCGTCCTGCGCCCACACAATGGTTGATGGATCACCGAAAGGATTGAGCGATGAAGTTGGGTTTCGCACTGCCCATCGTCGGGCCCGCGATCAGCAGCGCCGCCGGACTGAGCGCGTTCTGCCGCGGGCTCGAGGACCTCGGCTACGACACGCTGTGGGTCGGCGATCGACTGGTCACGCCGGTCGATATGCACAGCACCTATCCGGGCAAAGAGCAGCCCTACCCGCCGCAGATGACCCGATACCTCGATCCGGTCCTGCTGTGGACGGTCGCCGCGACGGCGACCAGCCGGGTGCGGCTGAACGCCAGCACGCTCAGCACGTTCTACTACGAGCCGGTGCACCTCGCGCGGCTGCTGACCACGCTCGACGTGCTCAGTGACGGTCGCCTCGACGTAGGCGTCGGAATCGGGTGGATGAAGGACGAACACGACATCGCCCGCGGCGCGGACTGGAGCCGGCGCGGGCGGATGCTCGATGACCTGCTGGCGTTCCTGCACGAGTGGTGGACGACCACCCCGGTGTCCTGGGAGAGCGAGTTCTTCTCGCTGCCGCCGGTCCATGCCGACCTGCGCCCCGTCCAGCCCGGCGGTCCGCCCATCTGGATCGGCGGCGTGAGCGAGGCCGCGATGCTCCGGGTCGGACGCAGCGGCACCGGCTGGCTCGGGGTCGAGGGGCTGCAGGACGAGGTCACCGACCATTTGTGGTCGATTGCGCGTCGCGCGGCGAAGGACGCCGGCCGCGATCCGGACGCGCTGAAGACGGCCATGCGGATCAACCTCGAACCGGGCACGTCCATCGACTCTGTTGCCGACAGGCTCGAGCGCCTCGCCGGGTCGGGCGCTGATGAGGCGATCGTGGACGCCTTCGCGATGGTCCCCACCCTGGACCAGATGCTGGACTTCGCCGGCCAGGTCATCGCCCGATGGAATGATCGTGGGAAAGCGCAGCGGCCGGGATGAGTCCAGTTCTTTTCGGAACTGCAATCGCCTAGCGGGTCATCAACCGCTCAACATATTTGGCGATGACGTCGACTTCCAGGTTCACCGGCGTCCCGACCGGCGCACGGCCCAGCGTGGTCAGCTCCCGGGTGGTGGGAATCAGCGAGACCTCAAACCAGTCCCGGGGCTCGCCGCCCAGCCCGGACACCGTCAACGAAATCCCGTCGACGGTGATCGAGCCCTTCTCCACGACGTAGCGGGCCACCTCGGCGGGCATCTCGATCCGCACCACTTCCCAGTGCTCGGACGGGGTGCGGGCGACGATGCGCCCGGTCCCGTCGACGTGGCCCTGCACGATGTGCCCGCCCAGCCGGCTGTTGACGGCCGCGGCGCGCTCCAGGTTCACCCGGCTGCCGACCTGCAGCTCACCCAAGTTGGATCGGTTGAGCGATTCGGCCATCACGTCGGCGGTGAACTGACCGCCGGGCAACAGCTCGGCGACGGTCAGGCACACGCCGTTGACCGCGATCGAATCGCCGTGGCCCGCGTCGGCGGTCACGACGGCGCCGCGGATGGTCAGCCGCGCCGCGTCGGACAGGACGTCACGAGCCGTCACCTCGCCGAGTTCCTCGACAATCCCGGTAAACATCCTCCTAGGCTAATTGGCCGTCTCTCAGGCGGATGAGCAGGGCAAACACCGGCGGCTGGGCGACACCGGGACCCCGCGTTCATCAGGGCAGTCACCGGCACCCTCTACGATGCACAGTATGCAGACCCGCCGCCGTCTATCGGCCGTCATCGCATCCCTGACCCTCGCCACCGCCTTGATCGCCGGCTGCTCGTCGGGCTCAAAGCAGAGCGGCGCACCGCTTCCCGACGCCACGACCCTGGTCAAGCAGTCGGCCGACGCCACCAAGAATGTGAAGAGCGCGCACATCGCGCTGAGCATCCAGGGCAAGATCCAGGGGCTACCCATCAAGACGCTGACCGGTGACCTCACCACGGCCCCGGCCACCGCCGCGCAGGGTAACGCCACGATCACCCTGGGTGGGTCCGACATCGACGCCAACTTCGTGGTGCTCGACGGAACCCTGTACGCCACCCTGACCCCGAACAAGTGGAGCGACTTCGGCAAGGCCGCCGACGTCTATGACGTCTCGGTGCTGCTCAACCCCGACAGCGGGCTGGGCAACGCGCTGGCCAACTTCAGCAACGCCAAGGCCGAGGGCCGCGACAACGTCAACGGGCAGAACACGATCCGCATCAGCGGAAACGTCTCGGCGGACGCGGTGAACAAGATCGTGCCGCAGTTCAACGCGACACAGCCGGTGCCGAGCACGGTGTGGATCCAGGAGTCCGGTGACCACCAGCTGGTCCAGGCCAACCTGCAAAAGAGCTCGGGCAACTCCGCCCAGATCACCCTGTCGAACTGGGGTGAGCAGGTTCAGGTCTCCAAGCCCCCGGTGAGCTCGTGACCGCTGAGACCGAAGCCCCGACCGGGCACCAGACCGGACGCCGCGTAGCGATCAGCGCGGGCAGCCTGGCAGTCCTGCTGGGCGCCCTGGACGCCTATGTCGTCGTGACGATCATGCGCGACATCATGACCGACGTTCACATCCCGATTAACCAGCTGCAGCGCATCACCTGGATCATCACGATGTACCTGCTGGGCTACATCGCCGCCATGCCGCTGCTGGGCCGGGCCTCCGACCGGTTCGGGCGCAAGCTGGTGCTGCAGGTCAGCCTGGCGCTGTTCATCGTGGGCTCGGTGGTCACCGCGCTGGCCGGTCACTGGGGAGACTTCCACCTGCTGATCGGCGGCCGCACCATCCAGGGCGTGGCCAGCGGCGCGCTGCTGCCGGTCACCCTGGCCCTGGGCGCCGACCTGTGGGCGCAGCGCAACCGCGCCGGCGTGCTGGGCGGCATCGGCGCCGCGCAGGAACTCGGCAGCGTGCTGGGCCCGCTGTACGGGATCTTCATCGTCTTCCTGTTTCACGACTGGCGCTACGTGTTCTGGATCAACGTCCCCCTGACGCTGATCGCGATGGTGATGATCCAGTTCAGCCTGCCGTCGCACGAGCGGGTGGAGGAGCCCGAAAAGGTCGACCTGGTCGGCGGCGTGCTGCTGGCCGTCGCCCTGGGCCTCGCCGTGATCGGCCTGTACAACCCGCAACCCGACGGCAAGCAGATCCTGCCCAGCTACGGGTTACCCCTGGTCATCGGCGCGGCCGTGGTCGCGGTGCTGTTCCTGCTGTGGGAGCGCTTCGCGCGCACCCGGCTGATCGAGCCGGCGGGCGTGCACTTTCGCCCGTTCCTGGCCGCGCTGGGCGCCTCGCTGTTCGCCGGCGCCGCGCTGATGGTGACGCTGGTGGACGTGGAGCTGTTCGGTCAGGGCGTACTGGGCCAAACCCAGACCCAGGCCGCCGGCTTGCTGCTGTGGTTCCTGATCGCGCTGCCGATCGGTGCGGTGCTCGGCGGATGGATCGCCACCCGGGTCGGTGACCGGATCATGACCTTCGTCGGGCTGCTCATCGCCGCGTACGGCTACTGGCTGATTCACTTCTGGCGCCAGGACGTCATGAGCCAGAAGCACAACGTCTTCGGGGTGTTCAGCGTGCCCGTGCTGCACGCCGACCTGCTGGTCGCCGGGGTGGGCCTCGGCCTGGTGATCGGGCCGCTGACCTCCGCCGCGCTCCGCGTTGTGCCGTCCGCCCAGCATGGCATCGCCTCGGCGGCCGTGGTGGTGGCCCGCATGACGGGCATGCTGATCGGTGTCGCCGCGCTCAGCGCGTGGGGCCTGTACCGGTTCAACCAGATCGTGGCGGGCCTGACGGCCGCGATCCCGCCCAACGCCACGTTGCTGGAGCGCATCGCCGCCCAGGGGACCATGTACCTCAAGGCCTTCGCCCAGATGTACGGCGACATCTTCTTGGCCACCGTCGCGATCTGCATCGCCGGAGCGCTGCTGGGTCTGCTGATCGGCGGCCGCAAGGAGCACGCCGATGAGCCGGAAATCGTTGAGCCGCAAGCGGTCTCGTTGGGTGAGCGCTAGCCGCTGCGTGGCACCAGGCTGAGCACCACGTCCGGCCCCACCCGGTCGATGCCATCGAAATGCCAGCGCAGCGCCCGCGCGATCGTGGTCACGCCCACGTCGTCGACCGCGGTGACGGGACCACCCAGCAGGGTCGGCGCGACGTAGGCCAGGATCCGGTTGACCACCCCGGCCCGCAGGAACGCACCCGCCAGGGTGGGGCCGCCTTCCAAGAGGACGTCGGTGCGGTCCGCCACCGCCTTGAGCACCTCCATGGGGTCGTGCGTGCGGATCAGCATGGTCCGTGAATCGTCGTTGAGAACCTTTGCCTCCGACGGTATTTCACGCATGCCCACGACCACCCGCAGCGGTTGGCGGTCGGCCAGTGAGCCGTCGGGCAGCCGGGCGGTCAAGGCCGGGTCGTCGGCCAGCACGGTGCCGGTGCCCACCACGATCGCGTCGGCGGCCGCGCGGCGACGATGCAGATCCAGCCGCGAGGCCTCGCTGGAAATCCACTGACTGGAGCCGTCGGCAGCGGCGCTGCGGCCGTCGACGCTGCTGGCGTACTTCCAGGTCAGGTGCGGCAGCCCGGTGCGTTGCTTGTGCAGCCACTCGCGCAGCGGGCCGCCGGCCACCTCGTCGGCCAGCACCCCGCAGCGCACCGTCACGCCCGCCTCCTCGAGCCGGGCCGCCCCGCCGGCGGCCTCCGGGTTCGGGTCGGCGACGGCATACACCACGGTGGCGACCTTCGCGTCCAGCAGGGCGTTCACGCAGGGCGGGGTTCTGCCGTAGTGGTTGCACGGCTCGAGGGTGACGACGGCGGTGCCACCGGCCGCCAGGTCGCCGGCCCGGCGCAGCGCCAGGATCTCGGCGTGATCGCCACCGGCGGGCTCGGTGGCCCCGACGCCGACGACCTCACCGCCGGCGTCCAAGATGACCGCCCCCACGGGCGGGTTCGGATACGTGGTTCCCTTGACGTGATTGGACTGGTCGATCGCCAAACGCATTGCGGCGTCAAGGCCGTCGCCCGTCGGCACGGTCATCGACGCAGGTGCGGGGACGCGGCGGCGGCCTGTCGCCGCAACGCGTCTATCGCGGCCTCCGGATCCTCGGCGCCATACACGGCAGACCCGGCGACGAAGCAATCGACGCCGGCTTCGGCGGCCTGCTCGATGGTGTCCGCGTTGATGCCGCCGTCGATTTCGACGAGGATCGTCAGCTCCCCCGCCTCGATGAGCTTGCGGGCGGTGCGCACCTTGCTCAGCACCTCGGGGATGAAGCTCTGGCCGCCGAATCCGGGCTCCACCGACATGATCAGCAGGGTGTCGAACTGCGGCAGGATCTCCAGGTAGGGCTCCAGCGGGGTCCCCGGCTTCACGCTGATCCCCGCCTTAGCGCCGGCGGCGCGGATGTCGCGGGCCACGCCGACCGGATTCTGGGTGGCCTCGGCGTGGAACGTGACGTTGTACGCGCCCGCCTCGGCATACGGAGGCGCCCAGCGATCCGGATCCTCGATCATCAGGTGGCAGTCCATCGGGATGGTGGTGGCGGCCAGCAGGCTCTCGACCACCGGCAGCCCGAGGGTCAGGTTCGGCACGAAGTGGTTGTCCATCACGTCCACGTGCAACCAGTCGGCGCCGGTCACGGCGGCGGCTTCGTCGGCGAGCCGGGAGAAGTCAGCGGACAGGATCGATGGCGCGATCAGAGGTCCCGCGATGTTGCGAGGCATGAGCGCCAGACTACTGAGCCGCGCGCCCCCCTTCACATCCGGCGGGCCCCGCTACCCGGCCTCGCGGCGCAGCGCGGCCGCGGCGGGGTCTCTGTGTCGCGCTCCCGCTACCCCGCCTCGCGGCGCAGCGCGGCCGCGAACATCGCATCCGTGCCGTGGCGGTGGGGCCAGAGCTGGACGTGCGGCCCGTCCCCCAGGTCGGCTCCCCTGTCCAAGGGCTCGAACAACGGCCGGGTGTCCAGCGCGCTCACCGGGTGGCGGCGCAGCGCGTCGGCGACCACGCCGACGGTCTCGGCCAGGTGCGGCGAGCAGGTGGCGTAGAGCACCACGCCGCCGGGGCGGGTCAGCGCGATCGCGGCGCCCAGCAGCTCGCGCTGCAGCTTGGTCAGCGTCGGCACGTCGGCGGGCTGACGCCGCCACCGCGCCTCCGGGCGGCGGCGCAGCGCCCCCAGCCCGGTGCAGGGGGCGTCGACGAGCACCCGGTCGAAGGTCGGCTCCAGATCGGTGTGCCGCCCGTCGACCCGCAGCACGTCGACCGGCAGGCCGCGCGTGTTCTCGGCCACCAGATCGGCGCGCCGGGGCGCCGGCTCCACCGCGGTGACGCGGGCCTCCGAGGCCGCGCCGAGCGCGGCCAGCAGCGCCGTCTTGCCGCCCGGGCCGGCGCACAGGTCCAGCCACCGGCCGGCGTCGCCGTCGACCGGGGCCAGCGTCAGCGCGCGGGCCACCAGCTGGCTGCCCTCGTCCTGGACCAGCGCGGCGCCGTCGCGCACCGGCGCCAGCCGGCCGGGATCGCCACCCGCCAGGTAGACGGCATACGGCGAATAGCGGCCGACGGTGCCGTCCACCGCGTCGGCCAGTTCGGCGGCGGTGATCGCTCCGGGGCGGGCGGCCAGATGCACCTGGGGCCGTTCGTCGTCGCTGGCCAGTACGGCGTCGAGTTCGGTCGCGGCGGCCCCCAATGCGTCGGCAAACGCCTGGGCGATCCACCGGGGGTGGGCATGCACGAACGCGGCGTGCCCGATCGGGTCCCGCGCCGGGTCGGGGGCCAGCTCGGCGACCCAGGAACGCTCGTCGCGCCCGGAGATGGTGCGCAGCACCCCGTTGACGAATCCCGCTCGCGCCGAATCGAATTCGATTCCGGCCTGCTCGACGGTGGTGGACACCGCGGCGTGGGCGTCGACCCGGGTGCGCAGCAGCTGATACGCGCCGAGGCGCAACAGGTCGAGTAGCACCGGGTCGATGGCGTCCGGCGGGCGTCCCGCCGCCGCGCCGATGACGGCGTCGAGCAGGCCGCGGCTGCGGCAGGTGCCGTAAGTCAGCTCGGTGGCGAAAGCCGCGTCCCGGCCGGTGATTCCGCGTTCGCGCAGCAGTGCGGGCAGGGCCAGGTTGGCATACGCGTCGCGCTCGCTGACCGCCCGGAGCACGTCGAACGCGGCGGCGCGGGCCGGGTCCAGCGGCCGGCGCGGTGGCCGGCGGTCGCGCTGCTGGGGCCGGCGGTCGCGCTGTTGCGGACGTGGCGGCTTGCGTTCCGGCCGCCCGCGCCCGGGTCTGTCGCGGCCGGTGGTCATGTCGCCCGCACCGCGGGGTCCAGCCGCGCGCCGCGCGCCCAGTCGACCGCGTTCATGAATTTCTTTCCGGGTGGCTGGATTTGGCCCAGCCGCACGGGATCCGAGCCGGTACCGACCCAGACGCTTGTGCGGTCGACGTGAATGGCGCCGGGCGGCAACGGTTCCGGCGGTCCGGGCGTCGCGGAGGGCTCGGCAGGCTGCACCGGGCCCAGTTTGACGCGCAGGTCACCGAGCAGCGTCCAGGCACCCGGGTTGGGGGTGACGGCACGGATGCGGCGATCGATCACCTGGGCCGGCAGGTCCCAGCGCACCCGGGCCTGCTCGACGGTGATCTTCGGCGCGATGCTGACCCCCTCGGTGGGTTGCGGCACCGGCGTCAGGGTCGCGTCGGCGATGCCGTCCAGCGTGGCCGACAACAGCTCCGCACCCGAAACAGCCAGTCGCTCAAGCAATTCCCCGGCGGTGTCGGTCGGCCGGATCGTCTCGGTCACGACTCCGTAGATCGGACCCGAGTCCAGGCTCGGCTCGATCTGGAACGTCGAGGCCCCGGTGATGCTGTCCCCCGCTGCGATGGCCGCCTGCACCGGCGCGGCGCCGCGCCAGGCGGGCAGCAGCGAGAAGTGCAGGTTGATCCAGCCCCGCGGGGGCACGGCGAGCAGGCCGTCGCGCAGCAGCGCGCCATAGGCCACCACCGCGCAGCAGTCGGGGGCCACCTGTGCGAGCTCGCCGACGAATTCGTCGGAGTTCGGCCGCGACGGCCGCAGCACCGGAATGCCGCGCTCGAGCGCCTCGCGGGCCACCGGTGACGGCTCCAGCTTTCCGCGCCGTCCCACCGCGGCATCGGGACGGGTCAGCACCGCGACCACATCGTGACGCGGCGAGTCGATGAGGCGGCGCAATGCGGGCAGCGCGGGTTCGGGGGTTCCGGCGAAGACGAGGCGCACCGGGCCAGTCTAGAAAGCGACGGGCGCGGCCCGGACCCGCCGGCGGAATGTGCGTGCGTACACTATTGCTTATGGCTACTATTTCTAGGAGCCACTGTCTACCGGTGTGATCGCCGGTTCACGTCGACAACGAGGTCGAAAGACAACCCCCTTCCCCTCCCAAGGAGGTCTGATGACCCTCGACACTCCGATCAGTGACGCCTCGGTGGCCGCCACGCATCGCACGGTATGGGCGCTGGGCGACTATGCGCTGATGGCCGAGGAGGTGATGGCCCCGCTCGGACCCGCCCTGGTCGAGGCCACCGGCATCGGGCCGGGGGTACGGGTCCTCGACGTCGCCGCCGGCTCGGGCAACATCTCGCTGCCCGCGGCCGCGACGGGCGCCACGGTCGTCTCCACCGACCTCACTCCCGAGCTGCTGCAGCGGTCGCGGGCCAGGGCCGCGGCGCGGGGTCTGACCCTCGACTACCGGGAAGCCAACGCCCAGGCGCTGCCGTTCGGTGACGATGAATTCGATGTCGTCATGTCGGCGATCGGCGTCCAGTTCGCCCCCAACCAGCAGCGCGCCGCCACCGAGCTGGTCCGGGTCTGCCGCCCGGGCGGCACGATCGGCGTGATCAGCTGGACCCCCGAAGGCTTCTTCGGCCGGATGCTCGCCACCATCCGGCCCTACCGGCCGAGCCTGTCGCACCCCGCGCCGCCGGCGGCGCTCTGGGGGCGCCCGGGCTACGTCGCCGCGCTGCTCGGTGACCGGATCGGCGAGATCACCACCACGCGAGGCATTTTGGCGGTCAACCGATTCGACAGCGCCGAGGCCGTGCACGCGTACTTCAAGCAGCACTACGGCCCGACCATCGAGGCCTACGCGAACATCGGCCACAACCCGGTGCTGGCCGCCGAACTCGACGCCCAGCTCATCGAACTCGCGCAGCAGCACCTGACCGGCGGCACCATGGGGTGGGAGTACCTGCTGGTGACCGCCGAAAAGCGAAGCGAGTAACCGCTACAGGTCGACCTCGGCGTCCAGGTGGACGTCGGGCTCGCCGCCGGCGGCCGTGAACGCCGTCAGCGCCCGCACCAGCCCATGCCGCTCCGGCGGCGGCATCTTCGCCACGATGGCCGCGATCTCGGCACGCCGGTGCGCGGTCACCTGCCGGACGACGTCGCGGCCACGCGTGGTGAGCGCGGCGAGCAGCTCACGCCGCGAGGTCGGGTGGGGCAAGCGGTCGATCAGGCCTGCGGCGACCAACCGGTCCACCATCCGGCCGGTGGCCGAGGGCTGCACGCCCAACAGTCCGGCGAGGGTGGCGAGGTTGACCGGACCGCGATTGGACAGGATCACCAGCGTCCGGAACTGGGCGATGGTGATGGTCTCGTCGACCTGGCCCACGGACCGCGCCGAGATCGCCATCAGCAAACGGGAGGCCGTCAGCAAAGCATCGGTGATGACGTCCAATGACTCGTCAACGGCGGTGTTGTCCGCTGTCATATCGCCCCTCCCGGATGGTTCCGGCCTCTCGGCGGCTAAGGATGAGAAAGTGTAGCAACCTTCCAATGTCGCAAGAAGGAATTATTGCACGCACAAATTGTCGCCCAGGGTAACGGTTCATGAAAGTTAGCCGATGTGCAGCGGGTCGATCTGGACCCTGGCCGGCTCATGAGTCTGCCGAGCGCTGAGCACACCGACGGCGCGCCGCAGGGCCGCCGCCAGCGCCAGCCCCTGCTGACGGGGCACGCGCACCAGCATTCTCGTCACCGGCACGCCGGCCGGGGTTCCGGCCGGGCGGCGCACGCCGGGCGGAAGGTCCACGGGCCCAAGCAAATCCGCGTGCAAGGACTCCTGGCCCGCTAGCCTCGCTTCGTCGAGCAGCGCGGTGACCGCGCCGGCCGTTCCGTCGATGGCCGCCATGTGCACGCTGGGCGGCAGACCCACCTCGGCCCGCGCCGTCACCTCCGCCTCCGCATGACCCACCGGATCCCATCGGATCAGCGATTGCACTGTGGGAAGCGCCGATTCGGCGACCACCAGCACCACGCCGCCCTCGCCGCGGGCGCGCACCAGCGCGGCGGCGCTCATCCAGCGCCACAGCGCGTCCTCGGCCGCGCGCAGGTCTTGGCGGCCCAGCAGCGCCCAGGTGTCCAACAGCAGTGCCGCCCCGTAACCGCCGGACGCCTGCGGCTCGGCGCCGGGGGTGGCCACCACCAGCGCGGGGCCGCGGCCGACCTCGGGCACCACGCCGTCGCCCGACGACGTGATCACCGCCGTGCCCGGAAAGGCGCGACCGAGCTCTTCGGCGGTGCGCCGCGCCCCGACGACGACGGCGCGCACCGCGTCGGACCCGCAGCGCGCGCACCGTCGCGTCGGGTCGACCCGACCGCACCAGCGGCACAGCAACGCCGCGCCGCCTTCCTGCAGCGACAGCGGACCAGTGCAGTGCCGGCACCGGGCGATGGTGCGGCAGCGCGCGCAGGCCAGGGATGGGACATAGCCGCGCCGCGGCACCTGCACCAGCACCGGCGCCTCCGCCTGCAGCGCCGAGCGGGTGGCGCGCAAGGCGATGGACGGCAGGCGCGCCGTGCGCGCCGCCGGGTCGCGCTCGTCGGCGTAACCGGTGTCGTCCAGGGCGATCACCCGCGGCGTGCGGGCGCGCACCATCGGCCGCGCCGCGACGATGTCGTGCGCCCAGCCGCTGCGCACCAGCGCGTGAGCCTCGGCGGTGCGCGCGTAGCCCCCGATCACCGCCGCGCAGCGGGCCTGATGCGCGCGCAGCATCGCCACCTCGCGGGCATGCGGATACGGTGCCCGCGGCTCGCCCAGGCTGTCGTCCGCGTCGGACCACACCATCACCAGCCCCAGGTCACTCAGCGGCGCGAACACCGCGCTGCGGGTGCCGATCACCAACCGCGCGGTGCCGCGCAGCGCCGCCAGCCACCGCCGGTACCGGGCCGCCGGGCCGAGCCCGGCCGACAGGGCTACCACGAGGCCCTCGTCGATCCGCGCCGTCGCGGCCCGCCACAGCGCGTCCAGGTCGCGCTGGTCGGGAACGATGGCCAGCACCGAGCGGCCGGTGCGCACCGTCTGCGCCGCGGCCTCGGTGAACCGGTCCGTCCACGACTCGCCCGGCAGCGCCTGCCAGACGGCCCGCGCGGCGCGCGATTCGGCCAGGGCCGCCAGGAACTGGGCGCCCCGGCCGTAACCGTCCCAGCCCGACGGGTCGACGGGCTCCGGGATCACCGGATCACGGCTCACCAGCGGTTCCCGCTCGACGCGGGCATGCCGGGCAGGCACGGCCAGACGCAACACGTCGGGCCGGGTGCCCGCGTAATGCGCCGCGACCGCGTCGACCAGCCGGCGAATCTCCGGGGTGAGCACCGGCTCGGCCGACACGACGCGATCCAGCCATCCCAGCTTGCCGGGGTGGTCGGTGTCGTGGCGGCGCTCCAGCACGAACCCGTCGACCAGCCGGCCGTGGAAACGCACCCGCACCCGCACCCCGGGCTGGGCGTCGTCGGACTGCTCGGCCGACACCAGGTAGTCGAACTCGCGATCCAGATGCGGCACCGAGAGCATCGGCAGCACCCGGGCGATGGGCTCCACCTCGACGGGCGTGCGTGCGCCGCCGCTCACCGGGCCCCCGGGCCGCGAATCATGTTGCCATCCAGAGTTTTACCGTCGCAGACCGCAGCGTACCGGGCACCGGCGACAATCAGCTCTCGGCGGGCGCCGGGGCGTCTCCGTCGGCGTCCGCGGGAAGCTCGCGGCCGAAGAAGAATCCGGCCGTGATCAAGATCTGGGCCGCCGCATACGACCACCAGATCGGCACGGCCAGCGCCTCGTTGCCCAGCACGAAGCGGCCGATGGCGATCATCGAATCCGAGGCCGCGAAACACACCGCCCCCACCGCCGTCCAGATCGTCGGCAGCTTCGCCAGCAGGGCCGTGCACACCATCGCCGTCAGCACCACGATGTAGACCGTCACCGGAATCGTCAGCTTCTCCGCGCCCAGGTGGGGCCAGAACCAGACCAGCAGCGCGATCGAGGCCGCACACATCAGGACCGCCGCAACGATGCGCACCGTCGACGGCCGCGCGTCCTTCGACGCCCCCGAGAACGCCGGCACCAGCGGCAGCAGCGCGCCCACAAAACAGATGTGCGCCAACAGGAATGCCGCCAGGCCCACCACGAAGGACAGCGTCCACCACGGGATCGCCAGCACCCAGTCGCCGAGGGCCGACAGCAGCAGCGCCGCCATCAGCCAGCGCCGCTCGCGGACGACGGCATGCCCGGCCGCGGCCAGGGTCAGCAGGAACGCCATCGAGGCCTTGAACGCCGGCTGCAACACCCAGTGCCCGGTCAGCTCGATTCCCGGCGGCGAGCGCAGCGCCAGCACGGTCAGGTAGATGCCGTAGCCGAGGGCCACCCAGCCGGCCACCACCCAGGCCCCGGCCACCAGACGAGGTGCGTACGGTACGTCCATGCCCAGCTTGGATAACACAGCCGACGAGAAACCCGCTATCGACCCCATCCTGCAGAAGGTACTGGATGCGGTTCCCTTCCGGCTATCCACTGAGGACGGCATCGACGCGGCGCGCCAGCGGTTCCGCGACCTGCCGCGCCGGCCGCTGCACCCCGAGCTGCGGGTCGAGGACCGCACGATCACCGGCCCCACCGGCCCGATCGCGGTCCGGATCTATTGGCCGCCAAGCCATTCCGATGGCCACCCGGACGGCGCCCCCGCGCCGGTGGTGCTGTACTTCCACGGCGGCGGCTTCGTCATCGGCGACCTCGACACCCACGACGGCACCGCGCGTCAGCACGCGGTCGGCGCCGACGCGATCGTGGTGTCCGTCGACTACCGGCTGGCTCCCGAGCACCCCTACCCCGCCGCCGTCGAAGACGCTTGGGCCGCAACGCTTTGGGTCGCCGAGAACGCCACCGAACTGCACGGCGACGCGAGCCGGATCGCCGTCGCCGGCGATTCGGCCGGCGGCACCATTTCGGCCGCCGTGGCACAGCGGGCGCGGGACCACGGCGGCCCGCCGATCGTGTTCCAGCTGTTGTGGTATCCCTCGACCATGTGGGACGCGTCGCTGCCGTCGTTCGCCGAAAACGCGACCGCACCGATCCTGGACGTCAAGGCCGTCGCGGAGTTCTCCCGTTGGTACGCGGGCGAAGTCGACCTGTCGAATCCGCCGTCGGACATGGCGCCGGGACGCGCCACGGACCTGAGCAACCTGGCGCCCGCCTACATCGCCGTCGCCGGTTACGACCCGCTGCGCGACGACGGCATCCGGTACGGCGAGCTGCTGTCCGCCGCCGGCGTCGCCACCCAGGTGCACAACGCCGAGACGCTGGTGCACGGTTACCTGGGCTATGCCGGCGTGGTGCCCACGGCCACCGCGGCGCTCGAGGCCGGGCTGACGGCGCTGCGAACCGCCCTGCACCGGTGACCCCGCGGCGTACGGTGAAC